>DCKG01000006.1 GCA_002320605.1 Bacteroidales bacterium UBA1680 | reverse complement strand
TATGCCGCCCGCGAGGTGCTGTTAAGCTACCCGGAAACGGGCTATTGTATATGTAAGTAATTGAATATTATATAATTGTTAAATTTTTAACGAATCATTGTTGTTAAATATGTGGCCAAAAATATTTTGCTTCAAAATAACAAAATAAAATTTAAAAACAATACCATCCGAAGGAAAATATTTCACTTCGGCAAAAAATCGAGCCAAGTCCAAAATCTTGTTATAAAGAGGCAAAGATCCGAGAGATTCCAAATTCCGGATAAGGCGGCTGGGCTTACTTGCCATCTGGCGCATTCACGCTGCCGGACTTGAAAATCTCATACAATGTAGACGCCCAGCGATTATATCCAGCCTTTAACGGATGAGGATCTTTGGGCTTGTAATATTCCCTTATGTTGTCGAGATTTATGCCGCTCAGTTTGCCGATGTCGAGGACGCCTGCTCCGTAGCGGGCGGCAATCTCCTTCTGCATTTCAGACAGTTTCTTCCACCTGAGATATTTCTCAGACCTGCTGTAAGCCTCCTTGTCAATCTTACCGTCCTGGTCAAGAAACTCTGGAGCATCGAAATCGAAGTTATAATACGAAGGGAGAAACCAGAATATCTGAGCATCCGGCAGGTTGCTTTGCAAATACTCCATCAAACCCTTGTAGCAAGACCATAAGCTGACATGCTCCGTCCAGTATCTGACATCCTTCCAGTCAGACGCATCCTTGCCTGTAAAGAATAGAATATATTCCTTGACTTCCGGAGTCTCGCCTACGATGAGTTCCAGCCCGGTGTCAAGAGGGTCGGCGCTCACCTTGTTGTCTTTGTCATAACAATATGAAATGGTAAAGCTGTCGTCCCCGTTGTCAACCGCAGTCCAGCCAGCGCCGTAGAATTGGGATGCCAGCCATATTCGGGTCTGGTCGGAGTCCATGCCGCCGGGGATGCTGACTTTAAGGCGATTCCGCCCTATCTGGAAATTCACCTCTCCGCCATTGGCCGATGGCTTGACGACTTCTATGCGATTACCGATGTGACCAGGATTGAAGTAAGGAAAGACTAGCATGTTTCCTGCAGCCCGCGATTCCGCAGGGCTCGATCTTAGGATTTTGCGCAGGTTCTTTTTGCCATGCTCCCTGGCCTCATCCTCCGATGCGAAGCAGCCATTATGCACGGTTCGCTTGCTTCCTTGCATCCAGGGCCTGTCTTCAATGCTTCCCGCAATTCCCTTAACAGGGTCGGCGAATGCTATATCGTTTGTGTTCGAAATCATAACGATATCGATTGGCAGGCTATCCTTGAGAGCGACCAGCAGCTTCGCCCTACCAAGGGTTCCGTTCATGGTCTGAGGCGCTGAATTCGTCCCTCCATACGAAAGATGACGTCGGTTGAGCTGAGGATAGAATGTGCATCCGCTCAGCTCGCTGAAACGGCTCTGCCAGTCGTTGGTATCACCCAGGCTGTCAAACAGAGTCCAGAGAGTCTTGCCCTGGAGAATCTTCTCTTGCGCCCCAAGATTCGCACAACAAGCCATGACGGCTGTCGCCAGAAGCGCGAATTTCGAAAAAAGCCTCATAATGTTTGTTTGTCGACAGAATATCCCGGATTATCTTTTCATAGCTTTGTTGAAGCAGTCTCGGCAGAGAGGTTCGTAGGCTTCTTTTTCGCCGAGAACTACGAGTTCGTTGTCATTCACGAGCCTGTGGGAGTAATTAGCAAGAGCCCCGCATTTTACGCAGATCGCATGGACTTTGCGCACATCCTCCGCAATGGCCATGAGGTATGGCATAGGACCGAAAGGATTGCCTAGATAGTCCATGTCCAGACCAGCGATTATGACTCTTATTCCGCGATTCGCCAGCTCCTGGGCTACATCCACAAAGCTCATGTCGTAGAATTGTGCCTCATCAATGCCTACGACCTGAACGTCGTCAGCAATTTTCAACATTTCCTTCGGATCCTTAACCGCATGGCAAGGGATTTTGTGAAAGTCATGCGACACGACATCTTCATCGGAGAAACGGGTGTCTATGGTTGGCTTGAATATTTCTATTTTCAGGTTGGCAAATTTAGCCCTTCTTATCCTGCGGATCAGCTCCTCTGTCTTGCCAGAGAACATCGAGCCGCAGATGACTTCAATACAGCCTGCTTTTTTTGTGTTTTCTGAAAACATTTTCTTAGATTTGTGATTGCCACAAAGGTACAAAATTATCGCAATTATGGACGAGAACATTCTGTCAGGAATCCTGAAAAGGATTGAGGAAATCAAAGAAGAATTGAACGGGCTGGAAAGTAAGGTCAGGCAGATGGAAGCCGCTTCGGAAGAGCCAGTGAAGCAGGATACTCCTGCCGAGGATCTCCCTGAAGAGCCTATTGACCTTTCCATCTCCGTTCCGGACATCTCTGCGCCATCATTTGAGGACATTCCGCAGAGTCCTGTTCCTGAAGACCTCCCGGAAGTTTCCGAAGCCGCTCCGGCGGTGGAGAAGAAACACCGCAAGAGAAAGACCGTTCTAGAGGCCGAGACCGCAGAGAAAGCCGTCATGGACGTCATGACCGAAAAGGAGGCTTGGAGAACGGACAGGCCTGGATACCCGGTTAAGAATATAATAAGCGCCATTTCTTTGAACGACAGACTGCTGCTAATTAACTCGCTATTCAAAGAAGATCCTGTGCTGTTCCAAGGCACAATTGCAAAATTCAATGAGATGGGCTCGTTCCAAGAAGCCATCGATTACATAAAGGAGAATTTCAAGGACTGGGACCTTAACTCAGAACCTGTCTACAGGCTGATGATGGCGGCCAGAAGGAAACTGCAATAAATGAATATATCGTTCTCGTAAATTCTAGCCACCATGGCAGGCAAACTGTTCATAGTGCCTACGCCCATAGGCAACCTGGATGACATGACTCTCAGAGCAGTTCAAGTTCTGAAAGAAGTAGATTTGGTACTGGCGGAGGACACTCGGACTAGCGGCATTCTGCTGAAACACTTTGACATACATGCCAGGCTTCAGTCTCATCACAAGTTCAACGAGCATGAGACAGCCGGGCTTATTAAAGAACGGATTGAGGCTGGTTTGAACGTGGCTCTCATCAGCGATGCCGGAACGCCGGGGGTTTCCGATCCGGGCTTCTTGCTCGTTCGCACTTGCGCTGCCGAAGGCATTGAGATACAGACTCTTCCTGGAGCCACTGCCTGCATTCCGGCAATCGTATCTTCGGGTCTTCCATGCGACAGGTTCTGCTTCGAAGGTTTCCTTCCTGTGAAAAAGGGCCGGCAGACTCGGCTGAAAGAGCTCTCAGAAGAGCCTAGGACTATGGTTTTCTACGAGTCGCCTTACAGGCTAGTCAAGACATTGGAACAGTTCGCCGAGACGTTCGGGAACGACAGACAGTGTTCGGTCGCACGGGAAATTTCCAAGGTTCACGAAGAGCATCGTCGCGGAATGCTCGCAGATGTTGCTGCATGGTTCAGAGACCATGAGCCGAAAGGCGAGATTGTAATCGTGGTCGCAGGCCATCCGAAGCATTCTGGCGGCAGCCCGTCACCGGATGATGATTAGATGGAAAAAAGAAATGAATTTTTATTGAATATATTACCTTAACAAAATCCATGAAACTATGAAAGGCTTGAATAAATCTCAAGACGATAAGAAAAGAACCCCTTCCGCATCCTTCATCATCGGTTCCATCGCGCTGGTGTTCCTAATCATTGGTTACCAGGTCGCATTATTCATTCACCATGCTGCCGTTGAGAAGATTGTCGCAAATCACGACCATCCGGACACGGTTTTCGTATACTCCGAAGCTCCGGAAGGCAGTAGTCAGGAGACGCATGACCAAGTCCAGCAAAGTAAAGAGCCTGGTTCAGGATCTTATTCCAGCAAAATAGCTCCAGAACCATCTTACGTGAGGAAAAATTCCGAGCATAGCGAGAAGGCAGAGGCAATAAGACTGGCAAACATACCAAGACGTTTCGAGAGCTTCAGGTTCAATCCGAACACTGCCAGCATCGATGATCTGATGCGGCTGGGATTCACGCAGAAACAAGCCCAGGCAATCGATAATTATCGCCAGAAGGGCGGACGCTTCGGGCGGAAGAGCGACTTTGCGAAGTCCTACGTAGTAGAGGATTCTGTCTATCGGCGCCTTGAGCCATATATTGACATCCCTCGCATAGACCTCAACACAGCCGACTCAGCCACATTCGAGACTCTGCCAGGAATAGGGAAATATTTCGCTTCCAAAATGGTAAGCTACCGAAAAGAGCTGGGAGGATATTCATATCCAGAGCAACTGATGGACATCTGGCACTTCGACCAGGAAAAATACGACGGCCTGAAAGATCTCATATTCATAAACCCATCAGCCACAACCCCGTACCCATTATGGAAACTTCCAGAAGAGCAGCTCGCAAAGCACCCATACATCGGCAGATATGCAGCGCATGCCATCGTAATATTCAGAAATAACACCCCTCCAGAACAATGGTCCGTGGAAACTCTCTCCAAAGCTGGCATACTGAAACCAGAAAATGCCGAGAAACTTTCCCGCTGCCTCATCGCTGAACAAGAATAAATATACCAAGAAATTGGTATTTTATTCATTATCCGTTGCTTTTTAAATTATTATTTTATATTTTGCGCCTCGAAAACGAGCGTAATCAACTTAACAACTTTTATTTATCCATCCTCAGGTAGAATATTGATTGTGCCGACAGGATTTCAGCTTTTAGCTTATGAGTAAAAAACTATTTTTAATCCTCGTGCTTGCCGCACTAGGCCTTAATGCAGCCTTGGCGCAAACACATGAAACCGGCAATGGTTTCGCATCAATCTCGGGACGCATCACGAACGGAGCTTCCGGTGATCCCCTGGAATTTGCTAGCATAGTCTTAAGCCCTTCAAAATTATATTCTGTGGCAGATGCCAACGGCCGGTACAGAATAGAGAAGATCCCTGCCGGGAAAACTTCCATAAAGGTGGAATTCTTCGGCATGCAGGAGATCGACACTACGCTGACTCTTGGCAGAGGACAGAACATCATTTTGAATTTCGCCATGACCGAAACCTCCTTCAGGCTGCAAGACGTTACCGTAACTGCCACCAGAAGCAACGTTGGAGGAAGCACCGCATCTAAAATTTCCAGGCAGGCCATGGATCACATGCAGACAAGCTCCCTGGCAGATGTGATGAGCCTGCTTCCAGGCATCACCATCACCAATCCCAGCCTTTCCGATGCTACCTCATTGGCTGTCAGGGACAATAGCGGCCGTTCCGAAGTAAGCTGCGGAATAGCTTCTTTGGGAACAGCAGTCATCGTCGATGGCGCCCCTTTGTCGAACAACGCCAATATGCAGATGCTGACTACAGTTCAATCCGGAAGCACCACTGATGGCAATACCGGAGCGATAGGTGCAGCCGGCGGCGTAGACATACGTTCTCTATCCACGGACAATGTGGAATCCATCGAAGTGATTCGAGGAATACCTTCCGCCGAATATGGCGACCTGACTTCAGGTGCCGTTATCGTAAAATCCAAGGCAGGCAGCTCCCCGCTTACTTTAAGGTTCAAGACCAATCCGAATATTTATCAGGTAAGCGCCGCCAAAGGTTTCTCGCTTGGAAAGAAGAAAGGCGATTTGAATGTCAGCGGCGACTATGCCTATAATGTCAACGACCTCGTTAAATCAAATACATTCTACCAGAGGGCGAACATGAAAGGCCTCTGGAGCGTCAAATTGGGAGAAAACGTAAATGAAAATACCTCCCTGACGCTTTCATACGGCAGGGATCGCAAAAAATACAATTCGGATGAGCCTGATGTACAGGAATCCTATTCCAACGATTTTGGTTTGGCTTTCAACACGAATGGCCACGCCTCCATCAACAAAAGCTGGCTGAAAGGGCTGAACTGGCTCGCATCCGGCAGCTATCATGACAAGCATTCCTACTATTCCGGTCAAGCATCCAATGCACTGAATCTCTACTCTACGGCCATGGAAGACGGGATGGTCTATACGAACCGCATGGGCCAGCAGGTCGTTGACGACAGCACTGGCACGAATATAGTCAATGCCATGAACGCGAAAGGGAGCATTCTCCCTTACAATTATGATTATGCATATGACATCTACGGCAAAGAGATTAATGTTTTCTCAAAGTTCAATGCCGATTTCGGCAAGACAATCCGAAACTTGACCGAAAGATTCAAGCTTGGCGCCGACTTCAAGACCGACGGGAATCTTGGAAAGGGTGCCGTTTACGATGACGAATTTCCTCCTTTCAGGAACATCAGCAATGCCGCATCAGGATACCGGCGCAGGAAATTCAAGGACATTCCATTCGTAACCCAGGTCGGTGCCTATGCCGAGAACTATCTGACCTGGCAGCTAGGAGAAAGAACTTTCAATCTCAGCGCAGGCTTGCGTTATGATTATGTGAACGACAAGGATGCGTTCTCTCCTCGCGTGAACGCCAGCGCTGACATATTCCCTTGGCTTACGGTACGCGGAGGCTACGGAATCACTTCTAAGGCTCCTACTTCTATTTACCTCTATCCGAACAATGCTTACAATGATGCCTTGAACTTCAATGGCATGAACGTGAATCTGCCAGAAAACGAGCGTCTACTGATAGCGACCACTCATGTCTACAATTCCGAGAATCCAGACCTGAAGATTGCCCAGAACAAGAAGGCAGAGCTGGGACTGGATCTTACAATCGCGGAAAAGTACAGGCTGTCAGTTACGGCATACGACGAGAGGATGGACAATGGCTACACGATGGGGCGCAACCTGAATTCTTTCAAGTGGTACCAACATAAGATTTATGATGTAGTCAGAGAGAATGAAGGATCCATTCCTACAGTCGCCCTCACAGATACCTACAATCTGTTCTTCCAAGTCTACACGCCGACCAACAACCTGCGCCTGAGGAACAAGGGAATTGAGTATGAAATCGATCTTGGAAGGTTTGATGCTATAAGGACTTCCTTCTATCTCAACGGAGCCTACACTTTGGGTGAATCCTCGAACAAAGGGCATTCTTTCAGCACAAGGACTAGCACCACTTCCAATGAGTCTCACATAGGAATATATCCTAAGGAAAAATCCAAGAGTTTCAACGAGAGCCACATCACAACCCTGAGGGTGACACATAATATTCCAGAAATAGGATTCGTGATTACTCTTACCGCCCAAGCGCACTGGTTCATGAAATATTGGACAGAATATTACAACGACACCATGTTCGAGAGCTACATTTCTTACAAAGACGGGAACGTTCATGAATTCGATCCTTCGAAGAAAGATGACCCGGAATTCTCTTACTTGTTCCCTACTCTTTCCGACAACAGGTTCATCAAGGAGAAATATAAGCCATATGCACTTCTGCACCTGAATCTGTCAAAGGAAATCGGGGATAAGATAACTGCCTCGTTCTATGTCAACAACATATTCAATAACAGGCCTCTTTACAGAATGAAGAACGGAGGAAACAAAATCGAACTGGCTTCTGACGCTCCAATCTATTTCGGATTCGAACTGAAGGTCAACATTAAATAACTATGGTCATGAAAAGGATATTTTTATATATTATTGCCACTGGGTTCTTGCTTGCAGGGTGTGCTGAAAGAGACAAGGTCGAAAGCGTCACTGCAAGCATAGTGATAGACGAAAGCGGACTGGATTCAGAAGTCGTCCGCCCTGCCAGCTATGAAGTTACGCTGACCAACAATCTTTCCAATCTTTCCTCGACGGTCAACAGCAGCGATGGGCGAGCCTCTGTCCCAGGCCTTGTTCCCGGGCTGTATTCGGTCAATGTTAAAGCACAGACCAAGAATGGAGCTTTCGTCTACTTGCTGTCCGGGTCGACCAGATCCGCCTCATTCATATCGGACGGCGATTCATACGAGATTCCAGTCCAGTCTGCCAAGATATCATCATTACTATTCAAGGAAATATATATCAACGGCAGTCCAGGATGGTATTTCAGAGACCAGTTCTACGAAATCTACAATAACGGGCCAGAGACGGTCTACCTGGATGGAATTTGCTTTGCAGAGACAGTCTACGCAAACTGGGATTACTCTGTCGTGTACCAATGGGATATTCCTGATGCAGGAAAATATGTCTTCGTAGAAATAGTCTGGCAGATACCCGGATCCGGCACTGACTATCCTCTTGCCCCCGGGGAGTCAGCATCGATAGCCCAGTGGGCCACAAATCATACTGCCGAAAGCCTTGGAGGATCCTCATCGATTGATAATTCAGGATGCGAATTCGAAGCCATAGAGAAGGAGAGAACGCTCTGGAACGGCATAGTCATCAACGACGGTCCTGCCATAAACATGCGGAGGGTCATCAATGCCGGAGGCTATGACATACCTCAATGGCTAATCTCCGTTTACAATAGCGACATAATCATGTTCAAGCCTTCAAAGCCCTTGGAGAATACGAATTTCATCTCGGCGCTCAATGACTCGGAGTCCGGTCGCGAGGTGCTGATAGATGACATCTATGACGCAGTGCAGTGGAAAAGCAATCTTTCAGATGGCGATAAACTGCATTTGCCAGTCGCTCTCGACGCTGGCTTCAATATTGCCGGGGGCGGCTATAAGAATCTGAGCTTCGCAAGAAAGATTTCAGGAGAAATGGAAGACGGGGCTCCTATTTTCCAGGACACGAACAACTCGACGAATGACTTCGAAGTGTTCGACAAGCCGATGCATCGTCGCTACAATACAAAAAAACCTTCATGGAACACTTGGGAGAAATAGTTATGAAAAATACAATAATTGCAATAAGCGTTTTCCTCGCCATGTCCAGCATGGCAGCAAGCGCGCAGGAAATAAACAACATAGTTCTGCTTGAGGATAATTTCAGGAACTCCCTGTGGTTCAACACCAACAACTCTGCCGCTTTGAATTCCCATCCGATTACTCTATACAGCAATCTTGGGACAACCTATAACGGGAAATACGGTGGCTGGCATCCCCAGCAGGAAGCAGCAACATCAAACCAGGTCACGCTCGGGACAGATGGAGCCGCCCACGTCGGGAAATTCCTGTTCTGGGGAGACTTCGCATTCAGGAACATCTTTGATGGCAGAGTGAATTACAATGCCATGACATACGACGTGCCTGAGGACATGCCATATTTCGTGGCAGACAAAACGCCGAGCAGATGGAACCGTCAGGAATATGACATGCGCACGAAGATCTCCACGCCTGTCATCTGGGATCATCTGACATTTGGCGCCGAAGTCTCCTATCTGAGCTGCGTCGGAGCAAAGCAGAAAGACCCCAGAGTGGAAACCTATTCTTACGATGTCAGAGTTCTTCCTTCCGTCTTCGTACAGGTCAGCGACGATTTCTGCGTTGGCTTGAGCGGGCAATACGAAAACGCCTTCGAAAGAGGCGAACCATCCAACGTCAACTATCGTGAGGATCAGCCTGTATGGCTTTCACGTGGCTTGGGCTATGCGCAACAGACCACCGTCGGCGGAAATGCCGGACTAAAAACAATGTATTACAAGACGGATCTTTATGGTGGCGCCGTACAGGCCGGCTACGATGGAGATTACAAATTGGTGACGGAACTTGAATATAATTTCAGGAAAATCAAGGCGAAGCAGCAGCCAAGCCTGCCAAGGGCAATGGGCAATACGGAAAGCGACATGCTGAAGTGGCATCTTCAGATTCTTCTAGGAAGCACGCTTGCCGACAAAATAGACCTGACTTGGAATTACAGGGAGACTGCTGGCCTTGAAGTAGTACAGATTCTCAATCAGGAGCTGAATAACCAGCGCTGGGAAGAAGTCGTCACCAATCACATGAGCAATTTCAAAAGAATATCATGGGACGCTGCTTATGATCATCAATTCGGGAAAGACGAGAAGGGCTTCGACTGGGATGCTGGAGCAAAAATCAGATATGATTATGAGAATGATGTCTATTTCCTCCCTTTCACCAGATGGAACTGGTCATCTCTTCTGAGCGAGATATTCATCGCCAGGCAGATAAAGCTGCACAGCAGCTCTTGGCTGCTGAAAGCCAATCTAGGATATAGTGCCAACATCGATGCGAGATATGAAGGATTCTATGCTTCTGAAGGCAGCAATATTCAAGAGCTCTATCAGGAGGACATGACCTACAGGTCGGACGATTACCTTAGAGCTGGGGCAAGGATAGCCTACACATTGAACAGGAAAAAAGTAAACTACAAATTCGACCTGAGCGCATCCTATTCCAATACCGTGGGAGACCACAATTACAATGACGCAAGTGAGTTGGTCGGCGACAAGAGGCTGCTCACAGCATTGACATTCGGAATAATATTCTAGCGACATGAGACGACTGACTTTCATATTAATACTTTCCTTATTGTTCTTCAATGCATTCGCTGACAGCAGAAACGGATTTGCGATAATTGTCGATGACGAGAGCTGGGGCAAATGTTCAGAAGAAATCCTGGCGTATGCCAAGTCTGTGCAAGCCGACGGTTTTGCTTCATTCGTAGCTCATGACGCATGGGCTACGCCAGAGGCGGTGCGAGACTCGATTCGGAAATGGTACGCCCAAAAGAATCTTGCCGGCGTGGTTTTCATCGGAGATATTCCAATCCCCATGATCAGGAAAGCGCAGTTCCTCACTTCCGCTTTCAAGATGGATGAAAACAGCAAATCTTTTCCATGGAGAGACACCTCCGTGCCTTCCGACAGATTTTATGATGATTTCGACCTGAAATTCGATTTCGTGAAACGGGATTCCGTAGAGACCCGGTTTTTCTATTATGATTTGTCTCCGGAAGGCCGGCAGAGAATCCAATGCGACATATTCAGTGGCAGGATAAAACCTTCCGCAGACTATGGCGACAAGTATCAGGAGCTCTCTGAATATCTCAGGAAGGTGGTAAGGCTCAAGTCAGAAGATAGGGATAACATCCTTGACAGGGTAGCTTCATACACAGGAGCCGGCTCTTTCTCAGACTGCATGATCGCATGGAAAGATGAAGGAATAACGCTTCGCGAGCAGATTCCAGATGCCTTCAAAAGCATCGACGGCGCAAAGTTCTTCCAATTCCATCAATATCCCTACATCAAGGACACTCTTTTGAGAACTGCCGCAGACCCTTCTCTGGACCTGTTTCTGTTCCACCACCATGGGACGCCAGACCGTCAATGGATTCAGAGCGCCCCGATAGCCAATGACGATGAAGAGGCCTATAATTCCGCAAGATTGTCGATCAGAGCAGTCGCAAGGAACCATGTCAGATACGGAGAGAGCGAGGAGGAAGCAAAGGCGTACATGCTCAAAAAATATCCTGAGATAGATTCCACATGGGTGGTCGATGCTTTCGACCCGGATGTAGTCCGCGCCGATTCACTGACGGACCTGAAACTTGGCATAGTCCTCAGCGATGTCAGGGCCGCTAATCCTGCAGTAAGGGTTTCCATCTTCGACGCCTGTTACAATGCCGACTTCAGGGAATCCGACTGCATCGCCAACCGTTACATATTCAGCAAAGGCAACAGCATCGCCGCAATCGGAAATTCCGTGAACGTGCTCCAGGACAAGCATTCCAGCTATCTTCTTGGAATGATGACGCTGGGATACACGATTGGCGAATGGCATCAGATGAGCGCGATTCTGGAATCACATGTCATGGGAGATCCAACATTCCATTTCCATTCCGATTTCCATCGCCCGGACCTATCCAACGACGATCCTGGCTACTGGAAGGAATATACAAATGAAAAACACCCGTTGGATATATGCGGGATGGCTCTACAAAAATGCAGCATGCTGAATGCTGAGGGGATGCCGAAACTGCTGCTGGACACATACGAAAGCAGTGATTCATACATGCTGAGGCTTCAATGCCTGAAGCTCCTCCAGTATTACGACACGCCAGAGCTGCCTCAGGCAATGAGAGTGGCGCTTGACGACCCTTACGAATACATAAGGAGAAAAGTAGTCACATTCCTAGGCATGAGGGGCGAAGATTCGGATGCCGAACTCCTCGCCAGACAGTATTTCGCGGACGCTAACGCAAAGAGGATAGCCTTCAACATAGAGAACAACGCTCCTTTCTTCAGAGACAGCCTGTTCCTTGAAGAATTCGACAAGGTCCGTTCTGGGGAAGATTTCATATTCACGACACCAGGGAAGGAAGGGAAACTCAGCGACAACTCATGGTACGGAAGAGATAAAGTGCTGAAATCTATCGGAATGAAGAAATATATCATTAGCGGTCTGTTCGATAAGAATGGAAAGAGAAGAGCCAGGCTGATTGAGATGATGAAGAATTATCCATATCCTGAATATGCAGGCAACCTTCTCCAGCTTGTATCGGACGAAAGCCTGCCTGACGACGTGCGTATCAGCAGCGCAGAAATTCTGGGATGGTACATACATGCATGGAACCGCTCTGGAATCGTCTCGGGACTGGAAGAAATGGTCGGGAAATACCCTGGGGCCATAGATTGGGAGATAAGGAAATCTATTGCAAGGTTGAATGAATACAGAAAAGACTGAATATGAGAACTATAGCAAACACAATACTCTTTTTCCTTGCCATGACGGTCTGCATCGCATCATTCGCCGGACCGCGCAAGACTTCTTTCGGAATCATTGCTGACAATAAAACTTTTCAGGAATGCACGAAAGAACTGGAAGCATATCGCGACATACTTATCTCCGAGGGCCTTCAGGCAAAAATCGTAGCCAGGGACTGGAAGAATCCTGACGAAGTGAAAGCCGCCATATTAGATCTTGCATCCGACAGGAAATGTCCTCTGGAGGGGATAGTTCTTGTCGGAGATGTCCCGATAGTCATGGTTCGCGAAGGCCAGCACCTTACGACAGCATTCAAGATGAACGAATCCACCTTCCCTCCTCAAGAATCAAGCGTGGCTTCGGATCGATTCTACGATGATTTCGACCTCAAGTTCGATTTCATAGGGAAAGACACCACCTGCGCCGGACGGTTCTTCTACAGACTCTCCGAAGAAGGGGCTCAGCATCTAAGGCCAGACATCTATTCTGCAAGGATGAGGGTTCCAGCCATCATGCTAAAAGGGCAGGATGCCAATATGAAATATTCATTAATGAAGAAATATCTCAGGAAAGTGGTGGAGGCGCACAAGTCTTCCGAATATCTCGACAAGATATCTTTCTTCTTCGGAGACAGCTACAATTCCGACGACCTGAACATCTGGAGGCAGAAAGCTGTGGAATACAAGGAATTCTTCCCATATGCTTTCAAGCATTCTTCTGGCAACACTTTCATGACTCACTATCAGGATCCGCAGATGAAATGGATGCTCTTTTCCGAACTTCAGAGAAAAGGAACCGACATATTCCAGTTCTCCGAACATGGGGCTCCCGAGACTCAATATATCAATTGGGAGAACTACTCAACAGATGCCGATGCTAACCTTTTCATGATCAAGCAGGTACTTACTAGAGAATACGAGCGGGTGAAAGGCACGGAAGATGAAGAGGCATTCTTGCACGAAGCCCTGGACTCCATCTTTCATCTGAACAGAAACGTCTTGTCGGACTCGTCCCTGGCAGAGATTGCTGCAACCGACTCCGTAAAGGAGCGGAACGTGAACATCTTACAGGAAGAAATCATAAACGTAAAAAGCAATCCCAAGTTCGTGATATTCAACGCATGCTACAATGGGTCATTCCATAATCCCGACGGCTATGTGGCAGGAGTCCACGTATTTGGAGACGGCGATTGCGTGGTGGCACAGGGGAACACGGTGAATGTGCTTCAGGACAAGCTTGAAGACAAGATGATGGGCATGCTGTCAATCGGCCTCCGCATCGGGCAGTGGCACAAGGAAGTCCCTTACCTGGAGGCCCATCTTATCGGAGACCCTACCTACAGGTTCACTCCGCACGACAAGTCCGAAGAACAGCTGAGGGACAGGCTGTCATTCGACCTTACGGCGAATGCCCTGAATGAGAAGACTTGGCGGAACTACCTGAAGGAAGGCAAGAAGAAAGAAGAAGTTACATCCTACATTGAAAGAGGCCTGGGAATAGCGCATCTGGGATATTCAGCCTTGGAAGGCAGCAAAAACGCTGCTTCTATTTCGGACGAGGCTCTGGACATGCTCAAGAATGACCAATCCTGGCCGGTAAGGGTTACCGCATTTGACGTACTGCGCTCCCTTGCCGATGCTAATTCCAGCGATGCTATTCTGACGGCGTTGAAAGACCCTTTCGAGCTTGTGGTCAGGGATGCATGCCTTTTCAGTGCCGAATATGGCAGCGGAGATGAAATCTTCTCATCCCTTGAAACCCTGAAGGCATCCCACCCCGAGCTGACAAGGGTTCAGATGCAGGCGGAAGATGCAATGCATATCATCAGTGGCTATGAATATTTCGACAGCAATGTTGAAACCTTGTCCGATGAGTCAGCATCTTCCAAGAAACGCATGTCTGCGATAAGGACATTCAGGAACAATAGGTATATCAAGGCAGCCCGGCCCCTGCTGGACATAGTAAAGGGTAATGATGAGCCTGAAGAACTCAGGGTAGCAGCAGCTGAAACCCTCGGCTGGTACAACCGCTCATCCGCTAGAGCAGCCATCAAAGACGAGCTAAGTGATTATCTTGGAACGTCAAACTGCACAGAAAGACTAAGGAAAGAAATAACCAAGACGGTCAAACGGCTGAGCGACTGACCTCGTAAATAGCATCCGATAGCACATTACTGCCCGCCTAGGCGGGAGAAATAGGCAATGATGTCTTCCCAAGACTTGAAGGCATCGGAGCCGTATTCGATGAGAGTGCCCATGAAGCCTGCCGGACTGTCATCGGTCGGACAACCGCCATTCACGCCAGGCTCGCCGTCAATCAGGTAATCCGCGAGGAGTAATTCTTTATGGTTCGTTATGGTGACCCTGTTCCATACTGGCACGCCCAGCTCGCGTTCGCACCAAGAAAAAATATCTGCACAGCCCATGCTTCCCCATGACTCCCTGTCATCCCTATTGGCAGCATCGGAAATCCCAGACGGATGGTTGTAAGGCACAGATGCCTGAATATGAATGTCGTAGGACTGTGATAAAATCTCCACTGCTTTTCGGAAGCCGCTGGAATGATTCACTATCTTGTCGCCTAGGGCAATTACAATGACCCTGCGGGAGACTCCCCTTTGACGATCGTCAATCCACTGGACGACAGGCAGGAGCGAGTGGAGAATGGCATCATCGTTCAAGTGATGCTCGCCATCGAAGCGAATGGCCTGAGGATAGTGCTGAGAGAAAAGATCGAACGTATGCACCAAGTCGTCGTGAATGCCGAAAAGCCCATATACCCTGGCGGAGTCTTCTGGAGCCTTTTCGAAACAATGCGAGGAGACCTCCCGGAAACTTTCTATCATACCTTTCGTTATCAGGAACGACATCTGTCCGTCGGCGCGCGGATTGTGAAAATCCTGGCGACCCAAGCCGTTATGCTTAAGAATTGTATCCGCAAGCTGGAATGCAGGGTTCACCAGAATCCTGTCTATTCCATAAAGCATTTCAGCATACATCCCTCCCATCGACGTCCCGATGACGAGGTTAGGCTTCTCCGAGGCGACTAATGCCGTCAGCATATTCATAACCTCGGAGGGTTCCACGGGCAGATCTGGCGCAATCACTTGGCATTCCGGCATAAGCAGCCGCAGGGTGCCGACGCTTCCCGTCGCACCGCTTGAGGCGAAGCCGTGCAAATAAAGTATCTTCTTGCCTGCCATCAGAGCCGGCCTGGCATATTCATATAATTCCATATATTCGCAAACTTAAAGAAAAATCAGTAAATTTGATGGCTAAAATATAACCAGATATGGAAAATCTCGTTGAAATCGTGAAAAAATTCGCCATAGAGGGCGACATTAAAGATATCAAGCCTCTAGGAAATGGTCTTATTAATGACACATATAAAGTTACCACTAAGGGTAATGGCGATGATTATGTGCTTCAGAGGATAAACAATGCGGTATTCACTGACGTAGATTTGCTCCAGAGCAACATCGAGGCAGTCACGAGGCACATCCGGAAGAAACTCGAGGCATGTGGCGAGAAAGACATCAAACGCAGAGTCTTGCGATTCATCCCTTTGAAGTCCGAGGGAGAGAAATTGGATGTGCTCATCAGCGAAAATCCGAAGACATATTACTTCGATGGCCAGAAATACTGGAGAGTTTCCGTATTCATCCAAGATGCCTATACGTACGAGACTGTCGATCCTCATTACTCAGAGATGGCCGGGGAGGCATTCGGCAACTTCGAGGCAATGTTGGCCGACATTCCTGACAAGCTCGGGGAGACTATTCCCGATTTCCACAATATGGAGCTTAGGCTTCGCCAGCTGGTGCAGGCCGCGAGGGATGATAAGGCTGGAAGACTACACGAGGATGACCATTCTGAGAGCCAGGAGCTGCACAAAATCCTTTCCGAAATCGACAAATATGGAGAGGAGATGTGCAAGGCTGAGCAGCTGCATCGTGAGGGAAAGCTTCCTAAAAGAATATGCCACTGTGACACGAAAGTTAACAACATGATGTTCGACGAGGACGGCAATGTACTGTGCGTCATCGACTTGGACACAGTCATGCCAAGCTTTGTGTTCTCTGATTTCGGCGATTTCCTTCGCACTGCGGCAAATCCGGTGGCTGAGGACTCTCCGGAATTGGACAAGGTGGATTTTGACATGAATATATTCAAGGCCTTTTCAAGGGGCTACATCAAGGGCACGAAGCCTTTCCTGACCCCTATAGAGAAAGAGAATCTGCCGTACGCCGCATGCCTGTTTCCTTTCATGCAGGCTGTGCGCTTCTTCGCCGACTACATCAACGGAGACACATATTACAAGATCAAATATCCGGAGCACAACCTAGTGCGCACTCGCAATCAGATGCGTCTCTTCGAGTCGGCGATGTCCAAAGCCCAGCAGATGAAGGACTGGATCGCCTCTCTTGGCTGATTCCAGAAACTAATTAATCGGACGCGACTTACTGCTGTTTTTCCACTATCGCAGAGGTCATAGACCAGATCGTCGTCCCTTCAGACAGGTTAACGTCCTGCTCTACGCCATTCTTCCATACGTGAGGAACGAATACGTAGTCATAGGTGGACTTATCGAGCTTAGCTTCGCTTCCAACCACGTACACATCTTTGCCTACGACCGTTAAAGCCAATCCTTCAACCATGGAGCCGTCGTCCTTGGAAAGCACGGTGCATCCGTCTTTTGTCCACAGGCAGGCCACGATGGAGCCAGTGGCATCGATAGTCTTGTTCCCGACAATGTAGTAACCGTCTTCCGTTACTGACATAGCGGCTATGCTGGTACCTTCCTCTCCCGTTAGATCCTGAGCCTTTCCATCTATCCAAAGCACACCCTTCCATCGTCCCTCGATATTCTTCTCGCTTCCTGCGGCAAAGAGATGCTTAACTCCGTATTTATCAGTGTAAGCGCAAATAGCCGTCACCTTAGCCAAAGTACTGCCATCTGTCAGCTTGATGACTTCCCCATTCTTCCAGATCACGGCTGTTCCGCATTTCATATTTTCGGGAGACTGAATGTACCCACCAGCATAATAGTCGCTGCCGTCTGCCGCAATGCAGTAAGCAAGCGCATCCACGGACCCGTCAGTAAGATAGTCCCCATCCGTCCATACGATGGCACGCCGATTCCCATTCGCAAGATAATCGAAGCCACTGATATAGACTTTCGAGTCTGCTACGGCAACCTTCAGCGGCGAAGTCTCATTTTTCCCGTCGCTCAGGGTCACCTTTGCAACATTAGAGGTGGACTTTGTATCGAAATTATTTAAATTAATGGTCCACATCACACCCACATTCCTCTTATATGGCTCGTAATAGCCGTCATCAACAATCTCCCCCGTAGCCTCGTCGCACACGACATAAAGCACATGCCCGTCTATAGCAGCCCCATTGCAAAAACTATCGAATGTTCCATCGGAAAGGTGCATTGCATTTCCATCGCGCCAGATGGTTGCATAATAATACGACTGCCCCGGAACGGGTTCCTCGCCGACTGCAAAAACAAAAGTGTCTTTCTGAACTTCCGGCACGTCAGGGGTCACGGGTTCATCGTTTTTTTCTCCACAGGCTGATAATGCACATAAAGACAAACAGGTCAGTAATAAACGTGAAAATCTCATAACGTTAAAATTAAAATAAGTTCATTTTTTTGTCGTGGCTTGGGAATATAATATTAGTAGTAGCGCCCTCTGAGCCACGCTCTGCTCAATGCATGGTACAAATACACTAATATTCAAGGTCACATAATAGCATTTATGAGGAATCTTTTCTCTGGCCATAATAGAAGGGTCAAATCCCGAAAATCCGTGTCTGCGCTTTGACTTACCCAATCCACATTTTCAAAACACAGCCATCTTCTTGGTACACAAAGCCCCGCTTGCTCTCACTTTGGACTCGCGGTGTGCACAATGCCCGAATCGCACACCGTCACGGCATTCCGTGTTCTCGCGGTGTGCAGAATGCCCGAATCGCACACCGGGGCGGTAGGTAGTGTGAGGTTCAGGATAACGTGACGGGCCGTAGAGGGTCATGTGTGGGAAATCGCGTTCATTTTTCTCACGTTCATTCCGGACTCTCCTTACCGCTATCCGGGTTTGACCCGGAATCTATTCTTGCAAACCCTAGATCCTGAAACAAGTTCAGGATGACGGGGCGAGTCGTTCAGGATGACGGGGTGGTTCGTCCAGGAAGACGTGTGGATGTTCAGAGTGACGAAAGTGGTATGCCGTGGTGAGGTGGCGTTCGGGATGTTAGTGGCGGGAATCGTATCTCCATATTCCTCTCATCATTTGGGCTTGACAATTATGGCACAAAGACTGTGGGGAATAGTAAGGGGCAGAGAGCCTTAAGAGGAGGTGCCTAGCAGATTCGAACCGCTGTACCAGGTTTTGCAGACCTGTGCCTAACCACTCGGCCAAGGCACCTTGAATCAACATCGCATGGATTTGTACTCGGCAACACAAATCACTGGTCAATTGACGTGAATGCAAATTTAAGATTAAATTCCCGTTTGCGCAAATTTATTCTGAAAGATAGTTGAACAAATGGTTTTGTTCTTTAGCCTGCTAGTCCCACGAACCGGAAATAATAACGAACTGAACAAGCACCTGCAGATATTAGTCTTCAAGTGTTTGCTTCTAGCATGGCATGCATGCGTAGGTGGCTGATGGAGTGCCCCTTTTAGTTCATATTCACGGAATCGCAACCTGACAGAGGTGCCCCTCTTTAAAATCGTACTGAAAATTTACCGTAAAGACCCTGCTGTCAGACGTCTTTATGATAGCCGTCAAGTATTTGATTCCCTTGACGTCAGGATCTTTCGTGAAAGCAAATATAGGGCTACTGGTCTGCAACTTCCAGTCTTCCGGCGTCATGTCGCTAAGGGTTTTCGTCCGTTCTTCTTCGGCTGAGTATTCGTCGATGTAGCCGCCATGGACATAGTCGTATGCGCTTTTATAAGTGACATCGATACAGTCATCCAATGGAGTTCCAGACGGATGCTCGGCATCAAAGTCGCCCCTGCACGTCACGCTAAGTGAAACTCTGTCCGGGTAGGCGCAAACTGGCGCAATTATGCCAGCTATTAATTCCACCGTCCTATCGTACGTTATGTCGCCGTTCTGAACGCACAAGCTGTCGAAGATTTCCTTATCGCGTCCCTTGGATAAGAAAGTGACTCTTTTGCCTATTTCAAGATTGAAATCAAACTTGCCATCATAAGATGGGACTTCTCTGAAACCATACGAGTCCACCCTATAGTATTCAAGAATGTATGAATGAGAATAATGTTCTTCCACCCTGTCGCACCCTACTAGACCAGATGCGACGATGAGTGCCATGAGCATCAGTTTAACGCCTTTCTCCATAAGTAATTGTATGTAAATACCATTTATAATTAATCTTGCCTTTTTTTTGGGAAATATCGTCAAATTCTGCCTCTTTGTTTCCTAAATCGAACACGCCAGAAGCGAAATACCCATTGAATGATCCTCCCCAGCCGAAGTTGCAATGAACCATGCAGGTCGTCTTTACGGATTTGACTTTCGAGCTTAACAGCTCGTTAGTGACACCGGAGTAGCGATTCTCAAGCGTTGTCACGGTCTTGAGCTTGTAGCCGTCTATGTTCCAAGCGTGGCTATTAGCGATGTCGTATGTATTAAATACCCATACCTTTTTATTCGGAATTGAGCAGATGAAAATCGGTTTCCCTCGGTCAAGAGAGGATGTGACATTATTGATGTCATACCAAGAATAATGAACATCGCTAAAATGCTTGCTCAGGTAAGATTTTGCCATTATCGGTAACGTGAATGTCCCATTGTAAAAATACATGGAAGAAAGTTTCTTCCCTAACGCCCTCATAAGAGCTGCGGCAGAATTGCCTTGATTATAATTGGACTTCAACGACTTCCAGTCGACGGTATTTCCATCATAGGTGATGGTCGCAGGCCATTCTTCGTTGGCAAGCATCGCTCCTACGGCTATGTTAACGCAACCACAGTAAGCGCGATGTCTTTTCCAAGGCTTAAATATTTGCCGCACCTTCGGACAAAAATCATTGAAGGGTGACCTTTGGTGCCAATCTTTCGAAAATGCGAGAAGCCCTGCGACTTTTCCTTCGTAACTGGTGGATGGGATTGTTATCACATAGTCCTTCGACGGCCGATCATCATCTATTAATGAGTCGATAGGAACCATGGCAGTTGCAGATTTGATCTCTCTTATTGAGTATGAAACGACAAGATTAGAAATGAATTTCTTTGACATTTCCGTCATGGATTCCCCAGTAGAGTCTGCTTCTCCAGGATAATAATCACCAACAAAATAATCTGTCGATGTGCTATCATACAGGTCGAAGGTATTCGGGTTCAAGAATAACTCGCAGGTGTCATTCCCGAAAGATTCGATGATGCCTGGGCCATCAACAGGAAAATCCGGCTCCATCACTTCTTCGTCACCAGAGAATGCGTCGTATAAATTTTCTTCGGATAAGGAACCTTCTTCGGCGATGGTAATGATGTCAGATGATATTCTATCATCTGCCGCCAATATAGCAAATCCAGAGTCATCTTCAAAATCAAAAAGATACAGCATGGCATCGCATTCTACGGCAATTGAATCTGCTTCGACAGACCTTGTCTTCGCTTTGTTAGGGTTGATGACATGAACCCCCGAGATTTTTCTCCTGACAGACATTCCAGATCTGGTTAGATGCTCGTCAGATTTGTCAAGATAATCCTGGAGTATCGCTTTCGCATAATCCAGCGGACGTGGCTATTGATCGTAGAGGAAACAACCTCGGAATCAGCCGTCGCAGGCTCTTCCATATTCTTCTCGCAGGAAACAATGATGAAAGCAGCCATAATTGTTGTTGCTAATAGCAACCCTTTGATTATTGTGGTCATAATTCTAAAGTTTTAAGACTGAGTAGCAGTTAATTAGATAGGTAGGTAATTTTTCTGAAATAAAAACAGGTAATTTAGGTATTAGCGTTATCTACAAATGAATTTCCTGCTATTAAGTTATGCACTTTTTCAACAAATCGCAAATTTTTGCAAAAATGTTGTTTTTGGTGATTTGTGAATAGGAGACAAGGCCCGAATCTAGAAGTATTTGCAGAGGCCTGCGAGGCTTTTACGATTATTCCACGTAAAGAAGAAGGCCTTTCAGGTATTCACCTTCGGGGTGGTAGATGTTCACTGCATGATCTGCGGGCTGGTTCAGGCGATCCAGAATGCGAACGCTCCTGCCTGTCTGAGCTGCAGCAGAGAATATAGCAAGAGCAAACGCCTCTTTATCAGCTACTTGAGAACAGCTGAAAGTGAATATGATGCCTCCTGGAGCCACTTTGGAAATAGCTGCGGCATTAAGTCGCTGATATGCCCTCAGGGCATTGCTCAAAGCTCCCCTGTGCTTTGCGAATGCAGGAGGGTCCACTATCATCAGGTCATATTTATCCTCAGGCACTTTAGCAAGATATTCCATCGCATCTTCGCAGAACTCCGAGTGGGAGGAGTTCTCGAAGCCATTCAGCGACATATTCTTAGAAACCATGTCAATGGCTTTCTTAGAGCTGTCTACCGAGTCAACGTGAACTGCGCCACCGCCAAGGGCATAAACGGAGAAGCCGCCTGTGTAGCAGAAAAGGTTCAGGACATTGCGTCCCTTTGAATATTTTTCCGTAAGCAGCCTGTTCTCTCTTTGGTCTAGGAAAAATCCTGTTTTCTGACCTTCGGTCCAATTAACTAGGAATTCATGACCGTTTTCCTGAACGACCTGTTCGTCATCAGAAAAACCATCAGCTTTATAAATGTATCCGTCCACTAAGTCCAGCCCCGCCTTAAAAGGGGCAGTGCCGGAACTTTTGTCGTAAACCGCCTTCAAAGAGTCTCCGTAAATCTGTTTTAGGGCATTACAGATGGCCTCTTTTGCTCTGAACATACCGACAGAGTGCGCTTGCATCACACAAACGCCATCGTAAAAGTCTATTATCAGGCCAGGGAGGCCGTCTCCCTCGCCGTGCACTAGGCGATAGCAGTTCGTGACAGATCCTGGAACAGGATTCTTGGTAGGATTAGATCCTGAATCAAGTTCAGGATGACGTGGGACGGCTTGTTCAGGATGACGGTGGGTGGTTTGTTCAGGATGACTATCGTTTCTCAGGTCAGAATGAGCAAGGCTTGCCAGTCCTGCGGCAACGCGAAGATGCAGAGCCTTCGAGAGCATATTCCTAAAAAATTCCGGCTTCGTTGGATTTTCTCCATTGAAACTGAGAACCCTGACGGCTATTGAGCCTATCTGATAATGGCCGTATGCCAGGAATGAGCCGTCAGAAGCGAAAACGCCCACGATATCACCTTCAGCTGGCTCGCCAACGATCTGAGCGATAGCTCCGGAGAACACCCATGGATGAAACCTGAGAAGAGATTCTTCCCTACCCTTTTTTAGAATAATCTTAGTCATATTCATTTATGCTTGACGGAACGATTGCTTGCAGGGGCGGCAGGGGTGGCAGAAACGGAACCTTTTCGTTTGCGCACCGCAGGAGCCGAACTACGCTTCGTCGAAACTGAGGTGTCTGCCGCAGAAGCCGAACTGCGCTTCGTCGAAACTGGACTGGCTGCCTCCGGTACCGACTTAGCCGTAGGGACAGCAATCTGCTGTTTCGGAGGATTCGGTAGCGTTTCCTCAGGAGTCAGGGGGTGCTTCTCAGAGGCCAGAAGCTTCTTGTACATCTTCAGACACACCCAGGCATCAGTCGCAGCATAAAGCTTCTGCGGCTCTGAGAGTTTGTCCGCCTCCCAATTCGAAAGCTGCTGGCTCTTGGAAATCCTGAAGCCCAGAATGATTGCGCTCATTTTCTTAACGCTCTTATCCTTGATGCCATATTCCCAGACAATCTTCTGCAAATCCACGAAGCCACCAGGCTCGAAATCGTGATGCTTCCGTAGCCCGCGCACGTCATCGTTCACTGCTGCACCGACCTTCAAAATATTCTTGTTCGAGAGAATATTCCTGAGCGGCTTCGGAATTCCTCCCATCAGTTTTATCCTAAAGAGAAACGCCTCGTCTTCCCCAGAAAGCTGAAGGAGCGAGACGCCATAGTGAGGCTGATCCGGGGAAAAGCATGGCCTGGACTCAGTGTCGAAACCGATTACCCTCTGCTTTTTCAAGTACTTGACCGCCAGTATGAAATCTAATCCTAACCTATTGATTACTTTTATCTTGCCCTTAAAACTAGCCAGCTGCAGCTTTTCTATTTCTTCCGGAGTAATACTATTTTTGAACATACGATTCCACGGTTTTTGGAGCGACTGACCATATGGACACAGAGTCTGGATATTCAGTTGGGATGAAGCCCTCGTCAAAGCTGACAAGGACAGAATTTAGTGACATCGAGCTGTCATCCATAGGCACCACTACATAGCCTTCGGCAGAAGGATATGCTATGTCGTGAGTGAACATATTCTTTTGCCTTAGAAGGGAATAGAGTGATTCCGAATATGAATATGCGGTGTCTTTCGAACTGATGATCGGAATCTGGCACCCTATCTTAGAGAAAAAATCTTCAATGTCGGCCAGGGCACACTCTGTCACTAATGGAGAACAAATCACCAGCACTTTCGGAGAGCCTTTTGAAATCGATGCGCGACCGCCGTACGGAGTGAAACTGAAAGAAGTGTCCAGAGCGTACACGCAGTCGCGAACCGAAATCTCTCTTAATGCCACGGAATCTTTCTTGAATATTATGCTGTCGAAAGGTGCGTCGTACAAGTCCAAGATGGAGACAAAAGTTTCGCCAGCGAAATCTGGCAGGCCATCTGAGACTTTGCGTCCATCCACATTATCGAACTTATCCGAAGTCATGAGCTCTTCGCTCACCTTCAGGCATTCAGATGGATCCCCTACTAGAGCAATATTGCCTGAGGTTTTGCCGGATAATGCGGCATAGGACTTTAACGCGGGAAGCGAATCCGCAAGCAGGTCATCCACGAAAGGGATAGCCACGAACGTGCTTTCCACGCGCCTGGCGCATGACGCAGCACCAGACAAAACCACAGCAATGAGAAATATTCTTAAAAGATTCTTCATTAATATATTATATTCATTGTTAGAAGAACAGGATCTCCCTGTACTTCGGCATAGGCCAGAGCTCATCATCCACGAGCATCTCCAGATGGTCTGCGCAGTAACGCACCTTCTCCATCCAGGACATGACCTCCGTAGAGTAGAGCTTTGCTCTCTTGGCTATGTCAGGAACGGCATTGGCCTTCTTCCTAGCCTCGACCAGCTGCTCGACATCCGCCTGCAAGTTGTTGATAAAACCAGCGATTTTCTTGTAAGTGTCGATCTCGGCCCTGCAAAGTTCTTTGCTCTCAGCCTTGAACACTGCCTGGCTGCCGGTAATATCCTGAATAAGCAGGTCCTGATACCTTACGGCGGCAGGGATGACATGATTAAGGCAAAGGTCGCCTATAACCCTGGCCTCAATCTGAAGCTTCTTCACGTATGTCTCGTCCAGAACCTCGTAGCGCGCCTCTATCTCGGCCTTGGAAAGGATGCCTTGTTTGACGAAAAGAGCCTCTGAATCTTTCGTGAGATAGTTCTTATAAGCATCAGGGAAATTCGTGATCGCCTTCAAACCTCTCTTCTTAGCCTCTTCGAACCACTCTGCGCTGTAGCCATTGCCCTCGAACATTACATCCTGTGACTCGATAAGGAATTCTTTAACGACTTCCATCACGGCATCATTTTTCTTGATGCGTGCCTTCATTTTCTTGTCCACTCGCGCGCGGAATTCGGCAAGAGCCTCTGCGACAGCGGCATTAAGCACATAAGTCACAGATGCGACGTTCACTGAAGAACCTACTGCGCGGAACTCGAACCTATTGCCCGTGAAGGCGAAAGGCGATGTTCTGTTACGATCCGTGTTATCTGGGAATATCTCAGGAATGGAATTGACAAGCTTAATGGACTCTTTGCCGGAATCTGCGCTCTTGTCTGCTTTCATCTTCATGATGGAATCGAAGACTTTAGAAAGCGTCGACCCCGAGAATACTGACATGACAGCTGGAGGAGCCTCGTTCCCACCGAGACGGAAACCGTTGCTGTAAGTGCAGACAGAAGTCATTATCAGCGTGTTATGCCGATGCACAGCCTTCAGGACAGACGAATAGAAAGCAAGGAATTGAAGGTTCGTGGTTGGAGTCTTACCTGGAGAGAGCAGATTGACGCCCGAGTCCGTCTGCATAGACCAGTTCGTATGCTTACCGCTTCCATTCACGCCTGCGAAAGGTTTCTCGTGCAGAATTACCTTGAGATGATGTTTTTCGGCCACCTGCTGCATCACGGTCATCAGAAGCATGTTCTGATCTATGGCCTTGGTCATCTCACAAAATTTCGGTGCGCACTCGAACTGATTAGGAGCCACCTCGTTATGCCTTGTAGTGAGCTCTATGCCAAGCTTATAAGCCTCCGTCTCGAAATCCTTCATGAAAGACATCGCCCTTTGAGGAATCGTACCCTGATAATGGTCAGAGAGCTGCTGATCTTTCGCGGAAGTGTGCCCGATGACCGTCCTGTCACAGAGGGCAAGATCTGGACGGGCCTTGTAAAGAGCCTCATCGACCAGGAAATATTCCTGCTCGAGACCTATGTTGACAGTCACCTTGGTGACCGCATCGTCAAAAAGATTTGCCACCGAGACAGCAGCCTTGTTTAGAGCTTGGTAAGCTTTCAGGTTCGGCACCTTCATATCAATCGCTTCTCCATTGTAGGAAACAAAGATAGAAGGTATGCAGAGCGTCTGGCCAAGGATATAAACAGGGGAAGTAGGATCCCATGCGGAATAACCGCGGGCCTCGAACGTATTCCTCAACCCTCCGCTAGGGAAACTGGAACCGTCAGGTTCCTGCTGGACAAGAGCAGTACCACTGAATCTTTCGAAGACGTCACCATTCTTGACAGTGACAAAAGCCTCATGCTTTTCAGCAGTAAGACCAGTAAGAGGTTCAATGATGTGCGTGTAATGAGTAGCACCCATCTCTATCGCCCAGGTTTTCATGCCCGTGGCGACTTCGTTTGCCAGGCTGCGGTCGATGCTGGTACCATACTCGCTAGCAGAGACCACCGCCTCATAAGCTGGCTTTGACATGTAGCGGCGCATCTTTTCCCTATCGAAGACGTTCACACCGAAAAACGATGAGATGGGGCGATCTTCAACGAAATAGCGCTCGTTTCCATGCATTGCTGCTTCATTCAATGCTCTTTGTCTGAAAGTTGACATAAAACTTAAAATTAATTTGTTAAGAACGTCTGCAAAGGTAAAAAAAATCACTATCTTTGAAAAGATATCGGGCATATAAAACTTTAACTTATTTATTAACAGAACGACATGGCATGCATCTCTAAAAAAACTCAGCTTATGCCGGCTTCCGCCATCAGGAAGTTGGTTCCATTTGCCGACGAGGCAAAGAGTAAAGGCATCAAGGTGTTTCATCTCAACGTAGGCGCTCCGGACATAAAGTCTCCGCAGTGCGTGCTGGATGCTGTGAGAAACAACAAACTTGATCACGTTTCTTACTCGAACTCTGCTGGAATGATGGAGCTGAGGAAAGCCTTCGCCGAGAAATATTATCGCAAGGCCGGCATAAATATTGACCCTTCCGAACTCATTGTCACTACCGGCGGCAGCGAGGGCATAGACATTGCCTTGCAGATTGCTTGCGACGAGGGAGATGAGCTTCTCGTAATGGAACCATTCTACACTAATTATTACACATTCTGCTACCTTAACAAGATTAATCTTAAAGTAGTCCACACCGACATAAGCACAGGCTTCAGAGTGCCTTCCATCGACGAATTCGAGAAACTGGTCACTCCTCGCACTAAGGCCGTGCTTGTCAGCAACCCTGGCAACCCTACTGGAACGCTGTACTCGAAAGAGGATATGCTTGCCTTGGGGGACTTCTGCAAGAAGCACGATCTGTTCCTCATTTCCGACGAAGTGTACAGGGAATTCTGCTACTCAGACGAGCCGCACTTCTCCGCAATGAATATTCCGGGGCTTGAGCAGAACGTAATATTGCTGGATTCAGTATCTAAGCGTTACAATCTTTGCGGCGTGAGAATCGGCTGCATAATCTCCCACAATAAGGATGTCATTGCCTCCGCCCTTAAGTTCGGGCAGTCGAGGCTCTGTGCCCCTGTTTACGGACAGATTGCGACATTGGGCGCGATGGACACGCCAGATTCCTATTTCGAAGCGACTAAAAAGGAATATATTGCCAGAAGAGACTATGCTTTGGGGCGCCTTAATGCCATGGAGGGAGTATATTCCCCTGTTCCTGGCGGAGCGTTCTATACCATTGCACAGATCCCAGTCGATAATGCCGAGAACTTCTGTAAATGGATGCTCACGGACTTCAATTACAATGGAATGACGACCATGGTCACCCCTGCCCAGTCATTCTATAGGACACCAGGATGCGGCATCAACCACATCCGCCTGGCATACGTGCTAGAGGTGCCTGAACTGGAGAAGGCGATGGATGCTCTCGAAGCCGGGCTGAAGGCCTATCCGGGAAGGATGATTTGAAAGCGATCATCGCCATAGATTCTTTCAAGGGCTGCCTGACTTCGCAGGAAGCCGGAAGAGCAGCAATGGCCGCCTTCCCTTCGGGGGAGGTGACTGTTGTTCCTATCTCCGATGGCGGCGAAGGTTTCACGAAAGTCATAACTGAACTGCTCGACGGCATATTCAGAAAAGTCAATTGCACTGATCCCCTAGGACGTTCCATAACTGCCGAGTATGGATTGGTCGCGGATGGCAGGATTGCAGTAATTGAAACAGCAGCAGCCAGTGGACTGGGACTTGTTACGCCCGGAGAGCGTAACCCATTATATTCAAGTTCTTTCGGCACTGGGGAGATAATGGCTGATGCCTTGGATTCTGGTGTAGAAGAAATCTGGCTCGGGTTAGGAGGCACTGCGACCTGCGATGGGGGCACAGGCATGCTACAGGCGCTTGGCTATCGATTCTTGACGCCTTCAGGCATGCTGGCACCTGGTCGGACCGAGCTAGGGAATATCTTGGAAATAGAATCCAGCAGAAGGAACAAGAACATTCCGGATTGCAGAATCACTGGCTTTTACGATGTCTCGGTGCCATTTTTCGGGAATGGAGGAGCCGCTAAAATGTTCGCCCCTCAGAAAGGTGCCACACCAGAAATGGTAGATGCCATCGACTCCTGGATGGCCCAACTCTGCTACGTCTATTCAAATTTTTCAGGAAAAGACATCAGGAATATTCCAGGTTCGGGTGCGGCAGGTGGCATCGGCGGTGCGCTTAGGGCTTGTTTCAGGGCAGACATGGTGCCTGGCATCTGGAAAGTGCTGGATCTAGCGAGGTTCGGGAATATGCTGGATTCTTGTAGCGTTGTCATTACCGGTGAGGGCCATTCCGACATGCAAACGCTTAAAGGGAAAGTCCCTTTTGGGGTGCTTGAATATGCCAAGAAATATGACGCAGAGTGCGGCAGTGGCAGAAGGACGAAAGTCTACCTCTTAGCAGGCAAAGTCTCTGACAGAGCTCAGCTTCTGGAAGCAAGATTCGAGGATGTCATTCAAATCACCCCGGAGGGCATGTCGCTTGATAGGGCGATGCAGCCCGCCACGGCCAAAGCCAACATAGCGAAAGCCGTCACCGAATTAGGATTATTTTGAATTTACTGCGTTCGCAGAGCCCGAAAAACAACGGACAGTAAAGTGCTATATTCCTAAAATCTCGTGGATTTTTGGGATGAGAAGGGCGTGAATATATTCTTCCTCCATGAAATGGGTGCCTTCGTATATTGCGAAGGTGCCATCACCGAAATATTTCTGCCAAGTCCTGACAGAAACGACTCCGCTGCGACGGAACTTGTCTCGAGTGCCGAAGAAGGCATAGAAACTATCCTTGCTGCCATTTAGAGTTGTGTTCTGCAACGCCATCTTCCGGCATGGGGCCCATTTTTTCAGGAGAGAAGGCTCAAAATGTAGTCTTTGCCTGTCGCCAGGCTTCGGGTGATAATACCAGTCAAAGAATTTCGTGAGGCCAGGAATCCTATCTACCACAGCCATCGCCTGAAAATATAGCGGAGCATTCAGAGATGGGGAGACGAAAAGATGAGGATAACCTCTCAAAGCTATGGCGTGCACAGAGCCCATGCTCTCCCCTATTACCAAATCAGGAAGAACCTCGGAAGCCCACTGTGCGAGCTGCGAAGAGGCAACCTCTGGGTCGAAATCGTATGTACGGATGAAAACCTCGAACTTAGAGCCTAGGTTATCTTTCAGAATGGCCGGAATACGGCTGTCTCCTCCTCCGCCCATGCCATGGACATAGAATATCACGTATTTACCGTCCGTCATGCTCTTTGAGGGAAAAAGGCGAAAATCAGGTTAATGATAATGTAGGCCGTGAAACTGATGATCGGAATCACCGTCCAGCGAAGTCCGAAAGCCAAGGCAGCTGCAACAGATAACGCAGCCACTGCCAAGAATGCCAAGCGTTTGGCTTTCTCTCTCATCGGAGTCTCTTTGCCCGTCCCGAACTTCATGGAGAACATCGGAATCTCGCTCACCAGCAAAGCGCACAGCAACACCGTGAGCAACGGAATGAACGCAATGCTCCCACACCAAGAAGTCAGGATGCTGGAAGGGGTAACGCTGACATATGCCGCAAGCGAGCCGCAAAGCATTGCTGCGGCAGGGGTCGGCAAGCCTAGAAAACTCTCGTGCTGACGCTCATCAAGATTGAACTTTGCAAGCCTTAGCGCCGAAAAAGCGGCCAGAAGCAAAGGCATGAGGCCGAAAATCGTACCGCCAGCTTGGCCGCAGACAGATGCAGCCGCATGCCTGAAAACCTGAACCAGCATAACCGAAGGCAGGACTCCGAAGCTAACCACGTCGCACAAAGAATCCAGTTCTTTGCCGATGTCTGAATATGCCTTCAAAAGCCTCGCCGCCAGACCGTCCATGAAGTCGAAGACGGCGGCGGCGAGCATCATTATAAAAGACAATTCAAGCGAATCGTTGAACGCAAATACGATACCGGCAGCACCGCACAGGATGTTCGCACAAGTTATGGTGTTCGGTATGTGTTTGCGAATGCTCATTTTATCCCAAGCTTCTTCTTCAAATCCTTTGGAAGAGCATCCTTATGAACAGTGATTTCCATGGTCTTGCCACGCACGAAGGCATCAGAGCAGTACCATATTCCCTTATACTTGCCTGTCTCGCCCCAGGAATTCTTCACCATGAAGAAATCTTTTCCATTCTGATCCTTCGCAAGGCCGAAAATCTGCATTCCATGATCATCAGTGGTAGTTTTTTCGTCATACCACTGCTGGCGGGACTCTTGGGTCACGGCAATCTCCGCAGGAAATTCTGCCTGCTTAGGCTGCGCCTTATCTCCAGCGTCTCCAGTCCAGCGAGCCTGGTCAGAACCCGCAGTAGGCTTTTTAGAGTCATCAATCAGCACGCCGATTCCGTCCCTGTTGAAGCCCGACTCGCTCACATCAGTGCCCCATGCTACCGTGTAGCCATTATTGATAGCCGAATAAAGCACCTCCATGAGTTCGTCCAGAGGAACATTGTATGCGCTGTCCCATCTCCAGTTGTCGCTCAGCTCCATTATGTACGACGAATAGAAATGATGGTGCGTGAACGATGTCAGCGAGACAAAGTCGGAAACATTGATTCCAAGCTCGTCCCTGTACTGAGCAGGCGTGTAAGTCTTGCCATTGTGCACGAAAGTCTCTGGCGCATTGCCAAGGAAACTGTCCACGATGCCTTCAAAAGCCTTCTTCCAGTTCGGTGAAAGGGTTTTGTTAGGATTCTTGACGATGGCATCTACGAAAGACTTCGTAGTAGCATCCAGCTCGCCATGAATCGGGAGGGGCTGAAGGCCTGGCATGGCAGCCTGAGGCACTATGCCGTAGTCTTCTATGACATGGAAAACGTCTCCTGCCTCGGAGCCAGCCGAAAAACCGATGTTTCCATCTGTCCGCACATACTTGTCCGCCCTGTCCTTGTAGGAATGGGAGACCACGAACATCTCCGAGAGGTCCGGATACTGAGTAGTGTCACTTATGCCTTTCTGACGAATGATTTCCGACTCTATGTAACCGATGGTGGAGAAACACCAGCAGGTACCGGAACGGTTCTGATTCTTGACCGAAGTGATAGGGTTTTCCTTTACTACGGTGAACTTATACTCTGGAAGAACGGCTTTCTTAGGTTGGGCCGACAATGGAAGTACCATCGCAGCCAGCAATGCAAGCGCGAATATTTTTTTCATGAATGCTCTAATGATTAATAGTTATTGGCTTTTAATTGGAAATAGCTCTTAGGGTGCTTGCAGACAGGGCAGACCTCTGGAGCCTTCTTGCCGATGACAATATGGCCGCAGTTGGAGCATTCCCAGATGCAATCTTCATCGCGAGAGAAAACTACCGCATCCTGGATATTCTTAAGCAGTTTCCTGTATCTTTTCTCATGGGTTTTCTCTATGGCTCCTACGCTGGAGAATAGGAAGGCAATGTCATCGAAACCTTCGTCTTTGGCAGTCTTGGCGAAACCTGCGTACATGTCGGTCCACTCGTAATTTTCACCTGCTGCAGCATCCTCGAGATTTACCTCCGTCGTTGGCATCTCACCGCCATGGAGTATCTTGAACCATATCTTAGCATGCTCTTTCTCGTTGCGAGCAGTGTCCTCGAAAAGCTTGCCTATCTGAACGTAGCCATCTTTTGCGGCTTTTGATGCGTAATAGAGATACTTTGTGTGAGCCTGGCTCTCGCCAGCAAACGCAGTCTGCAGATTTTTTTCTGTCTGAGATCCTTTTAGTTCCATGATAAACGATATTAGATATTAAATTCATTAACCGAAATTGCCGTCAACAAATTTAATTATTTTTGCAGAAGAATCAATTGCAATGACGAAAAAAAGCAAACCTTCAACAGTCCAAAAGACTCCGGCTGCAAAGAAAGCTCTCACGAGAAAGGCAATGTCTAAAAAAGCCGAAACCAGGAAGCCTGGCACCAGAAAGAGGAGGAAGAAGGTAGTGAAGGTTTCCGTCTGGCTGGTTGCTGCGATAGCAGTCTCAGCCGCTTTAATCGTCATTCTGCTAAGCCAGCACTTCTGTTTCAATAAAGAATATGGTGCCAAGGTACCTCAGGGGGACTGGCGTTATGGCATAGACATTTCCCATAATAACGAGGGACCGATTATCTGGGACTCGCTCTATGTGATGACCGATCGTAGATGGAGGACCGTCAAGGATCCTTACAGGGCAATGAACATAAAGCCTGTGAGCTTCGTCTACATCAAGGCGACCGAGGGTGCAACTTTCAAAGACTGCGACTTTAAAACGAATTGGAGAGAAGCCGGGAAGGCAAACGTCAGGCGCGGGGCTTACCATTTCTTCCGAAGCTCGAAAGACGGGGCGATTCAGGCTGAGAACTTCATCCAGACCGTTGGAAAACTACGGCTGAATGATCTGCCTCCCGTGCTGGACATCGAGACAATCCACAGGGGCTGCTCCAAGGAGCTTCTGAACCAGAGAGCCCTGCAATGGTTGACGGCGGTTGAAAAGGAATATGGGAAAAGGCCAATCGTCTATGCAAGCTCGTCATTCATCAAGGACAACCTTTGCGGAAAAATCATTGGTGAATATCCCATCTGGGTAGCTCACTACGGCAAGCAGATGCCAAGCTGGGAGCCATGGAAAATCTGGCAGGTAAGCGACAAGGCAGTAGTCAAGGGCGTTCCAGGCCCCGTTGACCTCGACGTGATGAAAATTGAATAGCACCATTTTCACAGCCTCTCGAATGAATCATTCCCTCCCGTCCAGGAAGCAATATGAGAGACCGAACGAAAGATATATGCCCGATGCAAGCTGCCTGAGACCAGTGCTGCTCCAGTCAAGGCACTGGCTGAGCCGAGCTCTGGAGATAGTCCTGGAATTCTTTCCGGAACACCGAGAGCGCACGCTGCACCTCGGTGTTCACGCGCCTTGGGGCGATCCCAAACTCCTCTGCGATCTCCCGATGCGTCATTCCGCCGACCCGGCTGGCAATGAACACCTTGAAAGCCAAGGATGGCAGTGCCTTCCTGCAGGCTTCTATCCGGCCGCTCATGTCTACCTGCAGAGCCACATCCTCGGAGACCTTCCCAGAAAGGATGGCGATTGACTCATCCAGCAGAGCTCCGTTACGGATCTGACCCTCAATCTCGCCCCGACGGCGAATCCGCCTCAGCAGGTCCAAGCACTTGTTCATCACGACCTTGGAAAAATAGCCCGCCAAGTTCCGGTCCGCAATCCGCTCCTGGTTCTCCAGCAGATAGAGCAGGCTTTCCTGCACCAAATCCTCCGCAGCCTCACGATCCCGCACGAAGGACAGAGCAAGCAGCACGAAGCGCTCCCGCTCCTTATGCAGCGACATCAGTGAATCGCCGGAAATATGGGATTTTCCATCAGGCATGTCTATTTTCGAGCAATTAAAAATACGACGTTTCTGGCAGGATTACAAATTATACGAAATTTATGCGTCAGACTTCCTCGCCCACACGCTTAATAAGTAAAGCACACAGGAACAAATGCCGTGCGCTGCCACAAACCACATCGACCATGACCCAGATGGAAAACCATGAAAGAATCTCTGATGAGATGCTGTTCAAGTACTTCCGGAGCGATACTTCTCCGGAAGAGGAAATGCAGCTGAACGATTGGCTGAAAGAGGATTCTGCGAACCGGAAACGCTTCCGCAGGACGTTCGACGTGTACCAGGCACTCGTCCTGCACGACATCCTGCCGGAGACCGACCGCTTCCGGCAGGCCGCCCGGAATCGCCGCAAGCCGATCCTGCGCATCGCCGCCATAGCCGCCGCAAGTGTCGCCGCCGCCTTCGCAATCGCGTTTGGAGCAGCACACATCATAGGCAGCATTGTTCAGAGCCAGCTCTCTAACACGATGGCGGAAGTCCGGGTTCCGGCCGGACAACAGATGGATTTCATTCTGCCAGACAGCACCAGCGTAAAACTGAATTCTGGCGCAAGCCTGCGCTATCCAATGGCTTTCTCCCGGAAGAACCGAACCGTCAGTCTGACTGGAGAAGCCTACTTCTCCGTGACGCACGACCCAGACAAACCATTCATAGTAAATACCTTCGCCTCTGATGTCGAAGTGCTGGGAACAGAATTCAACGTGGATGCCGACCCGGCCGCCGGCATTTTTTCCGTCGCCCTTGTCAAAGGCTCCGTCAAGGTTGGCAACGGCACGGAAGAACTAATGATGAAGCCTGATGAGACCGTGAACCTCGTCGGCGGACACCTGCAGAAAGAGGCGCAGGATGTCCGTAAGCATATTCTTTGGACCCAAGGCATCCTAGACATTGGCGGACGGAGCTTCGAAGAATTGATACGGGAATTCGAGAATGCCTTTGGCATACGCATCGTCATCGAACGCACCAACGTTCCCGTGCTACACTGCACAAGCGGCGAAATCCGCATCAACGATGGGGTCGACTACGCACTCCGCGTTCTGCAGCATCTGGCCGACTTCCGCTACGAGCGGGACGGCGACACCCTCTATATCCACTAATAATAAAAAAGCCTGCGGATACCGTGAATATCCGCAGGCCATAGCAACAAGCACATGACTGGAACATCATTGAAACTTATTACTAACCATTATACAAATGTATGAATAAAATCCCGAGTATTCTGCAGGCACTCTGCAGTCTTCTTTGTATTTTGCTCGCATTGTCCGCTTCCGCCCCGGATGCCAAGGCCTGGCCTCAGGAACAACGTATGCGGATCACGATGCATCTGGAAGATGCCCCGCTCGCGCAAGCGCTGGAGAGCATCAAGCAACAGACACGTTATCTCTTTGCAAACCAAGGCGTCGATCTCTCTAGGACAGTCAGCATTTCCGTCCGGAATGAAACGGTGGAAAATGTTTGCGAGACCCTGTTTGCACCCCTCAACATCCATTACTCCATCGAGGGCTTCCATATTTACCTGTCCAACCGGCCGGAAGCGGATGTCCGCAAGGTCTCGGGTACAATCCTGGATCGAGCCGGACAGCCTGTCCCGGGAGCCGTAATCCTGGAGCAGGGGACGGAAAACGGCACCCAGACCGATCAGGACGGACGGTTTTCCATGAAAATAGCCGATGCCCGGAGCATGCTGGAAATCAATTGTCTTGGATATGAATCCCAGCAAATCGCAGTTGGAAACCATGCTTCATTGCAAATTGTCCTGGTCGAAGGCTCCATTGCCTTGGAAGGGACGGTCGTCACCGCCCTCGGCATACGCCGAGCGGAGAAAGCGCTAAGCTACAACGTGCAGCAGGTCAAGGCGGACAATCTAGTCCGGATCAAGGACGCAAACTTCATCAACGCCCTGGGCGGCAAGGTGGCCGGCGTCACAATCAACCAAAGCTCCGCCGGCGTGGGCGGTGCCTCCAAAGTGATCATGCGCGGCTCGAAATCCATCCAGCAGTCCAGCAACGCCCTCTACGTCATCGACGGCATCCCGATGCACAACTTCGGCGGAGGAGGTGACACGGAATTCGGCTCCCGGGGATTCACGGAAGCCATAGCCGACCTGAACCCGGACGACATCGAGAGCGTGTCCGTCCTGACAGGAGCCGCCGCAGCCGCACTCTACGGCAGCACAGCCGCCAACGGAGCCATCGTCATCACGACCAAACGCGGCCTCACCGGCAAGCCTCAGATCACCTTCTCCAGCAACACCGAATGGATCCGTCCTTTCGTGCTACCGAATTTTCAGAATGAATATGGCACCGGTAGCCGGGGCAATGCGTCTGGATCCACGATCCTTAGCTGGGGTCCGAAGCTCCCCGAAGCCGCTCGCAAGGGCTACACTCCGGAAGAATTCTTCCGCACAGGCAACGTATTCACAAATTCCTTCACCCTCTCTACTGGCACCGAACGGAACCAGACCTTCTTCTCCACCGCTGCCGTCAACTCTGTGGGCTTCATCCCTAACAACCGCTACAACCGCTACAACTTCACCTTCCGCAACACGACATCTTTTTTCAGGGACAAGGTGAAACTTGACGTAGGTGCCAGCTACATCGTTCAGAACGACCGGAACATGACCAACCAAGGCGTGTATTCGAACCCTATGGTTCCGGCATATCTCTTCCCGCGTGGGGACGACTTCGAAAACGCCAAAATTTTCGAACGCTGGGATCCGGCGCGGCTCATCAAGACGCAGTACTGGCCGCAGGGAGAGGGCGACCTCCGCATGCAGAACCCATACTGGATCGCATACCGGAACCTCCGGGATGCAGGCAAGAAACGATACATGCTGTCCGCCTCCGCTACCTGGAAGGTGCTCGACTGGCTGGATTTGTCCGGCCGCATACGCGTGGATAATGCCGCAGGCCGCTTCGAGCAGAAGCTCTATGCCAGCACCATCAGCACCCTCACGGAAGGCAGTACCCAAGGCCACTACACAGTTTCCAAATCGGAAGAAGCACAGACCTACGCCGACCTGCTTGCGAACGTGGACAAACGCTTCGGGGACTGGTCAATCGTGGCCAACCTCGGTGCAAGCATTACGGACACTCGCTTCGACGAGCTCAGCTACAGGGGGCCGATCCGCGAGAACGGCATTCCGAACGTGTTCAATGTCTTCGACCTGGACAACGCCAAGAAAAAAGCCAGACAGACTGGCTGGGAGGAGCAGACGCAATCTGTATTCGCCAGCGCGGAAATCGGCTGGAAGAGCATACTCTACCTGACCGTCACGGGACGCAACGACTGGGCTTCCCAGCTTGCGAACTCCCCACAGTCGTCATTCTTCTACCCATCGGTCGGCCTCTCCGCCGTCCTTTCGCAATTGTTCCGGATGCCCGAGCAGTTTGATCTGCTGAAGGTCCGCACGGCCTACAGCTCCGTCGGCATGCCCTACACGCGGCACCTGACCTCCCCGACCTACGCCTACGACGAGACAACCCAGACCTGGAAGCCCAAGACCCATTTCCCGATCGGAAATCTCTATCCGGAACGGACGGAATCCTGGGAAGCCGGGCTCGACCTCAAGCTCTTGAAGGAGTTCAGCCTCGCGCTGACCTGGTACAGGGCCGACACCTTCAACCAGACCTTCGACCCACAGATCTCCGTGTCGTCGGGCTACTCGACGATGTACGTGCAGACCGGTTCGGTGCGGAACACGGGCCTGGAGCTGACGCTGAGCTATGACCATACCTGGGGGAATTTCAGCTGGGACTCCGGCTTCACCCTCAGCACCAACAAAAACAAGATCCGCCGCCTCGTGGATAACTACGTCCATCCCGAGACCGGAGAACTCATAACGAAGAACCGCCTCGAAATAAAGGGGCTGGGCAAGGCCAAGTTCATTCTCAAGAAAAACGGCACGCTCGGAGATCTGTACACCAACAGCGGTTTGAAACGCGATGACAAAGCCCAGATAGAGATCGACCCTGCCGGTGCTTTGGTGACCGTAGACAACCTGCCAGACATCAAGCTCGGCAGCGTCTTCCCGAAAGCCAACCTCGCCTGGCGGAACGACTTATCGTTCAAAGGATTCACCATCGGGGCCCTACTGTCCGCCCGCCTCGGCGGCATCGTCTATTCGGCGACCCAGGCAGCCCTTGACCAATACGGTGTGTCCGCAGCCTCAGCCGAAGCACGCAACCGCGGTTCGGTGCTCGTGGAAGACACCTTTTACGTGGATCCACAGACCTGGTACGCCGCAATCGGCTCCTCAAGCGGTCTGCCTCAGTATTATACCTACAGTGCAACCAATGTACGCCTGCAAGAGGCCTACATCAGTTGGCAGCTGCCGAGGAAATGGTTCCGGAACGCAATGGGAATCCAAGCCTCCCTCATCGGCCGCAACCTGCTGATGCTCTACAACCACGCCCCTTTCGACCCGGAGGCGGTGGCCAGCACAGGCAACTATTACCAGGGCATCGATTATTTCATGCTTCCGTCTACCCGGAACATCGGCGTGAACGTAAAAATCACCTTCTAACGTCTTAGGAATATGAAAACTGAAATTCTATACAATCGATTCCTGCTGCCATGCGCTTTGCTCCTGCTGCTCACATCGTGCACGGGGGACTTCGACAGGATCAACCGCAACCCATACGAGATTACCAGGGAGCAGCTCGGCCGGGAGCGTTACAACATCGGCTCAACCCTGAAGGGCCTCCAGGGTTTAGTGGTTCCCAGCGAGGAACACCGCTACCAGTTCGTCGAATGTCTGGCCGCTCAGCCGTTCGCCGGATACATGGGTGCCACCGTCCCATGGACGGACAAGTTCGAGACATACAACCCACCGATAGCCTGGCAGAAGGCTCCGTTCGGGGACATGATCACGGACACCTACCCACTGTACCGCGACATGCTGGACAAGACGGAGGACCCGGTGGCGCTGGCCCTGGCGAAGGTGCTGAAGGTGGCGATCATGCACCGGGTGACGGACATGTACGGCCCGATCCCGTACAGCAAAGTGCTGGCAGAGGACGGTTCGGTGTCGCTGACGGTGGCCTACGACTCGCAGGAGCAGGTCTACGACCGGATGTTCGCGGAGCTGGACGAGGCCCTGGCAGTCCTGACGAAGAACGCCGGGATCAGCCCGGACGCATTCAAGAAGTTCGACAACGTCTATTTCGGGGACATCTCGAAATGGGTGAAGTTCGTGAACGCGCTGAAGCTGCGGATGGCGGTGCGGATCGTGTACGCAGATGCGGCCAAGGCCCAGGCGAAGGCCGAGGAGGCCGTCGCAGGCGGGGTAATCGAGTCCAATGCGGACAACGCGCTGCTTACTGTGGAGGAGAACCGTGCGGCGATGATCTACAACGACTGGGGTGACCACAGGGTCGGCGCAGACATCATCTCCTACATGCAGGGTTACAAGGATCCTAGGATGGAGAAGATGTTCACCAAGGTGAAGGTGCAGTACTTCACGCCGGACTGGCAAATTGCGGAGAAGGACGACTTCGCGGGAATCCGGATTGGGATCGACGTGGTCAACAAGGAGAACGTCGTTAACTCCTACTCGAAGCCGATAATCAAGGATTCTGACCCGTTCGTGTGGCTGACAGCCTCCGAAGTGTTCTTCCTGCGTGCCGAGGGTGCGCTGCGTGGCTGGAAGATGGGCGGCACGGCGAAGGAGCTGTATGAGCGGGGCATCGCGCTGTCGTTCGAGCAGCGTGGTGCTGCAGGCGCAGATGCCTATTGCGCCAATTCGACCGACAAGCCTTCGGCCTACGCCGACCCGCTGAGCACCTACAGCGTCGCCCAGCCCGCCAGCGACATCACGATCGCATGGGAGGAGGGGGAGAACACCTTCGAGCGGAACCTGGAGCGCATCATCACGCAGAAGTGGATTGCAATTTTCCCGCTGGGCGTAGAGGCGTGGAGCGAGCAGCGGAGGACGGGCTACCCGAAACTGCTGCCGGTGGTGGAGAACAAGAGCGGAGGCGTGATCGATTCGAACACTGGCATCAGGAGGCTTTGGTACCCGCAGATAGAATATGCGGAGAACGGCGCCAACGTGGCGGCGGCGGTCGCGGCCCTCGGCGGCCCAGACAACGGCGCCACGCGCCTGTGGTGGGACAAGAAAAATAATCAGTAATCAGTAAAAAAAAGAACTACATGAAAACAATCAAACACATACTTTGGGGATGCGCAGTTCTCGCCCTCCTGTCGCTGGCGACGGCCTGTCAGGAATGGACGGACATCAAGCCCGTGGACATTGAGGTGCAAGGACCAGAGGAGCAGAATCCCGAAATTTGGGCTCACTACATGGAGATCCTGCAGGCCTACAAGCGAGGCGACCACTTCCTGGCCTACGGCAAATTCGCGAACGGTACGGAGAAACCCACCAACGGAGGCCAGCTGCTGCGCTCGCTGCCCGACAGCCTGGACATCGTATCGCTGGCAAATGCGGATCGGATGTCCGCAGCCGACCGGGAGGACCTCCCGCCCCTGCGGGAGAAGGGTACCAGGGTGCTCTACTGCGTGAACTATGCGGCCCGGGCCGCTGAACTCTCCGATGCGGCCAAACTCGGCGCATACCTGGACCAGTCCATCTCCGATGCCGTTGCCCTGCAGCTGGACGGCTTCTCCTTCACCGGAATCCCGTCCTATGGCACGGAGGCGGAAGTGAACGCCCGCCGGGAAGCAGCGAAGCTGATCGTCCAGAAACTTTCCACGGTCGCCGGTGCGGGAAAGGACAAGCTCCTGGTCTTCGAAGGCAATCCCGCCTTCCTGGAGGATGCCGACCTGGCCAAGCTCAACTACCTGGTGCTTGACACCGAGAAGACCGCCAACGCCACGGACCTAAAAATCCAGGTCGGTCTCGCCCTTGCCCACGATGGTCTCACGCCCGGCAAGCTGCTCCTCTGCGGTTCGCCGGAAGGGGAACTTGTGAATGAGGAAAATGTGAAGCAGAAGGCACTCGAAGACCTAGTCGAACGGGTCGCCTCGCTGGGTCCCCTTGCGGGACTGGCAGTCTCTGACCTCGGCAAAGCTTACTACGATCCCGAAAAAAGCTACGGGCGCATCTGCGGCCTCATCCGGAAACTGAACCCGTAACCTTCAGAAACGATAAAAACAGAAAAAATGAATAAGATCAGAAATAAGATAATGCATGCCGGAAGCCGGGCTTCGCTGACCCTCTTCATGGCTCTTGGCTTGGTTGTGACGTCCTGCGGGGACAACCTCATCACCCAGCCTGTCGGCAATCTTCCCGACGAGGCCGCGCTCGGCCACGTCGGCAGCGCGATGCGCAGCGAATTATCCATCTCGGGCCGCGGGCAGATTGTCCTGGCGGAACCCGTTGAAGGCGAGGAACCCCAGACCGTCGTGGCGGACGAACTCTTCTACCAGCTCTCCAAACCCGCCGCGACCGATACCAAGGTCACCCTCTCCGTCGGCACCGAACTCACCCCGGAATTTTTGGCGGAAGTGGACCGGATCAATGCGTCGATCAAAGAAATCAACAAAACGCTCGGGGCGCATCCGAGCAAACTCCGCATACCCGCTCTTTTCCCCGCGCATAATATTCAACTGGAGATGACCGAGTTGTTGATTCCGGCTGGAAAAACCCGATCCGGAGCTTGCAAACTCTCGGTCTCCAACCAAGGACTTGGAAGAGATTCACTCTATCTCCTTCCTGTTGAAGTACAGGTCAAGAATGCGGACGGAAAGGCCCAAATGCAGTTGTTTCAGTACAAGGTGAATGACTATCCGATCCTCTTGAAAGACGAAGATCCACGGCCATGGCCCAATGGGGTTGTGTTGGACGAAAATTTTATGACCGTGTTTTATGTGAACACAGAGACATATCAGCCTTTGATTGCAGATGTCTTTGGATATGATAAGCGGGAGAGAAAGAATCCTAGAAATAGAATCCAGAGAGCGATCGGCAACATCGTCAATTTGAAGCCAGCAGTTGTCGGATATGAGGCGGCTGGGGGGCGTGCTATCCTGATTTTGGGATTGGATCTGCGCTATGTGCTGGAGAATGCCGCCAAATACATCCGTCCACTACAGAACCGCGGTCGCAAAGTCTGCCTCTGTATCCAGGGCGGAGGCAAGGGCCTTGGCTTCTGCAACCTCAGCGATGCCCAGATCGCCGACTTCACCGCCCAGGTGAAGAAAGTGGTCGAAAACTACAACTTGGACGGGGTGAACCTCTGGGACGAAGGGGCGAAGTACGGCAAGGAGGGCATGCCAGCCGTGAACACCACCTCCTATCCCAAGCTCATCAAGGCCCTGCGCAAGGCGATGCCGGACAAACTCCTGACACTCGTGGACAAAGGCGAACCGACAGAGAACTTCTATGATGTGAATGCCAGCGGCGGCATCGAGGTCGGGAAATTCATTGATTTTGCTTGGAGTGGCTATAACAACGAAAAGGAAATCGTACAAATCATCGAGCCATGGGCTTTGGACCATCCGTACAGCGAGATTACACGAAAACCCATCGCCGGTCTTGCCCCTGAACGCTACGGTAGCTTGAATGTTCCAAAATACACTTCCCAACCATCAGTTGAATTCGCTCCCATTATTACCACCCGATCGCCAAAGCGAGTCATCGATTGGAAGGCAGCCGGTCGAAAAATGAATAACATTATCGTATTCGGGTTCGATCTGACTGCCAATGAGCAGAACGCCTATGAAGGGCAGCCGCACAACGGGGCGTTTGAATATTTGGCGCTCTCGGTGGATGACGGAAGCAAATGGGGGCAGAATCCGTGGACCGGGGAATGGCAAGTTTCCAATGGTGATTATTTCTATCGATGTATTTTCACCAACCCTGTATATAATATGGGGTATGGGTTGTACAAAAAGAATTGGTGATGACTTGTTTTTTGAAAGGAGGTGTTTCCAATGGACAGATAATCCTTCGTATCGTAGGCTGCGAGAGCAGCCGGGTACACAGATTCGGTTTGAGATTTTGTCCTTGTCTATATTTATTATTGTATTTAATTATCAATCAATAGTTCGTTAATTTTATAAAAGTTACGCCCCGGCGCGGACGCCGTAGAATAAAAGTTCTTTGAAATCAGTGTTATTAAATCGCATGTTCGGGGATTTTCCGGACATTGCAATAAATCGATCCACCATTGCGGCGTTATGCAGGAGGGTTTTGGTTGAACCGACAGAGAGATC
>DCKG01000018.1 GCA_002320605.1 Bacteroidales bacterium UBA1680 | reverse complement strand
TCTCGAACGAGCCCCGCTCAAGGCGCTTCTGGTACAGCAGGAACCCGTCCGTGTCCCAGCGCAGCAGCTTCACGCTCTGGCGGTTCTTGGAAAAGAACACGAACACGTCGCCGCTCATCGGCGAGAGCGGGGACTCTGCCTGGATCAGGTTGAACAGGGAGTCGATGCCCTTGCGCATGTTCACGGGGTGCTGGCACACGAAGTACCTGTGACAACTCTCTAGGCCGAACATTACCGCCCTCCTCTCTCTGCATAAGTGGATATCAGGCTGATCACGTCTGCCGCCGTGCCTTTCTTCACCGTCAGATGTATCTTCCCCGGGAGGTATACCTCGACGCGGGGGATCTCCGTGTTGCGCCAGCCGGTCATCGCCTCGCTTTCAGGCTGTATGGAAACGAACGAGCCTAGTCGCTGGGATTGCCTGATGGCTTCCCTGGCAAGGGCCTCGCGAGCCTCCCGCCTGAGGTCCGATATGAATATTCCTTCGCGGCAAAGCCGCTCGTTCAACTTGTCTGACTTCACGCCCCATTTGGCGCAATGGGCCCTGAATGCATAATCGGGATTAAGCTTGACCTCTTTGCTTGTAGGTCTCATATACTCGCTCGTACAGTTCGACTTTCTCCGGGGGTAATTTACATCTGCCTGACATTATTCTCTTTTTTCATGCAAAGGTATCTCAGAGTCGTCGGCCTATCAATACCTATCTCCGGAGACGCTTACAGGGATGCCATTCATCTATTTTAGGAATATGTTGTAGAGGTTCAGCGTAGCAGGCTGCCCTTTCGCAAGTGGGCATGCATGGGAATCGCTTTAGCAAGTGGCGTGCATGGGAATCGATGAAGGCTTGCTATGCAAATTGCAGTAATTTTATTACCCAAAGGGTAGGCAGTGCAAAAGCTGGGCAGGGGTATGTGCATTCAGCGAGGCTACGGGATACTACGGCCTTCCGAGGCCGGCTTTTTGAAGTGGGGCTGGGTAAGCCATCCATCACCCTAGGCTACTCAACGGCACATCACCCTGCCCTGAAACTGTAAGCCCACTCTTGGAACTGTATACCTTGCCTTGGAACTTTAAGCCTTGCCCTTGCGCTGTGTGCCTTGCACTATTCTCTCACCTCAAAGAAGTTGTGGATAGGCTTGTAAAGAGTTGCTGATGCCAATGCGCATGCCACGGCTTTGGACTAAGAAGTCGTGGATAGGCTTGTAAAGACTCGGTAGTCTGTCGGGGCTAGCGCTTGAATGAGCGCATGCGCTGGGCGAGGTTGCCGGTGACTGCACTGCGCATTATGCTGCGGGTGCTGTCGAACTGCTTTAGCAACCGGTTGAGTTCCTGGACCGAAGTCCCTGACCCGTCTGCGATGCGTTTGCGGCGGCTACCATTGATGATTTCCGGATTGTCTCTTTCTTCCGGCGTCATGGACATGATCATGGCTTCTATTCCTTTGAAAGCCTTGTCGTTATCGATGTCTATGTCTTTTATGGCTTTGCCCACCCCCGGAATCATTCCGGCCAAGTCTTTGATGTTGCCCATCTTGCGAATCTGCTGGATCTGATTGTAGAAGTCCATCAGGCCGAACTTGTTCTTTGCTAGTTTCTTGCGTGTCTCTCGAGCCTCTTTTTCATCGTACTGCTCTTGAGCCTTTTCGACGAGGGAGACCACGTCGCCCATTCCCAGGATTCTGTCCGCGATGCGGTCCGGATGGAAAACATCTATGGCCTCCATCTTCTCTCCGGAAGATATGAACTTGATTGGCTTGCCTGTGACATATTTAATGGACAGGGCGGCGCCGCCACGGGTGTCGCCATCCATCTTGGTAAGCACAACGCCGTCGAAATTCAGTCTGTCGTTGAAGACTTTTGCTGTAGCCACGGCGTCCTGACCGGTCATAGCATCGACAACGAACAGTGACTCGGTCGGCTTCACGGCATCGTGCAGGGCAGAGATTTCATCCATGAGTTCCTGATCTACGGCGAGGCGTCCGGCGGTATCGATGATTACGACAGAATAGCCTTCGGATTTTGCCCTGGCGATAGCGTTCTTCGCTATTTTGATCGGGTCTTGAACGCCGTCTTCGGAATATACAGGAACCTGAATTCCTTCGCCGAGGACCTTCAATTGCTCGATGGCGGCAGGGCGGAACGTATCGCAGGCTGCCAGAAGCACTTTCATGCCCTTCTTGCTACGCACGTAATTTGCCAGCTTAGCTGCGAACGTGGTCTTACCGGAGCCGTTCAGGCCGGCCAGGAGGACAATTCCCGGATTGCCTTTGACATTGATGTCAGAGGCATTGCTTCCCATGAAGCTGGCCAGTTCGTCATGGACGATTTTCACCATCATCTGCTGTGGTTTCACAGCCGTCAGCACGTTCTGCCCGATGGCTTTGTCCTTGACAGTATTGCAGAATTCCTTTGCGACGTTGAAGCTTACATCGGCATCCAGAAGGGCCCTGCGTATGTCCTTAACTGTTTCAGAGACATTTATTTCGGTGATTTTGCCTTCACCTTTTAGTATCTTGAAAGACCTTTCCAGCCTTTCCTGTAAATTCTCAAACATATTCTATGAATATTTAATATTCCATTTTCGTAAGCACCAGATCCTGAATCAAGTTCAGGATGGCGGGGTGGGTCATCCTGGATGACGGCGTCATTTCGGACTGCAAAGATAGCGATTACTAGGCTTGGCGCAAAATCGGTCTGTGGCGGGATCGGCGAAGCGCATCTTCACGCTTTTCCATCTCACGGATGTCCTCTTGCGAAAAAGCGAATTCTGTGAAACGGCTCCAGATATAATCAGAGGCCTGCCTGGATGGATGCACCATGTCTTCTGCGTAGAAGCGGTAGTCTCGGAGCTCATCCAGCATTATTTCATACGCAGGGAAATACTCGGCCTTCCCTGTCGAACCTTGCAGGGCATTCTCGCCCTTAACCCCGGAGACGACCTCATCGACAGCGAGCAGCAGCGTGCTTTTGCTCAGCTGGCTGCCATGCGCGCCGTCTTTCAGATGCCTGATAGGAGAGACCGTGAAAATGAAATCTTTGCCAGGATTGCGCTTCAGCATATTCATGAGCAGCGCTGAAACCTCTGGAATCAAGAGCCTCCTTCTAGAGAATTCCTTGGCGTCCCGCTTCAGACAGTTCGAGACGATCTCGCCCGTCTTCATATATTCATAGCACCAAGCGGTGCCCAGTGTCACTATTACTTTGTTGGCTGCCTTCCAGAAAGCAGAAGCCTCGTCTAATCGAGCGTTGGCATATTCCAGAAACTCCTCCGCTGTCTTCCTCGCAAAAGTAGTATGGTGGCTGAAAGAGCAGACAAGTGAGGCGCCAGCCCCCATCTCGACGCACTCATCCTCAGTGAAATGCACTCCCGAAGACAGGCGAGCGATGGAATTGCAAATCGAGACAGGATTGTAGAGGGTTCCGAACGGATTTACGCAAACATCGAGACCAAGATCTTTCATCTCAGCCCCGATGTTATCGGCAAAGCAGCTCCCGATGACGAATATCTTGTCATTCAACGAGATGCCGGACTCGCTATGTCCCGCATCCACCGGAGTCTGCAACTTCAAGCCATTCATTTCAAAACAGCTTCTTAGAATATTTTCTTTTCTTTGTCGAACAGCTGCTTGTCCTCCCTATTGAGGTCGGGAGTAAAAGAACTGCTTTCTCTCATGCTTTCTATGGCGTTTTTCTCATCACGGGAGAGCTTGCGAGGTATCCAGACGAGAATCTTCACGTACATGTCGCCTGTTCCATAGCTGTTCACCGACGGCAGACCTTTGCCACGAAGCTTCATCACCGTGCCAGACTGCGTTCCAGGGGACACCTTCACCCTGTAAGTGCCATCCAGGCAAGGAACGTTGATGTCGCATCCCAAAATGGCGTCAGTCACGGATATTACCGTGGAATAGAACAGATTGTTCCCATCTCTCTGAATATTCGAGTCTGGAACTTCTTCAATTACAACGAGCAAGTCGCCATTCACCCCATTGTGAGGGGCAGCGTGGCCTTCACCACGAATAGTAAGCTGCATGCCTTCTTCCACGCCTGCAGGAACATGAACTTTCACGGTTTCGCGCCTGCGCACAAGACCAGTGCCACCGCAAGTGCCGCAAGGGTTAGTGACGATTTTGCCTTCTCCGCCACACTGAGGGCAGGTCGAATAAGTGACCGTCCTCCCAAACAGGGAATTGACCACTCTTTGAACCTGTCCGGAACCCTTGCAGGTAGGACAAGTCTTCACATCGGAAGCATTTCTGGTTCCACGTCCGCCGCAATCTGGACAAGGCCTGTTGCGCTCTATAGTGACATTCTTGTCGCAGCCAGTGGCTATCTCGCTGAGAGTCAGACGGACACGTGTCCTGATGTCACGGCCTTTGTAGACTTTCTGCTGAGAACGGCTAGAAGAGCTGCCACCAAAATTGAATCCGCCGAAACTGCCACCGAATGCACCCCCGAAAAGATCGTTTAATATATCATCGAGGTTGCCGAAGCCACCGCTAAAATCAGGAGCCGCTTGGCCTTCAACTCCAGCGAAGCCGAACTGATCGTATTTTGCCTTTTTGTCAGGATCGCTAAGCACTGAATATGCCTCCGAAGCCTCCTTGAACTTCTCCTCCGCTGTCTTTTTCTCGGCGGCGGTTCCATTCACCCAGCGGTCCGGATGCCACTTCATGGCAGCCTTGCGGTATGCCATCTTTATGTCATCTGCCGAGGCATTCTTGTCGATGCCCAGGACTTCGTAATAGTCTCTTTTGTTCTCTGCCATATTCCTTACCCTCCTATATTCCTACGACCACTTTGGCATAGCGGATCACCTTTCCCGAAAGGGCGTAGCCAGTCTGGACGACATCGTAGATCAGGCCCTTCTTGGCCGCATCATCGACAGGCATCTGCGCCACGGCTTCATGAAAATCCGTGTCAAACTTCTCGCCTTTGGCTTTGATTATCTCCAAGCCATTAGACTTGAGGTATGACATTATGTTTGCATAAATCAGATTGATGCCTTCCTTGTCTGATGCATTATCAGGCTTGTCCAGCATCTTCAGAGCTTGCTCGCAAGAGTCCAGCACAGGCAGCATTCCTTTGATGAAATCCGCGATCGCAGACTCTTTCAGATGAAGCTTTTCCTCCGCAGTTCTCCTGCGGAACGTGTCGAACTCGGCGAGCAGCCTCATGTAGTCGTTCTTCTCTTTCGCTACGGCCTCTTTTCCCTTCGCTGCCTCGTCCTTGACTTTGGCGAGCTCCGCTTCCATCTGCTCAAGGCGCTTGTCATCAACCTTTTTCTCTTGTGGCGCTTCTTCTTTCTTCTGCTCTTCGGCCTTTTTAGGCTCCTGCGTCTGTTCAACGTTCTTTTTTTCCTCGCTCTCAATAGATTGAGCAGCGTTATTTATATTCTTATCGTGTTTTGACATATTCTTTAATTATTAACCTCCGTCTCGGGAGAATCAAATTGCATGCTACCAATGTTTTGTGCCATTTTGTCAGTCGCTTTCTTTTGCAGATGGCTTCTCGGACAGGTATTTTTCGGCACGCAAAGTAAGCGCCATCAGCAGTATGGCAATGGCGCATGCCCCTAGGAACAGGATGAACACCCAGTCCAGGCCGGCCCTATTCATGACGAAACCTATTAATATGTTGGCGAGGATTGCAGTGCCTAGCACGTAGCCCATGAAGCCAGTGAGGCCTGCTGCCGTGCCTGCAGCATTCTTCGGCGCAAGGTCGAGAGCCTGCACGCCGATGAGCATGACCGGCCCGTAGATGAAGAACCCGATGGCGATGAGACAGCCGATTACCACTGAAAGGTTATCCAGGTTCTGCCAATATATGAATATGGCTATTCCGACGAGTGCCATGAACAGCATCATTGGCAGGGCACGCTTGCCATGAAAGGCTTTGTCGCTAAGCCAGCCGCAGAAGAGCGTTCCTGGGATGGCGGCGAACTCGTAGGCGAAATAGGCCCAGCCGGTGCTTTGAAGGTCTATGCCTTTGTCGGTCAGTATTTTTGGAGCCCAGTCCAGGCAGCCGTAGCGCACCATGTAGACGAATGCGTTGGCAAAAGCGATGTACCAAAGCAGCTTGTTGCTTAACACAGTCTTGAAAATCTGCTTCACCGAGATGACCTTCTCACTGTCTTCTGAATATGTCTTAGCGGCGTGGCCGGACCATTTCTCTATGGAAGGGAGGCCGCAGGACTGAGGCGTGTCGCGGATGAGGCAGTAGGCGATGATGGCAACCAGAATCGCCGTAGCGGCAGGGAACAAGAAAGAGCCTGCCAGAAAGTAATATTCCGCATGCGCTCCATAAAACCATGACCCGAACCACATGGCACCGTAGGTGGCCATAGGCCCGACCAGGGCTCCGCCCACGTTATGCGCACAATTCCATACGCTCATCCATGTGCCTCTTTCCTTGATGGAGAACCAGTGGGTCATGACCCTGCCGCAAGGAGGCCAGCCCATCCCGTTGAACCAGCCCACGAGGAAGTTCAAAGCCGCCATCACTGCGACGGCTGTCTTCTCGTGCGCGATGCCGATCCACTGGACTGGGACAATCATGAATGCCATCGAAATTGCGGCCATGATGAGCCCCAGAGGCAGGAATTTGCGTGCGTCGCTTCTGTCCGAGATGCTGGCCATGAGGAATTTTGAGAATCCGTAGGCAATGGCATTCATGGACAGCACTATAGCTAGTTCCTCCGTGTGGAATCCCAAGGCTTCGAGGCCGGGGATTGCCATCGAGAAATTCTTCCTGACTATGTAGAATCCTGCGTAGCCTATGAATATGCCCAAGAATACTTCCAGACGCAGTTTCTTGTACCTTTCGTCAACATTTTCCGTGATTTCCGGCTTGAATGCCGGAGGCGCCAATAATCTTCCCATCTTGATTTGATCCGATTTGCAGATTGCAAAGATAGCGAAAATTGAGGAATAGTTGATTTTGCATTCAATGTCATGGAATTGCACCCGAATGAAGATTTCTGAGCCAGCCTTTTATATATTCGTAAAAAAATCATTATATTCATAGTCAGAAATAATGACTATGAATTGGGCTCCTTTGAATGATTTGAACTGCCGGCAGGCAGAGGCGGTGACCTCTACGGAAGGTCGCATAAGGGTTATTGCCGGCGCTGGAACAGGGAAGACGAAAGCCCTCACTTACCGTTACGCTTATCTCGTGAACGTGCTGGGAATCAACCCGGCCAACATACTCTGCCTTACATTCACGAACAAGGCTGCTGCTGAGATGCGGCAGAGAATCGCCACTATGGTGCATAGCGGCGATTACAATGATTTCGTGTGCACCATAGACGGTTTCTGCGTGAAGTTCCTCCGCAAGGAAATCCATCGTATTGGCTTCCCGAAAACATTCTCCATCCTAGACGATGAGGACTGCAAGTCACTTGCGAAGCAAGCCATGGATGAGCTGGGATTGAAGCGCACCGAGAAGACAGTCAAGGAATTTCTGGGGCAGATTGCCGTAGACAAGGCTTTGAATGACTACATAACCACGTTCATGCTGCCCCAGGCCAAGTGGACGGATAACATGCTGAAGTCAAATCTGGGAAACTACATTCATAGGCAGGTTAAGGAATATGCCTTGGACTTTGATGACCTTGAGAATTTTACGAACTATATCTTGGACAGGTTCAAGGAAGCCAGGGAATATTGGCAGAACCAGTTGAACTACATAATGGTGGACGAGGCCCAGGACTGCAACCTGGATAATTGGCAAATCATCGAGAAGCTGGCGGCTGGGCATAGGAATCTGTTCGTGGTCGGTGACCCAGACCAGGCGATTTATGAGTGGAGGGGAGCAAAGCCTCAGCGTTTCGTGCAGTTCGCCTCCGACAAGGACGTGGTTCTGGACGAGAACTATCGCTCTACGCCTAAAATCCTGAACGTGGCCAATTCTGTCATTTCTTACAATAAGAACAGGATTCCGAAAGACCTGTTCACAAGGCAGCCAGAGGGTCGTGCGGTGATTCATTTCCACGCAAAGACAGAGGCCGAAGAGATGGAATGGGTCGCCACCCAGATAAAGATTCTTTTGGATGCAGGAGCCAGGCTTAGCGATTTTGCGATTCTATACCGATCTTCTTGGCAGTCGAGGGCCATTGAGGAGGCGCTGATGAAGGCTCGCATCCAATACGCAATTTGGGGAGGGACCAGGTTTTTCGAGCGGAAAGAGATTAAGGACTGCTTGGCTTACCTGAAACTTATTAATGACAAGAACGACGACTTGTCTTTCGAGAGGATTGCGAACGTGCCTTCCAGAAAGCTGGGCGATAAGTTCATGGCCGAGCTGAAACAGAGGGCTAAAGATGGTGATGCGAGCCTTTTCAGGGCGCTAGAAAAGCATACGGACTCTGCGGCTCTACGCAAGCCAGGGGCTTTGGAATTTCTGGGCCTGATGAATGACTGCGCCCAATTCGCTAGTAATTCCCTTGTCTCGGATCTTCTGGATAGGGTTCTAGATAGGAGTGGGCTGAAAAAGATGTACAGGGAGGATCAGGACGAGGATCGTTTGGAGAACATCGACCAGCTGCTCCAGAGCGTGAAATTCTACGAGAGCACGCACGAAGCCGAAGAAAACCGCCTTTCCGAATATCTCCAAGACATAGCCCTTTACACGAATCAGGACTACCGCAAGGACACTCCGACGGTGAAGATGATGACGATTCATCAGGCGAAAGGACTGGAATTCCCTTTCGTCTTCATAATCGGGCTGAGCGAAGGAATATTCCCGAATATGAGAACCATCAGGGAATATAAGAAAAACGGAGAGGAAGAGGAGAGGCGGCTGATGTATGTGGCCATCACCAGGGCGCAGAAGGCGCTTTTCCTCACTGAGAGCGAGGGCTTCAATGTATCGACCAAAATGAACAAATATCCTTCTAGGTTCCTTACAGAGATAAAGCGGGAAATGTTCGTGACGGAGGGATTCATGCCAGAGGATCTTTGGAAGGGTACTAGAAATATGATGCATGTGCTTGACGAAGAGACTTACAATCCAGGCGACGGGGACGATTTTGCTAGCGAGAGAAATGAATATGACAGCCCATTCGAAGTGGGCGATGTCGTCATGCATAATATATTCGGAGAGGGAACCGTGGTAGGGGTTAACAAAGAGAACACTACATTCGAAGTAAGGTTCAAGGACGGGGACACGAGGCACTTGAGGGCCGACTTCCTGCGTCTTCAGGACTTGCCGGAATGAACAATCAAACCTCGACTATATGAAAAAGATTTACGAAATCGACTCATTGCTCCAGCCATTCAAGGGGGCAATAGACGCAAGGCATCGCAGAATTCTGGATGCCAAGAAAGCTATAACTGGTTCCGAGAGGGGAAGGCTCTCTGATGCAATAAATAACTATCTCTATTATGGCCTGCACAAAGAAAAGGATGGTTCGTGGGTGTTCCGCGAGTGGGCTCCTAATGCTAGCCGGCTCTATCTCATCGGAGATTTCAATAACTGGAAGCGTACGCCTGCATACGAGCTGAAGCCTGTCGGACAGGGAAACTGGGAACTCTGCGTCCCTGAGTCTTTCCTAAGCCACGGCTCCCTCTACAAACTATTCATAGAATGGACTGGCGGTGGCGGCGAGAGACTCCCTGCCTATTGCACGAGGGCAGTTCAAGACCCTCACACCAAGATATTCTCTGCTCAGGTATGGTGCCCGCCTGCTCCATATTCATGGAAGAATGATAAAGTGCTGCGCCGTCCGCATCCGCTAATCTACGAGTGCCATATAGGCATGAGTTCTGAGGAGAGGAAAGTCGCCACTTTCGACGAGTTCAGAAAGAATATATTGCCGAGGGTTAAAAAATTAGGTTATGACACCCTTCAGATAATGGCACTCCAGGAGCATCCGTACTACGGCTCTTTCGGCTACCAGGTGTCGAATTTCTATGCGCTCAGCTCACGCTTCGGCACACCAGAAGAATTTAAGAGGCTTGTAGATGAAGCTCATGGAATGGGTATTGCGGTGGTGATGGATCTGGTTCATTCGCACAGCGTTGACAATGAGCAAGAAGGCTTGAGCATGTTCGACGGCAGAGACGACCTGTATTTCTACCATGGCCCACAAGGTCATCATCCGGCATGGGGGTCCAGATGCTTCGATTACGGAAAACCCGAGACCGTGCGTTTCCTGCTCAGCAACTGCAAGTTCTGGATTGAGGAATATCATCTGGACGGGTTCCGGTTCGATGGCGTCACGAGCATGTTGTACTGGGATCACGGCTTAGAAAAGGCTTTCGGGGACTACAGGCTTTATTTCGACCAGGGCGTGGATGAGAACGCAGTTACGTACCTGGCTCTTGCTAACATGCTCATAAAAGAGATCAAGCCTTCTGCCATTACGATTGCTGAAGATGTAAGCGGTATGCCCGGCCTAGCTGCGCCGATCAATGAATATGGCATAGGCTTCGGTTTTAGGATGGCTATGGGAATTGCTGATCACTGGATAAAATGGATTAAAGAAAAACGAGACGAAGACTGGAGCACCGGCGAGATGTGGTATGAGCTCACGATAAAGCGCCCAGAGGAGAAAACGATTAGTTACGCAGAGTGTCACGATCAGGCGCTGGTGGGGGATAAGACCATAATCTTCCGTTTGATGGACAAAGAGATGTATTTCCACATGGACAAAGACTCCAAGGACATGGTCGTGGATAGGGGAATAGCCCTTCACAAACTCATCAGGCTCGTTACCATTTGCACAGCCGGCGGCGGTTACCTGAATTTCATGGGCAATGAGCTTGGTCATCCGGAATGGATAGACTTCCCCCGCGAAGGAAACGGGTGGAGTTACGAGCATGCCAGACGGCAGTGGTCTCTGGCCGAGCCAAGCTACCTTCGCTACAAGTATTTGCAGAACTTTGATGAGGCCATGATTCACTTGGCCAAACGATTGAATATATTCTTGGGAAAACCTATTCTGCTAAGGTCGGATGAGGGGAGGAAAGTGTTGATTCTCCAGCGCAAAAATGTTATATTTGCATTCAACTTCCATCCTACAGCTTCCTTCGCAGATTATGGGTTCCAGGCTCCTGATGGTGAATGGGATGTGGTCTTAGATTCGGATGCCGCAGAATTCGATGGTTTTTCTAGGCAGTCTGGGGATGGGCGACACTTTGCTGTTGGTGGCGTTTTGAAACTTTACCTCCCGACTCGATGCGCGCTAGTTTTGGTGAGAAAGTAACGTTGTTAAAACATTCCGGAATATGGCTTATATAAAATTCAACAAGTCCGAGCTGGTCAACCTCTCATATTCATTGAAGAGGGAGATCATCCTAGCCAACAAGACCGGCGCTTATTGCAACACTTCCATAGTGACTTGCAACACAAGGCGTTACCATGGCCTCTTGGCTGTGCCGGTGGATGCTTTCGGAGGAAAAGTCCACCTGCTGCTATCTTCTTTGGACGAAAGCCTCGAGCTGCGAGGCAAGAAGTTCAATCTTGGCATACACCGCTACGGGAATATCTATGAGCCGCGCGGACATAAGTACATTGTGGATTTTGAAGCTGATCCAGTCACGAAAGTGGTTTACAGAGTTGGGGAGATTTGTTTCTCTAAGACGATTCTTCTTGTGCCCGACAGCGACATGGTCATGATACGCTTCGACCTTCTGGAAGCCCCGGATTCAGTTAAGCTTACTCTGAGGCCTTTTCTAGCCTTCAGGGACATACATGCCCTAACTCATGAAAATCCTGATGCGAATACGGAAGGCTGGGAAATTCCTAATGGAATGGCCTTCAATCTGTATGATGGTTTCCCTAACCTGAACTTGCAGTTTAACCGGAAAGACGTGAAATTCATCCATGAGCCTTCCTGGTATAAGAATATAACATATTCAGATGAGGCTAGAAGAGGTTTCCCTTGCCAGGAAGATCTCTTCGTCCCTGGCTATTTCGAGACTGGCATTAAGGTAGGGGACTCAATCATATTCTCCGCAGGAGTAGAGAAGGATGCCGTGAGCAGCCTTAAACGGAAATTCGACAGCATAGTCTCTGGCGAGGGAGCGATTACGAATAATAGAGACTTGCTTCTGCATTGGGCAGATGTCATGAAGAGAAACCGTAAGGGGCATAAGATGATCACCGCAGGTTTTTCATGGTTAGGCACAGGATTGATGAGGGAGACTCTCTACGCACTTCCCGGGCTCACTCTTTATGCGGATGGCAATAAGAGCGAATTTGAAGAGATTCTGGATAATCTTATCGCAGATAACCAAGACCGGCTCTTTCGCAGGACGACTCAGGTAGAGTCTCCTCTGCTCCTCGGCCCGCTGCTGGAACGATACATCGATTTCGGCGCTGACCCTGAGGCTGTGTGGAACAAGTACGGCTCTACGGTGAAAGGAATTCTGGAAAGCTATCTGCCGGGGAAGAGAGCGGAAGTGGCCATGCAGCCTAACGGACTGCTTTGGGCTCAGGCAGACAGGAAGGCGCTCACATGGATGAATGCCTACATTGACGGATATCCTGTTACGGAGAGAGCAGGGTATCAGGTTGAAACCAATGCTTTTTGGTACGAGACTGTCTGTTTCGCCTTGGGCATGGAAGAAAAATTCGGGAATAAGAAAGGGGTTTTTGTTAAAGAGTTCTCTAAAATCGCTGAACTCGTGAAGCAGAACTACCAGAACACTTTCTGGAATAAAGATGCAGGATATCTCGCAGATTATGTCGATAACAACGGGCAGCACCTTGAAGTTCGTCCTAATATGCTCTTCACGCTTGCGTGCCAGCATCCTCTGGTAGAGGATGAGATAGCCGAGATGTGTCTGAACATCATATCGAAGGAATTAGTTACCTCCCGAGGCATAAGAACGCTTTCTCCTAGACATGGCGAGTACCAGTCTGTCTATGAGGGCTCTCAGAGAGAGAGGGATTTGTCCTACCACAATGGCAGCACTAGGCCGGCGCTTCTTGCTCCATATGCAGAGGTTTGTTTCAAGTTTGCCGGAGAATCTTTCCTGAGCAGGGTAGAATGGCTAGTGAAAGGCTTCTATCAAGACCTTAACAAGCATGGCGTTGGCGCATTCGCCGAGCTCTACGATGGAGATCCGCCTCATGAACCTCATGGAGCTATCGCCTCAGCGCTCAGCACAGCTGCATTATTGTACGTTGATTACCTCATCGAGAAATATAAGGAGGATAGAAAATGAGAGTATTGATGTTCGGCTGGGAATTTCCGCCACACATTTCAGGAGGTTTAGGAACTGCCTGCTATGGAATCGTTAAGGGATTGACCCACAATGGGGTTGAAACGCTGTTCGTGATGCCTTCTGCTTCTGGCAACGAGGATGGCAGCGTGGCGAAAATCATCAACGCTAGCGATGTGCCTGTGGAAAACATCACCCAATCGGTGGACGAGTTCTTGGACAAAGTCCGTTTCATGAAAGTAGGGTCTAACATGGTTCCATACGTTGACCCGGAAGAGTTCAAGAAAATAGTAGAGGAAGATAAGCTTATTCCGAGGGAGTCTTCGCAGATACATATCGGTGAGAAATTCAAGTTCTCCGGCAAATATGGATCGAATCTCATGGAGGAGGTCGCTCGCTACGCCATGGTCGGAGGAACGATTGCGATGGAGCATAATGATGAGTTCGATGTCATTCATGCCCATGACTGGCTGACTTACTTGGCAGGCATCGCCTCCAAGGAGCTTACTGGCAAGCCTCTGGTAGTTCATGTCCATGCGACTTCATTCGACAGGGGAACTGCCGAACAAGTCGACGGCAGGGTCTACAATATTGAGAAGCGTGGAATGGAAGAAGCCGATAAAGTTATTGCCGTCAGTGATTTCACTAGGAACATAGTCATAAATAAATATGGCATCAGCCCTGACAAAGTGGTCACTGTCCATAATGCAGTGGACTTCTCTGGCAGGAAAGACATGCAAGTGGAGAGGGGAGTGAATGACAAGGTGGTGACCTTCCTCGGAAGGATCACTTTCCAGAAAGGACCTGAATATTTCATCGAGGCGGCCGCCAAGGTTCTCAAGAGAACCAAGAACGTGCGTTTCGTCATGGCCGGGAGCGGCGATATGATGAATCGCTGCATTCGTCATGTGGCCAAGCTTGGAATAGCAGATCGCTTCCATTTCACTGGATTCCTTCGCGGAGCGGAAGTGCAGAAAATGTTCGCACTTTCAGACGTGTACGTCATGCCATCCGTCTCAGAGCCTTTCGGAATATCTCCGCTAGAGGCCATGAGGTCTAACGTCCCTACGATCATATCTTATCAGTCTGGCGCCGCAGAAGTCTTGAAATATGCTTTCAAGGTAGATTTCTGGGATGTTGACGCTCTTGCTGATGACATTTATGCGCTGCTGAACTATCCTGCTCTCGCAAAATACGCTACGCAGCATGGGTATGAAGAAGTAAATCTGCTGAAGTGGAACAACTCCGCTGAACAGATAAAGAAAGTTTATGAATCTGTCGTTAATAAAAAATAAGCTGAGATGAAAAAGAGCATTTGTATATATTTCCAAGTCCATCAGCCGACCAGGCTCAGACAGTACCGATTCTTCAATATCGGAAAGGACTCACATTATTATGATGATTTCGCCAATAGGACCATACTTCATAGGATAGCGTCTAGCTGTTATCTGCCTATGAACAGCCTGATCCTGGATCTCATCACGAAAACAAAGGGAGCTTTCAAGGTGGCGTTTTCGATTACTGGCTCAGCTCTAGAGCAGTTTGACAGGTATGCTCCGGAAGTAATCGACAGTTTCAGAAAACTTGCGAAGACCGCTTCGGTTGAATTCTTGGGAGAGACATATTATCATTCTCTGGCATCCCTTGCCAATCAAGGAGAATTCAAGCATCAGGTTGAGCAGCACTCTAAGGCGATTCAGGGCTATTTTGGCGTGAAGCCGCAAGTATTCAGGAATACGGAGCTGATATATTCAGATTCCATCGGCAAGACAGTTCACGAGATGGGATTCAAGGCTATGCTCACTGAAGGCGCCAAGCATGTGCTTGGGTGGAAGAGCCCGGATTACATCTATTACGATCCGCTCCAACCTAAGCTGAAGCTCCTTCTGCGGAACTATTCGTTGTCCGATGACATTGCTTTCCGCTTCTCTGATAAGGGCTGGGTTGATTATCCGCTCACTGGTGAGAAATATCTCTCATGGTTAAAGGCGGCTGATGGAAACATCGTCAACCTATTCATGGATTACGAGACATTCGGAGAGCATCAGAATGCTTCTACCGGGATATTCGATTTCATGCGTTACCTTTGCGAGATTCTTCTCAATGATGGCAGCTTCGAATTCGTGACCCCTTCTCAGGCGGCGAGGAAATACAAGCCAGTGGGGGCTTTAGAGGTCGAGGATACTATTTCGTGGGTGGACGAAGAGAGAGACATGTCTGCTTGGCTAGGGAATGAGCTTCAGCAAGAGGCTTTCAATAAACTGTATGGTCAGGTAGAAAAATTGGCTCTGGTTAATGACGCTACCCTATGGAATGACTTCGGCCATCTTCAGGAGAGCGATTATTTCTATTATATGTGTACGAAATTCTTCTCAGATGGGGACGTGCATAAGTATTTCAGCCCATACGAGACGCCATACGAGGCGTTCATCAATTACATGAACGTCCTTAGCGATTTCATAGTGAGGATAGATGATGCCATGGCTACTGGCATGCCTGGAGTTGCTCCAGCTCCGGCAAAGGCAAGAAAGACAGAAACGAAGCCTCAGAAGCCGTCAAAGGCTCCAAAGGTCCCAAAGGCTCCAAAGGCTCCGAAAACTCCTAACGCGCCAAAAGCTCCGAAGCCTGCGAAAGCAAAACCAGAGAAAGCGGCTCCGAAGGTAGAGGAAATCAAGGCTGAAGACGTTATAGTAAAGGCTGAGAAGCCTGTGAAGGCTGCCGTCGAGAAGCCGGCAAAGCCTGCTAAAGAAGAAAAGAAGGTTAGAGTGAAAGAACCTAAGCCTAAAGCTATGAAAAAGGAACCAGTTGAAAAGAAATCTAAAAGTAAATGACGAATAAAGTTGAAGTTCCTGATTATCTATTTGAGGTTAGTTGGGAAGTTTGCAACAAGGTTGGCGGCATATACACGGTCATAGCCACTAAATCCTTGTACCTTAAGACACAATTGCACACTCATCACATTCTCATCGGGCCGGATGTCTGGATGGATACGAACAGTAACCCTGACTTCATTGAAGATCAGCATCTTTACGCCCCGTGGAAAAACCATGCGGCAGGTGAGGGCCTGAGGGTCCGAATAGGGAAATGGAATGTCCCAGGGAGTCCTGCTGCGATTCTGGTGGATTTCAAGCAATTCATCACGAAGCAGAATGACATCCTTTCCCAGTATTGGATGGATTTCAAGGTAGACTCCATCACTGGGAACTGGGACTATAAGGAAAATGTCCTGTTCGGATATGCTGCAGGGCGCGTGATTGAAAGTTTCTACCGTTTCAATCTTGGCCAGTCCGATAAAGTCGTGGCTCAGTTTCATGAGTGGCAGACAGGAGCCGGACTTCTTTACCTGAAGAAGGCCAACCTGCCAATCGCAACCGTATTCACGACTCATGCGACGGTGATGGGGCGCTGCATCGCAGGGAATAATCAGCCACTGTACGATTCACTAGAGTCTTACGATGGTGACGAGAAGGCTCGCCAGTTCGGGAACATTGCCAGGCATTCCATAGAGAAAATTTCCGCCCAGAATGCAGACATATTCACGACAGTTAGTGAAATTACGGCCAGGGAATGTGCCCAGTTCTTAGGCAGGACTGTTGATGAAGTAACTCCGAACGGCTTCGAAAATAGTTTCACTCCTGCTACTGATGAGGAATATGACTCCAAGCGCTCTGCCGCAAGGGAGAAATTGATTGAGGTAGCGACTGCCATGAGCGGAGAGGATGTGCCTAAAGATGCTATCCTAGTTGGCATCGGGGGACGTTATGAATATAGGAACAAAGGCATTGATGTTTTCATCGATGCCCTGGACACGCTTCGCAAAGAGGAACCAGAAGGCCGTTCGATTCAGGCTTTCATAATGATTCCGTCAGGGAATAACGGACCGGATAAGAATCTGCTCTCTAAGCTGTCTGGAACTCAGGCGGATTATGCTACGCAAGTCAGCCATGTCCTCATGGATAAGGAAAACGACATAATCACGAAGCGCCTGAGGGAACTCAAATTCGACAATGCCAAGGGAAACCGCGTGAAAGTATATTTCATTCCTTCCTACCTCAATGGGAGCGATGGAATATTCAATATGAAATATTACGACCTATTGGTCGGCTTGGACCTCACTCTATTCCCTTCATATTACGAGCCTTGGGGTTACACTCCTCTGGAAAGCTTGGCCTTCAGGGTTCCTACATTGACTACCAGCCTTTCCGGTTTCGGCTTGTGGGTTAGGACGCATTATGAGAAAGATCACCTTGGCATCTCAGTCACAGACAGGACAGACTCGAATTATTTCGATGTGGTCGATGGCGTGGTGGACAGAGTAAAGGAGATTGCCGCTCTGGACGATGCGAAGAGAAAGGAATATATGGAATCAGCTAGGGATGTCTCAAAAATCGCTCTCTGGGAAAATCAGATACAGTATTATAAAGAAGCATATTCAAAGGCAATATCGAAGGTAAAAGAAACAATAGGAGACTTCCATGAGGAGATGGAAGCAGATAAGACAATGGAATATAAGAAGATAGAAATCAACAATCCATCTTGGAAGAGTGTTGTCGTAAGACGTCATCTCCCAGATGCTCTGTCAGGGCTGGAGACCCTGTCAAAAAATCTCTGGTGGTGCTGGAATGACGATGCGAAAGAACTATTCAAATCAATCGACACAGACATATGGTATAAGACAAATCATAATCCAATGGCCCTGCTTGATGCAGTAAGCCTGAAAAGATTCAACGAACTGGCGAAGAATGAGGTTTTTCTTGGAAGACTCGGAGCCATCATGGATGAGTTCAATGCCTACATGGTTAAGAAGTTGGAGCGCAAAGATCCTCAGATAGCATATTTCTGCATGGAGTATGGTCTCGACAGCTCTTTGAAAATATATTCAGGGGGTCTTGGAATTCTTGCTGGTGACTACTTGAAAGAGACTTCAGACATGAACGTGAATATGGTAGCCATCGGCCTTCTCTATCGTTATGGCTATTTTACGCAGGTAATTACTAGCCAGGGCGAGCAGGTGGCACGTTATGATGCTCAAGATTTCAATAAAATTCCGGCGGAGCCGGTCATTAATGACAATGGCGAATGGGTTACTGCTAGCGTAGCCTTCCCAGGGAGGACGATTACTGCAAGAATATGGAAAGTGGCTGTCGGAAGGACCGATCTTTACCTTCTCGACACAGATTATGAGGCGAATATTCCGGAAGACCGTCAGGTAACGTATCATCTCTATGGCGGAGACTGGGAGAACAGGCTCAAACAGGAACTGCTCCTCGGCGTGGGCGGCATCAGGGCTCTGCGCAGCCTTGGCCTGAATCCTCAGATATACCATTGCAATGAGGGACATGCTGCATTCACCGGTATTGAAAGGCTGAGGGAATATATTCAGAATGACAATCTTGACTTTGGAGAGGCATTGGAGGTAGTCAGGGCTTCGTCGCTCTTCACGACCCATACGCCTGTGCCAGCGGGACATGACACATTTGATGAGGATCTGCTAAGAAAATACATAGGCCACTACCCGCCTCGCCTGAAGATTGACTGGGATACTCTCATGGGCTTGGGCAAAGCCAGCGTATCTGACCCTAACGAAAAATTCTCAATGAGTTTCCTCGCCGCTAACCTCAGCCAGAACGTAAATGGAGTTTCTAAGCTGCATGGCGATGTGTCAAAAGAGATATTCAGCAAGATGTATCCCGGATATCTTCCTGAAGAACTCTTTATAAGCTACGTCACGAATGGAGTTCACTATTACACATGGTGTGCTGCTGAATGGCAGAAGATTCATGACAAAGTGTTCGGGCCGGAGTTCAAGACCCATCATTACGACAAGAAGTGCTTCGAAGGCATATACAGAGTTCCAGACGCTGAAATTTGGGCTACCCGCAAGGTGCTGAAAAAGAGATTGATAAGGGTCGTTAAAGAGAGAATCTCGGATTCTGCCCTGTGCAATCATTATTCGCCAAAGGAGATTGTGGCGATAAAAGAGAATCTACGTGATGATGTCCTGACCATCGGATTCGCAAGACGATTCGCTACATATAAGAGGGCCGCGCTTCTATTCTCTGACCTTGACAGGCTGAGCGACATCGTGAATAATCCTCAGCATCCGGTGCAGTTCATTTTCGCTGGCAAGGCTCACCCTGCCGACAAGGCTGGCCAGGATCTTATAAAGCATATAATAGATATTTCTAAGCAGCCTAGGTTCATCGGGAAGATAGTCTTCGTGCCAGGGTATGACATCTCTCTTGCCAAGAGGCTCGTACAAGGCGTGGATATTTGGATGAATACTCCTACGAGGCCTCTTGAGGCCTCTGGAACCTCAGGCGAAAAGGCCGCGATGAATGGCGTGATGCATTTCTCCGTGCTTGACGGCTGGTGGGTAGAAGGTTACAAGGAAGGTGCCGGCTGGGCTTTGCCCCAAGAGCAGGTTTACGAAGATAATAACTACCAGAACGAGCTGGATGCTGCGACTATCTACACGACGATAGAGAATGATATCGCTCCTGCCTACTATGACGTAGATCCTAAGACGAATCTGCCAGAAACATGGATTGGCTATATAATGAACACTATAGCTCAGGTGGCATGCAACTTCACTACTAATAGGATGCTGACTGACTATTGCGAGAAATTCTATTATCCTCAGGCGAAGAGGACGCAAATGCTCGTTGGCGATGACTATGCCATCGCTCGTAAGATCTCGGCTTGGAAATCTAGGATGCGCAGGTACTGGAATGAAATTGAGGTCATCTCTCAGAAGCTGCCAGAGGCATCTTATAGCTTAGATCACGGCAGTGACCTCAATGTAGAAGTAGTACTGAATCTAGGCAATATCAAGCCAGAAGAGATAGGCGTTGAGGTGCTTGTCGCCACGACTGACAGAAAACGCCAGCTGCATATTCAAGAAGCTTTCCAGTCCAATGTCGCCGAATATAAAGACGGCATAGCTACGTACCATGCGTCTTTTGAGCCGCAGAGGGCTGGAATGTACCAGTTCGCCGTAAGGATGTACGCCATGAATGAGCTGCTGCCTCACAGGCAGGACTTCGAGTTGGTGAAATGGTTATAGCTACTGGATTTTTCGACGGTGTCCACATCGGGCACCGTCATGTCATATCTACGCTGATCGATGAAGCTAGAAGGCGTGGCGATGAAAGCATGGTCGTCACCTTCTGGCCTCATCCGCGTAATGTCCTTCAAGATGATGCCCGTAATCTTCGCCTTCTTACTTCCTTGGATGAAAAGACGGAACTTCTGAAAGAACTAGGCGTGGATTATGTCGAAGTGCTGCCTTTCACGAAGGAATTCAGCCGCATGACTTCAAGGCAATATATTCATGAATATCTCGTAGGCCGTTTCGGTTGCAAGGCTATCCTTCTAGGGTACGACAACCGCCTCGGTAGCGACTTGGCTGGGCCGGATGAAATCGGAAAGATAGCAGAGGCCGAAGGCGTGGACGTAATCCTTTGCAGTAAAATCGAAATTCCAGGAGGGCTGGTGATCAGCTCGACTAAAATCCGAAAGGCTATCTCCTCTGGTTGCATCGAGGAGGCCAATCAGATGCTAGGTTATGAATATTCCTTATTAGGTGTCGTAGTGGCAGGCAACCAGCTTGGCCGCACAATCGGCTTTCCAACAGCGAACATGCAGCTTTACGAGCCACTGAAGCTCGTTCCAGGCAACGGGGTGTACAAAGTAAGGGTCGAGGCTGTCGGACGCACCATGGGCGGGATGTGCAACATAGGTCTGCGTCCCACTGTGAGTCACGACACCAGGCTCACGATAGAGACGAACATTTTCGATTTCGATGAAGACATCTACGGCCTGCCGATAAAGGTGACGTTCGTCCGGAAGATTCGCGACGAACACCGCTTCGGCTCAATCGGTGAATTGAAAGCGCAACTGGAGCAAGACCGCAATTCTTGCATGTAAAATACAACGGCGTGAGCAAGGTGGGTAAGATTGGCATTGATATTCAATAACTTACAAGGCCACATGCTCACGGCATCAATGTTTGGCAGGCGTAAGCAAAGGCTCTTCGAAAATTATTAAGTATTAGACACTTACGAATGCAACTTGCTTAAACCCCTAGTGCATTGTAACACAGTTATGAAAATGAGATTTTTGATTCTTACGTTACTTCTGTTAGCTTCTCTTACCGCTTTCGGGCAAACGAATAAGTCGCGTCAGCGGTACGATGTCGCTGCGTACATTTGGCCGGCATATTTCAACGAGCCTAGGTTTCAGAGCGAGATGGGCATTTTCCATGATGGAAAAGGTGAATGGGAGGCCGTGTATAATGCTAAGCCTAAATTTGAAGGACATAGACAACCTCGTGAACCTATCTGGGGCTATTTCGACGAGTCTGATCCAAAGATGCAGGAAAAGATAATCAGGACGGCCCTAAAGTACGGGGTGAATACGTTCATCTTCGACTGGTACTGGTATGATAAAATGCCTTGGTTAGAGGGCGTTTTGAATGACGGTTTCCTGAAAGCAAAGAACAATGAGAAGATGGAGTTCTATCTTATGTGGGCCAATCATACCCATACAGCTTACATAGATTACACGGAACCGGACAAAAGCAAATATTATTGGAAGGGGCAGGTAGATTTCGATACCTTCGATGAGTTCACCGACCATGTCATCAAGGATTACTTCTCCCGTCCGAATTATTACAGAATAGATGGCAAACCGGTTTTCGCAATCTATGAGCTAGGCACTTTCATAGATGGCATGGGTTCTATCGAGGAAGCTAAAGAAGCTCTGGATCTATTCAGGGAGAAATGTGTCAATGTGGGGCTAGGAGGCCTTCATCTGCAAGCGATTCTCTGGGGCGCCATCCCTGAGACTGTCTCGAATGTGCCTGGGGACAAATCAGCCACTCAAGATAACACTGTAAAATATCTCGGGTTCAATAGCCTTACTAATTACCAGTGGTGTCATTTCATACCTGCAAATCAAGACTATCAGTCATGGGGCGAGAAAGCCGTTGCTAAGTACGATGAATTTGACAAGAATTTCTCTATTCCATATTTCGCTCACGTTTCAATTGACTGGGATAACAACCCAAGATTTCCAGTTGATAGACAGTCATGCGTGACAGGGGTGACTCCTAAGAAATTTGAGGGCTTTCTGTGCAAGGCTAAGGAATATACCGACAATCACCCTGATCAGGCTCCTCTTATCACTATCAACGCATGGAATGAGTGGGCTGAAGGCAGCTACTTGGAACCAGACACGCATTTTAAGTATGGATTCCTTAAGGCGGTGAGGAAAGTCTTCAAGTGATTGTTTTGAAAAAGTAAACGAACCTCGAAAGTTGCGCAAGCTCCTTTCGGGGTTTTATGTTTGTCTAGCATGTATATCGGCTAACGGATGCAAGTCCCTAACAGACCCTAGTAGTGGGAATTGTCCAGCCAGAAAGGCAAGGGTGTCCCTAGCGAGGGGAATCTGAAGGAAGCCAGCGGTAAACATCTGCCTAAGCTAATGACTGCCCCCGTAGAGCAAGGACGGAATCCGAAAGCTACTATGAGGAAGTGCAGACCTGCATATGGATGATCGAAGACAACGTCGTGGAAGTACCATTTGGCAAGGAGCATTTATTGGGGGGCATACTATCCCACTCGAACCCCAACGCAGCTTACAAGTGCGTAATGAGGAACAAGGATGCGGCGGTGTCGACAAGATGTCATGCGAGCAGTTGCTCCCGTGGCTGAGAGCCAACAAGGACACTCGGATAAGTTCCTTAATGGACGGCAGCTACCGTCCGAATCCCGTCAGACTGGTAGAGATACCCAAGGATAATGGCAAGAAGCGCTTGTTGGGAATCCCGACGGTGGCAGACCGCATGGTGCAGCAAGCCATCAACCAAATCCTGACTCCCATCTATGAGAAGCAGTCCAGCAAAAAACAGGGGACGACTAATTCACTTTTACATATCCCTCCATACCGTCCATTTCCAGATATTCGTAGTTCTCCTCGCTGCCATATCCAGAGTCTGCGACAACTTCCGAACCGTATTTACTATACCTCTGCTTAGAGGTGTCCATGTGGTTTATGAACATCCCCCAGTCAGTTGGGCGCCAGGACATCGTGTAATGTGTTATGAACTGATTCTCCGTGGATATTGGAACGTTGTAACCTGGCTTGGTCTGTCCGTTATTCATCGCATCCTCTTTCATGCGCATAAAGGTAGCATCGGGATCCGTCTTGCTGCAACTGTTACGCTCGCCGAGAGTGTCCAGCCTGTCATTGTACTCCAGGTATGCGCATCTTCCACCTCGGACATGTCCTTGCGCAGGCGCTTGTCGCTGATGCCTCTTCTATCCATCTCCTTAAGTATCTTCTCCGTGCGTTCCGTCATCTTTTCCGGAGTCATCACCTCTGTTTTTTCTTCTCCGAGTTCCAGGCCCAGTTCCTTCTCGGCTTTGGCAAGGATTGCCTTGACTTTCTTGTCTAGTTTGTCTCGGTTGGTCTGGGTCGCCTTTTTCCATACGAAGGTATACTTGTTCGCGATGGCCTCAATCCTAGTTCCGTCCACGTACTGCACATCCCGGCTTATGATCTTATGGTCGGCCAACATCTTGACAACATGGGTGAAGATATCGTCAATAACTTTTGCGAGTCTGTTCTTGCGGAACAGGTTGATGGTGTTGAAGTCGGGCGTCTGCATGCCAGACAGCCACATGAAGTTCACGTCACGTCTCAACAGGGTCTCCATCTTCCTGCCGGAGTATACATTCTGGAGGCATGCGTAGAACACCACCTTGGTGAGCATCCTAGGGTTGTAGCTGCTTGCGTCTCCTCTTTCGCATGAGGAATGGCCGATTGGGTCTCTTTGCAGCTCACTCGGGAGTGGATATGGCGCGCATGGCGACGTAGTGGTGGATGACCGATTTTTGCCTGCTTCAACTGGCAGCCTAAAGCCAGTGCGGCATCAATCCAGATGCCCCAGGGGCGCTTCTCCTCCCGAGTGATTTGCATGGAGGCTTTGCGACAGGGAAGACTTCGAGTCCATCGCCGGGACCTGGCGTGGCGGTGCAGCACCGATGAACGAACCCCGGAACTGCCAGGCCATGAAACCCGATATCGAGATAGCCGAGAAGACAAAGACTGAGATGCCATGAAGTTCTTCAGAACTGAGCCAGAGAGGGAGTAATATGTCTCTATTTTTAGATTTCCTCTCGGATTTATTGCGGTTATAAAACTAATTCCGGATGCACATATAGAAAGACAATCAGGGACGGACTATTTGTCTTTATCACGAATGCTTTATTTTGATGCTGGCTATTATGGCTTGGTTAATGGCATGACAATGAGCCCTGCAGTGCAGCTGAAACTCTTAAGACTGAGACGACCCTTGCCTTCAAGTCCGATGACGGTCAGACCATTCGCAAGGTCCTGTTCTCAAGCCCCTGATATACGACGAAACTTAAAATTGGGTGAATCCCGATGAAATCGGGGATACATACATCGAAGGAAGTCATATGCCGCAGGACACCCGAATTGGCAAAGCGATCAGCCTCTCTCGTGGCTGTGGCTCCGATTTCGGTTAGAGCCCCAGAAAAAGTGCGGAAAACAGGAAGAATAGCTATTTTTCCGTCTTTCTTTGATGGCTGATGAGCTACCTGGCAGCTCGGGTCGTCACAACAAAAAAAGGAGGATGACCTCTAAGTCCATTTGGACTTTTTAGTCACCCTCCCGAATTCTTCTCTAAGGTGTTCAATGCCATTTGCGAGGCATTGGTAGCCGTTCAGAATGAGCTTCTGTTCAGCACCATGTCCTCCAGGAAGGAGAACTCAGACTCATAAAGCTTCTTGTTGGCGGCAGTGCCCTTGAAGCCGTGACCCATCCCAGGAAATTCGACATAGCGATAAGGCTTGCCGAGTTCTTCGAGACGCACGGCCATGAACTTGGAGCCCCAGATGTTCACGCGATTGTCATGCGTTCCGTGAAGGAGCAGGAGTGGTCCTGTGATCTTGTCGGCATGGTTGAGCGATGAACGGTCCTGGATCCTGTACCAGTCCTCAGGGTTGACAGGATCTCCTGCCTCTAGGGTAGTCCAGTCAGGAATATTTGAGTGCTGATGAGCCCAGATGATGTCCGCAAATCCTGCGGCTTCAATTCCGAATCCGAATGGGAATGACTCCTCGTGACCGTTGACGTGGCCCGGGAAGGTCATCAGGCGCATAGTGGCATAGCCTCCGTGGCTCATGCCAAAGCAGCCTACTCTGGACGCAGGGATACCGAGGGAGTCGGAGATGAACTGTGCGCATTTGATGATGTCAAGAATCTCATTTCCCCCTAGGTCTTTGTCATTGAGGGCCTCGAAGTCGCGTCCAAAGCCGCTGCTCCCTCTCGGAGATGCGCTCAGAACGTACATTCCGGCCTGGCAGTAGATCTGAATTTCGTTACTGAAGTAGTTTTCGCCTCCATAGAAAGACTCTAAAAGTAAAAGCTGTTTTTCCTTGGGAAGCGGATTGTCCGGCACGTACAGGTAGGCGTGAAGTGTCCTAGTCTTGCCCGTGGCGGGATCGATGTCGAAGGTGGGGATGGAAAGCCGCTTCACCGTGGAGTGGACGATGTTGTCCTTTATATCTTGAGGCACCCCGAGCATGTTTTCGATCTGCATGCCTTTGCCGGTCACCTGTATACTCACTAGATTGAAGAGGTCTGTGGTCCCTACTCCGGTGGCGAAGGCCTTATCTCCTCTCGAGCCTGCGAGGGTCAGTCCTAGCGGGCTGGTAGCCTTCTGAAATGCAGTTCCAGTGGAGGGGTCTATAAGCGTCAACACTGTCTGCATCGGATTTGACTCGGCAACGAGAAGACATTTCTTCCTGTCCTTGGCTTTCTTGCCGTATTCCAAATATCGGGCGCTGCTGATGCCGATCTTGGAATCGGTCAGCTGCGTGGTCTTGCCCGTCGAGAGATCGAAGGAGTAGAGATTGGACCATCCGGTCTGGTCTGAGATGAAGACGCATTTGTCGTCTGACGCCCACTCTGATAGAACCTGCGTGTTCGAGAGGCTGGCGGTCTTGGTACTATCGGTCAGCAGAGTCATCTCTCCACTTGCGGCATCGACATACACCACATTCGTGTAGGTTCGGTCCATGTCGCGCAGGGCAAGGAGTGTGAAACCCTTCTCCTGCGGCTGCCAGCAGACTTTGCCCCATGTGAAGCGGAACTTCGGGTTGTCCTGGCATATCATCGTGTCCTCCAATGTATTGAGGTCAAGAACCCTGAGTTCATCGAGCCTGTCTTCGTTCTGTCCGAGGCGCGCCACGTAGGCGATTTTGGTCTTTGAAGGGTTGAAGCCCCAAGCGTAGATATAAGGGATGTCGGTCAGGCGCTCCACCTTGTTGGATCCTGGCTTGGTGCGGTATATGTTGATGATTTCATCGTTGGACTCGTCGCCTTCCCAGTAGATGTAGCCATCGGTCGGGTTCCAAGTGGGGAACCAGCAGTTGCGCGTGGCGAAGTTGAGGTCTACCACGTCCGTAGCCTCCCTGATGTCCTTTGCTGTTCCTGTGTCCAGCCACTGGAGACGACTCTCTTCGCCGCTTTTTGTGAGGAGTAGCTTCTGGCCGTCATCGCTGAGGTAGAAGAGGGAATAGGGGAAGTCCCGGAAGTAGGGGGCGATGTCTATGTTGCGGCCTTCGAAGGAGAGGACGAGATCCTCATCCCCATCATAACCGGCATTCCTGGCCATGCAGGGCAGCAGGATCGGGAATGCGAGCAATAAAATAAGTGTCTTTCTCATGTGGAGAAGATTAACGCCAGTATTCATTCTGGTCAGCCTGGGTCGCATTCGGGTTATAGTCGATCTCGTCTGCGGGGATTGGGTACATCATCCTCGGACTGTTGGCCGGAAGAGACTTCATGTCGCTCCAGTGGCAGGGATCAGTCCTCTCTAGAGGCTTCTGAAGACGCTTCAGGTCGATGAGAGCGGTACCTTCGCCATAGAGCTCGCGGCGGCGCTCATACCAGACCTCGTCAATTGTAGCTTCGGTGGAGAGGCTTCCATTGCGTACTTCCTGAAGTGTGTTGAGTACCAGCAGTCCCTTGGCGGGGTTGCCGTTGCGAATCAGGCACTCAGCCTCGATCAGATAGGCCTCAGCCTTGCGAATCAGCGGATAGTCGTTCACGCCGAGAGAGGTGGAAGAACGGAATTTGGAGGTGAAGTAGCCGTCCTTGGCGTCGATGTAGAAGGGGAAGAGCTTGCGGCAGTCTCCGTCCTTGAACATGTTGACAAAATTTGTTGCGATGCGGACGGTGCTATAACCGGTAAGGAAATTCACGCCGTTGGCCTCGAGATACTCATATGTAGTCTGGGTGCCATAGCCAGGAGTCCCGAACTTGGAATCCTTGTCCTTGGCTTCTGCAGTATACCAGAATGAAGGTATGGATGCGTAGATATTGGAAGTCTGGTCGGTGTAATGCAGGCCCCAGAGCCATTCGCTGTTGATCGTGCTGAAGGCGTTGGTGTAATTGTTCTGGCCCATAAGGTCGCTGCCATCGAAGGACGATACGGTTTCGGCATATTTCTGTGCTGAGGAATAGTCCCCGAGCTCCATATAGATTCTGGCAAGCATGATTGCTGCTGCACCCTTGGTGATGAGGGTGTTATCGGTGTTGGTGATGTTTTCGTAGCCGAACAGCAGGTCATCAAGGATAAACTTCAGAGAAGTTCCGAGATCTGAACGGTTAGGATTGTCCTCCTCTTTTGTGTTGCCAGGAGCGGTCCTGAGAAAAAGTCCCTGTCCGCTGGCGCCTGCCGCAACGTAAGACTGGCAGAATAGGTTGTAGAGCAGGGTGTAATTGTAAGCCCTAAGCGCACGAGCCTGACCGAGCAGGTCATCACTTCCTGCGGGAAGATTATCAGCATGGTAGATGATTTCATTGCAGGCATCGATAGACTTGTAGGTATGATGCCAGATGTATGGGGCGTAGTTACTCCACCATCCGTCGGTTTCACGGGCATATTGTACATAGTTGTAGGCAAACATCAGCCAGTTATAGGTTGGGAAGCCCCAGCTGCCATCGCTGATGGAGACATCGTTGGCCATGACGTCAAGCGAGATCTTTCCGAGAGTTGTCGGAGTGTAGTTGGATGCCCAGCTGTAGCCGCCCATGAGTACGGCTCTTATGGATTCCTCTGTGGAGAGGACGGTCTCATCGCTGTAGGTGGTTGCGGGGTTCTGGTCAAGCAAATCTGCGCTGCAGGAGGTCATGACCATGGCAGCGGCAAGAATGCTGATGATGATATTGTATGTTTTCATATTTGAAATGTTCTTATGAAATTGTTTAGAATGTCACGTCCACTCCGAAAGTGAAGGTACGTGGGTTCGGGATGCCACCGCCGGTGGTGTATCCCTGGACTCCGAAGAGATCCACGTCGTTATAGCCCTTGTAATCCTTGTCGGCGAACCAGCTGGCAAGGTTGGAAGCTGTCGCATATACCCTTGCGTTCCTGATGACATTGGACACGGGACCAAGGTTGGCGGGAAGGGTGTATCCGAGAGTGATGTTCTTGACCTGTACGTGCGTCCCATTGAAGAGAAAACGGGTGGAGAGACTGTTGGACTGGGAAGTATTGCCTACGACAAACTTCGGGACGTTTGTGCTCTGGCCTGCTGCGGTCCATGCGTTGAGGGCGTCCTTGTGAATCTGCTGGACGCTGGAACCGTCGTTCATGAGGCTCTGATACATGGCATCGAAGAACTTGCCTCCAATGGCGTAGTAGAGGTCGAGGCTGAAGTCGAAGCCTTTCCAGCGAAGAGTGTTGGTGAGTCCTCCATAGACTGTAGGAGTTGAACGGCCCTGGCGCTCATATGTGGCCTCAGCATAGTTGCTTGTTGTGGAGCGGTTGCCGTTTCCGTCAACATGATACCAAAGTGGGTTACCATTGGAGGTGTCGACACCTGCCCAAGTCGGCATCCAGAACTCATACTGGCTGCCACCGACCGACCAGATCTTCTGAGTGGAGGTCATTGGTACGTTATTCTTGCCGTTGAGATCTTTGATTTCATCTCGGATAATGGAGGCGTTGAACTGCACGTCCCACCTCAGCTGTGAAGATCTGAGGATGTCGTCGGATGCGAGCACGATCTCGAGGCCGCGGTTGGCAGTCTTGGCTGCATTCATGGTGATGGAAGCGACGCCCCAGGATCCTGCGGAGGAGGAAAGAGCGAGCGGATAGTCGTAGAGAAGGCCGTCTGAGTTCTTGTTGAACCAGTCGATGGATCCATAGATGCGGCTGTCCCAGAGGCTGAAGTCGAGGCCGACGTTGAACATATTCTGCTTCTCCCATGAAAGAAGGGCGTTGGCAAACTGTTCGTGGCCGATGCCCGCATTGTCACCATAGAGGTATTTGCTGGATGCGGACCAAAGTCCGAGGGCTGCGTAACGGCCGATGCCTGCCTTGTTGCCGGAGGTACCATAGCTGAGGCGGAGTTTGAGGTTGTCCACCCAGTCCGTATTCTGCATGAAGGACTCCTGGCTGATGCGCCATGATGCTCCGGCACTCCAGAAAATACCCCATTTGTTCGCGGATCCGAAGACTGAGCTTCCGTCCGTACGGATGCTTGCAGATAGATTGTAACGGTCTGTGTAGCTGTACTCGGCTCGGCCAAGATAGGAAATCATGGTCTCCTTTGTGGTGTTGGATCCGGGAGAGAAGCTGCCGCTGGCTGCATCCAGTTCCTCGAAATTGCCCTGAAGTCCGCGACCGCCTGCATAGAGGGTCTCGAAGGTGCTCTGCCAGTACTCGGAGCCGGCCATCAGATTGAGATTGCTCTGTTGTCCGATCTTGGTGTCATACGTGAAGATGTTGTTCCACGTGTAGTTGAGGTCCACGTGGTGGTACTTATCCAGACGGCCGTTATAGGCAGGTCCGTTGCCGTGGTACTTGTTCCAATACCGGTGCTCATCGGTGGACATGAGCCCAGGAGAGAAAGTGGTTTTGAAATCGAAGCCCTTGAAGAAAGTGATGTCTGCATAAGCAGAAAGGAGCACGTTGTAGACCTTTGTATAGGTATTGTCTTCAATAGGGTTGAAGAGTGGGTTGAAGTCGCGGGAATTCGGGTTCACGAAGTTGAACTGCTTCTTGCCTGCGGCGTCAAGCACGAGGTTGCCGTTGGCATCCACTACGTAAATCGGGATGGCGCTGCTGAATGTGAGGGCGTTGTGGATAGGGCTCATGCCAGATCCTCCCTGTCCTTCGACAGTACCATGCTGGATTGAGTAGGAAAAAGTGGAGTTCATTCCGACTTTGAGCCATTTGGAAGGCTCGGAGGATATGTTCATCTTGCCGGAATAGCGCTTGTAGTTGCCGCCGATGGCGATGCCGTCCTGGTCGAGATAACCGGCGGAGAAGAAGTAGTTGGTGTTGCCATGGCCTCCACTTACGCTGATGGAATAGCTCTGGGTCTGGGCGGTGTTGAAAACGGCATCCTGCCAGTCGGTGTCCACGACGAGAGATGCTCCGCTGACCACGTTGCCGCTTGCATCAAGCGGATTGTCCACGTTGTAGGGATTGTGGGTAAGGGCTCCCTGGGTACGGGCATTGGCATCGGCGACGCTGAGTCCCTGGTCGAGGTAGCCGTTGAAATACATCTTATAGATGTCGGCGGAATTTGCCATGTCGTATCCTTTTCCAAGCGATGCCCAGGAATGGGTCGCATTGAAGTTGACCTTGGTCTTGCCGCTGCCGCTCTTGGTGGTGATCATCACCACGCCGTTTGCCGCACGTGAGCCGTAGAGAGCTGCAGCGGCGGCATCCTTGAGGACGGTAATGCTCTCGATGTCGTTAGGATTGAGGGAAGCCATAATGTTGACTGAGCCATAGTTCGAATCGGCGATTTCACTGACATCCTTCTGTGAATATGCTGACATGGCTACCCCATCGATCACGTAGAGCGGTTCGTTTGAAGCGGTAAGTGATCCCGCGCCGCGGATGCGGAATGTCGTGGCAGATCCCGGCTGCCCGGAACTGGAGACGACCTGCACTCCTGCAATCTTGCCCTGGAGGCCTTTGTCAAAAGAAGCTGAAGGGTTCTCGATGGCTTCTGAATTGACTACTGAAGCTGATCCGGTGAAAGCAGAGCGGCGCACGGTGCCATAGGCTACCACTATGGCGTCGTCAAGTACTTTCTGGTCAGCGGTGAGAACTGCTGATATGTCGGTCTTTCCATCGATCTCAACTTCCATCGAGTAGTAGCCGATGCTGGAGAAGACTAGGGTGCCGTCGGACGGGGCTGTGATGGTGTACTTTCCGTTGCTGTCGCTGAAAGATCCGTTACTCGAATACTTGACTACGACGGTCACTCCAGGGATTGGCTCACCGTTTTGGTCGGTGACAGTACCTTCGATACGAATGTTCTGAGCAAATGCACTGAAGGTGCCAGCCAGAAGAATTGCGAAGGCGGACATAAACAATCTGATGCCTTTCATGTGAAACAAATTTATTGAATAAATGTACTACAACAGGCAAGTTTGTAAAAATAATTTTGATTTCAAAATTGTTTAAATCGATTTTAAAGTGATGTATTTTAATAATTTAAGTGAATATTAAGTCTTGTGTTCTGTAAATAATCGAATTGATCTTTAAAACCGTAACTATCCGAGGTGAAAATATAATGAAATGAAAGTTAATAATTAATCATACTCCCCAGTATCCCGTTAAGAATCGCTGATACAGAGCGTCTCACTGCAAGACTTTGGGGTATAAATATTTATAATAGTTTGTCAATCAAAGGGACTGTCTGCGATCCGAAGCCTGAGCGCAAGAACTCGAAGTTCAGACCGGCAACACTATGCACTATATCGGACAGGGTGGATCATGAGCTTACTTAACTACTTCATGCGCCGAACAACAAACGCTGTTGCCGCATCCCTCAACTCTGGGCTCAAAAACTTCAGAGCTCAAGTAAGAGCTGCGACTGATCTATCTTCCTTCATGTATAGAGTCTGCAAGATCTTTGGATAACCAAACCCAATACTTTTTAAGTGTCCCGAAAACGAACCCCAAAAGTCGCGCAAGAAACTTTCGGGGTTTTAGTTTAACGTCTCTGCGAGATTTTTCTGATTATCCAGATGACGAGGAGCACGAGTAGCCTGATTATCCAGATGACGATGTAAGTGATTATGGCTACTACAAAAACATAACCTATCATGGTTACGAGTTCTTTGGCAGGGCGGGAAAATTTGATTATAGCGAATATATTCACGCAGACAGCGAACACGAAGCAGCCGAGAAGTATCCAGAACTCCCTCCTGATTGATTTTTCTTTTATGGTGACGTCTTTCATCTTAGAACTTCATGTAAGGAATTTTGTATTCATCTGGGAATTGCAGCACGGTGTGCTGTTCCATTGCTTGGTTGCCAAGCAGGCAGAGCGTCGATGAGCAGTAGGCCTCCTCAACCACGTTTTTTGCCTTTTCCCCGGTGATGCAAGACTGGCAGAATGCTGACAGTATTTCATCAGAGCCGTCATGGTCGGCAGAAACCATGCTCTGGCCTCCGTTCACGCTTGTTCTGCCGGACATCACTGGATGGGGAACATATTCCGATCTTAGCTCTGGCCTCCAGCTTGGTCCAGCCGTAGGAATGGAAGCAAAGACCCCGTTCTTGATCTGATCAAGCAGCTGGCGTATTCCGGGAACCATGTTGTCGTTCTCCAAGTAATAAACACCTTTTGAGAGGTCCATGGTGCCATCTTTGCCTAAAATCTGCTCTTCCATGCCATTGTACTTGTTGGAAATGAGTGACTCGTAGGCGATTTTCCTACCATCTGAATATCTGTATGTCACGTTCACGCTGTCGTAAACTTCTCGCCCGTCCTTCCAGTAAACAATATCGCCCATGCCAGCGATTTCGAAAGGTATCTTGTCTATGACCCAGTTGCAGACCTCCAGCTGATGGCAGCCCAGCTCGGTCATCAGGCCTCCAGAGTATTCCTTGTAAAGCCTCCAGTTGATCCATCTCTCCAAATCAGGAGAAGGAACCGGCCTGCGCCAGTCAGCATTCCTGAACCAATGGCACCTCATCCCGACCACATCTCCGATCAAGCCCTGCTTTATCATCTGAATAGCCTTGATGTATTTCTCGTCGTACATCCTTTGCATGCAGTAGTAGAGTGCCTTGTCCGTTTTAGTGTAGGCATCATAGACAGCCTTGCATTCTTCCATCGTCCTTGCCATTGCCTTCTCGCAGAAAACGTGTTTCCCTGCGGCAAGAGCATCGAGAGTGATCCGGGCATGCAGATGAAGCGGAGTGGCGATTATCACTCCATCGATGGATTTATCGTCCAGCACCTCATGATAATCTTTGTAGCCTTTAGCGCTAGGGTAAAGGGCGAGTGCGGCATCCAGATTCGTCTTGTAAGGATCGCATATTGCGACCAAGTCCGCATGCTGAATGTTCAATAGATTAAGAATATGATATTGTCCCCTTGATCCAGAGCCTATCAGTGCTAATCTGGCTTTCTCTTTTTTTATCTCTTCTAGCCTCTCCGGGGTGCATGATGTCAGCCACGGAGCCGAGTTCGCCAAGAACAAAGCACCACCACCCATGTAGGCCAGGCTTTTGATGAAGCTTCTCAGCCCGAGATCTATTTCTTCCTTTTTGTTCATCGTAAGTAAAGATAATTGCAGCCTATGTGATTAATAGAGCGGTAAAGTTAATAAATAATTTAGCAAGAACTTCCTATCTTTCCTCTATAAATCAGTGT
>DCKG01000029.1 GCA_002320605.1 Bacteroidales bacterium UBA1680 | reverse complement strand
TATTAAATTTTTAACGAATCATTGATAATAAAAAAGCTGGGAATTAATTTGGAAAATTCATAAGGGGGGGGGTATCTTTGTAGGCTTTTTATTCGCCAATACTACTAAAAATTAACGATATGAAAACAAACCATTTATTCCTTTTATTGGGCATTACATCACTCATCTTATCCTGTTCCAAAGAGAATAACAATAAATTGGAAGTCACCCCGGATAGCATAATTCTATATTCCGAAGGAACGGCACAATTATCCACAAATGTTGATGATGCTATTTTTACATCGGTTGATGATTTTTATGCTAAGGTTGATGAGTCTGGCCTTGTAACCGCAAACAAAATAGGTGAAACAGTGATTAAGGTTTCATCTTCCAACGGTTCAGTCAATGTTCCGGTTAAGGTACTTAATCAATATTCATTATATCCTGATGTAGACGGGCTTATTGGAAAAGGAATCTCTGATATGACAAATCTCCTAGGAAATGGCTATGAGACATCTACTTCAAGTAGTGGTTCAATAGTATATGCCTACCGAAACCCAACAAGATATGCAGCTGTGATTGCTGTTTCCATGAAATCAGGTAAATGCGAAAGCGTTGCAGTGCTTGTTTCTACATCCTATATTTCAAAGCTTGCCAACCACATTATAGAACGCTACGCAAGAGCCGGAATGCAAAATGATGCCTATTTTTTTCTTAACCATGACAAAAATGTCCTCATTGGGGTGGAACTCTATAATGTATCCTACCAAATAGCACTATATGTTCCGTATACCTCCTCGTCAAAGTCAGCTGAAATACAATTCGACATAACTGATTTCGACACTAGTGCTCATAACTTTCAGATAGACAAATAGCTCCAAGTGCCTATCATTGATAGAGCAAAAAAATATGTGAATATAAAATCGCCCTGACAGACTCTTGCTGCCAGGGCGAATTGATTTTAGGAACACAGCGTGGCTGAATAGTGGAGGCCTGAGTCGACATATGTTAGCCTCATGGCTAATTTCTACCCTACGCTCCGGCGGTCCAAGTGGCCTGGGCGAGCATCACGCCGGACTTCTCGCCGGTGGCGGCGTTGGACTGGCCTGCGGATGCCTCGATGACGAGGTGGAGTCCTCCGTTGTCGGAGAGAGCCTCGTTGAGCTTGAAGGTGAGGGTGTCGCCGCTGGCTACGACCGAAGCCTCGGGAGGAGTCTCCGCTCCGGAGAGCTCGGGCGGGTCGCTGGCGATTGAACCGCCGAGGGAGACTTTTTTGGCCTCGAAAAATCCTCCTGAAAATTTGTCTTCAGATAAGCTTGTCGTTTCCCCGAGAAATGTTATCTTTATAATCGAAAATTAGTGGCAAATGACAGAAAAATTCGATTAATGATGGAGATTAAGAGAGATTTATACCTTACGAGACTGGTCAATCGGCGTCATAACGGTCTGATAAAAGTCGTGACCGGAATCCGGAGGTGCGGTAAATCCTACCTCCTGTTTAAGTTGTTTCATGATTTGCTCAAATCCGAAGGCGTTGATGACCTGCATTTGATTGAAGTGAGATTGGACTATTGGGAGAATCGCGCTCTTTGCAATCCGGATGAATTGTACAAGTATGTGAAATCGAGGATAACCGATGACGGCCTTTACTACATTATTCTTGATGAAATCCAATTAGTGCCGGAATTCGAATTCGTGCTGAACAGTTTTCTGAACATTCCTAATGCCGACATATACGTCTCCGGAAGCAATGCTAAATTCCTGTCAAAGGACGTAATCACGGAATTCAGAGGGCGAGGGGATGAGGTCAGAATCAACCCGCTGAATTTCAGGGAATACATGTCAGTCAGCGAGGATTCTCGGGAGACCTCTTTCGAGAAGTATCTCACTTATGGCGGGTTACCGTACTTAATGTCTATGCCCACCGAAGAACAGAAAGCAGAATACCTAAAGTCGCTGTTCACCGAAACCTATATGAAAGACATAAAGGACAGGTATGGCATACGGCGCGATGACGAAATGCGGGAACTAGTAAGCATCCTGTCTTCCGGCATAGGTGGACTGACCAGTCCGTTGACGTTGTCCAAAACTTTCAAAAGCGTCAAGCATGTCAACATTACTGACGATACCATAAGCAATTACATCGATTCTCTTTGCGACGCTTTTCTCATTGAACGGTCCGAGCGGTATGATGTCAAGGGGAGAAAATATATAGGCTCACCATTGAAATATTATTTTACTGACTTGGGATTAAGGAATGCAAGCATCAACTTCAGGCAGGACGAAAGGACTCATCTGATGGAAAATGCCATTTATGATGAGTTGAGAACAAGGGGGTTCAATGTCGATGTCGGCGTAGTCCCCGTAAGAAAAGTAATGGAGGACGGTACAAGGAAACTGATCAGTTACGAGGTGGACTTTGTCTGCAATCTGGGAAACAGGAGGTATTATGTGCAGTCTGCCTACCGGATGCCAAGTGACGAAAAAATCGCCCAAGAGAAGGACTCTCTCATTCACATCGATGACTCTTTCAAGAAGATAATCGTCCTTGGAGAGCCATCGCTCATCCGTCGAGATGACAACGGCATCACCACTATGAGCATATACGACTTCTTGCTTAATGAGAACTCCCTGGACTTTTAGAGGGACAGATTTTGTCGTATTCCGTCAGAGAGTTTTGGATTACAATCTATAGGTATTAAGAAAGAGACACTGAAGGAATCTTTGATGACATCGGAGGTATAATTATCTTTGCAATGGCAGTTTGCGGTCGCAAAATGCGACCGCAAACCTTAGCCGCAGCCTTCCCTACGCTTTTACAGAGCTGGGTGTATCCATGCTCAGCAGCGTGCTGACATCCGATGTCGCAATCAAAGCAAATTTCAAGTATCCATGCAGCCTTATCTCCAATCTTCCATCTATAGTTTCCATACCGGTGTGCGAATCGGCCTTTTTGCACACCGCATGAACTCGGAACAGCACTCCGGTGTGCGAATCGGCCTTTTTGCACACCGATAGGCACCGGAACCGCCTGAGCACCGGAACTGCCGGATTCCAGGAAAGGCCACTGAGCAAAAAAGGTCACTTTTTTCCGGTGACAACCTTTATCAATCTTGTGACGGCTTGTAATCAGCCGTTCAAGGAGTAAGTCTCGTGGGAGTTCATAGTTTTGCCTTTCTCGGCAGATTTTGATAGTATAAATGCAGGTCAAAGAAATGAAACGAACAAATAAAAAGAGTATATTTGCAAGACATATATACAACGAACATGTTAAAAGATTTAAAAATGGCTTCACTCTGCGTACGGGCAGGGTACGAGCCGAAAAATGGTGAGCCTGTCGAGCTCCCGATCATCCAAAGCACAACATTCAAGTACGATAATAGCGAAGAGATGGCGATGCTCTTCGACCTCAAGAAGGAAGGATATTTCTATACTCGTCTCCAGAACCCTACCAACGATGCCGTAGCTGAAAAGATAGCTGAGCTTGAAGGCGGTGTCGGAGCCGTGCTGACATCTTCGGGCCAGGCGGCGAATCTCTTCGCCGTGATTAACATACTCGGAGCCGGAGACCACATCGTGTCATCGAACGAGATTTACGGAGGCACGTTCAACCTGTTCGGGGTGACCCTGAAAAAATTTGGCATCGACTGCACGTTCGTGGATCCGAAAGCCTCGGAAGAGGAGCTTCAAGCTGCTTTCCGTCCTAACACGAAGGCCATGTTCGGCGAGATGATTTCTAATCCTGGGGTCAGCGTCCTGGACATCGAGAAATTCGTAAGAGTCGCCCACAAGAACGGTGTTCCTCTCATCATAGACAACACATTCGCCACTCCGGTCAACTGCCGGCCTTTCGAATGGGGAGCTGACATAGTAACCCATTCTACCACGAAATACATGGACGGGCTGGCATGCCAAGTCGGCGGAGCCGTCGTAGACAGCGGCAACTTCAACTGGGAAGCTCATGCGTCAATGTTCCCTGGACTTACCACGCCTGACATGTCATACCATGGACTCACCTACACGAAGTCCTTCGGAAAGAAAGCCTATCTCACGAAGATGGTCGCTCAGATCATGAGAGATCTCGGATCTATTCCTGCTCCCATGAATTCTTTCATACTGAACCTTGGGCTGCAGACGCTAGCAGTACGGATGAAACAGCATTGCGCCAATGCCATGGCGGTCGCCAAATTCCTGAGTGCCGACCCTCATGTGGCTTGGATCCGCTATCCCGGCCTTCCTGATGACCCTGACCATGCTCTTGCCGAAAAGTACCTGCCTAATGGCAGCTGCGGCGTCATCGCCTTCGGACTCAAGGGCAACCGCGACACAGCAATCAAATTCATGGACTCGCTACGCATGATCAACATCGCTACCCATGTCGCCGACGCACGTTCTTGCGTTCTCCATCCTGCCAGCCATACCCACAGGCAGCTTTCAGACGAGCAGCTCCGTGAAGCTGGCATAGCCCCAGACCTCATCAGGCTTTCTGTGGGAATAGAGGATGTCTCCGACATCATCAAGGACATAGAACAGGGACTGCAGAAAATTTAAAGCATCTATCAATAGTCACTAGCGTGGTCCAGCAGGCTCCAGAGGGTGAGCAAAACGTCTTCGTAAGTAATTGATTATCAATAGAGGTGTTGCTCACCCATATAAAAATCAGGCAGGGTGGGCAATTGACATGAACAAATATATTGATTATCAGGTATATGAGAAGCACCTCTTGCCTACCCTATCGGTAAGGCAGCATAGCGGGAATATTTTTGATACCTCTCTTATAGCAATCCATGACGCTGCTCACCGCCCTCCGAGGATTTCCGCGGCCCTGGCCTTATCGCTATCAAAATCGAACACGCTGTATATCACGTTCGCATTCTGATAGTCGGAAATGCGAGGAGCCATGAACTGCAAAGCCTTTAATTTGTCACTTGTAAAAGGAAACAGGTTGAGGATTCTTGCGCACTGGCCGCAACTGAAGTAACATCCAAGGCTGGCTACCTCTACCAAGTCAAACTTGTTGTCGCTGAAGCTCGCGTCTTTGACTTTATCGTACAAGACAGAAAAGCTCCGCTCATCCATGCAAAATTCATCGACGAAATAACGCCTCATTGGTCCTACATCCGTTCCACGCTTATGATAATCATCGTCCCTGTCATCAGGTCTCAGAGAAACCGACCTGAACGTCACCACCCGTCCTTCCGAATCAAAGCCAACGAATATGCGTTTGTCATATTTGGTAATACCTCCGTTTTTATAATATTCCCACTGCTCACCGTAATAATCGAAACTTACATCTTCTGGCTGTCCCAATATTGCAGTTACTTCCTGTTTGGTCATGCCCCGACGCACGGCAACCTTGTCTTTCCCATATGCGCCAGCGCCATTCAAAGCCAAGATGACGCACAGCAGAGTGGCCGTCAATATATTCTTCATCCTTGCCATAATATTTCTCTAATATATATTGCAAATCTAAAACAACTTTTGGAATCTCTGCAAGAAACATGCAAGAAGCCCACGCCACCCATTGCCAGGCCAGCAAAAAAAGATCCTGAATCAAGTTCAGGATGACGCAGCAGGAACCTTCAGGATGATGTAGCGGAGGCTTCAGATGCTGAGGATGTCGCCAAGAAGGCCGCCAGTGTCAGGTCCTGTGATAACATGCTATCCAAACCCACAGATGGTTAGCTCTAAACTGATCCGATGCTGGAAAATAAAAAAAAAGTTTAAATTTGCTCTAGGAACGATTACGACCTTTCATTGTGGAATTGCCGGATTTGATAACGAAAATTCGCAGAGGAGACAAGGGTGCCTTCAATGAGCTATTCGGGATTCATTGGAAACCACTTGTAGACTATGCCAGTTTGATTGTTGGAAACGATAATGCACAAGACGTCGTTCAATCCGTATTCATGAAAGTATGGGAGAATCGAGCCTCGCTCAAAGATGGAAATTCGATGAGGCAATATCTCCTTAAAGCGGTATACCACGCATCAATCAGTTTTATCCGAAAGGAGGATAACAGCATCCACTATCGTTCATGGTTTGCCAGGCGGATAGACGAAACGCTGGCAAGTGAATATGACATCGACCGGAATGACGTGATCAAGGCACTCTACACAAAAGAACTTTCACGAGATCTCGAAACAGCTATGTCTCTGCTTCCACCGAAATGTCAGGAAGTGTTCAAGATGAGTTACATCGACGGCCTCTCGGGGAAAGAGATCAGCGAAAGCCTAGGGATTTCCGTCTCAACCGTAAACAATCAGATTCACAAGGCATTGAAGATCCTCCGAAGCAGCCTTTGTCCGTACAAGGCACTCGTTTACATCTTAATGCTCTATTTCCTCACACGTTCCTGACACACAACTCAGACTTTTTCATATTCAGGATAGGCATTTTTCCATGGTCGTGCGTATATAAAGCATAAGCGACTAGACTTTATGGACGATAACCTTATCATCGACTACCTAGAAGGTAGAACCACGCCTGAAGAAGAAAAAGAGATACTTAATAACATTTCCGCTTCGGCTGAAGACCGTCGGCATCTAGCTGACATGAAAGCCGTGCATCATTGGCTCAGCATCGATGACACCGGACTATCGGGTGAGAAGTCGTTTGTTAAGGCACGTGATTCCCTGAACCGCGCCATCTCCAAGAAAGAAAGCCAGAAACATCAGCGCAAGTTTGTAAAAATCTTCTGGACTTTCTCCGTGGCAGCATGTCTGCTCGTCATCATCGCAGTTTTTTCGTTGAATCGAAAACATATTTTAAACGGAAATATCGCCTCGTTTTGCAATCCGGATTCTGTCGTGATGCGACTTGATCTTCCGGATGGCAGCATAGTGTGCCTGCGGGAGGGGACGACATTGTCCTACAACAATAAATATGACATTAAAAAGCGAGAAGTCTGGCTCAACGGGGAGGCTTTTTTTGATATCACGAAAAACTCAGGAAAGCCTTTTATAGTCAAGACTGAAAAAGCAATGGTCATCGTTCATGGAACTGTATTCAATGTAAAGGCTACCGGCCATGAACAAGAAATAGAAACCATCTTGGCGTCCGGTTCGGTGTCGCTGCGCAATACAAGGGGCAAGAACATAGTTGAACTCAAGCCAGGGCAGCAGGCAATTTTCAATCCGCATAAGGATTATCTTGAGGTCAAGCAAATCCCCGCATGGAACATATTGCTGGATCGGTACCATGTCGTGATGATTTCGGAAGCTCCGATACTCGAAGTCATTGACATCATTCAAAAGACATATCACACGCAGCTAGAAACAAATGATGAGATATCTGAAAACCAGCTGATCACATTCAAATTTCAGAAATCCGCTGCATTAGGAGACGTAGTTGAAATGCTCGAGCTAGTCTCTGGACACGAATTTACTTTCTCTTCAGACTAGCAAAAATAAAAATTCAAAAACAGACAATCCAATAATCACATATGTCAAACTAAAATTAACTCCTTAATGAAAAAGGTAACTTTATCGCTAATGAGACTATTTCTAGTCATGGTCTTATTCTCCCTACCAACATTCTGGAATTTTTCAATCGCTAGGCAGATACGCCATGACGTGAAGATCTCCATTGGGGAGGCCACCGTCAAAAAAGTAACTGATGCCATCACAAACCAGACAGGAATAGTCTTTTCCTATGACTATTTGCTTGGCAACACTAGAATTGGGAAGGTGGTCTTGAACCTCAGAAATGCTAGCACCGAAGAAATTATGGATGCAGTGTTCTCGAAGTCAGGTATCTCATACAAAATCAAGGACAACATGGTTGCCTTGTTTCAAAGAGAGGCTGAGAAAAAATCCGACTCCTCTTCCCCACAGGTACGGGAATCCGAAAACACGGTCAGGATAACCGGTTCAGTGAAGGATGCCGCAGACGGTTCCCCTCTAATTGGGGTCAATATCATTCCCAGAAACAGCATGAACAAGGGAACGGCCAGCGACATCAATGGCAACTACATCGTTGATGTGCCCCGGGGGGAAGAAATCGAATTTACTTATCTAGGTTACAACAGTGTCCGGATTAAGGCTGGAGAGTCTTCTACCGTGAATATCGCCATGCAGCCAGACACTGAAATCCTAGAGCAGGCCGCCGTGGTCGGCTATGGTACCCAGAAGCGAATCAGCCTCATTGGAGCGACGCAAAGCATCTCGGTGCCTGAAATCAAAGTTCCCGTCGCAAATCTGACCCAGTCACTCGCTGGTAGGATATCGGGAATCGTGTCAATGCAGAGAACCGGAGAGCCAGGTTATGACGATGCCTCAATCTATATTCGTGGAATTTCCACGCTCACAGCCAGCATGAGCGCTCCGCTTACCCTCGTAGATGGCGTTCCCAGAAGCATTTCAAATGTCGATCCAGAGGATATAGAGAGCTTCAGCATCCTGAAGGATGCCTCGGCGACAGCAATTTATGGTGTGCGAGGCGCGAACGGAGTCATCATAATAAATACGAAATCAGGGAGCGCAGGAAAACCGAAATTCGACATCCGCTACACAGAAGGAATCACGCAGTTCATCCAACTCCCAGATTTCGTGGACGCTCCTGAATACATGAGACTCACCAACGAAGCCTTTACGACACGGGGAGAAACTCCCATGTACACGCAGGAGACGATTGCCAAGACCGAATCAGGAGAAGACCCATACCTTTATCCCAATGTGGACTGGATGGACCTCCTTTTCAAGAAATTCGGACACAATCGCTCAGCCAACGCCAACATCCGGGGTGGCTCTGACAAGGCCGTCTATTACATCGGTCTCGGTTATTTCGATGAGCAAGGTCTCTACAATAATGACTCTTCAAGTCACGATTATAATGCGAATACCTATTACAGGAGATATTCCGTTACTTCCAACATGACCATGAAACCTTTCGTGACAACTGAGATCAAATTAGGCATCCAGGGCTATCTTGCCAATGCCAACTATCCGGCTTCCGGCAATTCGACAATCTTCGGTTCGGCCTTCTACGCCACCCCAAATTATGTAGCGCCGGTCTATCCCAACGGAGAGATTGGGGACAGGCCCTCCGGTGGCATCCAGAACCCCTATGCAGTCCTCAATGAAATGGGGTATGCCAACCAGTGGAGGAGCCAGATATTCTCTAATCTGCGCCTGACCCAGTGGATTCCGTTCGTTCCGGGACTTTCCATCACGGGCATGTTTTCGTTCGATGCCTACAGCTATTCCTCCAACCGGTTCACCCGCACGCCAAACACATGGATGGCCTTGGGGCGAGACGACGAAGGGAAGCTGATCCTACAGCAGACACGTTCCTCCACAACGACGACCCTTTCCTATGCCAATTCCCACCAGGGCAATCGGAACGTTTACCTAGAAACCGCTGCGAACTACAAGCGGACATTCGGCAAGCATGACGTTACCGGAATGCTGCTCTTCAACCAAAGCGACGAGATGAACACGTTGGCGACTACTCTCGAAACCGCCCTTCCATACCGGTTCAGGGGCCTTGCCGGCCGTTACACCTATGCCTATGGCGAGCGCTACTTCGCCGAATTCAATTTCGGCTACAATGGCTCCGAGAATTTCAATCCAGACAAGCGCTACGGATTCTTCCCCTCTTTCGGCCTGGGCTGGGTCGTGTCAAACGAACGCTTCTTCGAGCCGCTGAAAAGTGCCGTGCAGTTCATGAAGTTGCGCGCGACGTGGGGCAAGGTCGGAAATGCCAACATCACTGGACGTCGCTTCGCCTATCTGTCCACAGTGGATTCTGTGACCGGCTACACCTTCGGAGACAGCCAGAAAGTCTCCTATTCCGGTCTGGCAATCGGAGACGAAGGTGTGGATGTGTCATGGGAAACCGCCAGCAAATACAATCTGGGCATCGACATAATCACCCTAGGCAACAATCTCAACGTTCAGGTCGATGTGTTCAAGGATAAGCGAGACGGCATTTTCCTTTCAAGACAGGTGATCCCTGACTATCTAGGCATTCGAAAGTCTCCGCTGGGCAATATCGGCAAGGTTGACAATAAAGGATTTGAGATATCGCTCGACTACCACAACCAAATCAACCAAGATTGGTTCGTCAGCGCAATGGGCAATTTCTCGTTCAATCGCAACAAGGTTGTCGAGAATGATGTGACTTACACGTATCCTTGGCTGGACCGCAGGGGTCACAGGGTCGGGCAGCGGTTTGGCCTCATTGCCGAGAAACTGTTCGAAAGCGACGAGGAAGTGGCGGCTTCTGCCTACCAGGCGGACAACACCCGGGCTGGGGACATCAAGTTCAAAGACCTCAACGGCGACGGCCAAATCAACGACTATGACATGGCTCCAATAGGCTGGGGCACGGTGCCTGAAATCATCTACGGTTTCGGTCTCAACATTGCCTTCCGGAACATAGCCGTTTCGGCCATGTTCCAAGGTGCGGCACATGTGGATGCCCTAATTTCGGGCGTGGGAGTCGCCCCGTTCGAGAGTGGTACTGCCTACGGAAACATCTTAAGCAACATCGGGGATCGCTGGACCGAAGATAATCCAAATCCTAACGCCTTCTACCCAAGACTTGCTCCAAGTTCTACCTACAACCTGAATTACAAGGCGAATTCTTGGTTCGTGCTTCCTTCCCATTACCTTAGGCTCAAGAACTGCCAGGTGACCTATACCTTGCCAAAGACTTTTGTCCGACGCATTGGCCTAACTGGCGCAAGCGTCTTTTTCCAAGGCGTCAATGTCTTGACATTCACCCCTTTCAAGCTCTGGGATGTTGAACGTGGTGACGGAAGAGGAAGCGTCTATCCGAACACCGCATCTTATAGTCTTGGACTTAATTTCAGTTTTTAATCAGTCATGAAAACAAAAAATACTATCATACGAGCCATAATGGCATTGCCAATCGCTTTTGCAGTCTTTTCTTGCAACGATGATTTCTTCAATCAGGTTCCGAACGACAGGATTACTATCGAGGATGTGTTCAAGGAAAAGAACTACGCTGAACGTTTCCTCGCCGGCATATACGCCTATATTCAAGACGAGTCAAGAGTATCCTATCTTACACTTGATGCCCTGTCCGACGATCTTGATCAATCCTATGACCGCCCCGGAGAAAGCGCCTACTTTATGTATCCAGCAAATCTAGGGAACTGGAATGCATCTTCCAATTACTACAATATGTGGCTGGACAGTTACAGAGGCATACGTTCCGCCACCTATTTCATGCAACACATCGAAGCCAATGCGGAAATGGTCAAGAACGGGGAATTCTCGAGAATCAAACAGTATAAAGCTGAAGCGCGTGCACTGAGAGCCTATTTCTGTTTCTGTCTGTTACGTCAGTATGGCCCATTCATCATTCCGGACGAGGAATTAGCTCCTGGAGACCTTCCTTCGGATGATTCCAAGATGACTCGTGCACGCGATCCGTATGACAAGTGCGTGGACTACATCTGCCAAGAACTCGATGCTGCAGCAGAGGACCTCCCGCTCCATTTCACGGAACAGATAGAATCTGACCGAGGCCGTGTCACTGGATTATTCTGCAAAGCCATAAAAGCTCGCTGTCTGCTCTACGCCGCCAGTCCCCAGTTCAACGGAAATCCCGCATATTCCGGCTTTGTCAATAAGGATGGAACACCGCTCTTCTCGGAGAATTATGATTCGTCAAAATGGGAAAAGGCAGCGAAAGCCTGTAAGGAAATCATTGATTTGGGAATTCTTGAACTTTACAAGGTCTACTACAGCGACGGAAAGACCATCAATCCCTATCTTTCTTGCCGCGACGTTTTCCTGAACAACTGGAACAAGGAGGCAATTTTCTATCTAACCTCCCACACAGACAACCTGCACAGGCACGGTACACCGCGCGGCTATGCCAATGGCTATGAAAGCAGCGGCGTAACCCAGCAGCTGGTCGACGAGTTTCAGATGGCCAATGGAAAGGATATTTCCGACCCTGCCTCCGGCTATGTCGAAACTGGCTTCATTGCGGAAGACTACAAGGATCCAGAAACCGGATGGGTGTTCGCACCCAAGAACTGCTGGAACATGTACAATAAGAGAGAACCTCGTTTTTATGTGTCCGTGGCTTTCAATGGCTCTTATGCCATCTATAATAACCAAAAGGATAAGTATCAGTGGAAGTTCTATCATGGAGGGCCGGAGGGCAACACCTCCCACGATTCTCCTAGGACAGGTTATATAAGACTGAAGCATGTCTCTCCTTCGTACAATTACAAAGCAGGTCAGACGGGCAATCCCCCGTTCCTCCTAATCCGCTACGGCGAGGTTCTCCTCAACTATGCGGAAGCTTTAAATGAATATAATCCTGGCAATCCAGACATTCTGAAGTACATAAACCAGATACGAGAGCGTGCAGGGCTCCCGGGGCTGGAATCCGGCATAAGCCAGGAAACCATGCGAATGAAGATTCGACATGAGCGCAGGATCGAACTTTGCGAGGAATGGAAGCGATACTTCGACACCCGCCGCTGGCTCATCGCGGAGCAGACGGACGGAGGCCCGTTCTACGGCATGAACATGAACGGAGGTTCCAGCCTTACCGGCGGCGGAGCAGTTGGATTCTACCAGAAAGTCGTTTTCGAGACGAGGGTGTTCCGGAAGGCCTATTACCTGTTTCCTATCCCACAGAGCGAAATCGACAAGGACCCGAACATCGTGCAGAATCCGGGCTGGTAACTTTTAGCAGCAATAATCCACAAATATTCGAATGACATGAAACACAATTATAAACTTCTTTTTTTAGCATCTGCGATTCTTACAGGCAGCTATTCCTGCGGAGATGCCATCGACGAGGATTTCAACGTGGACGCTCCGGAACAATATTCGGTTATCTATTCCGGAAAAGGTTTCAATGGAGACATCATCCTGGAAATGCCCATCCCGAAAGACACCGTAATCTCCATGTATGCGAACTATGGCGGTATCGTGCCACTTAGGAATGACGTGACGGTGACTTTCGAAGCGGCTCCGAACCTTCTCGGCACTTACAATGACTTGAACCTGACGACATATCAGTTGCTTCCAGAGGGATGTTATTCCCTGGAAAACAATCAGGTTACCATACGGCAGGGAAAATCCGGTTCCAATCCGATGTCCATCAGGATCAACACATCCGGAATGCCTGGTCCTGGTCCGTTCCTCCTCCCTGTCGCTATCACCAGCGTAAGCGATGCATCCCTGAAAGTAAATGAAAACCTGAGGTCGGCCTATTTCGTCATACGCGGCTCATACGACGAAAATCCATTCACTACGGATTTCGACCGCAGCGGCTGGACTGTACTCTCATGCTCGTCATTCAGCGCCATCTCCACGGAATACACGCCAGCCGACCAGATGCTTGACGGCGATGAGCAGACTTACTGGGGCACGGAATACAATCCGAACCGCGTGGCTCCTCCGCACGTGGTCGTCATCGACATGAAGGAATCCATGACAGTCCACGGCGGACGTATCATGGGCCGTCTTGACAAAAACGGCAACCTAGTGAACAACGGACAGGCGAAAATCGTGACGATTTCTCTGAGTGATGACAACGAGCATTGGACGAATGCCGGAACGTACACGCTTCCTTTTGAAAAAGAAAACACGTTCTACCTGAATTACCATGCCTCGGGACGTTACCTAAGGTTTTCCGTAGACCGATGCTATGGCGGAGCGAACAGCGAGTTCTACCAGGCAGCTATTTCTGAACTGAACATATTCTAGACGATTCCAATGAAAAGCATGAAAAGAATGATGTTGGATGTTATCCTTGCAGGGGCACTGATGCTTTCAATTGCATCCTGCAAGGAGGACAATCCTCTGAACAAATATGTAGATCCTAACAAGGCCATCATCCCGCCATCCGGTACCCTTGTGAAAATTATGCAGTATAACATCTACGGTGCGCGTGGGCTCTACATCGACAAGGAATTCGATGCCTTGGCCGAAGTGATCCACGCACAGAATCCTGACTTCGTTTCAATCAATGAAGTCGATTCGGCCACAAACCGGTCGCGAGGCACGATTCATCCAGCCGAGTTGTGCAAGCGGTTGACCGCCTTAAGCGGTGGGGAAGACACGTGGAAGTGGAATTATGCGATTGCTTTCCAGTTCGGCGCCCCAGGTGCCTACAGCGGTGTAGGCACATACGGCGATGCCGTCCTTACCAAACATGAAATCCTTGAAAGCCGAGACTACCAGATGCAGCCAGACGAGGCACAGGGTACGGAAGGACGAGAAGTCCGCTCCGTGGCTGCGATACGATCCAAGGTGGATGACCAAGAATTCTGGATGGTTTCGACGCATCTGGATCACAGGGGAGTGGAACTGAGCCGGATTTACCAAGCCAAACAACTGAAAGACATACTTTCCAGCATGCCCGGACGGCTGTTCCTTGCGGGAGACCTGAATGCCGTGCCAACTTCCGAGACGATGAACATCATCTTCGGATACATGCAGAAATGCTACATGTCCGAGACGCAATACACCTTCCCTTCCCTGTGGAAAGGGGCTTCACCCACTTCCATGATTGATTACGTTATGTACAGGACTCCGGACATCAATGTCAAATGTACCGGCTACAAAGTAATCCAGAACACCGCATCCGACCATTGCGCCGTCCTGGCGACCTTCCTAGTGGATTAGGCATTCGTAACCTGCGACTTATGCTCATCTCCCGATTCCTTCTTAATCAGATGCTGAGGATGTCGCCGAGAAGGCCGCCGGCGGTCTGGGGGGCACCTGCTCCTGCTCCACGAATGACGATGGAGTTAGGGTAGTTCTCCGACGTGATGATTACTTCATTGTCAGTGCCTTCCAGATTGTACATCGGGCTGTCAGCATCAACGGCCTGAATGCCTATTTTGGCCGACTCGCAAGTGACGACTTCCACATTGTGAGCGGAATTGGATCCGCTCACACGTGGTCCGGGAATGAGCGTGGCCACATAACGAAGGCGCTTACCGACCTTTGCTGCTTTTACATATTCCTTTTTCAGAGTCTTACCATCAGGGAAAGGCTCCAGTTCTACATCCTCCGCCTCCAATTGACAGCCACATTCGCGAGCCATGATGAGCAGCTTGCGCAGAACATCGGTCCCGCTCAAGTCCACTGAAGGATCCGGCTCCGTGTAGCCCTTGTCATGCGCATCTTTCACCAATGCATCCAAATCACCTCCGTCATAATTGCTCAGCAGATAATTCAAAGTTCCCGAAACCACTGCCTCAATCTTAGAAATTTTGTCCCCCGCCTCAACGAGCTGGGCAATGGTACAGATGATAGGAAGAGCAGCGCCTGCGGTGGTCTCATATTTCAGTCTCACTCCAGCGCGAAACGCATCCAATTTCAAATCTGAATATTGCGAATATGGCCCCGAGAATGGAATCTTGTTGCAAGCTACCACTGAATAGCCGTGATGGAAAAGCGATGAATATTTGACGAACGTAGTAGGACTAGCAGTGCAATCAACGAATATGGAATCAGCGATGGACAGTCCTGAAAGCGCTTCAAAAAAAGCACCTGCCTCGGCACTCTCCCCTCTCTCAAGCAATTCCCCAGCCTTGGACGTGTCAATTCCTTCAACATCAATGATGTATTTCCTAGAATTCGAAAGCCCGCAGACCTTGATGCGTTTTCCTGTGTTAAGCGCAATGAAATTGCTCTTCTGAGTCAGGATGTTCATGAAAGCTTTTCCCACGGTGCCATAGCCAGCGATGAAAAGATTCACCGTGCGAATGATATGAGCCTCGAAGAATTCATTATGAATATGCCGTATTGCGTCATCCACCCTGCCTGAAGGGACAATCACCGAGATATTCCTTTCTGAAGAGCCCTGGGCAGTTGCGCGCACTGGAATTCCGTTGCGGCCAAGGGCGACCAGCATCCTTCCAGTGGCTCCGCTATGGCCAATCACGTCATCCCCGACCAAGCAGACGATTGAGAACCCTTTTTCCACTTTCAGCGGCCTCAGTTTCCCCAAAGAGATTTCATATGCGAAGCAGTCGTCCGCAGCCTTCTTTGCTTTCGGAGCGTCCTTTTCGGAAATCGCTATGCACATAGTGTGCACGGAAGAGGCCTGAGTGATGAGTATGATGTTTATCCCAGCTCGAGTCAAGGCATCGAAAAGCCTGCTGGAGAAGCCTGGGACGCCTACCATTCCGCTACCTTCCAACGATATCAGGGCAATATCATCGGAATTGGATATTCCGATCACGTTTCCGTCCCCGCGAGGCGGATTCTTCTCAATGAGGGTTCCTGCATCCTGCGGAGAGAAAGTGTTCTTAACGTAAATCGGTATGCCCTCTGCTACTACAGGCTGGATGGTAGGCGGGAATATGACTTTGGCTCCGAAATGAGACAGCTCCAATGCGGCTCTATACGAAATATTCCGAATCGTGCGAGCCTGGGGAACGATCTTGGGATTGGCAGTCATCATTCCTGAAACATCCGTCCATATTTCAAGCAGGCGGGCATTTACGCCAACAGCAAGCAGAGAGGCCGTGTAGTCTGACCCTCCTCTGCCAAGCGTGGAAGTCCTCCCCTGCTCGTCTGAGGCAATGAAACCAGGAAGTATGAACAGATTTACGGATGGACTATTATCGACTACGGCAAAGATATTCTTACTTGTTTGCTGAATGTCCACGCTCCTATCGGCATTTGTCCTGACGATTTTCCTAGAATCAACCCAGTGGTTATCAATACCTTTAGCAGAAAAGCCAGCGGCAATGATTTTTGTCGAGAACAGCTCGCCGTAGCTCTGGATGGCATCCAGGCTGGTAGGCGACAGCTCCCCAAGCAGATACACTCCGTAAGCGATGCCACGGAGCGAATCGAAGTGTTGGTCTACCGTCTTTGTCACCGAAGGGACATATTCCGGGGGAAGAAGTTCGCTGATTATCTCGTGATGCCTGGTCTGAAGGACATCTATCATATTCTTATATTTCTCGTCGCGCTTGGCCGCAGTGCCGCCAATTGCAATGAGCGCATCTGTGCATTTGCTTATTGCCGAACAAATCAAAATGGTCCTGTCCCTTTTCACCGCCTTATTGACGATGGAAATAACTTTTGAGATATTTTCTGCCGTGGCGACTGAAGTGCCACCGAATTTCAAGACTTGCATATTATTTCTTTGAATATATTCGTAAGTTGTTCATTTTCAAGCAAAAACCCATCATGACCAAAGGCGGAGCTGATGATTGCGTACTTTGCCCTTGGGATTTTAGAGGACCATTCTTTCATTGCCTTGGCCGGGAAAAGATAGTCGCTGTCGATGCCGACAACGGTAGTGTCTGCCGCAATTCTCGCCAAAGCGGCATCCACTCCTCCACGCCCTCTTCCAACATTATGGCTGTTCAAAGAGTCGCAAAGGCTTAGATATGAATATGCATCGAAACGATTTGCCAGCTTCTCGCCTTGATAACGCTCGTAGGAGGCAGCCCTGTCTGCGAACAAGGTGTCCCGAGACTCTTCGGCCTGGGTCAGGCAATAGCCATCGTAGCTTCTATATGATATCAGAGCCTGAGCCCTGGCGCATTTCAGGCCTTCTTTCCCCCCATCGAGAGATTCGCATTTCTCGAAGGTCTGGTCTGCCCGCAGAGCCATCTTCTGAGCTTCCACCCAGGCTGTGAGCCAAGGCGATACACGGATGTCTGTGGCAACTAAAGCTAGGTTTCTGATTATTCCTGGATAAGTTACGGCCCATTCCGCTGCCTGGAAACCGCCGATGGACGCTCCGACCAAGAGATCAATATGGTCCAGTCCGAGATGCTCTCTGACGATGTTCTGAGCCTTCACCATATCCCTTACCGTAACTTTTGGAAAATCGAAGAAATATGGCCTTCCGCTCGCAGGATTGACGGAGGATGGGCCTGTCGTGCCGTATGGCGAACCTAAAATGTTCACGCAGACTATGAAATATTCATTCGTGTCGAAGAATTTCCCCTCACCCACCATTCCAGGCCACCAGTCCGAAGGATCAGAGTTGGCGGTTAGCGCATGACAGATCCAGATGACCTTGTCTGTGCCGTTCCATTCAGGCTTCGAAGCATGGAAGGCTATATTAAGCCCCTCCACGCTCCCGCCTGCCTCAAAACCAAAACTGTTCTCTAATGTTATAGTTCGTTTAATCATCGTTCAATTTTTTGCATTCCTGCTGTAATTAGCACTTTATCTTCCTGCACTCTATCCTTTGCCAGCGAGATCCTGAATCAAGTTCAGGATGACTGGGTGTGTCATTCAGTATCTTTCCTTCAAAAAAGCGATTGCAAATTTAATTTTATAGGAATAATCAAACAATAATTTTTAAATATTTGGCAAATAATTCTATATTTGCACTATGATTTGGAATATTAATAGAATATATTCATTAAAAACTTAATTATTTTGGAATATTCATCTAAACTAGATGCTACGGATCTAAAGATCCTTAGGGTCCTTCAAGAGGAAGGGCGCATCACCACGAAAGAGCTTGCAGCAAAGGTGAACCTCTCGACGACTCCTGTATTCGAGAGGATGAAGCGGCTGGAAAAGGAGGGATACATCAAGAAATATGTCGCCATACTTGATGCCGATAAACTGAATCTTGGCTTCACCGTTTTCTGCAGCGTTAAACTCAAGCAGATGAACAGGGACATAGCCAACGATTTCGTAAAAGTCATCAAGGACATCCCGCAGGTGGCGGACTGCTTCAACATAGCCGGAGAATTCGATTACTTGCTAAGAATCAACGCGACCGACATGAAATACTACAACGACTTTATCATCAATGTTTTAGGTACGATAGATTCGGTCGGTTCAATCCAATCCACCTTCGTAATGAACACAATAAAGGAAAGCTACGCTCTGTACCTCTAAAGGAAAATAACCAGCAACAGCTGTGCTATTATCACTCTAACAAACATTGAGAGCGGATAAACAGTGGCATAGGTAACGGATGGCTTGTCGTTCGGAATCGTGTCATTAGCGTAAGTCAGCGCCATGGGATTAGCCATGGAGCCGCAAAGCATGCCGGTCACAGAGCCGAAATCCAGATGACCGAATCTCAATGCGAGCCATCCCACCAGCAGCACCGGCACGATGGTGATGACGAATCCGAGGCCGATCCAGAGCAGGCCTTCCGGACGCACCACAGTCTCAAAGAAGTGTTCCCCTGCAGACAGCCCCAGGCACGCAAGGTACATGGACAGGCCGAGGCGGCGCAGCATAAGGTTGGCGCTTTCGGTGGTGTATGTCACCATGTGAATCCTAGGCCCGAAAGACCCCATCAATATCCCGGCGATGATGGGTCCGCCGGCGATTCCCAGCCTCACCGGAGCAGACATTCCAGGGAAAGATATAGGTATAGACCCAATCGCCAGGCCGATGATTATTCCTACGCAGATGGAAATGAGGTTCGGTTCTTTTAGGTTTCTGACGGCGTTCCCGAATTCTTTCTCGACATTATTTATGTCGGACTCCTTACCCACTACCACTATCCTGTCCCCCATCTGCAGGGTCAGATCCGGCTCCGCCAGAAGCGTCACGCCAGCCCTGAACACACGGCTGATATTCACGTCATAATGATTTCTGAGCTTCAAAGAGCCTATGGTCTTTCCGTTAATATGCCGCTTCGTTATGACTATCACTCTGGAAATGAGCGAATTGTCGATGGAATTCCAATCAATGTCTCCGCGGTTCCAGTCTCTCTCCTCTTCTTTTCCAAATATGATGCGTAACTCCTCTGACTCTTTTTCTGAGGTCACCACAAGCAGTTTGTCGCCTTCCTCCAAGACCGTGTCCGACTGAGGAATGCTCACCTTGCCAGAGCGCCAAATTCGAGAGATTACGAAAGCCTTGGCAGACATTCGCGCCACTTCCTTGACTGTTTTCCCGAAAATCGCAGGATTGCTCACGAGATACGTTGCTATGAAGGCTGGATTTTCTTTTTTCTCGTCGACCTGAATCTTATTTTTCCCGCCGAGTAGCTTAAAAAGCACGATGAGTGCGATTATCACCCCCACGACACCCAAAGGATAGGTCACCGCCGTACCGATGGCAAGCGAACTGCTTTCAATGCCCATCTGCTCTAGCGTCTGCTGTGCGGCAGCAAGGGCTGGGGTGTTGGTAGTGGCGCCACACATTATGCCGACCATGTCCTGCAGGGAAACATTCGTCACGAAGCTGAACAATATGGTCAGCAGAGTGCCTGCAATCAGAACGGCCAGCCCCCACATGTTCAGTTTCATCCCTCCTTTTCGAAATGAGTTGAAGAAGCCGGGACCGACCTGAAGTCCTAAGGCATAAACGAATATGACAAGGCCGAAATTCTGGGCGAATTGTAGCACCTGGGAATTGATGCGAAGGCCAAGATGGCCCGCCAATATGCCGCAGAAGAAGACGAAAGTAACGCCGAGCGAAATCCCGGCGATCTTCATCCTGCCAAGCCCAAGTCCGACGGCGATTATCAGCAATATCACGACCACCGCCTGCAGGGAATTCTGCTGCATGAACAGCCCCGACAACCAGTTCATTTTCTCATTTTACGATTGGTATCCATGTCTGGACGTGAGTGCCTCCCCAACAGTCCACTGAAGAATAATCGACCATGCGCATCGATCCTCCCTCTACGGGTACCACGAACTCCATTCTGGTGCCGGAACGCTCCGGGGTCACTTGCCTCACTGCAATCCTGCCTTCCGAATCGGCGATGATTCTGACAGGGCGGTCATATTCCGGATCGATGTTCTCGTCACGTGCAAGGACTATAGGCCCCCACTGAACGGCGACATATTCAGAACCCTTGGGATTCCTGCCCTCCCGTGCATGAATCAGCTCTGCATTCATGTCGAAGATTATCTGTATCTTGTCTCCCGAACTCCATCGCCGGCAGAGATTCAAATATGTACCAGGCTTAGCCGAGACTTTTCTGCCGTTTACTGCCACATAAGTATTCTTGCTCCACGATGGAATCCTCAGGCTGAGAGTGAATTTCTCTTTTTCTTTCAGGCCAAGGGTCAGCACAGCGCCATTGCTCCTTGGGAAATCCGTCTCCATATTCATTTTCACGTCGCCTCCTTTAGCAGTCTTCGCCGTAGCGTCAAAAGCATTGTACAGATTCACGACCGGACCAGATTCTCCCTGCATCACGGCGACGTAAGGGATGTATGCCAGCCCCAATGGGCCGTTCAGGTTGCAGCATGTCACCGGCTGCCCCCCTATCGTGGTGCCCCAGCCGCTGTTCGTCACTTTCGATCCATTCAGCAGGTTGACGTAACTGAACCCCTGCCCTCCCGGTTTCATCGCTCCAAGAAGCCCGTTGTAGGCATACTTCTCTATGAAGTCCACTGCCACAGGGTCTCCAGTAAGCCTCAAGTACTGGGTCAGGTACTTCATCCACGTCACTCCGACACAAGTCTCCATCATCCGCTTGATGTCAGGATTAGACTGCTCGAATGCAGTATTGCTCCAAGCCTCTCCATTCCATTTAGGGTAACAGATGTCGGCTCCGGCGTTCCCTATAATCGTTATCTCATTGTCTTTCACGTTATTGAAAAAATTCTTCAGGCATCTGTAGATTTTCTCATCCTTGGTGGCACGGTAATATTCTACGAGGCCTTCCCAGATGGAAGTCATCTCGTAGGCTTTCGGGTAAGGGTCGCCCACTTCGTACATCGGTACGTTGTCATAGACCTGCTCGAAGATATTCTTTCCTTTGCATCCGCCGGAGTCTATGATGTACTTGGCAAAATCCAGATATTTCTGCTTTCCCGTCATGAAATACAACCTCATCATAGGTTCCAGGATGGAGGACGACTCGATGTTATTGACGCTCCAGCCAAGTTCCGTAATATCCGCCTTTCCGGGACCCACCTGGTCGATTACGCTTGAAGCCTCTTTCTCCATCGCATCCAGCACTTCCGGATCCTGCTCTATTTCCAGATAATAGCGGCTAAGACCGAGCAAGACATATTTTCTCTCCCAAATGTCCCCGTCCTTATCGCCAGGCTGTTTATCCACCGGCGTGCAAGATATGCTCCCATTGCTTTTCATGGTGCCGATCAAGTCATGCACCGCTTTCTTTGTAATATCCTTCAGCTCTGGGTCATGAGTGTACCTGTAAAGCATCACGTTGGACCTGATCGCCTTCCCTGGCATTTCTCCTAAGGCGAACTTTGACCTGCCATGGCGGAAGAAATCGATGACGTCATCGTAAGGCATCAGTTTTTTGTTCCAGTTTTCCATGCAGGTGATGATGTCATCGTCGAAATAGCCATTCAATTTCACGTTTCCACCGGACAGAGGCTCCATTACATTGCCTTGTCCTTGGGAAAAAGCTTGCAGGCTGAACGCAGCGACCGCAGAGACAGCCAGTATTTTTTTTATGTTCATGATTTAACGGATAGATTTCAGATTACGGGAAAAATTGCTAATTTTGCACAGCTGAACTGAACAAGAACAACATTGGAGGATTGTCCGAGCGGTTTATGGTGCTTGTCCCGAAAACAAGTTGTCCTGAAAGGGGCTCACAGGTTCGAATCCTGTATCCTCCGCGCATTATTTCCCTAGATTCTTGATTTTCTCTTTCACGCCCTCAATCAGTGGCGCGGCTTCGCCGTCGCCTGCATCCCGGGCGTTAAGATAATATGTAAGAGCTTTATTGTACATCTCCAGAGTCCAGTCGTCCACTTTGCGTTTGTTTTTCTTCCAAGACACGTCAGGAGAGGAATCCGCAAGAGCCTCGAAGTCTTTGCCGGCTTCAAGCAGCATCTTCGCTTGCTCGGCGACTTTCTTGCGCAGCTGCTCCTCTTGCAGGCTGATCGTCTCTTTCTGCTGGCCGATTGTGCCTTCTTGCTCCTCAATGGTCTTTCCCTGCTGCCTGATGGTCTCGTCCTTCTGAAGAATCTCCAGCTTCAACTCAGTAATCTCGCTTTCTTTCTCCTCGATGGTCTTACGCAGGCTACTGATGAGTTTCTGGTTTGCCTTGTCCTTTGCGGCCATTTTTTCAAGATCGTCCAGCTTCTTCTTTATTTCATCGATATTGCCCTGAATCTCATCTGCTTCGGTTATCTGAGCCGTGCCGCTCTCGATATCCAGCTTCAGGGAATTAGTCCTGCCCGTGATGGCCGAGAGCTCATTCAGGATCTCGTTCATCTCGTTAGCCTGATTGACGTAATTGTCGCGCGTTTTCTCATGCGATTCTTTCAATTCGTCATATTCCTTTTTCAAGTCGTCGTAGTCCGACTGTGAAACGAAACCATGATTCGAGCAGCCCGAGAGCATCAGGATCAAGGCTGCGCTAAAAGATGCTATCTTGTGAAAGTGCATGTCTCTCCTCCTTTCGTGAATGTTATAGTTGTCTTATCGACGCTTTTCTTATATTCAACCGTGCCCTCGCCAAGGATATCGGAGCGAAGCGTCGGCCCAGCTACCTGCAGGGTGTATGTCCTAGGACCGTATTTGCTGATGGTCACGAGTTCGTATTCATTGCCATCTATCGGAAGTATTTCCGCCGATGATGCATCCAACGAATCGTAGCTGGAATAGCTCACATCGTAGGTGCCAGAAAGGTTCATCATCATCGCCGAGTCTGCCGGAACAGTTCCGCGAGACTCCGCATCATTCCTCAGTTTTTTCCCTGTTTTAGCCAGAAGCACTATAGCAGCCACGGCCAAAGCAGCGAATGCGCTCAACATCAGTATTTTGGACAAATTTTCCGAATTCTCAGAATTGCTTTTCATAACGTTTCTCTCGTCTGCTCCTGATTTCCACTTTGCAAATATGAGCAATTTAAATAACTTTACACAAAATTTAGTTCGAAATTCTATGGCGAAATTGAAAGCGGCCGTGAGGTCAATGCGATTGAGGACTCTCCCCCTCTCGCTCTCAGGGGTGATTTTAGGCTCTTTCTTAGCAGCCTCTAAGGTGCTATTCAATTGGGGAACAATCATATTCCTATTTGCAACTACAGTATGCCTTCAAATTCTGTCGAACCTCTCGAACGAGCTTGGTGACGTGCTGAGCGGCAACGACAATGAATACAGAGTTGGACCTGAATACGGCTTGAACAGTGGTGAGATGAGCTTAGCCGACATGAGGAAGCTCATCCTCACTTTCACATTCCTATGCATGATCTTTGGCATATTCATGATCCTCTGCTCTTTCGGCACCCTGCTGAAGCTGGAGCCTGTCTGCCTGCTCATTCTTGGTGCCTGTGCCATAGTCGCAGCAATGAAATATACTTTAGGCAAATCGCCATACGGGTACAAAGGCCTCGGCGACATATTCGTATTCATATTCTTTGGCCTTGTCTCTGTAATGGGCGCCTATTATGTAATAGCACACTCGCTAGATGCCAGCCTCCTACTCCCTGCCGCCAGCATAGGCTTCTTCAGCGTCGGCGTGCTGAATGTCAACAACATGCGAGACATGGAAACCGATGCGCCTAAGAGAGTGACCGTAGCAATGAAGCTGGGGCTGCGCAGGGCAAGGATTTACCATTTCCTGCTCATCAGTTTCGGATGGGTGGCGATGGTGATTTTCATGGCACTCTTACCTCAAAAAATATGGCATTGGCTGTTCATGCTCACCATGCCGCTATACTTCATTCACCTGAGCGGCGTAAGCCGCCTGGAAGGCAGAGCTTTAGACAAGATGCTGCCGCTTCTGGTGATGTCCACTTTTATTTTCAGCATCCTCTGCGGGATCGGATTGATAATTTAACGAATATGCCGAAGAAAGAAAAGGTCCAGGAAATGTTCAACCACATCGCAGGTGACTACGATGCTCTGAACCACATAATGTCGCTGAACATAGACAAATCCTGGCGCCGGAAGGCGATAAAGCGCATAACAGGCGGCCTCGGCCACCTGGAAATATTAGACTTGGCTTGCGGCACCGGGGACTTCTCCATCGCCATCGCACAGAAAATCAAAGACTGCCACATCACAGCAGCGGATATTTCCGAAGGCATGCTCGCCGTAATGCGGGAGAAGGTGGATTCCCTGAGCCTTTCCGATAAGATTACCATCGAAACCGGAGACGGCGAAAACTTGCGATTCCCAGATTGCACGTTCGACAGAGTCACGATTGCCTTCGGCATAAGGAATTTCGAAGACAAGGGCAAAGGGCTTCGAGAGATGCTTAGGGTGCTGAGGCCAGGAGGCAGGCTGGTGCTTCTGGAACTCTCTCTGCCAGAGAACAGATTCATGAAGTGGCTCTTCAACCTGTATTTCCTGCATCTGCTGCCTCGCATAGGCGGGAGGATATCCGGTGACAAGGCTGCTTACAACTATCTTCCGGCATCGGTGGTGCATTTCCCCAAAAAGACGGAATTCATGAATATGATGACGGCGGCTGGCTTCAGGAATGTCAGCCACAGGGCTCTCTCTGCAGGAATATGCCGCATGTACGTCGGCGAGAAATGAACGAATATGATGAAGTCTTTTCTTTCAAAGAAGTATCCCTTCCCTGACAGCAAGCACTGGATAGGCGACTGCGCATTCTATTGCGGCATCGTGTTCCTGATACTGTATTTCCTTCAGCCGTTCGGGTTCAGCTATTATTCCGGGAACAAGATACTTGCGTCGGCATTGTTCGCCGTTGTGGCATTCCTGTGCTGCATAGCATTCAATTTCTGCGTTTCCATCCCGTTGCATAAACATGTGCGCCAATGGAAGATTTGGCACGAGATAACGGATATTCTTGCCATGATCCTGTGCATGGGCATAGCGAACTTTTTTCTAGCATCCTTTCTTTTCCATTATCCTCTCTCAGCCGACTCATCTGGGATATTATTTCAATTCATATATTGGACGCTGATCATAGGGGCGATAATATCCTCAGTCTCTGTAACCCTGAGATACCAGCGGTACCTCAGAGACAGTCTGGATTCCATGCTCGAAAAGACGACGGAAGAGCAAGTAAATGTTAAGATTACGATCAGCGATACCCGTCTTAGAGGGAGCGACCTGACCATTTTCGTCAACGACCTGCTCTACATAGAGGCACAGAAGAACGATGTCGCGGTGTACTACATCGAGAATGGGGAAATGCAGAGGGAAGAAGTCCACACCACCCTTGCTGCGGTCTTGAAAGAGCTAAAGGACTATGATAACATTTTCCAGACCCATCGTTCTTTCATCGTAAACATGAACAACATAACGAAGGCCAAAGGCAACTCCAACGGTTATTTCCTGACCATGGGCGATGACATGGCCATTGTCCCAGTGTCTCGCTCGTACGTGCCAAAGCTCCGGTCTTTCATAGCCTAGACACTCGTCTTTTTCTTTAGCGATTCGTCAGCGGCGAACGTTTTCTGTCCGTCTTCCTAGCTGTACGGCACGAATAATTTGCCGTCAGTTTTTTCTTGTCCATCTTCGCTCAAGGAAAAACGCATGGAAAATGAAAAGATTTCTATTGGCATCATTGTTCATCCTGACAATTTCAGGAAATGTCTTTTGCCAGAACAAAATATCAGGCACTGTCACGGATGGCAGAGAGCCGCTGATCGGCGTGAATGTCTACGTATTAGGCACGGTCGATGGCTGCATCACCGATTCTCTGGGGTATTTCTCGTTCACGACGAAGAAAACCGGAGTGGTCACATTATGCGCTTCGCTATTAGGATATGAAGAATATGCTCGTAAATCCGAGCTGGATAAACTTCGGGGAATAAGAATCACCTTGCACGAACAAGCCGCCACCATCGACGATGTCGTAGTCACGGCAAGTACCTACAGCATGGGGAAAAGCTATCAATTCAAGACGATGGATGCCCTGGATGTAGTGCTGAGCGGCAACTCATGCGGAGATCTCGTGGCGGCGCTGCAAACGCTCCCCGGCACACAGAAAGTAGGTGAAGATGGAAAACTGTACGTCAGAGGCGGCTCCAGCGAAGAATGCCAGACTTTCATCAATGGCATGCACGTCCTAGTGCCTTACGGCACGAACACGGAGAACAATGCCTCGCGCGGACGTTTTTCCCCGTTCCTCTTCAAAGGGATGAGCTTTTCCCTCGGCGGATACAACGGAGAATACGGACAGGCATTGTCTTCCGTGCTGCCGATGGAGACCACAGACGTATCGCCCGGGGACAAGCTTGGGGTTAGCGCCTCCTTGTTGAACTGGAATGCCGGCGGGACAAAGGCATTCGACAAGAGCAGCCTTTCCTTCAATGCCGAATACACCGACCTCGGCCTCTACAACGAGATTTTTCCCGACAGGCTCGACTGGACCAGGCCATACCGGAAAGTCTCTGGAGAGGCGCAATACAAGGCCGAATTTTCACGGTCCGACATATTCAAGACATACATCGGATACGACCTTACTTCTGTCGGGCAGAGGTTAGATGACAGGAGGCTTTCTCTCATCGAACACAACGTGTACGCCAATGCGACGTACAGGAAATATTTCAGTGAGACATTCACGCTATTCGCCGGCATGGCCAATTCCTCAGTCGTGGAGAACATCGATGACGCCATCGTCTCCGGAGACCATTTTCACAATTTCCGCAACGAGGTGCACCTGAAAGCCGAACTAAGCAAAAGGTTCTCATCCGTACTGAAATTCACGGCAGGGGCAGAAAATTACGTCAGGGACAGCCGCAAAAGCTATGGCAGCCAGCATTATGAACTGGATTACAGCCTGCCAGGGATCCATGCCGATGTCTTATGGCGAGTGATGACTCATTTTTTCCTGAGCGTTTCCGCCAGAGCTGAACAACTGACATATAATCACTGCTGGGAGTTCATGCCCAGGGCAACATTGAGCTTCGTGCCAGGGAATCGATTCCAGATGTCTGCGGCATATGGAAGATACAGCCAAGCTGCCGAAGACGACTACATCGTCAGGAGCCAGAAGAAGATAGGACAGAATGTCGCCGACCATGCAATACTAAGCCTTCAGTACAATACGCCGAAGACAATCTTGCGCATAGAACCGTACTACAAGAAATACCTTAGCCTTCCCCTGTTGTCTGAAGGAATATATACGGGCGACGGCCATGGCGTGAGCAAAGGAGTGGATTTTTTCATCCAGGATGCTTCTCTGCTGGAGAATCTCACCGTCACTGCGTCATATTCATTCAATGACTCGGAGAGACTCTGGCTCGACTATGCGGAAGCCCGGACTCCGGATTTCGCTTCGCAGCACAATCTCCGCCTCTCGGCAAAATATCCCTATGGCAAACTGATTTTCGGCATTACGGAATCCTATGCCAGCGGCAGGGAATGCCTTGCAGGAAAGACACCCGGCTACAACAGTCTCGATGGTTCTCTCACATGGCTCATTAATCCCAAAATCATATTGTACGCTTCTTTGAACAACATTCTAGGACGCAAGAACATATTCCGCTATGAAGACGACGGAACGGCCATAACGGCTTCTCGCGACCGGACATTATACGTCGGCATATTCATTTCTTTAAAAAATACGAAAGCTTATGACATCTCAAATTTTTAAGTGCTACGCACTTGCTATCGCTGCAATCTTCGTGATGGCTGCCAGTTGCAACATTCTTGCCCAGGAACCAAGCCTGGACTCACTAATCGCAGAATCTGTATCCGCAATCCAGCAGGATTCACCCGAGTCCTATGCGAATTGCATCGCCAAGCTGAAAAGGATAGACGCAATGTTTCCTGACAGCCTCCAGGCAAAGTACCAAATTGGATTGCAATGCCTGAATTACTCAGTGATGAATCCCCACGCCGCACAGGCAGAAAGCTTCTTGAAGGAAGCTCAGCAGCAGATAGGCAGGATGGAGAAGATGCAGAATGCAGACATGTCCGATGTATGCACCCTGCGAGGTTATCTGTACATGGTCAGGATAGTGCAAGACCCTGCGACAAATGGGCAACGCTACTACCTGAATGTAATCGAAAACTACGAGAAGGCCCTGAAGCTGAAGCCTGACAATAGCTTGACGAAATTTCTATATGAAAAATTCCAGGAAGGAATGAAGAAAGCATATTGAGGCATCTCCAAACAACGGAATTCGTCGACCAAATCTCGGGTTTGGTCGATTTTCGCATAAAGCCGTTCGGACGGCTAAGTATATTCGTGCCAGAAAAACCAAAAAGGGTACGAATATGAAAAGATGCGTCATTAATTCATTTATCTCTGCGCTTGCATGCCTGGCATCCTTCGCTTGCCCGACTGCAAGCGCTCAATTCGTGCGTTCAGCCACCGGAGCCACGCTAGTCGCGGATGCAGACAGCATGTGGACGCTGGACGAGTGCATAAATTATGCGCTAAAGAACAACATAACCTTGAAACAGAACGTGAATAACTACCTCTCAGGCCTGGAAGACACGCAGCAGGCGAAAGCAGCTCTTTTCCCTACCCTGAGCTTTTCAACCACCCAGGGAGTGACGAACAGGCCGTTCACCGAAAATCAGAATACCGTCGTCGGCTCGCAGGTTTACAGCACGTCGAAGAACAGCTACACTGGCAACTATAATCTCGGGGCCAACGTCACACTGTTCAGCGGAAGCAGCCTTCGCACGGCAATAAAGCAGAGCAAGCTTCAGAACAGCATCGACTCCCTGTCGATAGAGACAAGCAAGAAAGATTTAGTCATATCGATAATTCAGGCCTACATGCAATGCCTCTATGCAAAAGAGGCAATCTCGGTGGCACAAAGCACAGCAGAGTCCGCCAAAGCCAGCCTGGACAGGGCGAAGGAGCTAAAAGAGGCCGGAGAACTGAGCAAGGTGGATGTGGCGCAGCTGGAAAGCCAGTATGCCAGCGACTCTTATCAGGTAGTCACGGCTAAGACTAGCCTGGACAATTACAAGCTCCAGCTCAAGCAACTTCTCGAGCTCGGAATAAACGACGAGATCGATGTCTCGGAGCCGGGGACGGAGGAGATCGATGTGCTGGCGCTCCTGCCTGCCAAACAGGAAGTATTCTCGAATGCGATGGAAGCAATGCCGGAAGTTAAGCAGGCAATGCTGAACGTGGATGCAGCCAACCTGAGCATCAAGCAGGCGAAGAGCGGATATTCCCCTACCCTGTCCGCTAATGCAGCTGTCGGAAGCACGAACGTGTCCGGGGCAGGCACATCCATGGCAGAACAGATAAAGAACAACATGAACGAAAGCCTCGGCCTGACGCTTTCCATCCCTATATTCCAAGGGAGAAAAACGAAGACGGCTGTCAACAAGGCGAAGATTGCTGCCGACAATGCGGTACTCTCTCAGCAAAGCACCGAGAAAGCGCTCCTGAAAGAAATAGAGGACACCTACCTCAACGCAGTATCCTATCAGGCTCAGTACCTATCGGCAAAGGAGCAGGCATCTTATGCGCAACAGAGCTATGAGCTCACCAGCGAGTCATTCCAAGTCGGGAAAAAGAACACTGTCGAGCTCATCACAGCCGAGAACTCCATGACTTCCGCCAAGCAGCAAGTCCTGCAGAGCAAATACATGACTCTGATGAATCTCTCGCTGCTGGACATTTACCAAGGGAAATACGATATAGACAACAAATAAATAATAAAGAATATGAAAAAGAGCACTAAAATCACTTGGATAGTAATAGGGGCAGTTGCACTGGCAGCACTTCTCTGGCTTGCATTCCGCCCGACGGCAAAAGATTCTGTGTCCCTGGAGACCGACACGGTAAAGAAGATAGACATATCATCTTCAGTCACTGCGACTGGCACGGTAGAACCCGTGACAGAAGTGGAAGTCGGTACCCAGGTGTCAGGAATAATCGACAAGCTTTATGCCGACTACAATGACGTGGTGAAGGCTGGACAAGTCATTGCAGAAATGGATAAAGTCACCCTTCAGGCAGAGCTGAAATCCGCGACAGCGACCCTTGGGTCGGCGAAGACAGAGAGCGACTACAGGACAAAAGAATACAATAGGATAAAGACGCTGCATGACAAAGAACTGGTCAGCGATTCTGAATATGACGAAGCGCTTTATCAATACGAGAGCGCAAAAAACGCCTTGATTCAGGCTCAGGCCTCTTACGATAAAGCCGTCAGGAACCTAAGTTACACGACCATCACTTCCCCTATCGACGGAGTGGTCATCAGCAGGGCTGTCGAGGAAGGCCAGACAGTTGCAGCAGGCTTCGAAACCCCTACCCTGTTCACTATAGCGCAGGACCTCACCGACATGCAGGTGATCGCCGATGTGGACGAGGCCGACATCGGACAGGTGAGCGTAGGTCAGAGGGTCTCTTTCACAGTTGATGCTTACCCTGACGATGTATTCAACGGAACCGTGCAGCAAGTCAGGCTCGAAGCCACGACAAGCACGAGCGTGACGACATACGAGGTCGTGATAGATGCCAAGAATCCAGACCTTAAACTCAAACCTGGGCTTACGGCTAACGTCACGATTTACACTCTAGAGGAAGACGGAGTGCTTTCCGTTGCCACCAAGGCTCTGCGCTTCACGCCGGACGAAGAAATCCTGAAAGAGCTGGATGTCAAAGTGGGAGGCAGCGCCGTCCAGGCAAGCGACACGACCAGGACCTTATGGGTACTGAACGGGAATGAGATTTCCCCTAGGACAGTCGTCACAGGGCCGTCCAGCGGAGACAGGACTTCAATCACGAGCGGTCTTGAAGAAGGCGAGGTCGTCGTAGCAGGTCTCTCTGCCGCTGAAACAGCTAAAAAGACAGCGACTACCGAAAGAAGCCCATTTGCCCCGGGCCCTAGGGGAAACGGCAACAATCAGAAAGACAGCACTAAAAAATAAAGAATATGAGAGAGATAATAAAACTTGACGGGATAAAGCGAGACTTCATAGTTGGGGACGAGATCGTTCATGCCCTCAGGGGTGTCTCTTTCACGGTGGGAGAAGGAGAATTCGTGACCATCATGGGGAAATCCGGATCTGGGAAATCCACTCTCTTGAACATACTTGGATGCCTGGACACGGCTTCGCAAGGAGATTATTTCCTGGACGGCGTCTCCGTAAGGGACATGGACAAGAACCAGAGGGCTATCCTGAGGAACAGGAAAATCGGCTTCGTGTTCCAAAACTACAATCTGCTCCCGAAGACCACTGCCATCGAGAACGTGGAGTTGCCTCTGATGTACAACAATAAATACACGCGAGACCAACGATATGCCCGTTCGGTCGAAGCCTTGAAGGCCGTAGGGCTTGGCGACAGGCTGGAACACAAAAGCAACCAGATGTCTGGAGGGCAGATGCAGAGAGTCGCCATCGCAAGGGCGCTCGTGAACGATCCGGCAATGATACTCGCAGACGAGGCAACCGGAAATCTGGACACAAGAACCAGTTTCGAGATACTCGTATTATTTCAGAAGCTGCATGCTGAAGGCAGGACAATCATCTTCGTGACGCACAATCCTGACCTTGAGAAATACAGCACAAGGACAATAACTTTACGGGACGGAAAGGTCATCAGCGATGAGTCGAACAAAAATGTGCTGGACGCTGCCGATGCCCTAAGCAGGCTCCCGGTTGAAAACGACTAAGCCATGAATTTCGGAAATCTATTCAGGATAGCGCTGAAAGCGCTAAGCAACAATAAATTCAGAGGATTCCTCACGATGCTTGGAATCATCATCGGAGTAGGATCCGTAATCACGATGCTTGCTATCGGACAGGGTTCGAAGAGGAGCATCCAGGCAGAAATTAGCGAGATGGGCTCGAACATGATAATGATTTCCCCTGGAGGGGACAGACGAGGCGGAGTGAGGCTGAGCGCTGACGACATGCAGACGCTGAAAGTAAAGGATTTCGAAGACATTGTCGAGAAATGCAGCTACGTCTCCCTAGCTTCACCGACCGTGAATGCCTCCGGCCAGTGCGTCTACGGCTCGAACAATACACCTACCTCAGTCTACGGCGTGAACCTCGACTACCTGGAGATAAGGAACTACAAAGTAGAGGACGGAGACACATTCTCCGAGCAGGACATCAAGACGGCGGCGAAAGTCTGCCTTATAGGAAAGACCGTCGTTGAAAATCTTTTCACGAATGGGGAGAACCCCGTCGGGAAGGTAATACGCTTCGGCAGTATTCCCCTGAAAATCGTGGGGGTACTGGAAAGCAAAGGCAATAACAGCATGGGCATGGACCAGGATGACTTGCTCATAGCTCCATATACTACCGTTATGAAAAGAATCCAGGCCGTGACTTACCTGCAGGGAATCACTTGCTCGGCGCTTTCCGAAGACTATACCGATCAGGCCATCGACCAAATCACGAAAGTCCTCAGGGAGAACCATAAGCTAAAAGACGGCGACAGTGATAATTTCGAGATCCGATCCCAGCAAGAGCTCGCCTCAATGATGACGAGCACCAGTGATCTAATGTCCACGCTGCTGGCGGCAGTCGCAGCGATATCCCTGATAGTCGGTGGCATAGGAATCATGAACATAATGTATGTCTCCGTCACGGAAAGGACTAAAGAGATAGGACTGAGGATGAGTATCGGAGCGAGGGGCATGGATATATTGGCGCAATTCCTGATAGAGGCCACTCTGCTGAGCGTCATGGGCGGCATAATCGGGGTTATAGTCGGAGTGGGGGCTTCGTTCGTAGTGAAAGCCTTACTCGCCTACCCGATCCACATACAGCCATGGAGCATAATCCTCTCTTTCGCTGTCTGCACCTTCATCGGAATATTCTTTGGCTGGTACCCTGCCCGCAAGGCATCGAACCTTGACCCTATCGAAGCCCTGAGATACGAATAAAACATATTCAAAAAATATTTAAATTTGAAGAAATGAAAGGATTCAGGAAATACATCGGCATAATCATCCAGGTAGCAATATGGATTGTCATATTCGCCATGCCGTTCTATTCGCCGCGCCCAGGCCACCCGTTGCACGGAGGCGTGAATTACGCCCGCTTCCTGCCGGTGCTGTTCTCTTTCATGCTGGTTTTCTACGTGAACTATTTCGTGCTCATAAAGAAATTCCTGTTCACGAAGAAATTCGGATGGTTCGCAGTGACTAACATAGCCCTGATACTTATCTCTGACTTTCTGGTGAAAACTTCTTTCCGGTTGTTCTTCCCGATGCCGGACATGCACATGCGGGCTAGGTCGTTTATAGACACCGTCAGCTTCACGGCAAGGAATCTTGTCATATACCTTGCGATTGTCGGCGTGGCAGTGGCCGTTAGGATGACCCTGGAATGGTACAGGAATGAGGCTGCACGAAGGGAAATCGAGAAAGGCAAGGCCGAGGTGGAGCTCCAGAATCTGAAGAGCCAGGTTAACCCTCACTTCCTTTTCAACACGCTGAATAACATATATTCATTGATTCAGATAGACCAGGACAAGGCTCAGGAAGCCGTCCACGAACTGGGCGGGCTCATGCGCTACGTGCTGTACGACAGCGACCACGACACTGTGCCATTAGCCAAAGAGACGGCATTCCTGAAAGATTACGTAAAGCTGACGAGCCTCCGGCTCACGCCCAATGTGAAACTGACGGTGGAACTGCCGGACACAGCGTCGGACAAACAGGTGGCCCCCCTGCTATTCATCCCACTGGTGGAGAATGCCTTCAAGCACGGAGTGAGCGACAGCGAGCCTTCGTTCATCGACATAAACATGACGGAAGACGACAGACACGTCATCTGCACCATCAGAAACAGCAATTTTCCGAAGACCGACTCGGACAGGAGCGGGTCCGGCATAGGAATCTCGAATCTGAAGAAACGCCTGGACATGTTGTATCCTGGAAAATATTCATACGAATATGGGGTCGTCCAGACCACGTATCAGAGCATTCTTAAAATCGAGTCATTCTAATGAACATCACTTGCATAATCGTCGATGACGAACCGCTGGCCGTACAGCTGCTGGAAGCATATGTCAGGAAAACTCCTTTTCTGGAATTGAAAGGAAGCTTTTCCAATGGAAAGGAGGCTTTCGCCTTCCTGCAGGATAATGAAGTGGATCTCCTCTTCAGCGACATCCAAATGCCGAACCTGAGCGGGATGGATCTCTCCAGGATGCTTCCGGAAAGGACTAGGGTCATATTCACCACAGCATTCAGCAACTATGCCATCGACGGTTATAAGGTCCATGCCCTCGGCTATCTGCTCAAGCCTGTATCCTACGTGGATTTTCTAGCCGCGGCCAAGCATGCCCAGGAAGAAATCGAGTTGCAAAAGGGCTCTGCCGCCACTCAGCCAGAGAAAGAGGTCAGCAGCATATTCGTTAAAAGCGAATATAAATTGCAGAAAATAGAGTTCGAACGCATACTATTCATCGAAGGTCTTAAAGATTACGTCAAAATCTACCTGGACGATGGCTCTGCCCCGGTGCTGACGCTCATGAGAATGAAAAATCTGGAAGACCAGCTGCCTCGGAGCACATTCGTCAGGGTACATCGCTCTTACATTGTGAACATCAAGAAGATAGACGCCATCGAAAGAAGCCGGGCGCTGATCGGGGAATATAGGATCCCGATCGGCGAAACATACGAACAGGGACTCTACTCTGCCCTTTCCGGCTCTTCCATAATCTCGAAAGCCTAGGGCAGGATAAGGTTAAGATAGCAATCCATCTTGATGCCGTGGCATGTCCTATCGGAAGAACACGTGAGATCCTGTCTTCGCCCATCCCTTCTTCATAATGAGGACGGATGACCTCATTGAAATAAAGCTTCTGCTTTCCTGTGCGTAATTGATACATTGTTCACTGTGTTTGTGAGTCAACTTGTTGCAGGTAAAGACAGTCTGCAAGTTCCTTCAAGTAATGGACAATGAAATATAAAATTCCTGACTTGTATTGTTTACGGACAATATTAGCATTATCTTTACAGCGGACAAATTGAGTGCTTTATGGAAGTATTGACAAGACAGTATCAGGCCAATATAGTAGATTCCCGGATTGGGAAGGGCTCCATCATCGCCCCGGTAGGTTTCCGCAGTGTTGGAAACAGCCACATCCAGAAAGATTTCATTCAGCTCTAATATATAGGAGGTTTGATGCTGAAGCTGCTTTGATTGATGCAGCATCTCGTTATGACATATGCGGAAATAAACTCTTTCTGTTCAATGAAAAAGTCTATTGGAACGGTTTTGGGCTTAGGAGGAATCTCAAGGCCGAAGCCAGAAAGGATTCCAAGTTGAAAGGCTCATCATTTTGATAATAACGTAGATGAAAATACACGATTGAATCGATTCGCGATATGTCATCATTCATTCAACTCTTCCAATTTCCCGTGTCAGCGATGCTGGGGGTTGTATTTGTCCTAGCAGTATTTCTGCTGCGCAAGTACCTGCAAGAGAATCTGATAATCAAGGCTTTTGCTGGTTGGAAAGCAGGCATCATGGTCATGTCTGCCATTGGCATCATGATGACGGTCGAGGGTATTTGGGGCATCAGTCTGCACCTAACAGTGCCGTTCTTCGTCGCAGTGCTTGCACTTCAGCTATGCCTGGAGCTTGCTATCCTTGAGCGGATTCGCAACTGGAAAAAGAGCTCGGCATTCATCTTCGCCCATGCGGGAATGTTCATCATCGTCTGGTCCGCCTTCTGGGGTGCTCCAGACACCATCGAGGCAAACATACAGGTCTACAGTGCAGGAGAGCAGAATGTCGCATACACCCAAGAGATGAAGAGCGTGCCACTGCCGTTCTCCATCAAGCTAGAAGAGTTCAAAATTGACTACCACGAGGATGGCACAAGCCCTAAGCAATTTACAAGCAAACTAATCGTAAGGGATCTCGTGTCCGGATCAACCACCTCAGCCACCGAAGCAGGCAGATCCACCTGCCTCTCAACCTCCGTTAATCATCCTTGCAGATACAAGAGATACATGATCTACCAGGAAGCATATGACATGGAACACGCCGCCTACAGCATCCTTAGAGTAGTGCGAAATCCCTGGTTACCACTCACATACCTTGGCATGCTGCTTCTTGCCATTGGCTCAGCGCTAATGCTGTCCGGAAGCTGGAAAAAGAAGGTATTAATCCCTGCAGTCATGATCCTGGCCGCAATCTTTACCATAGCGAGCACCGCCGAAATCAAGTTTGGAACGCTGCCACCAGCTCTACGCAGCCTCTGGTTTGTGCCGCACCTCATCGCATATATGGTCGCCTATTCTGCCATGGCAATCTCCGTGCTTCTAGCCATCATATCTCTGTTCGCTAAATCGAAGTCAACGTTGCGCAAGCTTTCAGACCAGCTTTTGCGCACGACGTCTGTGCTTCTTATTCTCGGAATGCTCTGCGGAAGCGTATGGGCACAGCAGGCCTGGGGCAACTATTGGGCCTGGGACCCTAAAGAGTGCTGGGCAGCTGTCACCTGGCTGCTGACATTGGTCTGTCTCCACCTTAAACCGATAGAAAAGAAACATTATGGGGTAATAATTGGATTTTTAATATTATCTTTTTTATCTATTCAGATAACATGGTACGGAGTGAACCACCTGCCATCCTCAACTGAAAGTATGCACACATATAATAAATAGTTATGAAAAAAACATTAATATGGGTATGCGGAACCCTTCTCGCAGCCGCTTGCGGAACCGCAATCTACAGATTCTGCTTCAGGAAAAACATTCCCGAAGCCGAGCAAACGGTGCAGGTTGCGTCCATTCTCAAGCAGAACGACTGCTTTGTCTGCCATTCATTCGAGCCACAGAAGCCATTCTATGCGTCTTTCCCTATCATTGGAAAACAGATGCAGAGCCATATGTACCATGCCGTGCGCTTCGTAGAGCTAGAGGAAGCTTCTGCTGACCTGGCAAATGCAAACGAGGTTCTCGTGGCAAAGATTGAGCATGCGATGTTGGCCGGAAGCATGCCTATCCCTCAGTACAAGATGATACATTGGGGAACAGGATTCAATAGCGCTGAAAAATCAGTCCTCACCGACTGGATTGTAGCAAGAAGGTCAGAAATACGTGGGGATGAAGCTTTTGCAGGCTCGTCAATACAGCCTGTTCCTGAGTCTTACCCATACGATGCCGTCAAGGCAAATCTTGGCAAGAGGATGTACAACGACACAAGGATTTCTCTTGATAATACCATTTCCTGTGCAACCTGCCATGTCCTTTCTGACGGAGGAGCAGATTACGCTGACGAGAGGACTTCCGAGGGAATCAATGGCAATCTTGGTGGAGTCAATGCTCCTACGGTCTACAATGCGGTATTCAATGTACGGCAGTTCTGGAACGGACGTGCCGCCGACCTCAAGGAGCAGGCTGCAGGTCCTCCTGTGAACCCCATCGAGATGGGTGACCAGACTTGGGATGACATCGTGGCAAGGCTTCGCAAGGATCCTGCTCTAGTTGCTGAGTTTGCAGAGGTGTTTCCAGACGAGGGCCTAACGCAAAGTTCCGTCACGGAAGCCATCGCAGAATACGAGAAGACACTCATCACGCCAGGTTCACGTTTCGATCTTTACCTCAAGGGAAACGAGTCTGCACTCACCGCGGAGGAGATCGCCGGTTACGAGGCGTTCAAGGCCAACAGTTGTGCGGCATGCCATGTAGGGAAGGCCATGGGAGGCCAGTCGTTTGAGTATTTCGGCATCTATGGCAACTATTTCGCAGACCGCGATGCCGCCATCGAGCGCAACGCCGACGATGATGGTCTTAAGGGATTCACCGGAAATGAACGAGACCTCGAGCGGTTCAAGGTGCCAGGCCTCAGGAATGTCGCACTCACTCCTCCATATTTCCACGACGGTTCTTCAACCGAGTTGGAGGATGCAGTAAAAAAGATGTACAAGTACGAACTTGGCAAGAAGGCTGACGACAAGGACGTCAACAGCATAGTGGCATTCTTCAACACACTGACCGGAAAGCACGAGGAACTGAAACGATAGGAAATCAAGAGAACCGGGACCTATGCTCATATGAGAATAACAGACTGCACCACACAGACGAATCTGCGGGAGCAGTCAGTTGTTTTCATGTGACAAGAATCAGCAGCCGGTCCGTCCGCTTTTAAGACGAAACGTTTTCAGCTGCATCATGCCTGTTCATTTCTTGTAACCGCACTTAGGGCATTCTCCTTCCTCATTGAGTGCAACTCCGCACAGAGGGCAGCGGTCTATGGTGCCGGTAACTTTGTACTCTTGTGATGCCGCATTGACGCCGCTTGTGAATGTGAGCTTCGCAATGTTAAGCTTGTCCTTCAGCAGATCGTAGACTATCTTGATCATTCCTTCAACGGTCATGGTTTCCTTCGTAACAACCAGACGTGAGTCAGGATATGCTACAGCCCATTCAGTCTTGAAAGCTTCGCCCTTCATCCGGTTCTGCGGGTGACCGTTCTTGATTCCCTGCTTTTCGTAAACATCGAGAATTGCCGGAAGAAGAGGGTCGTCCTCCCTTAGGATGAGGGCATGGTCAAAATTCTTGAGCACATCCCAGGCGACTTTCCTAATCTCATTGCAAGGATAGACCATGTTAACGCCCGGATTGACGCTGACACTGTCTTCCACCTCAATAGTAAGGACGCCTGTGTGACCGTGAAGGTACTGGGCTTCTCCCTGAAACCCATAGAACCTGTGTGCATACTGCAAATCAAATGTCGTGATGCTTCTCATAATAATTACTATAATTAAAATCATACTTGAAGTCCATTTCCTCCCCGGACTCCATGGGGCTTTGGCGGATAGCTGATCCGTTTCCTTGACTGCAAAAATATATCACAAATATTTATCTATCAAATAGATTATTTGTATATTCGTATCGATATTATCGAACAGCGCTTCGTTTAAAATTTAATATCCTTGTAATTTTCAAACGCTTGCAACAAAAGCCCTAAGCTATTGAACATTATGACGCTACAACAAATGCAGTACATCGTTGCGGTCAACACGCATCGACACTTCGTCAAGGCTTCCGAATCACTCGGGATCTCACAGTCAACGCTCAGCATGATGATCCGCAAGCTTGAAGAGGAACTTGACACCGCAATCTTTTACAGAGACGCGCACCCGATAAAACCGACGGAAGCCGGAGAGAAACTGATTGCTCAAGCCGAGATTGTCCTGTTCAACGCTCGCCAGTTTGCGGAGATAGCGGCAGAGGAACGCAAGATGCAGGGAGGAAAGATCAGGCTCGGAGTCATCCCAACTGTCGCATCTGACCTAATTCCTCTGCTATTCGAGTCAATCCGGGAATCAGCCCCTAACATACAGCTGGAAACATATGAGATGAAGAGCTGCGACATAATAAAAGACCTACAGAAAGCCCATATCGACATGGCGCTGATGGCCACACCGCTTTCCCATCCCAATCTTCTGGAAATCCCGGTGTACTACGAACACCTGTACGCATACGTTTCACCGAGTGACCCGCTCCATCACTCAGACAAACTGGTCTCATCCAAACTGCCTCTTGAGAGACTTTGGTCCTTGCAGCCAGGCAACTGTCTCAGGGATCAGGTGTTCAACATGTGCGATGGCGGCTCATGCTACACCACCAAGTTCGAAGCAGGAAGCATTGACACGATTGTAAAGGTGGTTGACCGCAACGGAGGATTCACGGTCATACCCGAACTTCACCTGCAGTATCTGTCGCAATCCCAATTGAACAACATCAGAGAACTGATGGAGCCCGAAGTTACCAGGGAGATTTCTCTGGTCATCCGCGAGGATTATATCCGGGAGGGACTCCTGAATCAGATGGCTGATGCGCTCAAATCCGTCATTCCCGCATCCATGATAGACAAGAGGCTGCAAAAGTTTGCAATTAAAATCTAGCATGCCTATGCCCTCCCGACAACTGCACTGGCAATCATATCACCAGAATCCGCCAGTTTCTTTATGGTGTCACATCCAGCAGCATATTCGTGAAAAGCGATTGCACGTTGCAGGAAAACATGAGCACAGGCTCTGCTCCGCCCTCGCAGGCATCGCAGTCCTACCAAACGACAGACGATAGCCTTCTCGTCATCCTTGTTTAATACTCTTGCCATCCTGACGAAAGTCAGAATCTATCATCAACGATTTGACTATCCCAACGACTATCATGGCTTGTGCCACGATGTAGGTCAGCATCACGAGCAAGTGGCGAGAAGCGAAGTCAATGTCTTTGAAAACATTCAGCCCGATGAGGCCATCCGAAAATGCGAAGAATAGATAGCCGAAAGCGGTGATCCACAACGGCTTGTAGAATACTGAGCCATAGGCTGCATAATACACGTTGAGCGGAAAAGCCAAGGCATAGATAAAGACTATCAAGCCCATTGCGATGCCCAGCTTGAAGGAGAGCACTTCTTTTGCGGCAACCCACAGAAGAATCATCATTGCCATGACGGCCACTGCGACAATGCTTAGGTCACGCATGCTGCCGGATAGCTTCCTGCCTTTGAGAAGTCTCAGCAGGTCAAGGAAATAGCAGACATGTCCGGCAAAGAATGCTGCCATGCCGGCGATGAAAAAGCCTTTCCCGCCGAACATCAGGAATATGTCGCCGATGGTTCCAAAGGCAAGAGCTGCCATGAGGGATGCGGAAAACTTATTCCAACGAACCTCGTTTTCTCTCAGCCAGAAATATGCAGTCAGCGCTAGGAATGGCATCAGGAGTGGCTTGGCGATAGACGCTACGAGGTTATTGTCGTATGACAGAGCAACGAGATTCACTAGCGATGCCGCCACGAACAGCATTGCGAATAATGTCTTCTTGGAGCTATCTCCCATAATATTCTTATTATTTCAGATTCTGAATCAGGTTCAAGATGAGCGCAGCGATAATATCGTCTGCTCGACGACTTTCGGGAACCAGGCCATTTCCAGCGCATGCTCTTTGCCAGCAATTTCTTCAGGCGTGTCCGAAAGCTCAATCGCGGTGCGGAACCGGGCGATGATCCGCCCGCCATCCACCTTATTGCTTACCCAGTGGACAGTCATGCCAGTCTCCGTTTCACCGCAAGCCTTCACGGCCTCATGCACGTGATGACCGTACATCCCCGGGCCACCGTGGCGCGGCAAAAGCGCCGGATGCAGGTTTATCATCCTCCCCGAATATTCATTCACCAGAAAATCCGGAACCACGACAAGGAAGCCCGCCAGCACGATGAAATCAATTGAATATTCCTTCAAGAAAGCGTCCATGACCTCACGCTTGGCAATATCTTCCCTCTTAATCACCACGGCAGGCACTCCATGGTTCCTAGCTCTCACGAGGGCATGCGCATCAGCCCTGTTGCTGAGGACGACTGCGATGTTCACATCCTCAGAGCCTTTGAAATGTTCAATGAGCCTCTCGCAATTTGTGCCGCCTCCCGACACGAAAATAGCAACGTTCGTCATTCTAATCCTTTTTTGTATCGTCTTCCCTGACCTTCAGTCCTGCAGGCAAGTCCTTCACGTGCAAGTCTGTCTGAGGGAATGGTATTTCTATTCCGTTCTCATTCAAAGCCTTGTAGATGGCATCGTTAGCCTTGTCGATGTAATTGTACCGCTCGCTCACCAGCACGAATTGTTTCACAGTGAGGTTCACGCTGCTGTCCCCGAAGCTCGTCAGCATGACCTTAATGCCATATTTCGGCTCCACCACGGCTCTTCCGTAGCTGTCCGGCCTACGCAACGGCGCAAGAGCTTTCAGGATCACCTTGCGAGTCCTCTCGACATCGGAACCGTAAGCTATGCCTACCTTCAATGGAATATATTCATATGAATGATTCTTCGTCAGATTCTTGAAATTCTTGTTGAAGAGGGTGCTATTCGTAAATGCCATTACGGAACCATCCTCGGCCGCAATCTGCGTCATCTGGTAATTGATGGAGTCCACCTTTCCGCGAATGCCGTCGCATTCGATGTAATCCCCCACCCTCAGCCTTCCGGACATCAGCTGCACCCCGTAGAAGAAGTTATTCAGGATGTCCTTCATGGCGAAGCCCAGGCCTGCGGCCAGGCCTGCGGTTATGACCGAGAGCGATTTGGTAGGGACCCGCAGCAGGCTTACGGTCACTATCGCATAAGTGCCCCAGACGAGTATCCCTATCACATTGTTCGCCAAGGTAAGGTTCAAGTCGGTCTCATGGAAGAACCTGCCATCGCTACGCTCCATGGCCGAGCGCACCTTGAATATCCTGTAAAAAGCCTTGATCATATAGCTGAGGTAGTGGAACACATAGTAAAGCCCCACCGCCACTAATATCTTGATGATAGAAAGATGTATGTAGTCATAATTCAAGAATGAATATGACAGCAGTTGCATTCCTATCTCGGTGAGATCGAACACCTTGGAGGCCATGAAAAGGCAGAACGGAACCGAAACCACGATCAGTATGGGTACCACTGCCATCTCTACCAAGTCATAAAGCCATGTGACTTCTATTCCAGATCCCTTATCGTTATTCATGAGATTCTGATTCTTAATCCTGTAGGCCCTGACTTTAACATCCAGCCTGGAACTGCGGTAACGTTTCAGAAGGTCGGACGCAGCAAGAATGAGCTGTAGCACAGTCAGCTGGAAAATCCACCAGATGTAAACTTGGACGGCCATGAGAGCGTATCCGACAAGCGACATCACAAGGGCGATTCCCGTGATGACCAGGGATGACACTGCGAAATTCTTGTCGAGCCTTGGGACCTTGCCGCCATCCCTTTCCAGAGTAACCAGCTGCCACAGTCCGAACAGCAGTAGCAGCGGAGGAAACAGCAAGGTTATCAAGCTGTTAGGAATGAATATAATCCTGAATGTTATGACCAGGAGACCGAGCAGCATCACAGGAGCATACAGCTTGATGCCGCGGTTGATCTCATTCCCGACATACCTTATGAGCATGGAAATCAGGATTGCCAGCAACAGAAGGGCGAACTCTATGATGAGTCCCGATGCCATCTCGAAGAAATGGGAATTAGGCATGGATATCCTCACGATGCCTATGACGAGAACGAACAGAAAGTCGGCCGAGAGCAGCAGCCAGGCGAAACGACGTTCCTTGAAATCCTCGGTCTTGAAATAGCGGACTCTCCTTTGCAGCAGCCTGACCAGGAGATTGCTCAGCACGGTGGCTATGGCGAGGTACAGCAGCACCATCACGGAGAAGCCCAGAACCATGACCCCGCGCCACTCGCTGTTCACCTGCGTGAAATTATCTTTACCATACTTGTCCTTGCAGTCCCGCACCGCTCGCTTAAGGTAAGAACCGAAATGCGGGATCACCCTGAAATAATTGTCCTGCCCGTCAATGAATATTCTTTTCTGCACCAGCTTGTATCGCTCCTGAGCATATTCATAGCTTTCCTTGAGCCTCTTGCTGGTCGTTTCATAATACTCGTTATCCTCCTTCATGTGATCCCTGAGGTCGGTGAAGCCTCTGAGAAGGTTCCGGGCATAGAAAAGGCAGCTGTCGCGATCCTGCTGGGAGGCCTCGCTCAGATTGAAGTCACTCAGATGAACGCTTTCCTCGCTACTGTAATTATGCGAGGCATGATCGGGGTCATCGGCATGCTGATCTTCGTAGGATGAATTCGGGAACATCTTTGGCTGAAGGGTAGCGGCAAGAGAATCCAGCAGCTTCGGACCCAGGCTATCCGGAATCTCCACCAAGGAAGGAGGTAGGACTTCCAGCGCATTCACCAGCTTGGAGTACCGCTCAATTTCCACATCCAGATAGGAGATTATGTTATCGTACGGCATCCTGCTTTCTTTGAAACTCCGATACTGATTCGTCACCTTATGCAGGGCATACGTGAGATCGAAAGTGAAATTCTGCTTCTGCGAATATAGCATCAGGGACAATTCGTTGCAGCTTTGGATCAGCTGCGCCAGATCTTCATGCTGGGACTGATCCTGAGTCTCGAACTGAAGCTGATTGGCTTCCATTTCCCGATACGTCTGCGAAAGCTCATAGCGAAGCACCTGCAAGGTCATTGCGAGATCCCGCTCGTTGAATACTGCGAAAGAGGGCAGGGCAGCAAGGAAAAGGAATATGGATAAGAATATCTTCTTCATCGAGTTCAAAAGGATATGCACAAAAATAAGAAATATCTCCTAAATTAGGGACTACAAAACGGATGTTTATGAATATGACCATTGAAATATGCTGCGACAGCTTCGAAAAGGCGCTCTCTGCCTTTAAAGCAGGCGCAGACAGGATTGAGCTTTGCGAGAAGCTAGCCATCGGCGGGACGACGCCTTCAGCCGAGACGATAAAAAAGACCATAGCGTCACTGAACATTCCGGTGAACGTTCTGATAAGGCCGAGGGGCGGCGATTTCGTTTATTCTCCGGAAGAGACGGCCCGGATTTTGGACGGCATACGTTTCTGCGGAGAGCTCAGGGAAAATGGCCGAAGGGTGAATGGCGTGGTGTTCGGAATGTTGCAGAAAGACGGCTCGATAGATGTGGACGCAACCGGAAGGATGGTCGCCGAAGCTCGCCGTCACGGCCTTGCGACCACCTTCCACAGGGCCATTGACGAGACTGCCGATATATTCAAAAGCCTTCAAGCCATCATGGGCATAGGCGGCATAGACAGGATATTGACCTCCGGAGGGGCATCTGATGCATATTCAGGAAGGATGGTCATTGCCGAGATGGTTCGCACGTCTTACGGCAGGCTTAGCATAATGGCCGGCTGCGGAGTCACCGCGGCCAACGCCACGGCCATCGCAGCCGCCACCGGCATCCATGAAATCCACGGCTCCCGCCTGGAAATAATCCCTACCCTGAGATCCGAGCAGGCTTCATCAGCATAATTGCCGACTGCGACAAAGACAAATTGTGCCAAACTCGGCAAAAATAGCTTAGTTTGGCACTTTATGATTAATATTCGATCTCGCTCTAATCGATGTTCGGGGTGTCCCAGACGTGGGTTTGAGTGCAATTGATCTTTATGGACTGGTCACCGCAGGACATCCTGAACCCACCTTCTTCCAAGCGCCACTTGCCGTCTGCACCTACGAAAGCCAGCTCGTGGGCTGGAATTTTGAAATCGACCGTCTTGCTCTCGCCGCTGCCCAACTCAATTTTCGTGAACGCTCGCAGGCGCCTCGCGTCTGGAATCAGGCTGGCAACCATGTCGCTAGAATACAGCAGGACGGCCTCCTTGCCGTTATGATTCCCGACATTCTTCACTGCTACCTGGAACTCCAAAATGTCGGAAGCGATGAAATCGTCTCCAGAGAGACACTTGAAGCCGGAATATTCATATTCGGTGTAGCTGATGCCACTTCCGAATGGCCATTGGAAGTCCATCACAGCATCATAGTTGTACTCTCCAGGCATGGTTTCGCGGCTCTCCTGAACCTTGTAATCGTAGGAGTGCAATGAATTTACGTGCCTAGGATAAGTGAATGGCAGCTTTCCGCTGAAATTCTCTTCCCCGCTCAGCAAGGCTGCGAGGGCATCGCTGCCATAGTTCCCAGGCAACATCACGTCAATGATTGCCTTAGCTAGAGGCTCGATGTCATTAATAACTCTCGGCCTTCCTTCATTCAGGACTAGCACTATCGGCTTCCCTGTCTTTGCCAGAGCCTTCACCAGTTCCTTCTGATTTGCAGAAAGATTCAGGTCATTGATGTTTCCTGGCGTCTCGCAATAGGAGTTCTCGCCCACGCAGCAAACAATCACCTGTGCCTTTGAAGCAGCCGCGACTGCCTTCGAAATCTGCGGCTCAGGCTCGTCCTGCCAGACACCAGAGAAGTCATATTCAACACCAGGCTCATAAATCACATTAGAATCTCCGAATTTCTCGCTCAGAGCTTCATAGATGGTGTTGTAATCCTGGGCGTACTTATCTGCGTCTCCCTGCCAGGTATATGACCAGCCGCCATTCAAAGTCCTCATTGAATTGGCGTTCGGGCCCGTCACCAGAATCTTTGTCCCATACTCGATCGGCAATATGTTGTCATTGTTCTTCAGCAGCACCTCGGACTCTACGGCAGCCTTGAAGGAAGCCACCTGAGCATCATTCGAAGCGAATGCGTCATATTCATTGACATCCCAGGTCGGATGGTCGAAGAGCCCGAGCCTGAATTTCAGGCGCAGAACCCTCCGCACAGCATCGTCAACTCTTGACATTGGAATCAGCCCCTCATCTATCGCCTTCCGAAGTTCCCCGACGCTACCCGGATCCATTGGATCCATCACCATGTCGATTCCTGCATTTATCCCCATCGCAAGTGCATCTACGGCATCTTCCGCCACATGATCCCTCTGATAGAGATTATCCAGGTCTGCCCAGTCGGTGACGATCATTCCGTCCCAGCCAAGCTGCTCCTTCGCCCAAACAGTAAGTAGTTCATGGTTCGCATGGGTCGGCACGCCGTTGATAGACGCAGAGTTGACCATCAGAGTGAGGGCGCCTGCCTGCATGCAATCCTTGAACGGACGGAAATATTTTTCTCTCAAATCGCTGGCAGATATGTATGCAGGTGTCCTATCCTGCCCCGAAGCCGGTGCGCCGTAAGCCAGATAATGCTTGATGCTCACCCCGACATGGTTCAGGTCTATGTGGTTCGGGTCATTGCCTTGCATCGCTTTAGTCTCGGCGACGGCCATCTCCGATGCCAGATAAGGATCCTCTCCCCAGCTTTCCCAGACGCGTGGCCACACTGGGGTGCGAGCCAAATCCATGACTGGAGAAAATACCCAAGGAATCATCGCTGCCCTCGTCTCGTATGCGGTCGTCTTCCCCATTGCGGCGGCAAAATTTCTGTCAAATGTCGCAGCCAAGTTGATTTCCTGGGGGAAAAGCACGGCATCGGTCAGGTACGAAGCCCCATGAATCATGTCCATTCCATAAATGCAAGGAATGCCGATATATTTCATGGAATATTCCTGGAGTTCTCTCACCAACCTCGCAGTTTCCTCTCGGGAGCGAGCCGCAGGGCCGAAAGTATTCAAGATGGAGCCCACTTTCAGCTCGGCTATCACGTGACGTAGCTTGGCAGTGTCCAAGGCACCTCCTGCCTCGTTCGTAACGGTAGAGCTCGTCAGCTGAATCATCTGACCGACCTTCTCGTCCAGCGTCATATTCCTAAGCACGCTGTCCACCTTGGCCTCAATCGCCTTATCCATAGGGATGGCGACCCTCTTATCCTCCTGCCGGCAGCCAAAGAGGACAAGCGCCAAGACAGCCACCATAAAAAAAACTTTTCTCTTTGAATATGTCATATTCATATAATATTATTTTCTTGCAAGCGAGTCCATTTCTTGGCGGAAGCCAAGCCTCACCGAATCCAGCGCCTCCCTGTTCTCTTCTTTGATAGGGTCCGAAGGTGGGGATTCCAGCTTCAGTGGGTTCACGGGCGAGCCATTCTTCCAGACGCGGAAATCGAGATGCGGGCCAGTGGACACTCCCGTAGAGCCAACGTAGCCTATTACGTCACCCTGGTGCACCCTCGCCCCGGCCTTGATGCCTTTAGCGTACCTGGAAAGATGAAGGTAAGCCGTCTGATAAACGGAATTGTGCCGGATTTTCACCGTGTTTCCGCCGCCTCCAGACCACCCAGCGCTTACGACAGTTCCGTCGCCGATGCTCATTACCGGAGTTCCTGTCGGGGCGGCATAGTCCACGGCAGTGTGAGCCTTGACCTGTCCGGTCACGGGATGTCTCCTGTGATAGGAAAAGCCGGAACTGATACGGGTGAATTTCAGCGGAGCCTTCAGAAAAGCCTTGCGCATGCTCTCCCCTTTCTCGTTCCAGTAAAGATTTCCGTCATCGCCCTGATCGAAGTAAATCGCAGGAAGCACTGAGGAATCTCTTTGGAACTCAGCATAATATATTCGGTGAATATCTATGATTTCCCCTTCGCAAGACTCTTGCTCGTACAGCACCCTGAACCTGTCTCCCTCTTGCAAGCCGAAGAAGTCCACAGTCCATGCATATATGTCCGACAGAGCAGCGATTAGATTCACGGAGGCGCCTGCCTTAGCCATATCGTTCCAAAGCGACGTGCGGATTGTCACGTCGGTGTAAACATCCTCTGCCTCGACAGGTTTCGAAAAATTCCATACTGCCAGCGAATCATTGCACTTGAAGATGGTCATGTTCACTTTGTCATGATCATAGACGACGTATTCGAGAGGATGTTCCGCCGTGCTGCCGATGGCAGCCGAATCCATGAAATAATATGCCCTGTACCTATTTCCAGCCCGCATTTTCCGCACGTCAAAGACCGTATCGCATTTCATTGCCAATGAATATGCCGAATCGGCATCCATCCCCAGCCGCGTCAGGAGCGTAGTAAGGGTCTCGCCGTTTCGGACGGTTCCTTCGAACATGTCCAAAGAGTCTGCCCAGAAGCCAATCGGCGGCACGGAATCCTTTTGTTCTATGACAGGCACTTCGGCGGCCTTCCTCTTGCAGCCGCCAAGCATGAATATTATTGACAGGAATATAACTATGAATATCTTGCAGAGTTTCATATTCCACAAATTTATAAAAATTCATCAGCGCGCCCAATGCGATTGCCAAATAATTGTTAATTTAGTAAGATGAAAGGAGAAATGAATATCAAGCCGATTGCGGTCTTCCGATCGCCGTTTCCCTCCAAATTCGGGATCCCTCGGCAGGCAGGACTCGTGCCAGAATTGGAAGGCAGAATCGTATTCGAGCCATGGTGCAGGAATGCCGATGCAGTACGCGGCTTGGAGGGTTTCGACTACATCTGGCTGGTCTGGGGATTTTCCGCTAACCAGCACGGCTCCGCTTGTCGTGCAGCAGGACCGGAAACGGGCTCCAATCCTTCTGATGCGACTAAGTTCCAGCCTACGGTAAGGCCGCCAAGGCTGGGAGGCAATGCGCGCATAGGTGTCTTCGCCAGCCGCTCCCCTTTCAGGCCGAATGGGCTAGGCCTGTCTTCCGTGAGGCTGGAGAGCATCTCTTACGACGAAAAAGATGGCACAGGCAAAGCTCTCGGACCGGTGATTTACGTATTAGGTGCCGACCTCATGGACGGAACGCCGATTTACGACATCAAGCCATACATTGAATATACTGACAGCCATCCCGGAGTGCAATCTGGCTTCGTCGACGAGCATGAGTGGAAACCGCTGCAAGTAATCGTCCCAGAAGAATTTGCACCCATAAGTCTCGACTGGGATATTCTGAGGCAAGTTCTGTCGCAGGATCCCCGCCCCCGCTATCAGGACGACCCCAGCAAGACATACGGCATGCCATTCGGTGGCTACGACATCATGTTCAGAGTACAAGGCCGCACGCTTACCATCGTGGCAGTGAATCCGTTCCAATCATCCTGAACAACCCCCACTCGTCACCCTGAACTTGATTCAGGATTATTGGGCTTCTCCACTGAACACGATGTCGGTTCCTGGATCCTTACGCATCAGGGTGCTGATTGCATGCTTGTCTGCCTTAACTTTTCCAGCCACCAGCTCAGGAATATTATAGGAAAACATCTGCTCGTCGTAATATTCCTTAGGCCTGCGCTGCGGCAGCAGGAAAGGCTTGCGTGCCTTGCCGGAGGAATCCATGTATGCGAAATACGGCCTGGTGTAAAGCCCGTCTCCCCTGCGGCTGCTGAAAACCAGCCAACGGCTGTTGCTGCTCCAAGAATGATAGCTCTCTGCGTAGTCGCTGTTAGCCTCTGCGAGCGGATATGCCTGCCCGCTTCGCAAGTCTATGCCCCAAAGGTCTGCATCCTTATGCCAGATGGAAAAATTCCCGAAGTGATGACGGGTGAACACCAGGAAACCGCCATCTGGAGAAACTCTTGGGAAAGACACACTGAGAGAGTCGTACGCAGAATAAAGCGTGTCTGCCATGAAGCCGAAGCTCCTGGACTCAGGGTCGAAATCTATCCTGCAAAGACTGTAATGAGACTCTTTATATCTCGCCGGCATTGAATCCACAGCTGCAGAAGAGCAGAAATACAACGACTTACCGTCCGGGGAGAAAGCGGGGAATGTCTCGAAGCTGTCCTTGGATTTCAAAAGTGGAGAAGAGAAAATCTCGTGACGCTCCACGTCATACACAACCACGTCCGAATTGGAATCGAACACCTCAATCCTATTCGGGTGATTCATGAAGAAAGACTGGGCGGTGCTGTTGTTCGAGAAGGCAATGAAGCGCTCCGAAGGATGCCAGCAGGGATACACCAAGGCGGAAATCGTCTCCGGAGTCTTCGTATTGAGCTTTTCCAGCCTGTTTCCGTCCATCAGCAAAGTACCGGCATTCTTCGCCCTCATGTGAAGGACCATCTTCGATGGATTTCGATTAGGGAAAGAGTGGCAGTTCATGCAGTTGTTGTCGGTGAGCTCGTTCTCCATTATAGGGCTCTCTGCATAGGTCTCAAGGTTTCGCTGATATATTCCCATTTTACGCCAGAGGCCATATCCCGGAGGAATCAGGCGGTAAGCGAGGTAAGGGTCTATCTCCTCCTCAGCAACGTGCATGACGAAAGGGTCATACGACATCCATTTTCCATCATCGTATCTGCAAATGGTGAAAGAGATGTCCTTCCCGCAACTGCGAGACAGCATATTCCTCCATCTTTTTTCTGGAATCTCGAAATTTCCACCGCCATCGCCTCTCACCACCATCCTGGAATCTCCGCCATCTATCAGAAGGGAGAACTTCCTAGAAGAGCCGCCTACGACGCAGAAATCTAGAGGGGCGATGTTCGGAGGGATGGTAACGTCCTTATATTCAGGATAAATAGGAATATCTTCATTCAGGCTGCCAGCTATCCTGACGTTGCCATCAGAGCATGAACAGATTAGCAGCAGAACGCTTAACGATATGATGACCTTTCTCATGAGCTTTGATTTTGCGAGAAAATATAGTGATACCAATATGTGCTGCCGTACTTTCCTCTGAGCACTTGCGGGCTCTTATTGCCAGCGCGAGCTTTCTGAAAGGCCAGCTTGAAATCCTTATATCTGCCAATCACGTCCTCGCTCACTCCAAGGCTCCGGCAATAATCCAAGTCCTTTTCGTGAAAAACGATGACGGCCTGCTGCACCAGCTCCGGAATATCTCCGAAAATCTCCTTGAGTGGGAATGCCTTGATGAAGTCATCGAACAGTTCCGGGCTTCGAAGCAACAGCAGATAAGCAATAGCATAATCACGGGCAGCTTCCGCCTGCGGATTGGCGCCGAGCACTTGCATGATGTTGGAATAAACGGCATCGCCGTTGGTGAAGGCATCATCATCCGGAAGGCAGGAGCGTTTTCCTCCTAATTCAGCGTCATCCCTAATGGCATCGTCGTCGTGCAAGAATCGCCTATGTTCCTCAGCCCATCGCCGGTACCCGAAAGTCTTGCCCAGCATGTCCAGATATTTCTCGGCGACTTCATGCTCGCCGTAAATCAGATTAGTCTTCACAAGCATCTGGAGCATGGAAGGATTGCCATACTTGCTGCCGCAGAAGCCATCGAAAGCCTTGTTCTGCGCTCCTCCCACATCGCCCAGCCAATAGAATAAGTCGGCCTGCAGCACGATTATCTCATGAATGAGTTCCGAGCCTTTTCCGCCTACGCAAAGAGCCATCGGGGAGCCCTGGCGGTACCTGAACATATCGCACAATAGCAGATGCTTGTGAGACAATGCCAGATTGACGTAATTCATCAATAACAGATTATTACCTTTAATTGCCTCCCTGCACTCCAGAATATCGTCCCAGTCACCAGTGACCACATCGTGCTGAAGTCTTAGAGAGACGTAAGTCTTGTTGTCTGAGGATTTCCAGAGGCAGAGCGCAAGGTTTGCCGTTCCAATGGCCAGCACGCATAGCAACCCAAGGTTCACGGCTGGTTTGAACCGGCATCGGCGGAGCAATGCCGCCAGAACCATTGCAAGCGGCACGCTAAGCCACGCAAGCCTGATCAACAACCAGGGCGCTATCAGTTCTTCGAAATAGAAGTCAGGCAGCACCGCCCTCTGCAAATTTTCTATAATGCCAGACTGGATTGCGAAGGCAGCAGAGGCAAGTATCGCCGCAACTGAAAGAAATTGCAGGCAAGGCTTGTCCGCGCGATTCACGAAATCCAGCACGCAAATCCCTGAAGCGAAGACAAAGATGGCAGGGCCTATGAGAAAATATCCAATAAAAGTAATGAATATGCCAGCTGTCACTCTGATGCCAGCTTTCATGTGGCTCAGCCATGCCTGATACATCCACAGGAACAAGACGGCGAGGAAGAAAGCCGCGAGGCCGTCATAGTACCAGTAACGGTCCGAGAGAGCGTGAGCCTGAAGCAGTGCAGGGACGACCAGAAGCGGATATGTCCACCATGGGATGCCAAAGCTCTTCAAGATCCGCCAGAGGAGATATGCCGAGGCTGAACAAAATACGGCTGTGATGGAGCTTCCGACAAGGTACAGGCTGAAAAACTGGACGAGGAATTGAGCGACCAGCAAAGAAAAGCCGCCAATCACGGAATACCTGTCCATTATGACTGACCAATCGAAAAGGAACAACTGCTCCTGCTCTCTGTTGTAGAAAGAGAATTCCTGGGTGGCTTGGAGATACCACCACAGCAGAAAGAAAGATGCCGTAAATAATAGTTCCGGAATATATTTTTCGTTTTTTTTCATTCATGTGGCTTTGAGTGTCCCGAAGTTAGTCATTTCCCCTATCATAACCGAAAAAGAAAAATATTCCAACTATCCCCCAAAACAGCAGCTTAACTAGACGCATTTTCTAACACATCATTAATTATATCATGTATTTTCCAAATATTAATAATTTATTGGAACATATTTCCACTATTTCTAATTTTGTCAGCAGAAACAAATGACAATAGAAATGAGTGTTAAAAAATTTCACGCCGAGACTTTGGCAGTTCATGTCGGACAAGAAACAGCAGATCCAGTGACTGACTCACGCGCGGTCCCTATTTACCAGACTACATCTTACGTTTTCCATAACAGCCAGCACGCAGCCGACCGTTTTGGTCTGAGGGATCCTGGCAACATCTACGGGCGACTGACGAATTCAACGCAGGAAGTCTTCGAGAAGAGAATCGCTGCCCTGGAAGGCGGAGTCGCCGCCCTCGCCGTAGCATCCGGTGCGGCAGCAGTCACTTATGCACTGCAGAACGTTCTTCAGAACGGAGACCACATCATAGCCGCCGACAATCTCTACGGCGGTTCATTCAACTTGATAACCCACACCCTCTCGACTCAAGGAATCACGAATACCATACTCAACGTCAACGACTTGGCTGCGCTTGAAGCCGCCATTCAGCCTAACACGAAAGTTATTTACGCCGAGACATTCGGGAACCCCAATTCAGACGTCACAAACCTTGACGCAATCGCTGAAGTTGCCCATCGCCACGGCATAATATTCATAGTGGACAACACCTTTGCCCCAATCCTGATCAGGCCTATCGAACACGGAGCTGACGTAGTCGTGCATTCTGCCACCAAGTTCATCGGTGGACACGGATCAACCCTAGGCGGAGTCATCGTGGACGGAGGCAAGTTCGACTGGAAGAAGAATCCGGACAAATATCCTACCTTGGCAAAGTCAGACCCAAGCTACCACGGAGCCATATTCGCCGATGTTGCAGGACCGGCGGCCTTCGTCACGAGAATCAGAGCGGTAATCCTACGAGACACCGGAGCATGCATCTCACCGATAAGCGCATGGATATTCATCCAGAGCCTTGAGACCCTGCCGCTCAGAATCGAACGCCACACAGAAAACGCCCTGAAGGTCGTGAAATATCTCGAGAATAATCCGAAAGTAGAAAAAGTTAACCACCCTGCCATAGAATCGCATCCAGACCATGCACTCTACCAGAAATATTTCCCTAATGGAGGCGGATCCATATTCACTTTCGAGATAAAAGGCGGGAAAGACGCAGCCTGGAAATTCATCGACAACCTAAAGCTCTTCTCTCTGCTGGCTAACGTGGCTGATGTCAAGAGCCTCGTGATACACCCTGCCACGACGACCCACTCGCAGATGAGCTCTGAAGAACTGGCTGAGCAGCACATCACTCCCTCCACGATCAGGCTCTCCATCGGCATAGAACACATCGACGATATAATTGCCGATCTGGACCAAGCTTTTGCCTCCATCTGAAAAGCCCATCCCGAACATGAGAGTCAAAGAAATTCTTGCGACATCCAAGGCCCCATTCCCGTCCCTAGAGATAGTCCCGCCGCTGAACGGAATCACTAAAGAGGAGCTGTTAGACGGGATAAGGCAGTTCATGGAATTCAAGCCGAAGTACCTGAACATCACCTGCCATCGGGACGAAATCGAGTTCCGGCAGCAGTCTGACGGGACTTTCGTGAGAAAACTCGTGAGACGGCGAGTAAGCGAGAGCGCTGTTTGCGGAGCCATTCAGTCGGAATTCGACGTGGAGCTGGTGCCTCATCTGATTTGCGGAGGGGCTACTTCGGAGCAGATAGATTTCCAGCTGCAAGATTTCAAATTCATGGGAATATGCAATATTCTGGCTCTTCGCGGAGACTGCCTGGTGGGAGAGAAACGCTTTCTTCCTGCTCCAGGAGGCTATTCTCATGCGAATGAGCTGGTGAGCGCCGTTCACTCTTTCGAGGCGGAGAACGGAGCCGAGGGGTTCTTCAGCATCGGCGTAGGTGGCTATCCCGAGAAGCATTTCGAGGCTGCGAACATGGACACCGACGTGGCCAACCTGAAACGGAAGGTGGAAGCCGGCGCCGATTATGTCGTGACGCAGATGTTTTTCGACAACAAAGCCTATTATTCATTCGTAGAGCGATGCCGGGTGGCAGGGATAACGGTTCCGATAATCCCTGGCCTGAAGCCGCTCTCGACGGTGAAGCAGATTCAGCAGCTCCCGGAAACGTTTTCCATAGACATTCCAGTGGAATTGACCAAGGAGGTCTCCGCACATGAAGAAAAAGTCTACCAGATCGGCCAAGAGTGGTGCGTCGCCCAATGCAAAGATTTAATTGCCCACGACGTTCCTGCCGTGCATTTCTTCACCATGGGAAAGGCAAAAAACATAATCGGCATACTCCGAGAATGCTTTTAGAATCAGGTTTGAGCAAAGATTACACTCTATGACGATTAAATTTACTGCCAGGGGCTAAAAAGTCATTCTTCTAGTCATGCCGAAATCGCATTTCTGCTTGAACAGCTTCTTTTCTTTGACCATCTTTGCGGCCAATCTGCCCATCTTGGCAAAATCGGTAGATATAGTTGTCAGTCCACCAAGTACGACTTTATTCAAATCAAACTCATTATAGGATATTAGAAAGACATCTTTTCCTATCGTCAGATTGTTGGATATGACATTGTCATTTAACTCCGCAATACCTGTATCCAACTGACTATTGATTAGCAGGAAGATATCATTCTTGGAAATCTTTTTAGGTGGCGCATCATAATACATAGCAACGATACCATTTTCTTCACAGAACCTATCCACTGCTTTAATGACTTGCTTTCCATAAAGACTTGTCGGAAGCGTAATTACTTTAAGTCTGCCTATTCTTTTTATTTTGTCAAGGCCTTCCGCCAAACCATCGTATGCGTCATTTTCAAAATCCTGATATACGGCCCCAAAATTTCCTCTCAGGTTTTTAGGCAAGACATCAAGAACAATCAGTTTTCGGTTGGGAATCCTCGAGATTATTTTGAGCATCCTCTTCTGTGACTTTTCATCCAAGGGACAATGAGGAGCCACTAGATAATAGTCAAACTGATCAAGATAAAGGTCGAGATAATACTCGAGGAGATCAAGGTTTTGATTGAAAATCAGGAAAGTTGTCTCTATGCCATCTCCGACTTCCGCAAGGAATGAATTGAGGATAGTCTGTTTGTAAATACTCAATTTGTCGAATAGGATTAGAATAGAGAGATTCCTCAAGGCATTCTGCTCTTTCACATAGAACCCCTTTCCCTGACGTGGTTCAAGATAGCCGCGGTCTCTCAGTATGGAGTATACCTTCTTGATCGTTTCCCTTGACACATTCAGTTGATTCGCAAGATCATTCATGGAAGGAACCATATCTCCGCTTTTCAACTTCCCAGTCTTGATTTTCGACTCGAACTGCTGAAGCAGCTGTTTGTATAGAGGCATTCCACTTGAGGTATTGATCACAAAAGACACCGCCATGATATTATTTTTTTAATTAACAAATTTAAAAATTTTCTTTCATAAAAAATTTACCTGTATTTGAGCCACGCAAAACCACACCATGACGGCTTTCACTAGGGATAATGGGGATGGGTTCGAGTTCACCGAGTTGGGAATCACGATGGAGACAGTGGAAATTCCGGCGAGGGCAATGCCCGTCAGGCAGGAAAACGTTATCCACTGACGACTCCTGCATCCGTACAGATTATCCGCCGTATTCCGGATCATTTTGATTATATTTGATGAAAATTATGTCCGCTTTTGCGGAAAATAAACACCAATGACTATGAGCGGGAAATTGATTGTGATTCTAGTGTCTGTCAGTGTGCTGCTGGCTGGTGCGAATGTGAGAATGTCAGCCCAGAGTTTAGCGGAGCATGCTAAATACAAGATAGCGGAAGGTGCTGATTTGAGGATTCTTGACGACAATATCTGGGACTACAGCAAGGACACGATACCTCCTAAATGGAAAGAAATTGGTGAGGATCCAAGAGATTTCAATAGGGCACCCAAGTTCGCAGGTCTTGTGCTGGATTATATGCCAGACGTGTTTGCCTTACAGGAATATTCCAGCCATTTTCATGCAGAATTTTATCCGAGAGTCCAGAAAAAAGGTTATGTAATCGCCTGGAAATCAAAAAAAGATTGGAACAATACTCCATTGTTCTACAACAGTGCAACTGTTGAGCTGGTGGACATCAATTACAATATCTACACTCCGGCAAGATGGTGCAACCACGGCTCGAAATCATTTACTTCTGCTGTATTCAGACGCAAGTTGGACGGATGTGTGTTCGGTATTGTCGGCACACATCTATGGTGGAAAGGCGATAGTGCTCAGCCTGGCAGTACAATGGCCCGTGCGTCCCAGATACGGCTAGTCATGGCCGAGGTGGAGATTCTCAGGTCAAAACACGGAAAGATTCCGGTATTTGTTGTCGGGGATATGAATTGTGAGGAAAACACAATCCCGATCCAGCAGATGATTCAGGAGGGTTATGCTCCTTGTTATAAAATTGCAACTGTATATGGAGACACGCACAACGGGCATCATATCTGCTCTCCGACTGAGGGCTTCTCGCTCAAGAGCAACAGAAAAGGCCCCGACCGAGAGACCGGAGCCATAGACCATTGCATGCTTTATGACCCAGAGAAAAATGTCGAGGTGAAAGTGTTTGACTGCATTATGTCTGAATATATCGCCAGACTAACTGACCATTACCCAAATATTATTGATGCAAGACTGTAATTCTCAGCATTACGCCAGCCGTCAGGCTCGCAGCTTCTTCTCGATTCCTTTTATCCCAGCCTGGCTCGATTGTGTTGGAAGAAAAATTTCCACGCATCGATTCTTTTTCTGATAAGCCGTCAACGAATATACTTGCGAAGGATTTTGTTCAATTCCGGCGTAAGTTTCTCCAACATTCTGGAGAAGCCGACATCGGTAGGATGCGTCCCGTCAGAGGTTCCGAGACTGTCATCTCCAAGAAACCCGTCCGAAGGAATGAAGAATATGTTCTTGTCGGTCTTCATTCTGGCCCGGACCTTTTCCTCCCCTGCCTTCTGCTTAGCCGCCTCATAGGAATCAGCATCCTGATTGAAATTGCGTTTTTCCCTGCGGATCGTCTGGACGAAAATCAAAGGAGTCCGAGGATGAAATTCTCGGATAATGTCAACGAATTTGTCGAAATAATCATTGATTTCTTTCGCTGATGGATTCGAGAACTGGTCGAAAACAAAAGCATCCGCATCCATTCCAGCCGCAGCTCTCGCCCAACACTCCTGCAATTTGGCCTGACCGCTGAAGCCCATATTCAAACAGTACAAACCGTTGTCCCTGCCGTACCTAGAGACATAACTCATCCCGGATCGGCTTGCGGCAGAGCCATGCGTAATGCTTGACCCGAAGAAAACAATCTTGTGAGAGAAAGGATTAGGGGATCCTGAAATCTGACAGCCGTAGTCAACACCGATTTCAAGAGAATCCACCCTGTCGAAAAGCGGTAAGTACAACAGGCACTCCTTCGTGCCCTCAGGCATAGTCGAGATGATTCTCCTCGAATGATGGACACAGTCCCCTTTCATGTCCGGCGAAGCCACGGCTGCGAAAACCCAGCGACCGTCACGTTTGATGTAGAGATCCAGTCCTTTCTGCGCATTGGCTCCTGTGTTCACTCCGACAACCTTGAGAGGCGATGTTTTCCATTTCAGAGAAAGAGACTTGCTGTCCGTGCTGAAGGCAATGAACACGCCGGTAGATTGGAGACATTTGTCGGCTACAGATTCCTTGATGCCATATCTGTCAGGATCAAGCCTTGAATAAGGATGTCCTGGTACTTCTGTACCCCGGCCATATACTCCAAGATCCGATGCCTCTACATAGACAGGCACACCGATGACGCAAGGATTCTTCAGAGCGGTGGTTACATAATATTCATAAGCCTTACCTTTGGCTTCCTGCGACTCCACATCAATAAGGCTTCCACGGAAAGTCATACTTTGGGAACTACCATCGGCCACCAATGTGGTGTCCTTTCCCAAAACAAGCCGTAAAGGCTCCTGAGCCCGGCAGCGGCAAAGAGTACCGAGTTCTAATCCGCAAAGGCAGATCAGAATCACGATAACGAAAATGATTGATTTCTTTTTCACTCGTAATTTAAGTTTGAAATTTGCCGAGGCTTGTCGTATGATAGTCACTATTACTTGTAGTCCTCCTCTTTCTCAGACTGCCACTCGTTGATGCCGTCCCGGATTCTGTTGCGGAACTGAAGGTAATCCGTTATGTAGGTAGTGGTTCCGTCACCGTTGGAAAAGCAGTAATTAAGAGTCAATTTTCTATCCTGCAAGAGTCTGGCTCCATTGAAGAGGCTTGGATTGTCAGGAATCGGCTTGATTTCCTTTGAACCGCCAGCGGAACTGATGGTAATCTTATCACCATTGAATCTAAGCAGAAGCTTGCCCGCATCCTCTCCGATTTTGTTGGTCGAGACTGTGGTAGCATCCACAGTGGTCAACGAATAAGTTCTGGCATCTGCCTGCGGAATAGAAAGCTCATACACATTTTCGGAGACCACCTCACCTGAGGCATCGTTCTTCACGACAGTCTTGCCACCGTGATACCAGTTACCGAAGAACTTGTTCTCACATTTCACTACTATGATTTCAAAACTCTTCTCACACAGAACTGAATCAGCGTCAGCCTTGTTCAATTTGAATCCGAGAGCATAATAAGGTCGGAACGCATTGGCATCCTCTTCGATTGCGAGTGTAGCCTTTACGGAAACAGCAGCCGTGTGGCGTCCTTTGCGTATAACCATATTGTCAAGTCCATCGATGGTGAAATACTCTGAAGGCAACGGTGTCAGTTCAGTAAGCCCTTCGACACCTTCAGAGACATATTTCTGGCTCAGGTCTCCGAAGTTTCCTCTACCGTTCAGGCCATCAAGAGCCGTGAAAGCTGTTACACCGAACTCGGTGGTGTACCGTGAAAGATCCTCAGACAAAAGTTCGTCCCTCAACTCAACCTCAACCTTTCTGTCCTTCTTGTTGTCGGCGGTTCCAGCAAGCGCAACGGTAAAATCGAACTTGCCCTCCTCCCCTATTACGAACGACCTGAGATCATACTGATATGCGATGTAAGCAGCCGTGAAGTCATAGTCCATTGTGTAGTCCTTATAACAACCGGCAAGCAGGAGCGGCAGCAGCACGAGAGTTGCCAATTTTTTCATATTCATATTCATTTTCATTTCTCCTCAAAATTTAACGATTATCTCCAAGACTCCCAGCCCTCGTTCTGGACAAGGTTCTTGCATCTTCTGATGTCAGTGTACGGAATCGGTGCCCACAGCGAAGGGAATCTCAAGGTCTCCACAACATTGTCGAATGTGTACTCCCCGGCCGCATTGATTCTGGCACCGTGGATGTTCACATTCACATCATTCACACTCTTTACCCAACGCCTGAGGTTGTAGTAACGGTCTCCCTCGAAGCACGTCTCGACACGCCATTCATTCTTCACAAGTTCCTCGAACCTGCCGGCTCCGGCCGATGCGCACTCGTCAAGGAAAGGATCCTCGACAGCACCGACTCCTGGAACGCCATCGTTGGAAAGACGGCTTCTGAGCCACTTGATGGCTTGTTTGGCGGAATAGCCGAAAGTGACCACATCATTTGGGCCGACTACCTTGTTGGCAGCCTCGGCGAAGATAAGGCACATATGGGTCCAGTTAATCATATGGATGCAACGATAGCCCGCCTCAACATGCTCATCGGACTTATTCCAACCATTGTAAAGGAACTTCCTTATGTAATATGATGTCGGAGAGACATTGGTTCCTCCTGGAGCGTCCTTCCCGCCTTCCTTCACCTCAAAGGTGTACATCAGCTCGTTGTTGAGGTCACGACGCACCTCCGATCCATCATAATAGATCGAGGCATAAAAACGCGGATCCCTGTCCTTGTACGGATTCTTCGGGTCGTAGCCGCTGCGAATGTCCGAAATCGGATAGCCATTCTTCATCGGGAAAGCATCAACCAATTCCTGACTCGGTGCGATCTGTGCATTCCCGCCGAACTCTCTCGGATAGAAAGCGACCTCAGTCGCGGTGTTCGTCGAGAAATTCGAGCACCAGATGATTTCCTGGCTGTTCGTGTCATCCCAACGGAATCCTTTCAACGGGTCAAACCCGTTTTCAAAAGTGCTCTCGACCTCAAGCTTGTGTTTCATCACCTTGGCTGCATATCTGGCGGCATTCTCATACCTTGTCTGGTCATTCGAAGGATTGAAGGCAGGGCTTGCCCAGAAAAGATAGACCATTGCCCGGAGCCCATCGATAATGACCTGATCCATCGTACGGTAACGGATGGCTCCGGTGACCTGAACGCTCTGGGTAGGATCTCCAGGATAATCTCTGTTATTGTAAGGAAGATGGAAGTATGCCGAATCGCAATCCTTCAGAATCTGCTCGACACACTCGTCCACCGTCGCTCTGCGGACGGAGGAGTTGTCCATCTTGCCTGCCTCGGACGGAGACAGCAAAAGAGGGACTCCCCACATATTGCCATCGACTCCTTTTCCGGCAAAAGTACGGAGAAGGTCGAAATAAAGCCAGGCCCTCAGGCCGAATGCGCTTCCCTGCTGGCAGTGCCGATAGACTCTGTCAGCCTCGAAATCCACCAAATAGCGAGTGTTGAATCCGACATTGTCATCAAGGAACATATTGAGGTAGTTTATAGCTGAGTAGTCATTGCTCCATTTGGCCGCGAACGGATTGTTGCCCATTTTGGCATCTCCGTTGGAAAAAGTCCTCCAGGTAGCGGTCTCGGAACGGTACAGAGCATCATCGGTGGCCGCAGAAAGACCGGCGTTATAGGCGCTGTAATAAATAGTCGGGAAATAGTCCGCATAAACCTTGTCCACGAAACCTCGGAGCAGTTCCGGATAGTTGTCGAAATTCTCGTCATTGTAGGAACCATCAGGAAGAGGGTCAAGATAGGAGCAACCTCCGGCAAGGACAGCGGCCACGGTAAGGCCGAATATGGTATGTTTGATTTTCATAATAATCTCCATTGTTGTTTATCCGTTAAAAGTTCAGTTTGATGCCACCAGTGATGGTCTTCATCAAAGGATATGCGTTCACACCGGCATCTATGTTCTCAGGATCGACATACTTGAGACCCGAAATCGTGGCAAGGTTCTGTCCCTTGACGGAGAGACGGACACTCTTGATGACCTTGTTCCTGATAGGAAGAGTGTAGGCCACCTCAACATCCTGAATCTTGAACCAGCCACCATCTCTGAGCCAGAAATCAGAAACCTCAAAATTGTTTGTTGACTTGACATAGGAAAGACGAGGATAATCACCACCGATGTTGTCTCTTACGAACGCAGAGTAGTTCCCGTCACCCCAACCGTTCCAGAAATAATTGTTCGTCATTCCTGTCTTAAAAAAGGCACGGCCTGAGCCGACAACGTTCAGCTCAAGATGTTTCCATGACAACCCGAGATTGACCGAATAGTACAGGCGAGGGTTGGAATGACCGATGATTATCCGGTCATTAACGTCAACCTTACCGTCATTGTTAACATCCTCGTACATCAAGTCGCCTATCCGGACATCGGAGGCATATGAAGGTACAGAGGCAAGCTGAGACGGGTCGGTGTATTTTCCTATGCATCTGTAGCCCCAGATAGCATCGGCAACTGCTCCGGTCTTCTTCTGATAGTCGTAAAGGTAGTTGTCCTCTACAATTTTGTCATTCTTCTGAACGTAGGTCTGTGCGCTAATCCCGGCAGAGACTCTGAAATCTCCGAAAGCACGGGCATAGTTCAATGTCGCATCCACGCCGCGGATAGAGATGGCGGTGAAATTCTCGTACATTGCCATTCCTGACAAGCCAAAGACTCCGGGTGTCACAGATACCGTGTTGGCGATGATGCCGTCAATCTTGCGATAGAAAAAATTCGTCTGGAACGAGAATCTGTTCAGAAAGTCAAATTCAAGTCCGGCATCCACCTGATAAATCTTGGCCCATGCCATGTCCTCGTTAGGAGCTCTATTTATGGTCGTCTTCTGGGAAGTCCAGTTGGCTGTGGAACCGAACCAACAATCCTGATTGGCATTAGGACCGTAGTTCATCGAGTTTGCGAACGAATAGTTACCCCTGTAGAGATAAGGATTGTCGAACAGGGATGTCTGACCGATAATACCGGCCTGGGCACGCAATTTAAGATTGTTGATCCAAGATGTGCCCTTGAGGAAATTCTCATTGGAGGCGACCCAAGCGAGACCTGCCGACGGAAAGAAACCGAACCTGTTGGCTCTGCTTAATGTGTGAGTTCCAGCATATTCAGCGACAAACTCGGCGATGTACTTGTCGGCATAGGAATATGAAATATCTGCTAGCGCATACATTTGTCTCTGGTACCAAGTGGTGGACTTGTTTGAAGTATTGTTCAGAGTAAACGTGGCTCCGGCGGCTACGTTATGCATTCCCATACGCTTTTCGTAGGATAGTCTCTCATACATTCCCAAAGCTTGGACGGAGTAGTCGCCAAAGGTGCTCTTGCCCGTCGCTTTCGTTCCTCTATGACCGGAGATGTCTCCCTTGCCGGATTCCGGAGTCCAGTAGTAGGCAAGATAGTCGTTGTTCTTTCCGATTTCCGTATGCACAAAAGTAGAATGCGAGAATCCTGTTCTAGAGTGCAGTCCGTCAAGAATCCACGACAGGTCGATGTCCAAGGCCGTGTTGAACAGGCCTGTCCTCATCCTATGGGTTCTGAAACCGCCTTCCATCTGAAGGGCGTAGTAGTTGTCAGGGAACGTTCTGGACACTCCATAGATTGGAGTGCCCATCGACCCTGATGTTTCGTCTTCGCCGGTTGTGATTCCGAGCGTCAACGGGTAAGCCACAGAAGGAACTATCCTGTAAGAGTTCCAGGATGTTCTGCCCGAACGTCTGAAAGAAAGCAGGGACGTGAAATCAACTGAGATCTCGATGTAGCGTCCAATCTTGGCCGCCATGCCGGCTGAAATGTTGAAACGGCTGTCGTCATTCGTGGCTCCACCGTTGACCAGGCTACCTGAGTACAGACCGTTGAGCGCAAAATTGTAACGTACATTGTTGCCGCCTCCGTAGAAACTGATGCCGGCTCTTGAAAGAGGATAGGAATTCCTGTACATCAGGGACTTGTAGTCAACATTCGGATAGAGGAGGTCATAAGGGTCATTCTTGGCGAACCCGTCGATGGCTTCCGGCGTGTACAACTGTTTATATCCGTCCACTATTCTGGCAGCATTGTTCAGATTGGCATATTCAACACCGTTCACCCACTCAGGGACACGTCCAGCCATGCTGATTCCGCTCTCCATATCTACATGGATGCGCATCGGAGTGTTGTAACCGCCTTGCTTAGTGCGGATGAGAAGAGCCCCGTTGGTCGCCAGAGGGCCGTATTTCGCCCTGTCAACAACATCGGTGAGCACCGTTATAGACTCAATCTGGTTAGGATCCAGCAAGAGTTGGCTGAACGGGATGTGCATATCGTTCACTATGCACATCAGGTCGGTGTTGCCTCTCATCGTAAGTCGTATATGACTGTTGTTCAACGTGAACATCTCAAATGCCGACGGTTCGAATCCTCCGCTCATTTCCCTGACATCCAATCCAGGGACAATGCCGGTAAGGCGGTTCCTCAGGTCACCAGCAACCTTGGTCTCCAATTTCGGGATGTTCACGGTGAGGCCGCTTCCGGTCGTCTGCCAGTAGGTCAGCTTCTGTCCCCACGGATAGGTGATGACAGAATCCTTTTTCCCAGGAGTCGTGGCTGACACCTCAATGCAGACAGCCACCGCTGCAAGGACTGAAAAAATATATTTTGATGTTTTCATTCTTAGTCTTGATAATTACTTCCAAGTCCAGTTAACAAAATTCTTAAGCTTGTAAGCCTCCGTATCAGGGAAAGGTATGTAGTACATATAGTCTTTCCAGACGCACTGTCGGTTGTTCGGAATCGGGCGGACTTCAAACTTTCTTCCAATAGGATAGTCAGCACTCTTCGCCACACTTTCGACATAGATTCCGTAAAGCGTCTTGCTCATAAGCTGTGGAGCTGTCTTCCACCTGCGGATGTCGTAGTAGTAGTGATGCCCTTCGAAGGCCAGTTCGACACAACGTTCATTTCGGATTCTCTCGCGAAATGTGTCCTTGTTTGCGGTGTACTTCACAAGCACATCCGGCTGTCCAATACGATTTCTGATGAGATTAATCGCCTGTACGGCAGTCAAATCAATCGCTCCGGCCCTGCCATTAGGACCGTAGGCTTCATTGACGGCCTCGGCATAATTAAGGTAAAGTTCGGTCAACCTGACAAGAGGGTCGATGTGATAATGAGCCTTACCTTTGGATCCAAGGCTTCCTTCCCAGTATTTCTTGCAATAGTAACCCGTATTGGAATAGCCTTGCAAATCATTGTCCTTTGTGCCCCAGTCGATTCCGAAGTTCACATTCATATTGTTCAACTTAGTCACAGGCCATAGCTTCTTAGCCGGGTCATAATAGATGTTAATGACCTTGCCCGAAGCGTAACTGTTGGCCAGTCCATCGTGGACAATCGTAAGATCCAGACGCGGGTCCCTGTCTGCATACGGATTCTGAGGATTGTAGTGTCCGGCGGCCATGGCAGCGGCCTTGTCCTCATCAGTTACAAGCGGCTCGCCATAGATGGTTTCGAACCTGTCTACGAAGTTCTGTGTCGGGCAGACTCCGGATGTGGCGTTGCCGGCCAGTCCGGACTGCGGATAAGCGAATATTCCCTCAAAATTCTTATGGTTGTCCTTGGCGCTGTATGACCACGCCCAGATTGTCTCGTTCGTCATCTGCTGGGAGAAGAAGTTGTTCGTGTACTTGTCTTTTGAGAGGAGTACGAAACCCGCATCAAGAGCCGCTTTCAAAGCATCGGCTGCAGCATCGGCTGCGGTCACCCAGTCCTCATTCCCTCTCTCGTTGCTGAGTTCGCTCGCTGCATAAAGCAATGCTCTGGAACGGATTCCTATGGCGGCGACACCGTTGATCTCATCAACAGTGCTCGACACAAGATTCTCAGGTGTGTTACGTCTGGCTACTCCTCCGGCGACCATCAACTCGTATCCCGTCTTGAGATCTTCAGCGGCTCTTGTGAATGTCTCGTGCGTGGAAAGCCTCGGGAGATCCCATTCCTCATCAGCCTCAATGACATGGTCAATATAAGGCATACCTCCGAATAAACGGCAGAGTGTGAAATGAGAGAATCCACGCAGGGCAAACGCCTGGCCGAGGAGGTCGTTCTTCTGGTCATCAGTGATGTTCATGCACTCATCTATGTGGGCGATGGTCATATTGCATCTTCTGATGGTGGAGAACATCGCCTTGGCGATAGGCTTGTTGTCCGCCTGGGATGTGCTGAAAGTGACTTTCTGAAGGAAATCCTGAGTAAGCGCCCCTTGCTTGAAATACTGTTGCGTCACTCCCAATCTCCCGGCATCCGACATATCCGTCGTGTTGTACCAAGAGAAAGCATATTGCTGGAAGAGGTCGTAGTAGAATGGGTAAGCGATGAGGATTCTCTCCATGTTCTTTCCTCCATTGGACTCATAAATCCAGTCGAAGTACCTGCGGAAAGCCGAATATGAACCGAAAACCTCCTCGTTCGAAAGGCCGAGTTCCGGATCCACGTCAAGAAAATTGCAACCATTTACTCCGATGAACGCGGCTGCGCCGATCAGAGAATATGTTAATTTTTTAACGAATGTCTTCATAATCTTTAAAATACAAGGTTAACTTTAAGTTTGAGCATCCTCATAGTCGGATATGCATTGGTGGCAGTTGTGAGTCTCTGAGGATCGACATCCTTGAAGTTGGAGAATGTCCAGAGATTGTTGCAAGTTAGTCCCACGGCGAGATGCTCGACTCCAAAGATCCGCTTTAAAGCCGGTCCGGAGAATCTGTAGGAAAGCATTACCTCCTTGATTGTGAGATAGTCGGAGCGCTTCCACGTGAAATCCGGAATGGCAAGATTGTAGCCAGGATATGTGGAAGTACCACCGCCCCAAGCATACATCTCATCTGAGAACGACAGTGCCGGAATGTCCGGATTCCTGTTTGTCGGAGTCCAGTAATTCAGATGAGAATTGTGAATCACGTACGCACCGGCGTAAAACGGCACGATGTTGACACGTTTGTAATTGATGTACTTGCCGACGGTTCCGGTGCAGAGCACCTTAAAAGAAAAGCCTTTGTACGATCCGCCGAAGTTGAATGAATATATTCCCGGAGCATAAGCGGAACCTTCAAGCACGTGGAGATCCTCCTGTGAAATCTTGCCATCCGGAACATAATCCAGGAACTTATAGACACCAGGAACAACATTTGTCCATTCCGCCGCATAGTTCGGATAACCGTGGAGTTCATCTATGCTGCCGAAAAACTTGTCATCCACAAGCTGGTCGCCTGTTCGGGCGGATTCCAAAGGCGTACCGGCATATTTCTGATATTCAGGGGCATACGGAGCGTCGCCGTACTTTGTTATCCTATTCTCGCTAAATCCTATCATTCCACCGACGTTGTAGGTGAAGCCACCTGCTGTGGTACTCTGCCAGTTCAGCTCAACCTCGACGCCGTGCTTCTTCAATGCTCCAGCGTTCACGTCCTTGTAGGCGACTCCGACAAATGCTGTCACAACTGGCGGCATAAGCATATCGTGACGTTTCTCCTCGAACAGATCGACATTAAGAGTGAGCCTGTTCTTCAACCAGCCCATCTCAAAGCCGAGATCCTGCTTGTGGGCTGTCTCCCACCTTGCGGTGACGTTGGCGGCAGCCTCCTCCTGATAATAACCTTTGGTCTGGGTCCAGGATGAATAGTAAAGCCAGGAACTTTTGGCTGCGTCGCTTCCGACCCAACCGTTGGAATAGCGGATCTTCATCGTACTCCACCACGGCATCGCCTCCTTCCAGAACTTCTCCTTGGATATGATGTAGCCGACGGCAGCCGAAGGGAACACGCCGTACCTGTAGTCAGGAGAGAACTGCTCGCTACCAGTTACGCCGATATTACCCTCGAGCAGGTACTTACCCTTGTAGTCATAAGTCACACGACCGACGAAGGACTGAGTTCTCTTAGGGAAAGAAGCCCCTGAATTGTACTGCCTCTGGTTGTACAATGCGAGGGCGGAGACATTATGCTTGCGAGCGAACTTGCGGCTGTAGTTCAACGAGCCTTCCAGATAAGTGAGGAACATAATGCCGGACGGAGAGTTGTTCTGGGTGACGGAGAAGGGCTTGTCATTCCAGACGTAGCTGGAATAGCTGTCCTGGGTTTCCCAGATGTTTCTTTCCCCAGCATCGTAAGCATTCCAGTTGATATTCCATTTGGCAAAATTCGTGGAAACTTTCTCGGAGACCCTGACATAGCTGGACTTCATGCTGAACTTGGCCTTGGCCGAAAGCCCTGGCGTGACGAAATCAAGATCCTGGGAAAGGATGATGTCAGTCGATAGCTCGTTCCTGACGTTCGTGACATAGTCGGGGTCTGAGAGAACGGAATAAGGGTTCTCGTACTTTGAGCCTTGATTGGCGCCTACACGGTCAGAATTTGCGTCCGGGTAGTTCGGATCCGGATACTGCTTGAGAGCATCAGCAGGGTAATAAGCGGGAAACGTGATGGTCGGCGTCTGGTAGATCGTGCTGAAGAGCCAAGAGGAGCCGCTATGGGAGGCGAGATTCTTGGTCATGTCAGTGATTCCGCCGACCTTGAACGACAGCAGGGTCGACTTCGTTATGTCCCAGTCGAGGTTCATCCTGTAGTTTATCCTGTCATTCGAGAAGTTCGTCCCCTTGTAGACTTCCTTGATGATGGAGCCCTCATGCACGTAGCTCACGCCTAGATAGTCAATCCTTAACAACTGCCTATTGAGCAGTTTGTAATTTATATTGAGGATCTCCGAAGAGGATTTGCAACAAGAC
>DCKG01000039.1 GCA_002320605.1 Bacteroidales bacterium UBA1680 | reverse complement strand
TTTGTCTTGTTGCAAATCCTCTTCGGAGATCCTCAATATAAATTACAAACTGCGCAATAGGCAGTTGTTAAGGATTGACTAACTATACTCCCCATCATCCTGAACTTGGAAAGGATCTATTCGACTCACCCGTCATCCTGAACGTTCCAACAAGTCATCCAGCACGACCCACCAAGTCATCCTGAACGCCTCCCCCGTCATCCTGACGACTCACCCCGTCATCCTGAACTTGATTCAGGATCTGTTCTTCGCAAGCCTAGATTCCGGATCGAGTCCGGAATGACGGGGATAAACGAGCCCAGATTCCTAGTCAAGCCCGGATGATGGAAGAAGGATGAACCAGTTTTACCGTCAACGTGAAATGTGGGGCTGCCAGCGAGGCTGTGGTCGATGTGGTTGCAAAGTATAATCCATGTCCTCGCTTAGAAGGACGAGAATTTATGGGCGACGGTATAGTGCCACTGACTGGCTTGTAATGAAGGACTGCGTCGCCCACCCGGTTTCCAGAACCATGGTTGGCAATGGGGATACGTGTCCTCGGCGCTTATAATGAATATCGCCATTGCCTACGATTGTGAATAATCACAACCTCTCTTCAAGGTTTCACAAAACCTTGTCGATGATGCGAATAAATAATTGCATACGTATATTCAAACCGTTTGAAAGAAGTGTCTCGCAGAACCCTGTCGAGCCAGGCTGCACAGAAGTGCGTAAGGAAGGGCCTGTCTCGACATCGAGGCCTCCCAAGAGCCACGTTGTCGACCGACACCCCTTTGCAAAGCCACCAGAAGGCCCTGCTCCGACAGCACTTTGCGAAATTCCACCACTCTCATCCTGAACGAACAACCCTCTACATTCTAAACGACCAACCACATAATCATTTACCGACCAACGCTGTCATCGCGAACCCGGTCATCCAGAACGACAAACCCCGTCATCGCAAACTTGGTCATCCAGAACGACCAACCCCGTCATCGCGAACCCGGTCATCCTGTACGACCCACCCCGTCATCCTGAACTTGTTTCAGGATCTAGGTCTTCGATAATATTGATCCTGACTTTCGTCAGGATAACGGGGCTGTTATTTTGCAATACTGCAACAAATGAGCGAATATCAGTCTGGATGCTTTTGCAGCGCAAGGTAGTGTAGCCCTGGGGTACCTGGCTACAGGCATGCAATGTTTTTGCGAAGTTTTTCCTAGCGATTTTATGAGGGAATACGGAAAATATTCCGTAATTTAGTGTGCCTTTCGGCTGGGATGCCGAGGGGACATATTCACTAAATTTAAACAGATCGAGATGTCATTGAACAAAGTAATGCTGATTGGTAACGTGGGGAAGGATCCTGAGATACGTTATCTTGACGGTGGCGGCCAAAATAATCCTAACGCCAAGGTTGCAAATTTCACTTTAGCAACATCCGAAAGGTATCGTGACCGCAACGGAAACCCTCAGGAGCGGACTGAGTGGCACAATATCGTAGCTTGGAGGAATAGCGCCGACATTGCTGAGAAATATGTAAAGAAGGGCACGCAGCTGTACATTGAGGGCAAGCTGCGCACTCGCGACTGGACTGACCAGAGCGGCAATAAACGCTATACTACCGAGGTTTACGTGGATAGCATGCAGCTCTTGGGAAGGAAGAGCGACAATCCAGGAGCTTCTGAAGGCGGACAGCAGTATGGAAGCCAGACGCAGTATGGCCGGCCAACGCCTCAATACTCAGCGCCATCGCAGCAGGCTTACGAACAGCGACAGCAAGCTCCAGCTTCGCAGCAGGCTTACGGACAGCCGCAGCAACCAGCAGGACCAATGCCTTTACAGCAGGCAACCGACGAGCCAAGCGATGATCTTCCATTCTAAATATTCCTAGGAACATGATTTGCGGTCATCACGCATATTTTGAAATATCAATAATAACAACGCATAGAGAAAACAATGAGTTCTAAAATCGATGTAGTCCTCGGGCTTCAATGGGGCGACGAGGGCAAAGGTAAGATTGTGGATGTGCTCGCAGGGCGCTATCCGGCAGTAGCCAGATTCCAGGGCGGCCCTAACGCAGGCCACTCGCTTCATTTCGACGGCAAAAGCTTTGTCGTAAGAAGCATCCCTTCCGGAATATTCAGAGAAGGCTCAGTGAACATAATCGGAAACGGAGTAGTTTTCGATCCCGTGACTTTCCTGGAAGAATGCAGCCAGATCGAGAAACTTGGAGTAAGCCCGAAAGATAAGCTCCTCATCTCCAAGAAAGCTCATCTCATACTCCCTACGCATCGTCTTCTGGACGCAGCCAGCGAAGCTGCCGCAGGCAGAGGCAAAATCGGCTCCACGCTCAAAGGCATCGGACCTACCTACACAGACAAAATTGCAAGGCACGGACTCAGGGTGGGCGACATCCTTGCTCCTGATTTCAAAGAACGCTTCGAGAAGCTTAAGGCCAGGCATATTCAGATGATCAATGATTTGCACTACGAATGCGACCCTTCGAAGGACGAGGCGGCATGGATGGATGCGATTGAGTTCGTGAAGCAGTTCAGGCTGGTGGATTGCGAATATTTCGTCAATTCCTGGCTGGAATCGAAGCCTATGCTTGCAGAGGGTGCCCAAGGCTCCATGCTAGATGTGGACTACGGGTCTTATCCTTTCGTGACCTCATCCTCGACCACCATCGGAGGGGTCTGCACCGGACTCGGAGTCGCACCATCCCGCGTCGGCAAAGTCTATGGAATATTCAAGGCCTATTGCACTCGCGTCGGCAGCGGCCCGTTCCCTACCGAGTTGTTCGACGAGACTGGCGAGAGGCTTCGCCAGATTGGTCATGAATATGGCGCCGTGACAGGCCGTCCTCGCCGTTGCGGCTGGCTCGACCTCGTCGCCCTGAGGTACACAGTGATGCTGAATGGAGTCACCGACCTAATCATGATGAAGTCTGACTGCCTGGACGATTTCGACTCCATCAAGGCCTGCACCTCCTACAAGGTTGACGGAAAGGAAACTAAAGAGCTGCCTTATGACATATCAGCTCCGATTGAGCCAGTCTACACCGGATTCAAAGGGTGGAAGAGAGACCTGACCGGTGTTCGCAACGAAAACGAGCTTCCTGCCGAGTTTGAGGAATATATCAAATTCATGGAAAGCTACTTAGGCGTGCCAATCAGCATAATTTCCCTCGGCCCGGACCGAGACGCCACCATCGAAAGGTGATTTCAGAGACAATGAGGCCGGCTGAAAAAGCGATTTTCAGCCGGCTTCTTCATTGGTCTAGAGCATCACTCCGAACGAGACTTGCTGATGCATTTCCGGCCACCACTGATTGTCCATCAGGTCCATCGGCGAATATCTCACATAAAGCGAAAAGTGTTTCAGAATAATCTGAGCCATCAAATCCACCGTAATCGGATTGCAGTGGACGAATTTGTATTTGTCTTTCTGCTTGTTCCCATCAATGCTATACTTAGCCTTCAGGACGCTCTTCGTGTTGAAATCCACGACCGGCCCTATGGAAAAGCCATAGCCATTCTTTATGTTGTAGGAATATAACAGCGGAACAGTTATGCTGAACACGCTGAGCCTCGAAAGCTTAGGCTTTGAGCCTGCAGGATAGGGACCCGTCAATATGCTGCCATCCTCGCCACGGCTGAGCATCGTGTCACCGGTCATGGTGAAATTCCGGGAAAGGATTCCCAGCCCTAAGGAAAGGCTGCTGCTCTGCCAATGTTTTTCAGCATAAAAACAGAAAGGCTGGATTTCTATGGACCTGGAAACGTTGAAATCCAGCGGGTCGCTCGTGTTCGCATAAATAAGCCCGAATCCAATACCCGAGAGTTCAAGCTGAGACTTTTCCTTGTTCTTGATTTTTCCGTAGAAGGGGATGTCGAAATCAATCACTTCCACGGAACCTGCGTCATTATTTTTCCTGATCGACGAATCGTTTCGGCAAGAGTCATTGTCTTGTCCCAGCACCTGAAAAGAGGACAAAATCAACAAAGAGGCAACAGCCACGTAATTTAGAATATTCATGTTTTTCATTTTACTTTCCTGTGTTTGAAAATTTTATTTAAATCGCCAGGCGTTGCTTCGCCCCTCATGTACACTACCGTGAGGTAGGCCTCGCCATCGATGCGTTTCTGCTGGAAACCGATGTACTGGTAGAGAGACGGCTTCTGGCCTGAAAACCTCATCAGGCGGTAAACCAGATGCCCGCCGGTAGATACTTTCTCGTCATCGATGGCCGTAGCGGAATCATCCTCCAGCCAGCGCAGCACATGAGCTGTTTCCTCATCCGTAGCTTTGAAGCGGATGCTTTTGAAATATTCCAGATTGTAAGCCTTCAGTTCTTTGCCTTTTACGACAGACATGGTTACCTGCGAGCGAGGATGCCAATTGAAGACGCTATCGGTCTTGAAACTTTCCTGGGCGAGGGCTGAAGCAAGGCCTAGGAATGAAAGTGCTATGCAAATAAAAATCTTTCTCATTCTTCTTCCGTATTAAAAAAATCAGACAATTGATCGTAAACGCCTGCATCAGAAGACATTAACTCAGCAAGCGTAGACTCGACGTCATTCATCACCACCTCTTTGTCAGTGATCTTCGCACCTTTGTAGAAGGTGACACAGATATTTTCGCGATTGTAGATGCCAAGCCCGATGCCGAAAAGGGTCACCAGACATGCGGCAGCCACTGCTATTCTTGAATATATCGAATATGCCCTTTTCTTCTTGTCGGCCAAACCTCGGCCCACAGCGAAGAAGCTCATGACGGCGCGCAATTCGTCATATTCCTTGGCAGCGCCTTTCGGAGAAGCTAGGAAATCCTTGAGTTCCTGTTCTTCCGAATCGGAAAGCGTCCCCTCGAAATAACGGTCTGCATATTCTTTATAATCCTTCATATTCATTTTCATATTTTTCCCTGATTAATTTCCTAGCTCTCGAAATCTGCATCCTGACAGCCGCAGACTGCATCCCAAGCCTCGAGGCTATGCTCTCGAAAGTCTCCCCCTCATATTCATGCATCCTCATGATCTCTCTCTGGAGAGGCGACAGCATCTCGCCAATCGAGGCTTCCACTTCCCTGAAAAGGACCTCCTTCTCCAGAGGGTCGCCATCGTCCACAGCCACCTGCCTCCCATCAAGGCTCTCCATCCTCGTCCTGCTGACTTTGCGGTACTCATCGATAGTGATGTTTCTGGCAGTCTTCGCCAGCATGCCCTCAGCCTGAGACTCGTTGGCGAAATCCCTCCCCCAGAGCCGGCAGAAAGCATCCTGAAGCGCATCTTCAGAAGACATACTCCTTCTGCGCCTCAGCCGCATGAATGCTTTTGTCAGAAAATCATCAATCATCTTTTTCCGTCTTCACCTATAATACGAAAAGAGGGTGGGAATGTAACATGCAAAAAAAGACGCCCTCGGCAGAATAACTGCATTAGGGCGCCCGACAAAGTAATGAAAATTTCCTATACCAGCCCGGAGAAGCCCATGAAGGCCATGGCCATGATGCCGACGGTGATTAGGGCGATAGGAAGGCCTTTGAATGCCTTAGGAACATCGTTCAGTTCCAAGTGCTCGCGAAGTCCGGCGAACAGAATCATCGCCAAGCCGTAACCCAAAGCCGTAGCGAAAGCATAGACGACTGCCTCACCGAGGTTCAGCATGTGAGCAGGGCCGCCACCGAAAGTGAATTCCTTAGTCACCACGTTGATGGCAACGCCCAGCACAGCGCAGTTGGTGGTGATGAGCGGTAAATATATTCCTAAAGCCTGATAGAGCGAAGGGCTGATCTTCTTCAACACGATCTCCACCATCTGCACCAAAGCGGCAATCACCAGAATGAACGCGATGGTCTGTAAGAACTCCAGATGGAAAGGCAGGAAGAGATATTTGTTTATCAGGTACGTCACCAGCGTGGCCAGAGTGATCACGAAAACCACTGCTCCGGACATGCCAGTAGCGGTTGACGATTTGTTGGAAACGCCAAGGAAAGGACACGTGCCCAAGAACTGGGCCAGCATTATGTTATTGACGAATATCGCCGAGATTATTATGAGAAAATATTCCATGGCTTAATTCTTTTTAGCGATTTTGTTGAACAATACCATCAGATAGCCTAGCACCAGGAAAGCTCCAGGAGCCATCACGAACACTAGGATTCCATCGCCAGAGATGAACTTGTAACCGAATATGGAACCCATGCCAATGATCTCGCGGACAATGCCTATCACCGTAAGGGATATCGTGAAGCCCAAGCCAATTCCAAGCCCGTCCAGAGCCGAATCCAGAATGCCATGCTTATTTGCGAAAGCCTCTGCCCTGCCGAGAACGATGCAGTTCACGACGATGAGCGGAATGAATATTCCGAGAGTCTTGTACATCTGTGGCGTGTAAGCCTGCATGACGAACTGGAGAATCGTCACGAACGTCGCAATCACGACTATATACACAGGAATGTGCACCTTGTCAGGAACCATAGGGGCAATCGCAGATATGACTATGTTGGAGAGAACCAGCACGAACAGCGTAGCCAGACCCATGCTGAGGCCGTTGATGGCTGACGTGGTAGTGGCCAGCGTAGGGCACATTCCGAGAATGAGCACGAATGTAGGATTTTCCTTGAAGAATCCTTTTGTGAAAGTCTGTAATTTTGTCATGGCCTATTCTCCTTTAATATTCTTATAAGCCTCAACCGCATTCTTCACAGCCAGCGTGTAAGCCCTGGAAGTAATCGTGGAAGCAGTAATGGCATCGACATCCCCACCATCTTTCTTGACGGCAAGAATCTTGGACGAAGGATCGAACCCTTTCCATTGAGCCTTGAAATGCTCGTCGGTCGTGCAGTTCGCCCCAAGGCCTGGGGTCTCGCTGTGAGACAGCACGGATGCATTGTAGACGATTCCGTCAGTAGTGATTCCGACCATGAGCGTGAGAGCTCCGCCAAAACCAGCCGACTCGGACTTGATGGCGTATGCGACCACTGAGCCATCCTTTGAGCATTCGTAATATTCAGAATCCTTGCCCCCTACGCTAAGTGGCTTGGCATCTGAGATTTGAACCCCATCAGGCACCACTGCGCTGATGGACTCCATCAGTATGTTCTTATTAGTCTGCGCTATTGGCTCAGCAGTGACTGAATAGATGCCAGCGAGCAGTGCGGAGCAAATCAGGCAGGTCCCCGTTAGGACCAGCAGCATATTCGTTAAATTAGATTTCGCAGCCATGACTTATGCTCTCCCATATTTTTTCTGATGGAACCAGTTGTTTAGAAGAGGAACCGTACAGTTCATTATCAATATAGCGAAGCTCATGCCCTCTGGGTAAGAGCCGAAATATCTTATCATCAATGTAAGGAAGCCTATTCCTATGCCATAGATCACTCCACCCTTCGTGCTCATAGGAGAGGTCACGTAGTCGGTCGCCATAAAGCAGGAGCCGAGTAAAAGACCTCCGGTGAGAAGGTTGAAGATAGGATCCGTGAACTGAGCCGGATTGGCAAGCCAGAAAATCAGAGAGAAGCCAGCCACGGTACCCAGAATGGACAGCGTGATCCAAGGCTTGATTACCTTGCGGACGACGAGATAGATGAAGCCAGCCAATATGGCTATGGCACAAGCCTCCCCAGCGGAACCACCGATGTTGGCAAACAGCATCTGCGAATATGAATATCCATGCTGCGCCATGATCTCAGAGACCGAGCCACCCTGCATCAGCCCTTCCTTGATGGCTCCCAGAGGCGTCGCTCCAGAAACCGCATCCGCTCCGAAAAGCCCCTGAGGGACTTCCCAGCGTGTCATGTACTTAGGGAAAGAAATCAGCAGGAACACGCGGCCCACGAGCGCTGGATTGAAGACATTCTGTCCGAGCCCTCCAAAGGACATCTTCGCAACACCTATTGCAACCACGGCGCCGATGAAAACAACCCACCACGGAGTCGTGGAAGGCAGGTTGAGCGCCAGCAATATACCTGTTACCGCAGCAGAGAAATCCCCGATGGTGGAAGGCTTCTTCAGTAGAAATCTAGTGATGAGATATTCAATTAATATACAGGATAGGATGCTCACGGCGAGAACAAGCAGCTCCCCAAGGCCGTAGAAGACCACGGAAACTATTACTGTGGGCAATAGTGCTATTACTACGTCCAGCATCAGGTTCTTTGTGCGAACCTTAGAATGTATGTGAGGTGAAGGTGAAACAATTAATTTTCCCATGGCTATTCAGTTTTTGCTTTTTCAGCCTCAGCCTTTGCTTTGGCCGCCTCGGCTGCAGCCTTGGCGGCAACAGCGCGAGCTTTCAAGATTCCCATGACCTGCCCCCTTGCGAGGCTTATGATGTCGAGAAGAGGCAGGTTAGCAGGGCAGGTGTATAAGCAGCAGCCGCACTGAATGCAGTCTTGAGCGGCATTGCGCTCGAGAGCGGCAGCGTCACCAGCCTTGTAAAGACGATACAGCAGGAATGGCTCCAGACCCATAGGGCAAGCATCTGCGCATTTCCCGCAGCGGATGCAATGGCCTTCCGGCTCCCTCTTCGTCTGTTCTCTCGTAAGGAACAGGATAGAGCCAGTTCCCTTGAGGGTTGGTCCGTCCAGGTTAGATATAGCTTTTCCCATCATAGGACCGCCACTGATTATTTTAGCGGCATTTTCAGGAACGCCTCCTAGCTGATCGATTATGAATCGAAGTGGCGTGCCAACCCTGACGAGGACATTCGCCTGATGAGGGAAGCACTCGCCCGAAACAGTGATGGAATTCTCGAACAGAGGCTTGTTTTTCTGAACGGTCTCATAGACAGCCAAGGCCGTGGCCACGTTCTGAACAACGGCACCCACGTCAATCGGCAGCCCGCCGGACTTCACCTGACGGTGCATTACGGCATCGATGAGCTGTTTCTCTCCACCTTCCGGATATTTCTTCATCAGCGGAAGCACCTCTATTCCAGCATATTCAGGATCTTTCCCTCTCAATTCCGAAAGGACTTTCTGAATATTTTGTATTGCCTCCGGCTTGTTGTCCTCGATTGCGATGGTGGCTTTGGCAACACCCAGCACATGCTTTATGAGGGCAGCGCCAACGACCACCTCAGCACCTCTCTCGCGAAGGGTCCTGTCATCGGCAGTGATGTAAGGTTCACACTCGCAGCCGTTGATGATAAGCATCTCGCACGTCTTCCCCGGAGGAGGAGAAAGCTTCACGTGGGTCGGGAAGGTAGCTCCACCAAGGCCCACGATGCCGCCCTGCTTGATTTTCTCCAAAATAGCCTTGCCGTCGGCAGGAATGTCAGCCACCAATGCATCGGATCTGTCAATAGACTCCAGCCATTCATCGCCCTCAACGGCAATTTCCACGGTAGGTTGTGCCTTTCCAGCCTGATCGAGCGTGTCTTTTATGGACTTCACTGTTCCAGAAACGGAAGAATGAATGTAGGCCGACATGAATCCGCCCGGCTCTCCGATCACCTGTCCGACCTTCACCTTGTCACCTACTACGACAACTGGCTTGGCTGGAGCACCGATATGCTGAGACAGCGAAATGTAAACCACAGGAGGGACTGCAAGTTTCTCGATCTTGCACTCACGGGAGATCTTCGAGTCGCCAGGGTGAATGCCACCCATTGAAAAAGTTCTTCTTGCCATATTCTAGTCCTCCTTTTTCTCTACTGGTTTTTCCGCAGAAGCCTCTGCAGCTTTCGCCGCGGCCTCGGCCTCGCGGGCTTTCTTCTGACGCTCCAGGACGCGAGCCTTAACGGCGGCCTTATCCAGAGGCTTAGGGAAGTTCACCCCATGAATCGCCCCCCTAGGGCACATGGCCTCGCACTCGCGGCACAGCTTGCACTTCGTATAGTCTATGTAAGCCACATTGTTCAGGAACTGGATAGCGCCATGCTGGCAGGTCTTGTAGCATATTCCGCAACCAATGCAGGAAGCATCGCAAGCCTCCTTCGCCTCAGCCCCTTTAGTAAGGTTCCTGCAAGCCACGAACATTCTCATGCCCCTAGGCCCCTTATAGCGCAGCTCGATCAATCCCCTAGGACAAGCCTTCACGCAGGCTCCGCAAGCCGTGCACTTTGTCTCATCCACAGTGGCAATGCCCAGAACCGGATCCACCTTGATAGCCCCGAACTGGCAGGCAGCCTCGCAATCCCCGCAGCCCAGGCAGCCGAAACGGCAAAGAGTGTCCGGAGCGACACCAACCTTGGTCTTGCAGCTCTTCGTTCCGTCATATTCATAAATCCTAGGTCTGTTCTCGCAGGTACCATTGCAACGAACCACGGCAACCATAGGAGCTTTCTCCTTGACCTCATAGCCAAGGATTGCAGCCACCTTTTTCATAACCTCGTTGCCGCCCACCGGGCAAAAATTATTGTCGAGATTCGGAGCCTTCACGGCAGCCTCGGCGAAAGCATGGCAGCCAGCAAAGCCGCAGCCTCCACAGTTGGCCCCTGGCATCACCTTCTCGACCTCCTCTATTCGAGGATCCTCAACCACCTTGAAGCGTTGAGCGACAAGGTAGAGGGCAAGCGCAAGCAACAGACCCAAGGCTGTTATGATTACGATTGTCCAGATGATAGTAGAAGTCATATAATCAATCAATTAACGTTCCTGATATAAAATTCGTATTTTCCCTCAAGCCTCTCTCTGAAGAGATAGACCATGAAATAATATATCGCAACGCCTCCGACAGACACTAGGCCGGTCAGAAGCTCGGATTTTCCAAGCGCGGACAAAGTTACTATTAAAATAAGTAAAATCACAGCCGGAATGACATACGATATCAACACAGCTTTCAACCCCAAAGACTGCCCCAGGCAGACCTCGACTTCTTCTCCGACATAATGAGGAGCAACTCCGTCGTTTGGCACATCGATGATTTTCTTCTTCGACTCGGCGGCGCTGCAAAGACCAGCGACTTGACAAGCCGAACAAGCAGATTCGGACACGATTTCGACTGATATCTTGTCAGGTTCTATTGATGATATTCTGCCAGTATGAGATATTTCTTTCTTCGACATCATTTAACCAGAGAACTGAAGGGATGTTTAAGGCCCTCATAAGATTCCAGTCTTCCTTTGAACTGCCCTATCTTAAGCGGTGCGCTGAAATACACGGGAATGCGATTATCATCGTCAGAAATCCAGCAGCGCAGGTCCGAATCGCCAGAGAACACATCGCCGGCGACCACTTCGAACCCGAATTTCAGGCATCTCACTCTGCCTAGGCCGGAAACGTTCTTGGTCTCTTTCCCAAAATACACACAATGGAGCGCGTACACGTCATCATCCATGATGAAGGAAAGAGGATACCGCTTGCCAACCTCGACTCCCGTCAAATCCATATTCCTAAGCAGGTAGAACATTGTCGGAATGTCCAGAGTGCAGCTCGTAAGCTCTTTCTGTAAAGAGAACTGCCCCTTGCGAGAAGTCTCCATGTTCGCAGTAACGACTCCTTTATCCTTATACCATACGAAAGAGGAATTGTTATTCAGCCAATAATTTCCCTCCTTGGAAATCCGCTTGAATCTCACGGGAGAAAAACCATCGCGAGTAAACCAAGAATCCAAAGTTTCCCTCACCTTAAAAAAGTTATCATAGAACTTCCTGGTCTGCCCCGAGATCGTAGCGTGAAAAACTTTCTTGCCATTCATCGTCGTCGTATCGACTTTCATGTAAGCATCGGCGACATCGGCATTTATCATGCCCCATTTATAATGTAGCTTGTATGAAAGATTTTCACTGTCCCCGAAAGCCCTGTGGTTCTCGCTCAAATCCTTGACTGGCAGACAAGTTCTTTTGTCATTTCCGGCAAAAGAAGGCAAGCAGGACAACAGGAAAAGAATCAACGTTGCATATCGAATTCTATTCATAGGCGCTAAAAATCTGTGTTGCTTCCAAATTCACCGCCCTGGCCGATAGAGTCGAAATTCATGGCCGAATCCGTGCCCTGAGCGCTTGCCTGGGCCGCGAGAGAGTCACTTGGCTCAATGAATTTAACCTGATCCCCCTTGAACAGCATAGGCACGGATCCAACCGCTCCGTTACGGTTCTTCGCGATTATGATCTCTGTATTCTCTCTATCTTCAGGAGTTTCCTGACCACTCGTAAGGCCAAGGAAAAACGGACGATGCAGGAATATTACCATGTCGGCATCTTGTTCGATGGAACCAGATTCCCTGAGGTCGCTCAGCTGAGGCTTCCCGTTGCTTCCTGCTCTTTGCACGGCCTGCCTCGAAAGCTGGGAGAGAGCTATTATAGGAATATTCAGTTCCTTGGCGGTGGCTTTCAAGCCTCTGGAAATAGCGGCGACCTCTTGTTCACGCATGCCCCTAAGCTCTTTAGGGCCTTGCATCAGCTGCATATAGTCCACGAATATCAGTTTGACGTTCTTCGTCTTCACCAGCCTCTTTGCCTTTGTCTCGAACTCGGACAGAAGGATGCCAGGAGTGTCATCTATGTACAACGGAGCGCTAGAAAGAGGCCCGAGCTTTACTTCCAGCTCTTTCCATTCGTACGGCTCAATCTTAGCCCCTCCCTTCAGTTTGTTAGCCCCAAGCCCAGACTCGGACACCATGAGACGCATCGCCAGCTGCAAAGAGGACATTTCCAGCGAGAAAAAAGCCACAGGCATATGATACTGCACAGCAGCGTTCCTAGCAAGGTTCAGCGAGAACGCCGTCTTACCTACGGATGGTCTGGCAGCCAGAATGATGAGATCAGAACTCTGCCAGCCCATAGTGTAAGCATCCAGAGACGGAAAGCCTGAAGGCACGCCACTGATGCCAGGCTGCTCCTGGTGCTTCTGCACCTCATCCATAGCATCATTAATCACGGAGCCAATGTCCCTCACGTCCTTTTTCATATTGCTCTGAATCGCTTCGTAGATGCTATCCTGAGACTCCTGAATAAGGTCGTCTACGCTGTAAGAGTCATCGAAAGCCTTCTTCAGGATGTTATGCGAAGCAGAGATGAGTGCCCTTTGAATGGCTTTCTGCTTAAGGATCTTTATGTAATATTCGAAATGAGCAGCCGCCCCTATTTTCAGGGATAAGTCCGTGATGGCCACGGCACCACCCACCGCTTCCAGATTGTCTAAGGCTTTAAGCTTTTCAGAAACCGTATAGATGTCCACAGGCGAATGCTCGTTCGCCAGTTTCAGCATGGCCTCGTAAATCATCTTATGCCTAGGATCGTAGAAACAGGTTTCATCCAGTTCTTCGGCCGCAATATCTTTCAGGTTAGGCTCCACTAGCATGGCACCCAAAACGGCCTCTTCAACTTCAAGGGCTTGAGGCGGTTTATTTCCCATCTCAAGCCCCAAAGTATCCAGATTGACCGTTTCAGCCTTCTTGCGATATGTCCTTTTAGGCTGGCCTGGCATAAGTATTAAGCGAAGTCAGGATTTACGATTATTCTGCCGCAATGCTCGCAAATGACGAGCTTGGTGTTAGATGCGATATCGATCAGCCTCTGAGGAGTGATGGTGCTGAAGCAGCCTCCGCAAGAATCCCCGTTGTAGACAGTTACCACGGCAAGGTGGTTGTGAACGCTAGCGCAAATCCTCTCGTAAGCGCTCATCGTCCTCGCATCGATCTTCTTCGCACATTCCTCTCTCTTCGCCGTGAGCTTCTTCACCTGATCTGCCGTTGACTCCTCGATAGTAGCCAGCTCATCCTTCTTTGCTTTCAGGTCCTCGATCCTAATGGAGATGGTATCTTTCAGCTGGGCGAGCTCGTCTTTCTTGTCGGCGATCGCCACTTTAGTGTCGTTAATCGTCTTAATGGCTATCTGACGCAGAAGATCCTGATTCTCAATCTCTTTATTAAGAGAATCATATTCCCGGGAATTCTCTACCGAATCCAGATGAGACTTGTATTTCTCAATCTCGTTATCGCAGTCCACGATATTCTGCTTATTGTCAGCGATAGTCTGATTGTAGGCTTCAATCACGCTCGTAATCTGGGTCTGCCTAGCCTTCAAATCAGCCAGGTCATTTTCCAGAGACTCAACCTCAGAAGGCAGCTCACCACGCAGTTGGAGAATTTTATCTATCTCAGAATCAGTCTGTTGTAACCTATAAAGAGTCTTCAGCTTCTCGGAAACGCTAATCTCTGAGTCGGCGAAATTTTTCTGCAGCGAGACGAATGTTTCCCTCTGGTCAATAGGGGTGTCTACTTTCTTTATTTTCTTGGTTGCCATATTTATACGTAATATTTTACAGGATTGGAGCCAGCTAACTTCGAACTGACTTGGACTGCAAAGGTAGGAAATTTTTTCGTTATCAAGGAATATAAAACATTCACAATTTCCACTTCTCCTTCGAAATGTCCTATGTCAATGACCATGAAGTTTTTGGGAGTGAAAAAATGATGATAGGAAATGTCCCCGCAGATATAGGCCTGAGCCCCCGTTTCCATGGCCTTCCCAATGAGAGAAGATCCGGAACCTCCGCACATAGCCACTTTCACGATTGGAATATCCAGCGGATGCGAGACGCGAGCCAATTTAAGAGAGAATTTTTCTTTGACATATTCAATGAATATGTCGGATGCCATTGGCTTCGGCAGCACTCCGACGGCGCCAAGGCCTATTCCCCCTTCTTCTTCATCCAACACGCGAATGTGTTGAAGCGCCAGCCTGCGAGCCATGGCTCCGCTAACCCCATCCAGCACCTTGTCAGCGGTAGTATGAGCCGCATAAACAGCAACTCCGGCACTCACCGCCTTCATCACGGCCAGCCCAACGGGATCCTCCGGCTGAATTTTTCGTATCCCATTGAAAATCAGAGGATGATGGGTAACCACCATGTCGCAGTCCCTCGCCACGGCCTCATCGATCAGCTCCGGCGTGCAGTCGAACCCGATCATCACCCCATGCACATCCTGCTCTGGAGAGCCAATGCACAGGCCGCTATTATCCCACTCCTCCTGAATACTCAGTGGAGCGAAATCCTCAATCACTGAAGCTATCTCCCCTACCCTCATAGCGATTTCTTTACAGACACAAGCTGTTTACGGATTGTCTTCAGGCTGTCCAGTACTTTTACCTTAGAATCCACCTTTTTCCTGTCGGCAGCCATCTTTTTCGCCGCTCCATCCAGCGTCATGCCCTGTTCTTTTACAAGATAGTGTATCTGCTTCAGCGTCTCTAAGTCTTCCTTGGTGTAGAGACGATTGCCCTTGGCATTTCTCTTCGGCTTGAGGTATTTAGTGAATGAATTGGACCAGAACCTAACTAGAGAGGTGCTCTCGTCCAGAATCTTGGCTATTTCCCCAATCGTGTAATAAAGTTTTTCCATAATATTAATCCATTGACTGTCCTGTGTTAACGGACAAGAATAACATCTTCACATAATCGTCGGCAGACAAAGAGGCGAACATGTAATTCGCCGGTTCCTGCCTGACGGTATCTTTCAGGACCTCGTAATGAAGATGAGGCGCGAAAGAATTTCCAGACATGCCTATCGTTCCAATCAGAGTTCCTTTTTTAACCTTCTGTCCCTTAGACACTTTTATCCCATCCAAATGAGCATACCTCGTAAAGTATCCTCCTTCGTGAGAAATTTCAACGATGTTCCCGAGACCTTTCTCGGAACGCGCCACTCTGCTGACCACCCCATCGGCAGCCGTGTAGACCGAGTCTCCCTGCTGACCGAGAAGGTCCATCCCTTCATGTTCCACGGCAACCTTGAAGAAAGGATTAATCTTCTTCCCAACAGATGCGCCTACCCTGCGATAAGAGAAATTCTTTATGGGATTCGTGAGCGGCGGAATAGGCCTGGAGCCATCGGAAAGGGCATCTGCTATCTTCTTGAAATTGGCCTCCGTTTTCTGGCTGAGCATCTGGGCAACATCCAGCTTCCTTGAAGAATATTTCACGATATTATTCTCCGAGATAGAGTCTGAGGTGAATTCTGATTGATCGGAGAAATCCGACATGCTAGGAACATCCGATTTGAAAATCTCGTCATAGATATTCCTATCCTTCATCTCTATGCCTTGGATTACGTCCCCGACTACTTTCTCTTTTGCGACCATCCCGGAATACAGCTGCTTGTACATCTGGTTTTCCTGCTTCAGCTTTTTCTCAGAGTCCGTGCTGATCACTAGCGAAAAAGCGACATAGTAAACTATCGCGAGGGAAGCAGTCACCGCAAAATATTTCAGGATCTTGCCTACGATGCGTCCCGTAGAATTCGTAACCTTTATGAATTCGTTGCGCGTATTGTCGAATATGTAGTGATCCCGTTTCATTTGCGCAGTCTAAGACTGAAGTTCCTCCTAGTGAGCACGGCCTGCGACTCATCCTCCCGCTTGTGCACCATCGTGAGATATTCATTAATCGGGACGGACATGTCGTAATAATTGTATGGGTTCACCCTCGTGCCCTTATATAATACTTCGTAGTGCAGGTGCGAGCCTGTGGTCCTTCCAGACCTTCCAACCTCACCTATGCAGTCGCCTCTCTTGATTTTCATGCCTTCTGTGACAGTGATGGTATTCAAGTGAGCATATTTCGTCTCATAACCGAAGCCATGGCTGATCGTTACCATATTCCCGTAACCGAAGAAATCGAATTCGACTTTCTCCACTACCCCATCGCCCGTTGCATAGACAGGGTTGCCGACCTTCATGGCAAAATCCACTCCCGTATGCATTTTAACGGTGCCATTGATAGGATCTATCCTATATCCGAAGGGGCTGGTGATTCTATACTTATCTGGGTCTGGGACGACTGGCGAGATGGTGGGAATGCAGTCGGCCATATTTCCTGCGTTCTGTGCCACCACAGCAACCTCATCGAAAGACTTGTCTTGCACGTAAGCCATCCTAGCGACATGATCCAGCCGAATAGCCGTGTTTTTCAGCAGATTATCCTTCTGCAGGCCGTCCAGATAAGCATATCTGTCCACACCGCCTATTCCAGCATTCCTGATGCCAGCGGAGATCTCATCCATCCCGAATATTGATCTGTAAACATCATCGTCTCTCACTTGGAAAGCATTGAGAGCTTCTTCATATCTGTCCAGATGAGTATTCATTATGTCCATCTTGCCGCTCCATTTCGCATTTTCAGCCTTAAGCAAGGCCGTCTTTGGCAGGTCGTATCCGAGGACAGAGGAGAACAGCCATGCGTAAAGGAACGACAACCCCACGCTTCCCGCAAAAAGCAGGAAGCTCTTCAATATTTTATGCTTCAAGGACACTTCCTTGATTTCGTAAATCAGAGTTTCTGGATTCAGCACGTATTTCCGCATAATTACAAATATACCTTTTTTGCGATAAATCGTGAAATTTGTTATAATTTTGCCAATTCCGTGCCTAAATTAAAACAGGGCACGGAAACAATATTTTGAATCTTATGTATACTTCGAAAGAGATTAGGCAGCAATTTCTAAATTTCTTCGCTTCGAAAGGGCACACCATCGTGCCATCCGCACCTATGGTCATTAAGAATGATCCTACGCTGATGTTCACCAACGCAGGGATGAATCAGTTCAAAGACATATTCCTAGGGAATACAGTCCCTAAGATGAAACGAGCTACGGACTCACAAAAATGCCTGAGGGTAAGCGGGAAGCATAATGACCTGGAGGCCGTAGGACACGACGGAAGGCATCACACGATGTTCGAGATGCTGGGCAACTGGAGCTTCGGGGACTATTTCAAGAAAGAAGCCATTCAGTGGGCCTGGGAGCTGCTGACCGATGTGTATAAGATAGATAAGACCAAGCTGTACGCCACAGTTTTCGAGGGATCCGCCGAAGATGGAACCGAAATGGACTCAGAGGCCAAGGAGGCATGGCTGAGGTACATGCCTGAAGATCACGTCCTTATGGGCAACAAGCACGATAATTTCTGGGAAATGGGCGAGGCAGGACCTTGCGGACCGTGCTCTGAAATTCATATCGACCTTCGTAGCGATGAAGAAATCGCCCGAAAGCCGGGGTACGAGCTGGTAAATACCGACAATGATCAGGTCATAGAAATATGGAACCTGGTGTTCATGCAGTACAATCGCAAGGCTAATGGCTCTCTGGAACCGCTGCCGGCAAAGAACATTGACACAGGAATGGGCTTCGAGCGGCTTTGCATGGTACTCCAAGGCAAGAGCAGCAATTACGACACAGACATTTTCACAGGCCTCATCCTCAAAGTAGAGGAACTCTCCGGCCATAAATACCACGAGAGCGACAAGACGGAGGTGGCGATGAGGGTCATCGCAGACCACGTGCGTGCCATAGCTTTCTCAATCGCGGACGGACAGCTGCCATCAAACGTCAAGGCTGGATACGTGATAAGAAGAATCCTGCGCCGCGCAGTCCGCTACGGCTATACTTTCCTAGGTTTCAACGAGCCATTCCTCTGCAACCTGATCCCTCAGCTGGTGGCAGACATGGGCGAGGCATATCCGGAACTGGAGAAACAGCAGAAACTCATCGAGAGCGTCACCCGTGAGGAAGAGATGTCTTTCTTGAAAACACTGGATAGAGGAATCAAGATGATGGACGACTACATGGCCAAGAACGCAGAGACGAAAGTCATCCCTGGCGAGGATGCCTTCGTGCTTTATGACACGTTCGGCTTCCCTATTGACCTCACCGAGCTGATTGCCACAGAGAACGGTTATAAGATAGATCTAGACAGATTCAACATAGAGCTCCAGAAACAGAAGGACCGCGCCAGAAACGCTACAGCTAACGAGTTCGGAGACTGGGTGACTTACGATGAAGGCGAGGAAGAGGAATTCGTGGGCTATGACCTGACCAAGGTATATGGCGTGCGCCTGCTGAAGCAGAGGACAGTGAAGCAAAAGAACAAGACCATGTTCCAGCTAGTGTTCGAGCGTACTCCTTTCTATGCCGAGATGGGTGGCCAAATCGGGGACACTGGCATCATTATTTCTGAGGACGGCGAGACCATCAAGATATTCAATACAATTAAGGAGAATAATCTCACGATACATATCGCAGAGAAAATTCCGTCTGACTGCACAAAAAGCTTCACCCTTATAGTAGATGAGGGCAGAAGGCTGAAAATCACGAACAACCACACCGCCACTCACCTGCTGGACTTTTCCCTTAGGGAAATCCTAGGCAAGCACGTAGAGCAGAAGGGTTCTTACGTTGGTCCAGACTATTTCAGGTTCGATTTCTCGCATTTCCAGAAAGTAACGCCTGAGGAACTGAGGAGCGTGGAGCATAGGGTAAATGAGCTAATTCGTGCGAATTATCCGCTTGAGGAAAAACGAGATGCCACAATGGACGAGGCGAAGGCATTGGGAGCCATCGCCCTATTCGGGGAAAAGTACGGCGACGTGGTGAGGGTCGTGAAGTTCGGAGATTCCATAGAACTCTGCGGCGGAACGCATGCTAATGCAACCGGCCAGATAGGCTATTTCAAGATCGTGAGCGAGTCTGCTATTGCCGCCGGAGTCAGAAGAATCGAAGCTGTGACCGGTGAGTATGCCGAACAGCTGATGGACAGGGCTCAGGACTTGCTGGGAAGCATCCGGGACTTGTTCAATAATGCTCCTGACATTTTCGTCGCAGTAAGCAAAATGGTGGCAGAAAACACGGATTTCCGTCACCAAGTGGAAAGCTTCATGAAAGAGAAGGCTGCGAAATTCGCCGAAGACCTTGCGAAGCGCAGCGAGCAGATAAATGGAATAAATGTTGTACGTTTCGAGCGCGACATGGATCCGAACATACTCAGGGAAGCCGTGCTGCATCTGCAGAAAGAGGCCAATAATATGGTAGTCGCCGCTGCTTTCGAGCACGAAGGCAAGCCTCAGCTGACGCTGATGTATTCCAATGACTTGGTCGCAAAGGGGAAGAACGCAGGGAAGGATATTCACCAAGCAGCGAAATGCATCCAGGGCGGCGGAGGAGGACAGCCTGGGCTTGCTACCGCAGGAGGACGCAATTCCGACGGATTGCGCGATGCTCTGGAAACAATGATTAAGACCGCTACGGAATGAATAGATCCTGAATCAAGTTCTGGATGACAAAAAAGACTTGGCCAGGATGACGAAAAAATTTGTTCTGAAACGACAAAACATAGAGGATGAAGAGAATCGACAAATTCATATTGACTGCCTTCATAGGACCATTCTTCATGATCCTTCTGGTTGTCATCTTCATTCTCCTGATGCAGTTTCTCTGGGTCTACATCGATGAGCTCGTGGGGAAGGGACTAAGTTTCAGCGTCATAGCCGAGTTCCTCTGGTGGGGCAGCTGCACTGTTCTCCCTCTGGCCCTTCCTCTCGCCACCCTTCTGGCGGCGATGATGACCATCGGGCAGATGGGCGAAAACAACGAGCTAATCGCAATGAAAGCTGCCGGCCTGTCACTGATGAGGATCATGACCCCCGTGCTGATTGCCTCGGCGGTAATCACCATAGGCACTTTCTTCGTCATCAATAAGCTGGTGCCAGTTGCCTTCAATCAAATCTATACGCTCCGAGATGACATCAAGAAGACAAAGAACGAGATAAAGATTCCTGCGGGAACATTCTACGATGGAGTGGATGGATTCGTGCTTAGAGTAGAGTCCAGGAACGATCGCACGGGAATGATGCACGACGTGATGCTGTACGACCACAGTGAGAACAGAGGTGACACGAGGCTCACTCTGGCGGACTCTGCCATAATGCAGATGTCTAAGGACAAGAGCTACATAACGTTCAAGATGTTCAATGGCATCAATTATCAGGAAGACAATCAGATAAACTTCAAAGACACGACCCTGCAGCTGCAAAGGATAGACTTCACTAAACAGGAGATGGTGATTCCGCTCGAGAATTACGCCTTCCAGAAGTCTGACAGCGCACGGTTCGGAGACCAAGTTAAAGCCCTGCCGCTCAGGATACTGAAAGTCGAGAAGGATTCTCTAACCGTAGTTCGGGACAGCGCCACCAGAAGCCAGCTTAGATTTATGGCTGCGCCTTCCGGACTCTCCCTTAGAAACCAGCTGGACACGTCTGTCAAAAGCGGAATAACGAGGAATTTCTCCGACCCTGACTTTCTGAAATTCACCGACAAGATAGCGATGGGGGAAGCTTACAAGAGAGCCTCGGAAGTAACGAAGCAGATAGAAAGTCAGCTGGTAAGCTACCAGTTCGAATCTTACGACTACACGGTGAGGCTGAGATATACCAAGCTGGAATATCTCAGACGCTATGGCCAGGCCCTGGCCTGCTTCGTGATGTTCTTCATCGGGGCCCCGGTCGGCGCTCTAATCAAGAAAGGCGGCGTGGGCGTGTCTGCCATCGTCTCGATTCTCTTCTTCGTTCTCTATTGGATCATCGACATTACAGGAGTCAAGCTTGCCAGAGATGGCTCCGTAAGCCCATGGGTGGGGGCATTCAGTTCCGCATTGGTGCTCTTCGCCATAGGTTTGTTCCTGACATGGAAAGCCGTACACGATTCTGAGATATTCAATGGGGATAACATCAAAAACAGCTGGAGAAAAGTCAAGAGCAAGGTGGCCGGCTTCTTCAAGAAGACCAGGATCATCTACATGGGCACGCCTGAATTCGCAGTTGAGCCGCTGAAGGCACTGTTGGAACATAAGTTCAATGTGGTTGCCGTCGTGACAGTCGCCGACAAGCCAATCGGCAGAGGCCAGAAGATTGGAGAAAGCGCCGTGAAGGAATTCGCGATGGAAAGAGGGATTCCTGTATTGCAGCCTCTGAAACTGAAGGATCCTGCGTTCTTGGAACAGCTCCGCAGTTACAAGGCCGACTTGTTCATAGTGGTCGCTTTCAGGATGCTGCCCGAAGAGGTCTGGAGCATGCCGAAGCTGGGCACTTTCAATCTGCATGCAGCCTTGCTGCCACAATACCGCGGAGCCGCCCCGATCAACTGGACTCTCATCAATGGAGAGCAGCGCACCGGAGCCACCACGTTCATGATTGACAAGAACATAGACACTGGCGGGATCATTCTGAGGCAGAGCATCAAGATTGGCGAGAACGAAACCGCTGGCAACATCCACGACCGCCTGATGCAGATTGGGGCCGAGCTGGTGGTTCAGACTACAGAAGGCATAATAGAGCACACGGCAGACACCCGGGTGCAGAGGAGTTTTATCCAAGGTTCTGAAGTGCTGAAGCCAGCGCCGAAACTCACCAGAGAACTCTGCCACATAGATTGGAACGATTCCACGAAACAGATTTTCAATCTGATCCGAGGCTTAAGTCCTTATCCGACAGCCTACACGGAATTGGCTGTTGAAGGGAAAGAGCCTGTTCAATTGAAGATTTTCTCCGCCGAGAAGGCTTCAAATGATGATTTCATGAATATGCTACATTCCGCTGGCCTCGGCGCAGCAACGCCTGGGACAATCCTCTCCGATGGGAAGTCTTATTTAGCGATAGCTACTGCCGACGGCGCCATCTACCTTAAGGATGTGCAGCTCTCTGGAAAGAAGCGCATGGAAATCAATGCCTTCCTCGCAGGTTTCAGGAATATAGAGACTTACAAGACTACGGATGGAACTTCCAAGGCCGAAATAGCCAAGACGAAATCATGAAAACAGCTGTAATATTAGGGGCTGGGGACTTCCCAAGGGCTGAATATCCGCTCTACCTACTTCGGCAGGCAGACATAATAATATGCTGCGATGATGCTTTCGAGGGCTTCCTGAAGCACCGAGACAAAATATTCAAAGAAAAACGGTTGCCTGATGCCATCGTAGGTGACATGGACTCACTCTCGCCGAAACTTCGAGAAGAATATTCCAGCATCGTGCATCATTTCACCGAGCAGGAACACAACGACCAGACCAAAGCTTTCCGCTTCCTGATGGAGCATTGGCCAAATGTCGGCATAGTTCATATTCTTGGTGCCACCGGCAAAAGAGAGGTCCATACCATCGGGAATATGTCGCTTCTGATGGAATATGCCCGTGAGTGCGGAGCCTGCGGTTTTCCCGCAAAAGGCGCCCCTTACGTGGACATGGTCTCCGACAGGGCAACCATATTCGCCCTCACCGATTCATGCTCTCTGCAAGTCGGGGAAGGCCGCCCTGTCTCCATATTCAGTCCGGACAATTCATTGAACATAAAGTCTTCCGGGCTGCAGTGGCCTCTGGACCACGTCGTCTTCGACAACTGGTGGAAGGCGACCCTCAACAGAGCCTCCGCAGACACGGTGACCCTCACCTTCTCCCACCCTTCCATCGCCCTCATCGTGTTGGAATAGAGAATGTTCATAAAGGCACATCCTTATTGGAATAGAGCATATTCCTAAAAAATTGGTATATTCGTAAAAACCCATTAATATTCTGATGAAAACTAAAGACGTCGCCCTCGTGCTGTCTAGCGGCGGTCCTAGAGGGTTCGCCTACATCGGCGCCATTGAAGAGCTGGAAGCCAGAGGCTACAGCATAACTTCTGTAGCGGGGTCTTCCATAGGTTCTCTAGTTGGCGGAATCTACGCCGCAGGGAAACTTCCCGAATTCAAGGAGTGGCTGTTCTCGCTCAATAATTTCAAGCTGATGAGGCTACTCGACTTCTCCATCAACAAAAGATATGTCCTCAAAGGCATGAAAGTGATGGAGGCAATCGAATCCGTCGTCCCAAACGTGAAAATCGAGAATCTGCGAATTCCTTACGTGGCTGTAGGAACGGACCTCTACACCGGCGAGCCGGTGGCATTCCGGAAAGGAAAGCTTTTCGATGCCATAAGAGCCTCCATTTCAATTCCTAGCCTATTCATGCCTAGCAAGAACGGCTGGCGCACTTTCGTGGACGGAGGGCTCGTAAGCACCTTCCCACTCGAATACGTGCAGAGGAATGGGCACGACATTCTGGTGGGCTTCGACGTGAACGTCACCGACACGGACATAATCGAAGCATTCCTGAAAAGCGCATACAAACAGAGACAGGAAGCCGAAAAATCCAAAAACGAGGCACGTGACATGGTCAGGTACGTTTCCGGCTTGAAAGACATATCGATGCTGGAAAAGGTTAAGCTGATTGGCAGCGAGAGCCAGAGAATGATCAAGAAAGCGCTCAACAGCGAAAAAATCAAGTCTCCGGTGTCCGCCGATGATAATTACTTCTCCATCATCACCAGGTCATTTGCCATCGCAAATCACACGATAGCGAAGCTGGAGACTCGGCTCTACCCTCCTGACATACTCGTGCAGATGAGCTTCGACTCGTACGGAGCCATCCCAGACTATGCCAAAGGAAACGAAATCTCCGAAAAAGGCCGCGTGCTCATGGCCGAGGCTTTGGATAAATACGAGAAAGAGCATCAGGCCTGAAAAAAATATCAAATAATAAGTAATATGTAAAAGTCGAGGAAACGATTTTTTGCTATATTTGTCCAAAACGTTAACGATTTTTTCCCAATGCTCAGAAAAATCAGAATCACCGTGGCGGTGGTCTTGTTCGCCGCAATCACACTGCTGTTTCTAGACATTTCAGGAGCGCTTCATCACTGGTTTGGCTGGCTGGCAAAAATACAATTCCTCCCGGCAGTGATGGCCCTGAATGCAGTGGTGATCATAGCCTTGTTATTGCTCACGATCCTGTTCGGACGTGTATATTGCTCGACCATCTGTCCTCTCGGAGTGTTCCAGGACGGCATTTCATGGTTAAGCGCAAGACGCAAAGGCAAGAAAGCCAGGTTCACATATTCAAAGGAAATGAAATGGCTGCGCTATGGCATATTCGTAATATTCGTAATTGCCCTCATCGCCGGCATTCATTTCATCGTGTCTCTGCTGGCGCCGTACAGCTCTTACGGCAGATTCGTCCAGAACCTTTTCTCCCCTATATATCATTGGGGCAACAACCTGCTGGCATATTTCGCAGAGCGCCGCGACAGCTACGCTTTCGTGACGAAAGAGGTTTGGATCCGCAGCCTGCCGACATTCATAATCGCCGCTGCCACGTTCGTGATAGTGATTGTCCTTGCATGGAGAGGCGGCAGGACATATTGCAACGACATCTGCCCTGTGGGAACCACGCTAAGCTTCTTCTCGCGATTCGCCATGTTTCGCCCAATGATTGATTCTTCGAAATGCACAAAATGCCATTCATGCGAAAAGCATTGCAAGGCTTCTTGCATCGAGATTCAGAAAGATGCCCAAAGAATAGATTACAGCCGGTGCGTGGACTGCTTCGACTGCCTGGATAATTGCAAATTCGGCGCTCTGAAATACAAGTTTGCCTGGGGTGGCTCCAAGGCCAAGGCGGATGCCGGCAAAGCGAAGGCAGCCGACGAGACTGCGCAAGATCAGGGGAGGAGGGCCTTCCTGATAGGCGGGGCCACGATCCTGGGTGTTTCCACGTTATCTCAGTTTGCGGCTCAGGCTCAGGCCGACTCTACCGGAACGAAGAAATTGGACGGCGGGTTCGCTGAAATAGTGCCTAAGCAGGCTCCGCCGAGAGAGGTTCCGATTACTCCTTTCGGCTCGGAGAGCATCAAGGCATTCTACCAGCATTGCACCGCTTGCCAGCTGTGCGTATCGGCATGCCCGAACGATGTCCTGCGGCCGTCAAGAAGCCTCAGCCATCTGATGCAGCCAGAAATGTCTTACGAGAGGGGCTACTGCCGTCCCGAGTGCACGAAATGCTCTGAGGTCTGTCCTGCCGGAGCCATCATCAAGATCACTCCCCAGGAGAAGACTCAGTGGAAGGTCGGCACAGCCAGCGTCAATTACGATTTGTGCATAGTGAATAAGGATACGGTCAGCTGCGGCAACTGCGCCAGGCACTGTCCGGTGGGAGCCATCATGATGGTGCGCAAAGATCCTGAGAACAAAGAAAGCCTCCGAATCCCAACCGTGAACGAGGAGAAATGCATTGGCTGCGGAGCTTGCGAGAACCTCTGCCCTTCAAGGCCGATCAGCGCCATTACAGTCAACGGTTACGAGGTCCACCATTTATCTTAATTGAATATGAAAAAGGAAAGCAATAAATTGAGTCGCCGCGAGTTCTTGAAGGATTCGGGAATAGCTGCTGCTGCGGTCGGCGCCGTGGCGATGGCTGGAGCTTGCGCTCCCCAAAAAACCGCAGAAGTGCTCGGCGGAGAAACCTCCGCCAATCCAGACAGCGTCCTGGACACTGGCAAGATGGAAATGAGAACTGCTGGCAATGGAGATAAGGTATCCTTGCTGGGATATGGATGCATGAGATTCTCGGTGAAGAAAGGCGCTGACGGGAAGGATGTCGTAGATCAGGAAAACGTCAACAACCTGATTGATTACGCCTTGGCACACGGCGTGAACTATTTCGACACTTCCCCGGCATATATCAGAGGGCAGTCGGAGGGTGCTGTCGGGCAGGCGCTTAGCCGTCACGACAGGAAGGACTATTTCATAGCCACGAAGCTATCCAACTTCAATGATGCTTCGCGGCAGGCATCGTTAAAGATGTATCAGGACTCCTTCAAGTACTTGAAGACCGATTACATCGATTACTATCTCCTCCATTCCATCGGAAGAGGCGGCGTGGATGCATTCAAAGTCCGCTACGTGGATAACGGAATGATGGATTTCCTGATGAAAGAGCGAGAGGCAGGCCGAATACGTCAGCTCGGATTCTCTTTCCATGGCAACCAGGCGCAGTTCGACTCTCTGCTCGCCCTCACCGATGCTTACCACTACGATTTCGTGCAGATTCAGATGAATTACTATGACTGGAACCATGCCGACGGCCAGAGGAACGTGAATGCGGAATATCTGTACGAACAGCTGGACAAGAGGAACATCCCTATCGTGGTCATGGAGCCTCTGCAGGGTGGCAGACTGGCGACTCCGGCGGAAAACATAGCCAGAAGACTGAAGGAGAGAGATGCTCAGGCGACGCTTGCATCCTGGGCTTTCAGGTACGTTGGCTCTCACCCTAGGATTCTCACGATTCTCAGCGGCATGGTCTACATGGAGCATCTGAAAGACAACCTGAAGACGTTCATGGACTTCAAGCCTCTCACTGAAGAAGAGATGTCCTATTTGGACACCACTTTAGCCGATGCCATAGCTAATTACCCGCTCATAGACTGCAACGATTGCAAATATTGCATGCCTTGCCCATACGGGCTGGATATTCCTGGAATATTCAAATATTACAATAATTGCATCAACAATGGTGATTTTGCCCAGACGAAGGAGCAGGAAAACTATGGCAAGCTGCGCAGGGCATTCTTGGTAGGCTACGATAGGACCATCCCATCCGACAGGCAGGCCAGCCACTGCACTGGATGCAACCAGTGCGTGATTCACTGTCCTCAGAGCATCGAAATCCCGAAAAGGATGCGCCAGATCGACCGATACATCGAAAAGCTTAAGCAGGACACGCTGTAAGGATTTTCCGCAGACGATAAAAAATTTCAAGATTCTCAGGATTATTCCTATATTTGCAGTCCCGTTCCGGTTTGGAACGGGACTCATTGGTTACTGGAGAGATGCTCGAGTGGCTTAAGAGGCACGCCTGGAAAGCGTGTAAACTCCCAAAGGGTTTCCCGAGTTCGAATCTCGGTCTCTCCGCAGAAAGTCCTGGACATGAATATGTTCGGGACTTTTTGCGGTCTTCTGGCGGACTGTCCCTCACTTAGGAAAAACGGGGCTTCTGGTAACGCTGTAGTCACAAAGGATTCATCCATGCCCTCGCCCTGAATTACATTTATCGGCAACGGCATAGTGCCACCGGCTGGCTTGTAATGAAGGGCTGCATCGCCCACCCTGTTCACAGAACAGGGGTTGGCAATGCGAATAGTCTCCTCAGCGCTTATAATGAATATCACCATTGCCTACGATTATGAATAGTCACAACCTCTCTTCAAGGTTTCACAAAACCTTGTCGATGATGCGAATAAAGAATCGCATACGGATATTCAAACCCTCCGGAAGAAGTGTCTCGCAGAACGCTGTCGAGGCAGGCTGCACAGAAGTGCGTAGGGAAGGGCATGTCTCGACATCGAGGCCTCCCAAGAGTCACGTTGTCGACCGACACACCTTTGCAGAGCCACCGGGAGGATTTGTTCCGACAGCACTTTGCGAAATTCCACCCCTCTCATCCTGTACGACCAACACCGTCATCGCGAACTTGGTCATCCAGAACGATCTACCCCGTCATCCGGAACGATACCGAAGGGTTGTCCTGCGATGCGTGGGGAGGTTGCCTATTCCTTCTTCAGCGCTTCGGCTGGATTGGTCCAGGCCATCTTGAGATAGTGGTACAACACTACGGCTGAGCAAAGCAGTCCAACCACAACCAGCGCTATCACAAACACTGACGGCAGGAATCCCACTCTGTGCGAGAACTGCTCCAGATAGTGCCGCACAATCAGCCATCCCACCGGTGCGGCAATCACATAGCAGATGGCAAGCGTCCGAAGGTAAATCCTCAAGCCCTCCCCAGTAATCTGGTTCACCTCAGCTCCAAACGCCCGCTTCACCGAAATCTCCATCCTCTTATACTGCACATCCATCAGCACCTGCCCCCAGATGCCCACCAGCGATAACAGCACCGCCAGAAGCGAGAACAGCCAAACTGCCAGCCGCAGCCGTTCCTCTCCGCTATACAAATTCTTGCCGATGAAATCATAGAACCGCACTTCAAACGGCATCGTCGGATCCATCTCTTTCAAGACGGCCTGGATCTTATCCACTGTAGCAAAGCGGTCAGCGCCCTCCGAGAGCCGGATATATGCATACGGTAACGTGAGGTTCTTCTTCGGGTCGATGGCTAAGAATCCCACCGGGGAATCCGCCTTTCGCAGCGATGTGATATTCACATCTTCCACGAACCCCACGACCGGAGATACGTCCCCGAGCTCCTCATATACTTCAAGCTTAGCGCCATGCACACGCATTCCTTGCGTCAGCAGAACTGGGCCATAATCACCTTCCCTGAAGAGTCTGCCTTCGGTGAGCTTAAGCCCCATTACCTCAGGAAAATTCCAAGAACAGTATATCAAGCTATACATCACGCTCCCATCGCCAAAATCAGTGGATTGAGTACAATAAGTATCTGCTCCTCCGATAAGTTCCATCGCATAAGCTACGTCTTCCACTTCCGGAATCGTCCGAAGTTGTTCACGCAGCCAGTCTGATTTGGTCTTGCTGTTCTCTTCGCCAATATCCACCACGGCCAGATTGCCCTTGTCATAACCGCAAGGATATTCCTGCATGTACCGGCTTTGCCGCTGCACGAACAGCACAAAAATCATCAATGCTATGGACACGACTAGCTGCACGCCCACTAGGATCGCCCGCAGTCCTTTACCTGACTCGGACAAACCGAAGTTACCTCGCAGAATCATTGCTGGCTGACCGGACGTGGAATAGATAGCTGGCCAGAGGCCGGCAATCACGCCAGTGGCCAACGCAACTGTTCCGACAAAGAGCAACAGATGCCAGTGCTCACCAAAAGAAAACGCCTGCATAAGCACGCACCGCGTTACCAGCGCATTAGATGCCGGCAACAGGAGGAGCGTAGCCACGACAAAGGCGCATATGCACCAGAAGACGGCCTCCACCACGACCAGCGCACGCAGTCGTGCCGTTGATGATCCCAGAATCTTCTGCAGATTGATGTTCCGGATGCGCAGCGGCGTCAGCGCCACATAAAAGTTCGTAAAATTAATCAGACCGATAGCCAGAATCAAGATAGCGATCGAAATGAGCAGGAGCAGCTGCGAACGGCTCCCGCTCTTATAGACATTTCCTTCATTGCGGAAATATATGCTCGTCAGAGGTACCAGCTCGATAGGTGTGAGCCAATTCTCATAGGAGGAAAAATCGAAGTGGCCGTTGAATTCGTCTGCTACCGATTGGGAATTGCCGGCATCGTCCAGAAGCAGATAACAGATGAAATTCGCCCCACCGTAAGAACCCTTCTGAAAGTCGCCTATGGACATATAAAGGTCATTGCCGAGCTGCGTGTTGGACGGGAAGTCTTCATAGACCCCCGTTACCGTGGCCTCCCCGTTCGTACTGTTCAGCAGGTTCGCCGCATCTATTCTCAGCAGCTTTCCGGCAGCCGGTTCGCCAGGAAAAAGCGCTTGCGCCAGTGATTTTGGGATAATGACAGAACCCGGCATTTCCAACGAGCGACTGTTACCCTCTACCATCGTAATGCCAAACACGTCGATGAATCCTTCCGAAACGTAAATCATCGTCTTCTTATAGCCCACCGGAGCTTTTCCATTCTCCTGAACTGCGAAGTATGTCTCTCCCATAAATGGCATGAAGCTACACCCCGCCTCGATATGGGCCGACGAGCCGATGATGTCATCAACAAAGCCCCTCGGAAGGATATTCCGGAACAACGATTCATCGCCCTTTTTATCGACCCTGAACACCCGGTCCGCCGTCGGATGACACTTGTCGAATGACAGTTCATAATCGGCCTGCAGGAATATTAAAGCGAACGCCACGAACGCAGCCACCAGCCCTGTGAAATTCAGGACCACAGCCATCGGATAGCGGCGAATCAAACTCTCCAGATTCTTTTTAATCATATTCAATATCTTTTGCCACAGAGGAAAGCAACCTCTAGGCCACCATACTTAATTTACTGTCGCTCAATTATTTAACGCAATCATGCAGTTTAAGGCTCGTAAAGATTCTTTACAAAAACTGTAAAGCCGGGTTTACAACATGCCGCTTCTTCCGGGCGATAATCGCAAAATGGAATATTTAAAATTAGCTGTTGCAATAGACAAAATATTCGTTATATTTGCAAAAACAATAAAAGAACCATTATGAAAAAGTACGTTTGCAATGTTTGCGGCTATGTTTATGATCCGGCCGCAGGGGATCCAGATAACGGAATAGCCCCGGGAACTGCATTCGAGGACCTTCCTGAAGATTGGGTATGCCCTCTATGCGGAGTCGGCAAAGAAGATTTTAAGCCAGTAGAGGAATAAAACATATTCCTATATTAATATAATGAAAGAGGCTGCACCTATGAGCGCAACCTCTTTTTTGTGTTTATGAATATCTTGCAGGCAGTTCGAACGCCCTTCAGAATCGAATAAGAACGTTCCTTTTGCCTAGTCCAAGATGCCACCTTTTGTGACCGCATACTTGCCTGCGCCCGTAATAATGAGCACTACGGCACCGAGGAGATACAGCATTGGGAGTTCGATTGCCCAACCACCAGTCATGGGATCGACAGAGAAAATCTGTCCAGAGTGAGCCATCAAGATTGCCACCGCCATATTGCCTGCACATACTATGGCAGCTGCACGAGTCCAAGCTCCTGCGATAATCATCAGCGAGCACAAGAGTTCGGCTGCCAAAGAGAAATAAGCTATGAAACCCGGAAGCCCCATACCTTCGAGCATGCCGCTGATGAAGCCTACGCCACTCACGAGTTTATGGATGCCATGGAACAACATGAGCCCACCTATCGTCAAACGAAGAAGCAACAGACCGAGGTCATTGTTGCGAAGGAAATTCTTATCAACTTTCATTGCAGTATGTTTTACTCGTTTTGAATTTGTAACGTTACGCTTTCTTTAAACGTCCTGCAAGAGGCTCGGATGACTTAAGGGGAAAAGGAGCCTGATATGAGAAAGCTATTATTCATAACTTCAGCCATTATAGCAGTGGCATTTAGCTGCTTTTCCCTCAATGCACAGAAAATCGATCCTGAGCGTCTAACGTTCAAGAAGACATATCAGATGCCGGGAATGAGCCAGGAAGAGATATATTGCTTTTTCCATTCCATTCTTGGACCGATGCATCACTTGATTTAACTCCAATAGGAGTCCGATATGGATATGAAGGGGAGAATTACTATATATTATCCTATTGATAATGTGAATGGGAAACCAGGCCGAATTCTGAATTCCATCAGGAGATCCGAATATGAAAATCATTGAATTGAGTTTCCATGCCATTTAAGGGGTGCTGCTGTCCTGACGTGTTTCGCTGCCCATGCAGAAAATCTGCACATTTGGCGATTGTGCATTTAAAGGGCTTCTACTGGCTATGGAGTGAATTTACCCACGGTTTGCTTAGGGGGCAAATTCGGCCAATCGCCACTGCACGCTGCACCACGGCATATTCACCATCTGCCCAATTGCAACGCACCTGGTGCCAGGACGTAGGAATGTTATCGGCAAAAAGAAGTGCAGTGATTTCGGCACGATGAAGTGCAGTAAGATTGGCAACAACGGTACAGTGTTTTCGGCAACAAGAGTACAGTGTTTTCGGCAACAAGAGTACAGTATTATTGGCGACAATGCTGCAGTACGGGCAAAGGTAGCGTTTTTATCATATATTTCTCTTGGATAGCAAAGTTTGTCGTAAGTCTGGCCGCTAGCGGCCAGACTTACGACGCCATTCGCGAAGCATCTTTTGTGACATATAGCTGGTCAGAACCATATCTGCCATGATATACATTTCATCCAGTTGGTACTTGAGCTGGTCATACAGGTCCAGGTTATGTTCTACAGGCAATTTCGCAAGCCTCATCCGTATCACGACCTGTTTCTCGTCTCTTCCATCTATTTCAGTCTGGAGCACTTCGGAGAGAAAGTCATCATAACTGGGGGTATTGCGTTGTGCCTTCAAGAGTACGTCTGGGACATTTGTCGTCAGGGAAGACAATCTGAGCCTCCGTGCCTGACTGCGTATGATATCTATCTTTTCCCATGATACCAGATTCCGTCAAGCAGCAGATACTAGACAAAGACATCGTCTCCGTCATAGAAAGCGAGGGCATCCAGCTTAAGCGTGCAGGCGCCGATTACGTCTGCTGTTGCCCTTTTCATAAGGAAAAGACTCCGTCTTTCCACGTCTCGACGACCCGCAACATTTTCCATTGCTTCGGATGTGGAGCAGGAGGTGATGCAATAACGTTCGTTATGCGCCTTAAGGGTTTTACATTTTACGAGGCGATAGAATACCTTGCGCATAAGCACGGCATACAGTACGAGAAGCGTGAGCTCACTGCAGAGGAGAAAGCGGCGCAATATAAGAGAAGCAGGATCATGGATGCAAATGCCATAGCGTCAGAATGGTACCAGAAGCGATATGCAGAATCGCCAGGCGCAAAAGCTTATGCAAAGAAAAGGTTCTGGAAAGATGATGTGCTCTCACTGTTCAGCGTTGGATACGCCCCAGAGAAAGGTGGGCTGTATGAATATATGACCAAACTCGGGTGGAAGACGGATGCTATGCTCGAAGCAGGTCTGGTCAAGAGAAACGAGGACAATGGCAGCATATATGATGCGTTTCGGCACAGGATAATATTTCCCATCTATTCCAGGGCTGGTTACATTGCTGGATTCTCCGGCAGGTACATTGGAGACAAAGAGGGCGTTCCGAAGTACCTTAATACTGCTGAGACAGACCTGTTCCATAAGGGGAAGCTGCTTTTCGGGTGGCATCAGGCTTTCCGGCAGATAGCCACCACTGACACAGCGGTGCTAGTTGAAGGCAGCCCTGACGTGATACGCCTGCACCAGATAGGGGTTAAGACGGCCGTAGCTCCATGCGGCACGTCTCTAACTGATGACCAGATATCGCTGATGGCAACGAAGGCGAAGACTGTGATCATCATCGGAGACACCGATGCTCCAGGGCAGGCAGCAGTGAAGAGGAATGCCGAACCTCTAGTGAAGGCCGGGCTGGACGTCAGGGTGATGGAACTGCCAGAGGGGAAAGATGCCGATGAATATTTCGCTGCACACGCCCATGAATATGATGAATGCCTTGCAAGAAACACTTACGACTTCATACCGTGGATTTGCGGACAGATGATGGAAGGGACAAGATCCCAGACAGAGAAGGCTGATGTCATAAAGAAGGTATGCTCTCTGGTGGCATATGTCAGGGAGTCTACAACTGCCGACATGTACATCGACAGCTTTACCAAATCGTACAAGAATGGAAAGATCTGGCAGCAGGAATATTACAAGGCGAAAAACAAACTTGACCGGGAAAAGGAGACCCAGAAGGACGATAAGACGGAGGCGATGCTGCGGGATTACGGCTTTTACGTCAAGGACAACTGCTATTACGGAGCAGGAAACAACGCCAGCGACCGCAGATGGAGCAACTTTGTCATGAGGCCTATCCTGCACATACGTGATGAGAAGAACGCTCGCAGGATATTCGAGCTAATGAACTACAAGAAACAGTCTGCCGTAGTCAAGCTGAACCAGAGCGAGCTGGTCTCTTTCAATGATTTCAAGACTAGGATAGAGACAGCCGGCAACTACATTTGGGAAGCCGGTCTTCCAGAGATGACCTCTCTTAAGAAATATCTTTACGATGACACCCCTTCTGCCGATGAGATAAAGCAGCTGGGCTGGCAGAAGAAATATGGTTTCTACGCCTGGGGCAACGGCGGGCTTGACGAAGGCACTTTCAAGGCGGCGGACAAATATGGGATAATCGACATCAAAGGCAAGAAATATTATCTTCCCGGATGCGCCCTCGATACTCGCGACAACACCCAGGGTTATCAGATACAGCGCAAGTTCGTCTACGTCCAGACAAACGACATTTCCCTAAGAGATTATTCTTCTAGGCTCATCAAGGTCTTTGGCGATAATGCCAAGGTAGCGCTATGTTTCCTGCTGGCTTCGCTTTTCAAGGATATCATAGTAGACGTAACGACATCGTTCCCTATCCTTAACCTTTTTGGACCGAAAGGAACCGGCAAGTCGGAGCTAGGACACTCGCTGACATCCTTCTTCGTGGCGGGCAACATAGCCCCGAACATCTCGAACACGACCAAGGCGGCTCTCGCCGAAGCGGTTGCGGAGGTATCTGATGCCGTCGTGCACCTTGACGAGTATAAGAATAACATCGACCTTGACAAGAGAGAGTTTCTTAAAGGGATATGGGATTGCGCCGGACGTTCCAGGATGAACATGGACAATGACAAGAAGCGTGAGACGACTGCCGTGGACTGCGGAGTGGTCATGTCTGGGCAGGAGATGCCAACGGCGGACATTGCTCTCTTTAACAGACTCGTGTTCCTGACATTCAGCAAAAGCCAGTTCAGCGATGAAGAAAAGCGTCATTACGATGAGCTTAAGACGATAGAGAAGCGAGGTCTGGCGCATTTGACAGGACAGCTGCTCATGCTCAGGCACAAATTCCAGGGTAGCTTCCGTTATGCATGGGATGAGGCTCTGCAGGATCTTAATTCAAAAGTCAAGAGATTCGGCATGGAGGATAGGACGTTGCGCAACTGGGCTATCATCCTGGCAGCTTATAAGACAGTCGAACATGAAGTAGACTTTCCATTCGATTATCAGGAGATCCTAACGCTCTTTTCTAGGCTTAGCATCGATCAGAACAATAAGACGAAGCAGAACAACGAACTCTCCGGATTTTGGGATACCGTTGACATACTGGTTTCAAGCGGAAAGGTATGGATAGATGTCGATTATAGAATCAAGATAGGCGGAAAGCCTGTTAGCCTGAGGGAGTCGGGGAGGCTTTTTGAGCCGAACCAGAGCAAGTCTTACCTGTACATCAATTTCCAGCGAATCTCGCAGCTTTACGAGAAGGAAGGCCGCGAGTCCGGAGGCAAGACAATTCCAAGAGAGACGCTGAAGTATTATCTGGAGCATTCGCCAGAGTTCCTCGGCACGGCGAAGAGCATGAGATTCAAGCTCATCGAAAATGCCTCTGGCTACGTGCCATCAAATCCAGAACAGGCCAAGACAAAGGTGACCACCGCAATGATATTTGACTACGATGCCATCAAGGAGGCATATTCAATAGACATAGAAGTTGGCGCCTACCAGTCAGAAGAATCTGACCATGGGATGCCGCCAGTCCCGTCGCTATTCGAAAATGGAGAGGAGCAAGAAGACGATTTACCGCAATAATAACATGACTGACTATAGTGAATTCCTTATCCGGACTGATGAACAGGCTGGAGACTTCAAAGCAAGATACGGTGATTACATTGAGTCTTCTTCCACGCAGATGGAGCAATGGGTTAAAGCTCTGCCCTTGGGTCGTTGGTTTGAGGTCGGCATGGACCCCAAGACTGCGGAAGGAGTGATAGGCCTGCTCTGCATACTATACGTTGACGGGCGCATCAACGTCACGTTCAACCGACAGGCCACGGCCATACGCCGAGACCCCGAAAGCCTAGAAGAGTTTTGGAACATGGAAAGAGATAACGTCTTCAAGGCCACGTCAAGGAAGCAATCGAGGATTTCAAAGCCGGTTACGAAGACATAAAGGAGGCCGTTGAAAGCGCCAGAGAGATCCGGAGGCTTTTTCGTGTGAAAATTGTATTAAATGAGAAAATTCCCGTATCTTTGTCTTGCGCTAAAACATTTGTTTTCGCGACAATAGCTTGCCTTATGGAACAGAAGTGGCCAATATTGAAGCATCCTCCGGTCGATGTTGCTTTATTTCAGTTGAAATTCAACATGGGTGAATCGACCCTGTCTGATCTGATTTCCAATGACAGTGAAATCAGGAAAATCCTCCCTTTCAGGCACGAGAGCGTCTCATCGGAGGTCAATTTCCCGAACACAAAGATTACTATCGGGGTATCACAGATTACGGGCACATCAAAGATAAAGGTTGCCGGATATCTTTACACAAGCAACGACCAGAAGAGCAGAGTCGAGGTCAAGGAGGGTGTCTTGACTTATATAGAGGAACATCCTTACGAGGGGTGGGACTCTTTTCGTGATAAAGTCAACTCATTTCTCAGGCTGTTTTCCAAGGCGTTAAACGGTCACACCATCACAAGAACATCCATAAGGTTCATCAATCGGTTCGCTCTCGAGGAGTTCAACAACCCTCTCGATTATTTCAAAACGACGATTTCAACGTCCGAGAAAAATGCGGTTCCGTATCCGGTGTCTCAGTTCGCCTTCAACATGATGCTTCTTGTGGATGACAACACCTACTCGATAGTCAAACAGGAATTCAACAAGATTTCGGACAAGAACAGCTACGTCTTTGACATCGATGTCCTGAACCAGAGCAATCTCATTTTTGACATTGATTCGATATCCGGGGTGCTGGCCACCCTCAGGGAAATCAAGAACAATATATTTTTTGGAAACATCACCGATAAACTGATTGGAATATGCAACTTGGATTGATTGGTCATACACTCAAGCCTCTTACAGTGACCGCAGGGCTTGCGATAGTAGGTCCGGCTTATGCGGATCTCGATCAGTACAGTGAGATTACATCTGTGCTTACGAGCCACAGGACAGCGAATTACATCAAATTGATAGACAACAAGGAAGATGCATATCAGCGGATGAAAATCCGTTTTGACATACTGTATTCCTCATGGAAGCAGAACACGGCGTTCCTCTCTTCCGCAAAAGCCATAATCGAGCAGGCGGATTTCCAGGCCATCGTAGCGATGGGGCGCGATGCCGTTCCCTTTATTGTTGATGCCATCGACAAAGAACCTTCGCCTCTTGTTTGGGCATTGAATTTCATTTTCAATGCGAAGATTTCCAACAACCCGAACACGACGATAACAGAAGCTTGCAGGTTATGGGTGAAGAGGCTCAGATAAAGAATCTATTCCCTAAATTAAAGACTGACGGAGACTTCAAGGTGACAAGTCCCAAGACCTCGAACTATAATTGCATAGCCTGGGCGTATCACTATGAAGACAGATGGATGTGGCCAGGTGGCAATGAGTTCAAGATTTGCGATGGCTTCCATTATTGGCCGGACGGGGTTGAAGACAGCTCGGATGTGTCGGCTTTCATCAAGGCATTCGAGAAGTCAGGATATCATATTTGCGAGAGCAGCGATTTCGAGGAGGGATACCGGAAAATAGCGCTGTACGTAAAGAAAGGCACAACTGAATGCACCCATGCCGCACGTCAGTTGGCAAATGGCAAATGGACAAGCAAGTTGGGCGGTCTGAACGACATACAGCACGGAACTCCTTATACCATCGAGGGGAAATTGTATGGGGTCGTGCATTGCATAATGAAGAGGGAGCATAAATGAAAAAGAACTTTTAACATCTGGGCGGATGGCCGTGAAGCTGTCCGCCTTTTTTTATGCTTATTTATAGGAAACATTTCATTTTTTCTTGGCTAAAAGTGCGCCAAATGAAATCTGATTCTGAATCATGCTTAAACAATAAGCAAAAGTGGCGTAATTCTTACAATTCATAATAAAACGCCAAAAATCATAATTTTTGCCGAGAATGGTGTTATGAGGCCACCACGTCTTAAAATTCCTATTTTTCGTGCTTTAGAGTTCAATATATTTAAAGTATAATATTTTAATATATAATATAATATTTCACGTTACCTATTGCGAATCTTCAATAAATTACATATCTTAGAGAAGAAATTTTGCTCCCACAGGAAAGCAAAAACCCCAACTACACCGACTACAACCAACTACAATGCGATAAATCAATGACTTACGTTGTAGTTAGGCGTAGTTTTTTTGACTACATCCAACTACAAAAACTGAAAATCCCGAACCTTTTGTAACTAGGTCCGGGATTTTCGTATCAGGCAGGTTGCTTTAAAGATCCTGTGGCGCCTGTAGTTCGCAGTTCTGCTCCTCACCCTTGTAGACGTACTTGATGCCAAGAAGGTCAAAGACTTGGCGCTGCTTGAGAGTCGGCGTTGAATAGCCATCCTTGTATTTCCCGGCGAAGTGAACCTTTGAGTATGTTTCCACCTTGTCCAGCATGTCCGCTGCAGACCAGTAGTGGCGGTTTTTCTCTTCGATTTTGGACACGGTTCGCTTCAAGGAGGACAACAGGATGAGCGCTATGAAGTTGATGAATATCTTTCCGGTGATGGTGGCGCTGCTGTGACTGCGCAGGCGGTTCAGGTCACACACGTTCTTCAGATCGTCAAAGGACAGCTCCACCTCTCCTCGGTTTCTATAGGCCGCCAGGGCCTCGGACGCAGTCCGTTTTGACGTCCCGATGAGTGTCCAGTAGCAGCTGTCGTTGTTGATGTATTCCTGTATGGCGGCATCGTTCTGCGTTACCCGGCGTCCTCTCTTCGGTGTCTCCTTCACTACAAAGTACTGCTCGTACAAGCTCTCGTGGCTTTTTACCGGCTTACACGAGACCAGTTCGTCGTAACATGTTTTCAGTTTCGCCATGAATGCGGAGGTCGCCTTATCCTTGCGCACGGGATCATAGTAGATGTGATACCATGTCCTGCCGTACTCGGGCGTCGTCCTGTATACGGTCTTTCCATACACGGATGTGCCGTTGCCTTCATATATCACATTCAGAGGACTTATGAGGCTGTTCCTGTGCTCCGCAATCATCTTGCGGCTCCACCCTATGGATGACGGCACGGGTATCAGAAAGCCAATCCCCTTGTCGCTGAGATTCTGAAGATTACCCGCGCTGTAGAAGCCGCGGTCTCCACAGAATGTAAAGGATGCCAGTCCCAGTTTGCGCAACTCTTCAATAGTATCGTTCACTATTGCCACATCAGCCATACTTCCCTCCAGTTCCTTTACCCAGAGCGGCAATCCCGTCTTGCAGGAGGTCAGCAGGGCGAGGTTTATCTGCTCCAGATTCTCCCTGTCACGGTTGTATCCGTACTCTGAATACGGGTTGTTCTTTCCGTACGTGCTGACACTCGTGATGTCGAAAAGCAAGGTGTCGGAGGTGCTGTTTTCCTCTAACCATCCCTTCAGAAATGTGTTGACCTTGTCCCTGTTTATGCGCATAAGGAGTTCTGATATCCTCTGCGAAGTGATGCCCAGATTGCCATACCCGCGGTCTTCGAGCCACTGCTCACTGCGGCTCAGTGCCTTGCCTCTGCACGCAACGTAATAGGCAAGCGCCATTATCTTTGACGTGTCCGAAGCGCCGAATGCCTTTGCGAGCACCTTGCCCACTTTCGTCCTTCTTGCCTCCTGGTCCAGAATCATGTTCTGACCCACAAGGGTGGTCCTGGATATAGTTGCCGGCTCCTGTGCTTTCTTTTCGAGACCTTGTATCTTTTCGCGGTTGCGATAAAACTCGTTGTATTCCTCCTTGCCGTCGGAAGACACTTTCCCGATGCATTTCCTTTCATGTGCGGGACGTTTCTTCTCCTTGTCCCAGAAGGGCCTGTCTTCGTACAGGTAGATGACCCCGGTCTTCTTGTTTTGGATTTTAACCACTCTTGTTGCCGCCATAATCTTAATGTTATAAACATAGATACAAATATATCTATTTTATTTAAAAAAACAAGCCCTAAAGCAAAAAAAACGTGCTTCGGGGCCGATTTTTTGAGTATTTCGTCAAACTACGTTATAAACAGACGGGAATTTCGGCGACATACAGATTTTGATTTTATCTGTACATAGCTTTTATCATACATTGGATAGTCTGGGATGGCCGCGTCGGGAGATGCGGCCATTCTTGCGTATGGCTCAATCTCTTATCGGGATGAGATCGACATCCTGAAGCAGTTTGTTAGCTTTAGGGCATGTTTTGCCGACGTAGATAGCTGTGACGGCCACGCTGGTGTGATCTGCCTGGCGCTGAACTTCGTTTATCGGCACTCCGCATGACAGCATGTTAGTAATCCCCGTGTCCTTCAATGAGTAGAACTGAACTTCCTGAGGCAGATCGCAGGCAGGCCTAACTTTCTCCGACCAATACTTTGCAAGTTTCCTGCTGCACATCTGGATTTTGCCTGGATGGAAATCGTTTTCCTTGTGGTCTCCGAACAAGAAAGATTCCTTATTAACAAGATTCAGCCTTTCGAAGAACGGAATGGCCTCGTCAGGTATTGTCCTGAATGAATCCCTATGGTTCTTGGAAATTTCCGCCTTTACATGAACGAGCTTGTTGGCCAGGTCAACGTCACCACATCTCAGCAGTACGATTTCTTTTGGCCTGATGAAACAACAGTAACAAAGCAGGGCTGCGGCGCAATACTCCGGATTTGCCTTTTTCAAGAAAGAGAAAACTGACTCAAGTTCTTTGTCTGTCATCATCCGCCTAATCTTAAGGAGAAGACGTTTCGGCTTCCGCTGAATCCCTGAGAATGGATTTTCAGAGACATACCCTCGTACCCGCATCCAGTCAAAGATGAGAAAAAAGAATCGCTGGTAATTGTTAAAGGTTCTTGGCGATACGTCTGGTCGCCCCTCCACTTCGCTCATGAACTTTACGGCGATGGAAGCATCTATCGAGATGGCCGGAGCATCCTTCCCAATCCCGCTGCGTTCAAGCCAGTCAGAGAAAATCTTGATGAAAGACGAATACGACCTCAATGAGTTTGCCTCTAGCTCCTTCCTCTTGACTTTCATGAAACTCTCCATCGCATCGGATATCCGCATGTAGGCTTTCGGGGCGGATTGCTCCGTGAATGGTGACCAACCCAGGCTAAGGCGATGTTCTAGATTGGCCATGACATTCCTAGCTGCAGAAATCCGCTCGGAAGCTGAGCCGAAATGGTTCACCTTTATCCGAAAACGCTTGAATTTCTTTGTCAGAGGATTCCTGACTTTGTAGGATACATACCAGACCTTGCCTCTCGTAAGCTTCGGGGGCGTATAATCTATGTATGCTAAAGACTGGATCAGGCACATTTTTTTTCTTTGCACATTTTTGCCAAGGCATCGTGCAAGGAAAAATTTTGTCCCGTTTTTGTCCCGCCTGAGCAGACCGAATCACGCAACTCATTGCAAGACAAATCATTATAAAGATTTTGCGGAGAGTGAGGGATTCGAACCCCCGAACCCGTTAAGGTCAACAGTTTTCAAGACTGCCGCCATCAACCACTCGGCCAACTCTCCAGATTTGAGATTTCAAAGGTATTAAAAAAAATCGAACTTACAAAGACCTTCTAATAAATTGCATTTTTTGCCAGAAATGACAATAGGACGTGGATTAGCCATAGGATGCTCAAAATAAATGCCGGGACGTATGCATGCGCCCCGGCATTCTTTATAAAGCGACCGATGCAATACAGCTGATGTAAATTAGCTTGCCATGCACCCGATGGAAAAGCTGCTTGCTCCTTACTACTCTGGGTTGAAACGGAGTAGCATCGGGTCTGCCACGCCTAACAGCAAGCCTTTCCTTGCGCCACCCGACAGCGTAGTCGACGAGAACAGCTCGAAACGAAGGGCTCCTACGTTGTAGCCAGACCAAGAGCCATTATCCTCGAGATAAACATAAGTCACCTTTTCAGCCTCGTCATATTGGAAGTCGCCACTTATGCTGACAGAAGAGTCCCAGCTCAAATAACCGGCATCCAAATCCCAAAGAGTGGAGAAAACATAGCCCCCGTTATATTCTCCGATCTGATCGGCAGCATAAATTGCAGCAGAAGGGACACTAGAGTTGAATCCCAGGTGCAACTTCCAGCCTGTAAAGTCAGGTAGATCCAAGACGTATTTGGAAGTTGCTTTATCATACGAAAATGTCGCTCTCAAAACGGCCTGCTCGCCGTTGCTTGTGTTCGTCCCTAACAGAAAGCAAGCGCCAGCCAAGTCCTTCTCAAAATCATACTGAACTACGCGAATCGAATCTGTATATGCCCCCGCAGAGTAATATACGCAGCCGGTACGAAGATGTTTAGTATCATTCGCAGTAACGGCTACTTTAAAAGCATCGCCATCGATGGCAGCTGTAAGCCAATCAACAGAAGTCCTAATCGAGACATCGGTGTTATGGGTGAGCACAAAAGATTTCTCTTGCGCATCATCGCCAACTGTGATGGAACCGGCATCCAGACGGAATACGAACCCACGTTGCTGAATGGTGACATTGACGCTGTCCGACCCATTTTTAATCGTAAGCAGCGACGAGCGTCCATTAATGTTATCATTCTCGGTGACAGAAACATTCACCGTGTTCCCACTGACGGAAATCGTTGCCCAAGGCGCATCAGCAGCAGCCGTTATGCTACTCCCATCTGATGCCACGACCACAGTGCCCGTCGCGGCAGGAGCATCGAAGATAACGCTTTGACTGACGACGGATATAGTCTTGCCCAAGGAATATGGATTAATCTCATCGTCCTTGCAGGAAGAGACTATAAAAACCGTAAGAAGGACTGAAAATATTATAGGTATCTTTTTCATGCTTGTCAATTGATTTTTGTAAGATTATCCAAAAGGTAAATCCTGTATGTGTTGTTATTTATCCTCCAAGAACTAACGCCGGTGAATGAGCCTCCGCTTGACCCGGAAGGAGTCAGGTTCCACATTATGAAAGATGTAATCTTGAAATCAGAATACGAATTAGGCCCGAATTTATACACTGGGTTCACTTCGTCGCCATTCCAAGTGGTTTCCATGCCTGCATCTGTATCCCACGTCAGTGATCCGTTTGGCGTAGTAGTATATCCCCAGGCACACAGCCAGACATTATTGCCACCATATTCGCCAATCTTCTGAGAATTCCATTCGAGCTTTCCTGTCGCCTTCTGGTAGTTCAGGGTCACGGTGTAATTCTCATTGAGACCTGACATTATGTAGGTCTTGTTCTTGGAGCCAGGCGTCAGGGTCACCTTGCAAGAATCCTTGATGGTTGAGGTACGGTTATAATGCAGCCAGTAATCGCCCTCATATTCAGCGAATTTCACGTATTTGTCAGGGAGCTTCGCAGTAATTGAAATCGCCGTCCCGTCAGTGCAAGTACCTGAAAATACGAAGGATGACGAATTGTATGGCAATTCCGAGAATGTCTTGCCGACAATCGTAACAGGCTTATAGAATCGCATTCCGTCATCAATGATCGTGAAGGGCACTTCTACCGTCTCTGTTCCGCTAATAAATGTGGCAAGTTGATAATTTAAGTCCAGTAACATAGACAAATCAGAGCTTCCTATCGTGCCATCTCCTGCGGAAACAAATAATTCCTGGGCTAGTGAATCTGCATCAGCGATAAACTTCTCCGGAGATTTTGTTAATTTACGGAAATACATCGTGTTGCCGCTACGCTTGCCATGTATCTTGACCAAGTCAGAGGCAACGCTGTCTATCACGAACTCGAAATCGCCATCGCGAGCTTCGTAATTATCGCCGTCAGGAGTGGCGAAGAAGTGCATCAGAGTATTATAGCTGTCGAAAGATAGCATCGGGCCATTGTCTGTACTCATCTTGTATAAGCTGGTTACTGATGCCCCAGGCAGCAAGGTAGAAGAAACAGTAGCCGAAGAACTCGTGAATTTGATTGTGTAAGCGAACCCGCCGTAACTTTGATTCCTGTCTGGATAATAATCCAGCTCCCATCCGTTATCAGCACTAATCAATGTCTTCTGAGCGTTGCTAAGATAGGTCTGCATCCTTTCCGATGCGTTCCCGTCGAAAACATCCTCCTGATCCTTGAGGCATGAGGATAAAGTCAGCGAGGAAATTGCCATCACCCCGATTAAAAGATATTTGTGAGTTTTCATATCGTCAAGATAAATTAATCAGTAGAAATATCAGTTAAGTCAACCGCTCCTTTAATAATATCATTCTCGCGATTCTGGATTGCTGACCGGAGCCCGTCAATGTCGACGCCCCATGAATCGGACAAGTACAGTCGTACTAACTCCATCTTCTTAGCGATCAGCGCCGCACCGGTCGTCCCAGCATCGGCAATCATCGTCGCCCAGTCTTCAGGAGAAGTCGTAAGATAAACAGAAAGGCACTCGGCGAAATCCTCACCATGAGAATGCTGCGCATATGCAGAAACAAAGCCATGAGTGAGATAGTAACTTGACTGGTTGAACGGTGACTCATTCCAGCTGTCAGACACGTAATCAGAGCCAGTGATAAGCTGAAAATCAGCAGAATAATCCTTGGTCTGATTGAGGATGTGAGTGAACTCGTGATGAATAGTCTTAAGGTAATACGTGTTCAGGGCAGCTCTGGAAGCCATGTTCTGATTTAAATGGTTTACGCCGGCAAGAAATATCTTCTTTCCGCCCTCGGCCGTGCCAAGGACTATCGTTCCGTTGTTCCTGTAAAGCCATTCGCCTGACAAAGTGAACAGTTTCGGGAAATACTGACGAGTGAAATCGATCCCAGCCACCTCATCGTAAGCCTCTATGCACGCATATTTAACGATATGAGCCAGTTTTATCGCTTGCTCATAATCAGCAGGCACCTGATAATAGTTCATGTCAGTCTCGAAGTCGACATAACGGTACATCCACTCGATGTTATAAGGATTCACGAAATTGACCTTAAGCCATTTGTCAAATTGATTCTCTTCTGTCTGCGTCACTACGATGACGCTGTCGTCATCAAGGTTTGCCTCAGAGCAAGAAGCGGCGAAAAGCAAGGAGGCAGACGCAAGTAATATATTTATTAATTTATTTTTCATTTCTTCCGTTTTTTAAAAGATATGAACATTAACGAGGGTTCTTCTCCAGTCCGGCATCAATCACCTTCTTAGGAAGCTGAATGGCTCGACGAGGATCATCCGTCTTTAGCTCATCCGTCTTCTCATCTGGCGTTCCGTCGGAAGCGAGGATGCGGCGTGGATAAACTATGCGGTAACGTTTGAGATCGAACCACCTCAGACCGCATTGCAAAGTCTCCAGGCGCTTAAAGCCAAGTACGCACTGGAGAAGGCTTTCCTGATCAGAACCCTCTGCGTCTATAGAGAAATGAGGATTGATGTGCTTTTTCTGAGTAGAATTCAAGCCATCAGCATCGCTGTAGCAATAATCAATGCCGTTATAGAAAGCCTTAATCGACTCTAGCGTGAGATCGGTGGTGACATTCGTGAAATTCTTCATCCAGATGTTCAGGTCCGCAACGCTGGCATCATACTGCTTCAATACAGCCTTTGCCTCAGCCCTGCTGAGAAGGGCTTCATCAGCAGTCAGCACAGGAGCCACCGTCCTATTGAAACCTATTCCGGCAACCGGATCAGTATACTCAAATTTATAAGGGCATCTCCAATATATGTATTTGTTCAGGTTTGTGCCCCCATATCTTTTCACCTGATACTTCTCTTGCGAAGGAGAACCCCAGACATTCATCGCATAGCTATCTTCATTACTTGCTATGTAACTGCCATGGGAATATTTTCCATAATTAAAATATGGGCCGAAGGCTACTCCAAGCACAGAATAGCCGGTCAGGAGAAGCAGGTTGCAGTTCGTCTGGGCATCAATATATGCATTGCCGACCGCATCGTAATCTTGCGTCATGGAAGCCAGTGCGGAGTAGTCCCTCAGCTGGGAGGCAGGACTGTCCCCAAGGCATTTATCGGCATACTCAATGCATTTATCCCACTTCTCGTAGTAGAGATAGAACCTGCTGGCGAAAGCATAGGCGGCCTTCTGATTGAAGTGGTATTTAGGAACGGAGTAGTACTGATCATTGATAAGCGGCAGCCCCTCAATGATGTCTGCTTCCATTCGCGCATAATCTTCGGCGACAGTACCCCTCTCATACTCCGGCCTAAGCTCCGTTTCCGGAGAAGTTGAATATGGCATTCCTAGGTCGGAAGTACTGGTTTCGCTATTGTAAGCCATGCTGAAGAAGTTCACTAGCATGAAATGATTATATGCCCTACAGAGCAAGGCTTCGCCTTTGGCGGCCTGGAGCTGCGGAGTAGTAGCGCCTCCCATATCTTCGATAGCCTGCAATACCGCGTTGGCTGATGCAATAGCCTTATAGGCCGCATCGTAAAAACTCTCAGGAGATTCGTTGTTGCTCTCCGTGATGTCTTCCCACCGGTACACCTGGTCGAAGAATCTGTCAGTGTATGGGTTATTCGCCCCGTTATCGTCCACGTTATCGGACATGTACTCCATCACTAGAGTCGGGAGATTCGTCATGTATGCCGACACCAACAAGCGGGAGATTTTGTCTTCCGTGTCCAGAGTAGCCCTGTTGTCCGGCATCTCGTCTAGGAAATCATTGCACGCGGCCAATGAAAGGGCAGACAAGCCAATAATGAATATTTTGAATATTTTCGTGTTCATATAGTTTTAAGATTAAAGGCCGATTTTCAAAGTGAACGTGAACTGCTTAGGAACAGGAACCGCAACACCACCTGCGTTTACGAATTCAGGATCCTGGCCATTGAGTTTTTTATCAGCATACAGCAGGAAAAGGTTCGTTCCTTGGAGTTTCAGCGATAATGAGCCGACGCCTATTTTATTTGCGACGGACTTCGGGAAATCATAGCCCATAGAAATTTCCTTCATGCGGATGAAGTCGCCTTTGGCGATGCGAGCTGTAGAATAGTTGTAGGAATTGTAAGCAATGTTTAGATTAGTGTTGTTTCGGTTCTGCCGTCTGCTGGCAATCACAGGAATGTCCGTGTATTTCTCGTCCCCCGGAACTATCCAGCGATTGTTGAACTCTTTAGGCGTGGAATCCAAGTCATCGTAGGTATTGGAGAATACCGGATCCAGACGTACGACATTGCCGAATGAATAAGTTATGAATACGTTGAGGGACAACCCTTTATAACGGAACACGTTGCCAAAGGAACCCACGTCGGTCGGCTCGATGCTTCCCTCATACTTCAAGAAGCCCAGCTTGTCCTTGTCGCTCTCCTGGAAATAAACACCGGAAACCGAGATGTTTCCGTCCTGATCGAGGAAAGTCGGGAGCCCCTCGTTATTAAGCCCCATGAAAGGAATGGAGAAGAGGCTCCTGACCGGATACCCCTTAAGGGCGAAACCGTTGCCAGATACGAGGTCTATCACTCGGCTATCTGCCTCAAGCTTAGTCACTTCGTTGTGGGTGTGAGAATAAATGAGGTTAGTGGTCCACGTGAAATTCTTGGTCTTGATATTGGTAGTCTGAAGGCTGATCTCGACACCATTGGATTTCATCGTCGCGATATTACCATATTTATTGATTTCTCCACCAACTCCCTGAGTATTCGTCAATCCGATTAGATCATAGTTGTTTCGCCTGTAGGCATCCACCACAAGGTTTATCCTATTGTCCAAGAATCCTAAGTCAGCTCCGACATTCAGCTCGTGCTTCTTCTCGTAAGTGAGTCCCTCGTTGGCCAGGTTGCTGACCTTCAATCCAGACTCCTTAACCCCGGTGAAAGGTCTCCAAGGATTGTAAGAGCTGTAGATGGCATATGAATTCGAGATGCTCGGACGGTCGCCGGTAAGAGAGTATGACACTCGCAGCGTCGCATGAGTAAGAACCGGATTCAGGCTCTTGAAGAACTTCTCTTCGTGGGCGTTCCATGCTCCTGAAACGTTCCATGTCGGCATCCAGCGGGCAGACCTTGATTTGCCAAGGTAGTTAGTACCCTCGTAACGATATGTTCCGGTCAAGGTGTATCTGCCTTTATATGAATATGTGCCTATCGCAAAGAAGGCAGCGCTTCTGGTGTGAGTGTTGCCAAGCGAATAATATTGGGTGTTCTCCTCAGCTCCTTTCTTGAAGACTTGATAAGCGTAGTTCGCTATCTCGCCCAAAGAATATTGCATGCCCCATCCGCGGAACCATGTCGTGCGACGATCTACCAAGTTCGTTTCCATTCCACCGTAGAAATTCACGATGTGGTTCGTATTGAAGATGTTGTTGTACGCCATCGAAAAACGGGTGTCCCAACCGAACATGTCATTGTTCCTCCTCTCGTAAATACCGCCATCAGGTAGAACAGAGATAGGAAGGGCGTAGATGTTATCCGGGTCAGTGTAGAGGAAAGGATTGTTCTTTCGAATCGTGGACGTTTCCATCGCCTTGTATGCCAAAGCCTGATTGGAATCGTCAAGGATGAAATGCTCCTGAGAAGTCGACGCTGACTTTACGGCTGCCAGAGCAGTGATGGTCATTTGCTTCCATGGCTTGAATTCAAGGCTCCCCTGAACGCGAAAATCATTCACTTTAAGATCCATGTAGTTGTTTTCAAGTTCATGGTAGATGTTGAAATCGGCATAATTCCTTGTGTAGAATTCGTCAGGATCGAGAGCTCGCGAAGTGTTCAGAGCGTACGAGTAAGGGTTGATGTCGAAATCGCGCTTAACTTCTCCGGAGACAGGGTCTAGCTCTTGTCCAATCGTTCCAGGAGCCCTCTGCTTACGGAAAGAAGCATTGCCTATGATATTTGCGGTAAGCCATTTCTTCAACTTGTAAGAAGTGTTCAGATTGATGGTGTAACGATTCACCTTGCTCTGCCTCGTCCAACCTGGATCGTACATCGCACTGACGGACGCATAGGTCTGAGCCTTTTCGGTACCAGTGGAAATTGACACTGAGTGGTTCTGCATGACATCATTCGAAAACAGTCCGTCGAACCAATCGGTGTTTCTGTATTCGGCCTCACGAAGGTAAGCGGCCCTTGCTTCAGCAGTATTAGCCAGGCCGAACTGACCGGTCGTGGCATTGTAAGTGCTGATGAGGTCGTACATTTTCTTATATATGCCTCCATTGCTAGCCGTTGAAGTGCTGGCATAATTAAGATAGCCTTTCTGCTGAAGTTCCTGGTATACAGACATCTGATCCTGGGAATTCATGATGTTGAAATTCCTGTAAGATGGCTTCAGGCGCATGGTAAATTCACCGGTATAGCTCAAATGAGACTGCCCTTGCTTTCCTTTCTTGGTAGTCACGACGATGACTCCCGCCATGGCGCGCGCTCCATATATAGAGGTCGCAGAGCCGTCCTTCAAAATCTGGAAGCTTTCGATGTCATCCGAATTCAAACCAGCGATTGCAGAAGAAATGAGCGTTTCCGCATCTCCGGACGATAGCTGATCCGAACTGACTTCCGTGACATCTTCCATGATCACTCCATCAACCACCCATAGAGGCTTCGAGCTACCATAAATTGAAGTGGCGCCGCGCACCCTGATCTTAGGCGCTGTTCCGAATGTGCCGGTGACGTTCTGGACGCTAACGCCAGCCGCCCGCCCCTCAAGGGAACGGCTTATATCCGCCATGCCATTGATTTTGGCATCATCAGCACTGACCTTGGTCGCCGCACCGGAGAAAAGCCGTTTATCCTGAGTCGTCATGCCCGTCACAACGGCCTCTTCGAGAGAATTATCTATTTCCAAGACGATTCTCATGTTAGCGGCAGCGTCCACGACCGTTGGCCGCATTCCAATGAAACTAACTTCCAGCTTTGTGCCAGGTCGGACATCAAGCGAGAAGTGACCATCGTTGTCCGTAATTGCAAATTTGCTGGTATTTCCCTGCACCATGACCGCTGCACCAATCAGCGGTTCTCCGTCCGCAGCCGAAACGACAATTCCGGAAACTCTTCCTTGTGCAATGGCAATTCCCGTAACTAGGAACAGACATGCAAGCATTACAAAAAATTTTTTCCTCATAGAAAAACAATTCTGTTGATTAAAAAATCAAAGAGGAGTAATTAGAAAACTCATTAATCCCCAAAAACCAGTGTCAATATTAGTAAAAAATTTTAATAACGCAAAAAATATTCATTTCGGATAGAAACCAATAATACCTTCCTAGCAGCCTTCAATACCTTTTTATCACTGCAACACAGCATGTTCGCCGAATAATAAACATTATTAAATATTTAACAGAATCAGAATATCCATCAAATAGAGAATAAAACATCACTCAAAATGATCTTTAATTCAGTGTCGCTAGGCAATATGGTTACAAATTACAACCATCATTAAAACAATTCAGCGATATTTATATCTCTTTGCCAAGGAATATACGACATTGAAAGAAGACGGTTAGGTTGCGACGAAAGAGTCGCCACAGCAAAAGGGAGGGCGGTACGACATAAGGAAACCGGAAGGATGGACGATAGCGGAAGCAGGTCTTTTCCTTTATTGCTTCTTATCCTCGCTGAGGAAGAATCTGTATTGGAAGAATATGAGATACAATGCCCCGATGGTGACGCAACTGTCGGCGATGTTGAAAACCGGGGCGAAGAAAAGGAGCCGCTCGCCACCTACGAATGGCATCCACTGCGGCCAAAACGTGTCTATGAGAGGGAAATACAGCATGTCCACGACCCTGCCGAACATGAAAGGAGCGTAATTGAATATGATGCCGTAGAAAAGGCAATCTATTATATTCCCAAAGGCACCTGCCGTGATGAGAGTAAGACCGACCAGCACTCCCTCTGGCACTTTCTGGCGGCCATCCTCCTTCAGGACGACCTTCCCTTCAGAATCAAACCTTTTCTTGGCCAGGGTGGCTATCCACCACCACAGCAGGGCGAACAGCCCTATGCGGAAAAGGGACAGCAGGAATTTCCCCACAGTCCCCCCGAACTTCATTCCGAAGGCCATGCCCTCGTTTTCTATGAAATAAATCTGGAACCAATTGCCAATCACGTTGAAGTGGTCGCCAATTTCCATATTCGTCTTGACCAGAATCTTGACGACCTGATCAAAAATGACTAGAATCATCCCTAGCAGGATGAGCTTTTTGCCCTCGGAGACCTTCACTAATTCTGACCTTTCTTAGCAAGCATTTCTTTAGCCTCAACGGTAAGAGTAGCGTGAGGAACCAGGCGAAGCCTCTCCTTCGGGATGAGTTTCCCCGTGACACGGCATATTCCGTAAGTCTTATTCTCTATTCTCACCAAGGCAGCCTCCAAATTCTGGATGAATTTGTATTGTCTCTGAGCCAGCTGGCTTGCTTCTTCCTTGCTAAGCTGATAAGCGCCATCATCCTCGACTGTCTTGAATGACGGAGTTGTGTCTTCGATGTCATTGCTGCCATTGTGCATTATCACTTGGCGGAGAGTGTCATATTCCTTCCTCGCCTTGGCAAGCATGTCATTGATGATTTGCCTGAATTCCTCAAGCTCTTCATCGCTGTAGCGCGTTCTCTCTTCTGCGGGAACGACCTTGCTTGTATCTTCTTTAGCCATAGCAATATAGTTTAGTTTACCTTTTGAAGCTTCATCTTCATTTCAGATCCATCCCAGTCGATGACGGCTGCATCCGGAACTGCGTCTGCAAATTTACATACAATTGTCGAAACTGCTAACGTTTGGGCTCCGATCATATCAATATTTTCGTCCACAGCAGCCTTAACGTCATCATAATCGCCTGAAGCATAGATTATTGCATTAATCCTGTCAGTCACTTCGAAGCCGCTGTCCTTTCTCAGGTTCTGAATCCTGTTCACCAGCTCGCGCGCTATCCCCTCCTTCCTGAGAGCTTCGCTGATCTGCACGTCCAAGGCGACAGTCAGAGGGCCGTCGCTAGCCACCAGCCAGCCTGGCATATCCTCGGAAGAAATTTCATAATCGCCCGGGTTCAGCACTACTTCGCCCGAAGGAAGACTCAACGAATATGTCTCACCGGCAGCCTCCGCGCCCTGAATCGCCCCGATAGTCGCCTGGTCCATATTCCCGAACGCCTGGGCTATTTCTTTCATCTGCCTGCCGTAAGCCTTGCCGAGCGTTTTGAAGTTCGGCTTGATTTTCTTCGTGATTATTCCTGTCGTGTCGGAAATATATTCAACTTCCTTCACGTTAACCTCGCCAAGAATCAGCTTCTCCACGGCTTCCAACTGCTTGCGCACCTTGTCCGAGATAACTGGAATCATGATTTTCTGCAGCGGCTGGCGAACCTTTATGGACACCTTCCTGCGGAGAGCCAAGATCATAGAGGTTGCCTTTTGAGCCAGATTCATCCTCTCCTCCAAATCCGAATCGATGACCAATGCGTCTGCGTCAGGCATCATTACATAATGCACGGAATCCTCTCCCCCTGGCACGAGGTCCAGATAAAGCCTGTCCATATAGAACGGAGCTATTGGGGCGGAAAGCACCGCCACGTCCGTAAGCACCTCATGGAGAGTCTGGTAAGCCGCAAGTTTGTCCTCGTCCATCTTCCCTCCCCAGAAACGTTTTCTGTTCAGGCGCACGTACCAGTTGCTGACATCGTCGCAAACAAAATCCTGAATGAGCCGGCCTGCCGTCGTCACATCGTAATCCTCATACGCTGCCCTCACCTTGGAAATCAGCGAGTTCAGCAGGGATATTATCCAGCGGTCAATCTCTGGCCGCTTCGAATAAGGAACCTTCGCCGCCGATGGATCGAAATTGTCGATGTTGGCATAGAGGGCAAAGAATGAATATGTGTTATAGAGCGTCCCGAAAAACTTCCTGCGCACCTCGTCCACGCCTTCCTCATCGAATTTCAGGTTGTCCCAAGGCTGGGCGTTAGTGAGCATGTACCACCTGAGCGCATCAGCCCCGAATTTATCCAGCTCTTCAAAAGGATCCACGGCATTGCCTAACCTCTTGCTCATCTTGTTGCCGTTCTTGTCCAGAACCAAGCCGTTGGAGATAACGTGCTTGAACGCCGGCGTGCCGCTCACCATAGTGTGTATGGCGTGCAGCGTATAGAACCAGCCCCTGGTCTGATCGACGCCCTCGGCGATGAAATCCGCCGTAGCACCGAATTGCTTCGTGCCAAGATTGCGAAGTCCTTCCTGAGCGTAAGGCATTGCGCCAGAATCGAACCAGACATCAATAAGGTCGCTCTCGCGAGTCATCTTCTTGCCAGAAGGGCTTACCAGGAATATGTTGTCGACGTAAGGACGGTGCAGGTCGATCTTGTCATAGTTCGCCTTGCTCATGTCTTCAGGATCGAATCCTTTGTCTTTGAGTGGATTAGACTTCATGAAGCCAGCTGCCACGCTTTTCTCGATTTCTGAATATAATTCCTTCAGCGAGCCTATGCAGATTTCCTCCTTCGCGTCATCGGTACGCCAGATCGGGAGCGGAGTGCCCCAGAAACGGCTCCTGGACAGGTTCCAGTCCTGAATATTCTCAAGCCACTGCCCGAAGCGCCCAGTCCCTGTGGATTCCGGCTTCCAGACGATGGTCTTGTTCAGGGCCACCATCTGATCCTTCACGGCAGAAGTCTTTATGAACCATGCGTCTAGAGGATAGTACAGCACAGGCTTGTCAGTCCTCCAGGAATGAGGATAACTATGCACGTGCTTCATCATTTTGAACAGCCTGCCGTCCTGCTTCATCATCATGCAGAGATCGAAATCAAGCGTTGGCGCATTTGCAGGAAGACTGTCATCGAAGGCATTCTTCACATAGCGCCCGGCAAATTCCTTGTAGGACGGATCGACATATTCTTTTACATATTCAGGATCAAGGTCTTCCAATGGGTAGAATCTGCCATCGTGATCCACCTGAGCCTGCATCTTACCGTCTTTGTCGATGACCATGATCGGCGGCACGCCGAAATTCTCAGCCACCCTCTTATCGTCGGCTCCGAAAGTATTGGCAATGTGGACTATTCCTGTTCCATCTTCCGTTGTCACGTAATCGCCGGAGATCACCCTGAATGCCTCGCCCTCCTGGACCGGCTTGAACCAAGGAATCAGCTGCTTGTAATGTATTCCAACTAAGTCAATCCCTTTGAAAGTGCCATCCAGCACCTCGTATGGCACCAGCTTGTCGCCTTTCTTATATTCATTGAAAGGAATTCCAGAAGCTTTTTCATTGAACCAAGCGCTCACCAAGGCTTTAGCCACGACATAGACCGCCTCGCTTCCAGTGTAAGGATTGAATGAATGAACTCTCACATAGTCGATTTTCGGACCGACGCACAGAGAGGTGTTGGAAGGAAGAGTCCAAGGCGTAGTAGTCCATGCTATGAAATAGACAGGCAGACTCTTACCCTCGTAGAGCATCTGACTCTTTTTATCCATTATGACTTCGAATTGCACTGTCGCCGTAGTGTCGCTCACTTCCTTGTAGCAACCAGGCTGATTCAGCTCATGTGAACTAAGTCCGGTGCCATCGGATGGAGAGTACGGTTGGATGGAGTAGCCTTTGTAGAGCAATCCTTTTTTATAAATATCTTTCAGAAGATGCCACAGGGTCTCGATGTAACGATTGTCGTAGGTGATGTAAGGGTCGCTCATGTCAACCCAGTAGCCCACTCGCTCGGTCATGTTCTCCCATTCGGCGGTGTATTTCATCACCTCTTCGCGGCAGGTGCGGTTATAGTCCTCGACGGAAATCTTGGTTCCGATGTCGTCCTTATGTATTCCGAGCTTCTTCTCGACGCCGATTTCCACCGGCAAGCCATGAGTGTCCCACCCAGCGCGGCGATTAACCTTGAAGCCGGTCTGTGTCTTGTACCGACAAATCGCATCCTTTATGGAACGGGCCATCACATGGTGAATGCCCGGCTTTCCATTGGCGGAAGGCGGCCCCTCGAAGAAAATGAACTCTGGCGCCCCATCCCTCAGCTCGAGAGATTTCTCAAATGCGTGATTGTTCTTCCAACGTTCCAGAATTTCATTTCCTGCCGCGACCAAATCAAGGCCTTTGTACTCTTTGAATGTCATGATTAAATTTCTAATTTTGTAATCTGTAAAGTCTCTTCGAGACTCCCAGAATTTTAGTTTGCAAAGATAGGCAATTCCCCATTTTCTAACAATAGAGGATGAACGTAATAGACATAATAATATTGGCTTGCTTCATTCCGGCACTGTTCTACGGCATCCGGAAAGGATTCATCTGGCAGGCCGTCTCAATAATCGCCGTGTTGCTTGGGGCATGGATGTCTTTCAAGTTTTCCTCGCTCGTTGCAGGCTGGCTCCGCCCCTACATGGATGCGTCCGGGACGGTTCTTCAGGTGATTGCCTTCGTCGTCATATTCATAGTGGTGGTCCTCCTGCTGGAACTCTTAGGAAAAGTGCTATCCGGAGTGGTGAAGTTAGTTCTTCTCGGGTGGGCAGACAAACTGCTTGGCGTAGTCTTTGCTTTCGTGAAAGTGTTCCTGGTGGTCGGGCTGGCGATCCTGCTCTTCGATGCAATCAACTCGAAGTTCGATCTCGTAAAGCCGGAAACTCTCTCTGTATCTGCGTTCTACGGGCCGATGAAATCCATTTCAGACGCTGTGTTCCCTTATATTAAACAGATGATATTCAATAACTAATGGAAAGAATAATATTAATTGAGACTTCTACCTCCCTTTGCTCCACTGCCCTGGCAGAAGATGCGAAGATTGTCTCTTTCAAGGAGAGTTCAGAGCCTCACGCACATGCGTCCATGACAGCTCCTTTCGTGAAAGAGATGCTTGACGATAGGGGTCTGGCAGTCAAAGATTGCAGTGCGGTGTGCGTGAGCAAAGGCCCAGGTTCCTACACCGGACTGCGAGTGGGTGTTTCAACTGCAAAAGGGCTCTGCTTTGGGGCAGGAATTCCTCTGATTTCAGTCGGAACCTTGGACACGCTGGTGTGGCAGGCGATCGATGGTGGGCTTCTTCCAGAGGGTTGCAAATATGTCGTGCCAATGATCGATGCTCGTAGAATGGAAGTGTATACAGGAGTTTTCTCTCCAGACGGACGTCAGGTATCACCTACTGTGGCTCAGGTGGTGGATGGCGAGACTTTTGCATCTCGGCTTTCCGAAGGGCCGGTACTTTTCATAGGAGACGGAGCCGAAAAATGCAAGGATGTAATTGCATCGCCGAATGCTTATTTCGGGCAATGTTGCCCAAAAGCTTCATCCATGCTGCATCCTGCGGTTGAAGCATTCAAGGCTGGGAAATTAGAGGATGTGGCCTATTTTGAACCCTTCTATTTGAAGGAATTCATCGCGACTGTTAGCAAACACAAAATATTCTGAATATCATGACAATAGGAATGGCAAGCGACCACGCTGGTTATGAATATAAGACCAAGCTGGTGGAATTATTGAAGAAAAAGGGATATGAGGTGATGGATTTCGGAACCGATTCCGAAGTAAGCTGCGACTATCCTGACCACGCCCATCCTCTGGCCGAAGCCGTGGAAAAGGGAAAGGTAGACCTTGGAGTCGCCCTCTGCGGAACAGGGAATGGCATGTCCATTACTCTCAACAAGCATCAGGGAGTGCGTGCCGGGCTGGCATGGAACAGCGAGATTGGCCGCTTGGTGAAGGCTCACAACAATGCGAATGTGCTAGTGATGCCTGCCAGATTCATTTCTTACCCGATGGCAACACGCATCCTGAACACGTGGCTTTCCACCCAATTCGAGGGGGGCCGCCACCAGAGACGAATCGACAAGATTCCAGTGTAGTGGAAGAAAAGGTTCTGATAGCGGACAAGATTCTCCTGGGCAGCAAGCTCTCCTGCGACATAGGCGACTTTCCAGGTGGGATAATCATTCCTGTGGACAAGCCGTACCGGTGGACGTCTGCAGACGTGATCAGGAAGCTGAAATGGGCTGCGTGCAGGCATTTCCGGAAGAAAAATCTGAAGGTTGGCCATGCCGGGACGCTGGATCCTCTGGCCACGGGGGTGCTGCTGGTGTGCATAGGAAAGGCGACCAAGCTTGCCGAGGAACTGCAGAAAGAGGGCAAGGAATATGTCGCCGGCATTTCTTTCGGAGCTACCACGCCTTCCTACGACCTTGAGAAAGCCATCGACCATACTTATCCTACGGACCAAGTCAACGAAGAAAACATTAGGAATATATTGCCGGGTTTTCTTGGGGAGCAGGAGCAGATTGCGCCGCTCTTTTCGGCAAAATCCATTGACGGAGTCCGGGCATATGAACTTGCCCGCAAGCAGTACCGTGACGCTCGTCTTCAAAAATCTGACGTGATGTCGGATTTTGACCATTCCGTCGCCGAAACCCTGAACAAACAGATAATCAATATCTCGGCAATAGAACTACTGAGTTTTGCGCCAGACGGACAGCCACATCTGCCATATCCAGAAGAAAGTTTACCAGGCTCCTGTGATGATTCATCGAGACCGGATCTTGAGTCCCTGCGACCGAACCCAAGGATAAACGTCACAGACATATCCTCATTGCATCTGCCTCATGCGGATATCCGCATATCCTGCAGCAAAGGCACATACATAAGGGCTCTCGCAAGAGACATCGGCGAAGCCCTCGGCACCGGAGCCACCCTCGATTCCCTCCGACGCACCCGCTCAGGCGGCTTCACCTCCGACACAGCCCTCACCATACCCCAAGCAATGGGACTACTCACATCCTAAACAAAACGCCCACGTCAGGGATGATGGTGGCTGGATGCCATTAATGCTGATAGACTTCGTGGAAATTCCGCAGGGCGGCCAGGAGAGTTGTTTCGAATATCTCTCGCTCATTGTCGGTCAGGAAACCGACTTCAATCGGGACCTTGAAGAGACGTTCCTTCAATTTGTCCGGGATCTTTTTGTAATCCATTATCCTCTGGCAATCTTTTTCCGTGGTGGCGACGACTGCCGTAGGATTCTCCTTGACCGAATGCATGATTTTCTTGATGTCCCAGCGATTGTAATTATGATGATCCATGAAAGTGAACCGCTTCACAATCTTGTAATTGTCACTGAGATAGCTTCTCAGAGGAGTGTCCTTGGCTATGCCGGAGAACAAAATCAGATGCTTAGAGTAAGAATACCTGTGGTCGGCCTGCTCATAAACAGGTTCCAGAGGCTTGTAGTTTATGGACGTGAAAAGCAATGTCTTGCCTCTGCCTTTCTTATCGATTCCTGTGCACGTCTTGGGATTGAAATCTCTGATGCCTAATTTCTCAGCCCACTGGAGCCTCTCTTCATCAGACACGAACACAGGACACTTCGTGACTATCAGAATGTCAGCGCAGATTAGCCTCTCGGGTAAATCCCTCAGCCTGCCAAAAGGCAGCAGATTGTCTTTATAGGTAGGGCAGTTATAATCAATGAGTATTATCTTGTAATAAGCGTCAAGAGACCGATACTGGAACGAATCGTCCAAGACTATGATGTCAGATTTCGGAATTCCCACGTTAGCGCAGCTACGAGCTCTCTTGTACGTCTTCAGCTTCTCCGGATGGCAGAGCAGATCGCATCCCTCAACTCTTTTCCGATCCACCGCCACCACGACGCTAGGGAATTTTTTCTTTATCTGGAGAGCCTCGTCACCATATTCATTGACGTTTCCATCCCTGGAGACCAACTGAAATCCACCGCTCATGCGCTTGTGTCCCCTAGAAAGTTCCGCGATGTTCTTGTACGCCCAGTCATCGGAATGGAGGAGGAACCTCAGGATCATCTCGGTATGAGGCGTCTTGCCTGTCCCACCTGCAGTAATGTTACCTACGCAGATAGTAGGCACTTCGCAAGTGCTTACTTTGAATATGCCCTTGTCGTAAAGAAAATGCCTCAGCTTGAGCGTAAAATAATATGGTGCAAGAATGACCTTCTCCAGCATAGGTCGCAAAGATACAAAAAAATAGAAAAAAACCACATATCCGCATCAGCATAACGCACTTCGGGAACTATTTTATGCCGTAGACATTAGAATTTTCCTCAATCGTGCTGCTTCCCCAGCGCTCGGCGATATATTCAAGTATTTCAATCACCTTGTCAGGGTCATTTTCCGTAACCAGCCTCATTCTGGTCTCCTTGAAATCCGGAAGCCCTTTGAAATAGCAAGAGAGATGGCGACGCATCTCGTACACCCCCCTAGGCACGCCCTTCATCTGCACGGAAAGAGCGAAATGGCGCTTCGCGAGCCCCACCCTCTCCCGAACCCCCAGCGGCGGAAGCTCCTCCCCTGTCTCCAGGAAATGCTTTATTTCCTTGAATATCCAAGGGTGCCCGAATGAAGCCCTCGCCACCATTATCCCATCGACGCCATATTCGTCAAACGCAGCCTTTGCCTTGCGAGCCGAAGTTATGTCTCCATTGCCTATTATAGGAATATGCATGCGAGGGTTCCGCTTCACCTCGCCGATGAGCGACCAGTCCGCCTCCCCTTTGTACATCTGGCAACGAGTCCGTCCATGAATTGTCAGAGCCTGGATGCCGGCATCCTGAAGCCTCTCTGCAAGCTCGACGATGATTTTGCTCTTGTCGTCCCATCCCAGGCGAGTCTTCACAGTCACCGGCTTGCGAACGGCTTCGACTATGCGCTTCGTGATCATGACCATTTTGTCCGGCTCGCGCATCATTCCCGACCCGGCCCCCCTTATGGCTATCTTGCTGACAGGACAGCCGAAATTGATGTCGATTAGGTCAGCCCCATGCCCTCCGGCAATCTCATCGGCGTAATCGGCCATTTTGGCAGCCTCCACCATGGCATCGGGATCGCTGCCATATATCTGTATCCCGATTGGAGCCTCCTCATCGTATGTTCTCAGCTTATCAATTGCCTTTTTCGCATCCCTTATCAGCCCCTCGGCAGGCACGAATTCGGTATATACCATGTCCGCACCCAGCTCGCGGCATATCCCCCTGAAGGATGCGTCTGTAACATCCTCCATCGGCGCAAGCAGCACAGGCTTGTCTCCCAGTTGAATCGACCCTATATTCATGATGAAAAAATGGAGCAATCGCTCTCGCTTAAGCCGAAACCGCATCCACTTTATTAAAAATGGCATCACAGTTGCGGACTATTATTCTGGCAAAATTAGTATTTTTGCAACACTTATTTTATACCTTATTATGAAAGAGATAAAGACTATCGGCGTACTGACTTCCGGAGGCGATGCTCCAGGAATGAATGCTGCCATCAGAGCCGTTACCCGCACGGCTATCTACAACGGATGGAAAGTAATGGGAATATATCGCGGCTACGAAGGGCTGATAGCCGGTGATTTCAAAGAGCTCACGACCGAGAGCGTCAGCAACACAATACAGAGAGGCGGAACCATATTGAAGACTGCCCGCAGCCAAGAATTCATGACTGCCGAGGGTAGGCAGAAATCTTTTGACAACCTCGTGAAATTCGGAGTGGACGCCTTGATCGTCATTGGCGGCAACGGGTCTCTGGCCGGAGCCCAGGATTTCGCAAGGGAATACGACATTCCTATCATCGGTCTGCCGGGAACGATAGACAATGACCTTTACGGCACAGACAGCACGATCGGGTACGATACCGCCTTGAACACCATCGTGGAGTGCGTCGATAAAATACGCGACACCGCTACATCGCACGACAGGATATTCTTCGTCGAGGTGATGGGGCGCGATGCTGGCTTCCTGGCGCAGAACAGCGCTATTGCCGTAGGGGCAGAGGCCGCCATCATTCCGGAAGACAAGACCGACATCGACCAGCTGGAGCAATTCATCAATCATGGCAAGCGCAAGAGCAAGAATAGCTCGATTGTCATCGTCTCCGAAAGCCCGAAAGACGGCGGCGCAATGCACTACGCCGAAAGGGTGCGCAAGGAATATCCTCAGTACGACGTGCGCGTCACCATCTTGGGCCACCTGCAGAGAGGAGGTTCGCCTTCCGCAGAGGACAGGATACTGGCAAGCAGGCTGGGCTACGCTTCCATCGAGGCCTTGCTAGAGGGTCAGAGGAACATCATGGTAGGCATACAGAACGGCCAGGTGGTGTACGTCCCTATCGACAAAGCCATAAAGAAAGACAAGCCAATTGATCGCGAGCTGATAAACGTTCTCGCCGTGCTTTCGATTTAGTTTGCCAGACTCGAAAATATTCACTATCTTTGCGACCCCTATTTTGTGTAGGGATCGCAAATTTTTTATGTTAAACCATTAAAGATCAAGACAGTGGACACACTTAGCTACAAAACGGTATCGCTAAATAAGGCGACCGTAAACAAAGGTTGGGTCGTGATCGATGCCACGGATCAGGAACTCGGACGCCTTGCATCAAGGCTCGCTCTCGTCCTTCGCGGAAAGAACAAGCCTGGTTACACTCCTCACGTGGACTGCGGTGACAATGTCATCGTGGTTAACGCCGAGAAAGTCATCCTGAAAGGCAAGAAGATGACTGAACGTGTTTACACTCGTTACACGGGCTACCCTGGCGGACAGCGTTTCACGACTCCGAAGGAGATCCTTCAGAAGAGACCTGCCGAACTAGTAAGGAGAGCTGTCAAAGGCATGCTCCCTAAAACTCGTCTTGGCGACCAGATTATCAAGAACTTGCACGTTTACGCAGGCCCTGAGCATCCTCACCAAGCACAGAATCCTAAAGTTATTAAGTTGAACGAAATCTAACACAGCAAATGGAACAAAAAAACGCCCTTGGAAGACGTAAATCAGCCGTCGCTCGTGTTTATCTTGCGCCCGGGAAAGGCAACGTCACGATCAACAATCGTCCTCTGAATGAATATTTCAAGCAGGAGAATCTTGTTTACATCGTGAACCAGCCATTCGTGGTCACCAAGACAGAAGGTCAGTTTGACGTGAAGGTTAACATCGTAGGCGGAGGCACGAAAGGCCAGGCAGAAGCTATAAGGCTTGGAATTTCACGCGCTCTGAGCAATCTCGACAGAGAGGCTTACCGCCCTGCCCTTAAGGCAGAAGGCTTCCTCACCCGCGATTCTCGCGAAGTCGAGAGAAAGAAACCTGGTCAGCCTGGCGCACGTGCTCACTTCCAATTCAGCAAACGTTAATATTGCTGAGCTGATTTATGTTAAAGCACGGTCCGCTCGAAGAAACTCTGCTGACTTCGACATATTCTTAGGAAGATTTCTCCTTCAAATAGAGAACTACCGCAGAGTTGACGGAACCGCGGAAAATTTCGGAGACTGGCAATGCCACTGCTCCGGGATTGAAGAAAAGAGTCTGAAAGGCCTATCGGCAAACGGCCTCGAAGAAAAAGTTTAAAAACTTAAAAATTAACATTACAATGCCAAGAACAAATTTCCAAGAACTTCTTGATGCACGCGTGCATTTCGGACATTTGGCAAGGAAATGGAACCCTAAGATGGCTCCTTTCATCTTCGGCCAGAAAAATGGAATACACATCATAGACTTGCACAAGACCATCGTCGCAATAGACGAGGCTGCCGATGCTATGAAAGAGCTTGCCCGCTCAGGTCGCAAGATTCTCTTCGTAGCTACGAAGAAACAGGCTAAAGAGCTTGTTTCTGAAAAGGCGACGGCAGTCAACATGCCATCGATAACCGAGCGCTGGGCAGGCGGTATGCTCACCAACTTTCCAACAGTGCGCAAGGCTATCAAGAAAATGAACACCATCGATAAAATGAAAGAGGACGGCACCTACGAGAAACTCGCTAAGAGAGAGCGTCTGCAGGTGGACCGTCAAAGGGCTAAGCTTGAGAAGAACCTCGGTTCCATCAAGGATATGAGCCGCCTTCCATCAGCACTATTCGTTGTTGACATCCAGAAGGAAGCCAACGCCGTTAAAGAGGCTAACCGCCTCAACATTCCGGTATTCGCAATGGTTGACACATGCTGCGATCCTACCCACATTGATTATGTGATACCGGCAAATGACGACGCAGTAGAGTCTATTCAGTTAATAGTGAATACTCTCTGCCAGGCAATCCAGGAAGGTCTGGACGAAAGGAAGATGGAGAAAGAAAAAGAGGAGACCGAGGAAAATGCAGAGGGAGAAGCTCTCTCCAATCCTACAGGGAAGAAGCTTCGCGCTCGCAAAACTGCAAGGCCTGTTGACGTAGAGGCAGAGACCGCAGAAGAAGATGCTCCTAAGGCTGATGCTCCGAAAGAAGAACCGGAAGCGCCTAAGGCTGAAGAGCCAGAGGCTCCTGCCGCACCGGTAGCCGAAAGCCAGGCAGAAGAACCAAAAGCTGAATGATTATTTTATAAAGGAGAACGAAAAATGGCAATTTCCGCACAAGACGTAATGAAATTACGCAAAATGACGCAGGCCGGAATGATGGACTGCAAAAAAGCACTTGAAGAAGCCAACGGAGATTTCGACAAAGCTGTCGAAATCATTCGCGAGAAAGGTAAGCTCGTGGCTGCCAAAAGAGCAGATCGTGAGACTACCGAAGGTGCGGTTCGCATTCGCATTGAGGGGAACAAGGCAATTATCGTATGCTTAGGCTGCGAGACCGACTTCGTTTCCGCGACTGACAACTTCAAGAGCCTTGCAGACGAGATCGCCGACGCTGCCATGAAGAACTTCCCGGCAGACCTCAATGCCCTCAAAGCATGCAAATGCTCTAACGGACATACCGTCGAGGAAGAAATCTCCGCTCTCACTGGTAAAACTGGAGAGAAGCTAGTTCTCGCTTATTACGACCATCTGGAGGCTCCATACATTTCACAATATGTTCACAACAACAATAAAGTTGGATCAATCGTAGCTTTCAACAAGGAAGTTTCAGCAGAGATTGGCAAGAACGTCGCGCAGCAGGTAACTGCCATGAGTCCTGTTTCCGTTTCTGCCGACGATTGCCCTAAGGAAGATGTTGAGAAAGAATTGGAAATGTACAAGCAGCAAATCGCCGAGGATCCGAAGATGGCTGGCAAGCCGGAGGCTATGCTAGAGAATATAGCCAAAGGCAAGCTGAACAAGTACTTCAAAGAAAGAACTCTTCTTGCTCAGGAATTCATCTGGGACAACAAGCTCAGCGTCGCCGATTACATCAAGGCCGGTGACAAAGATGCGACAGTCACTGCATTCAGAAGGTTCTCTTTAAGCGACTAAGCTTTATATACTCTTGATATTTAGGCAGACGCACCATGCGATCTGCCTTTTTCGTGTCCTGTTCAAGGCATAAAAAAGGGACCGTTAAAAATCACTTCTTAATCGATCCCCGTAATAGATGAATAGAGTTTTTTTCAAGAAGAATAGAGCTTGCATCACTGCATGCTCTATTCGCAATTCTAACCTAAAACTTTACCTATGAAAAAACTTTCATAAAGGTAGTATTTTGTTTTAAATAAACCAATTCGTTGCATGATAAATTGACCAAAATTGCGGAAAATATAGCAAAAAATACCGAATCAGTTGTTTTGGGAATTTTCATCAGTCGATTTTTGCTCTACTTTTGGCGCTGATTTCTCATCAAGTTTTATCTGCTTGATGACGACATCGTGCAACGGTCTGTCTTTCTTGTCGGTAGCAACCTGGACAATGCGGTCGATGACATCCAGTCCTTCGATGGTCTCGCCGAATACGGTATATTCACCATCTAGCTGAGCGCAAGCCACGGGATCCTGCACAATGTAGAATTGAGAGCCAGAAGACTCCTTCTTCGGATTGGCCTCATCTCCACGCCTGGCGGCTGCGAGAGCACCCTTCTTGTGTTTGTATTCTGGAACGAACTCAGCTGGAATAGTGTATCCTGGGCCGCCTTGGCCATATTTAGCGACTGCAGCTGCCGATGTGTCGCGAGTGTAAGGGTCTCCGCCTTGGATCATGAACCCATTGATCACGCGGTGGAACAGAAGACCATCATAATAACCAGAAAGAGCCAGCTTCGCAAAATTCTCGCGATGTTTCGGCGTCTTACCGTAGAGTTTAACCTTGATTGTTCCCATGTCGGTGACGATGTCGAAAATCGGCTCGTCTGGCAAATTCTGTAGAGTAGTCATAGCTTCTTTCTCTTTTTGTTCTTTCTGAGCTTCTGCAATTGAATCTTGGCGAGCCTGCTCGATGGCTGCTTCCTCGGCTGCTTTCTGTTGCGCCTTCTTAGCACCGTTGTTGCATCCTGCTGCTATCAGAGCAATGGCAGCGATGCTGAGAGCGATAGTGATTGAATGTTTCATAATAGTATAATATAACATGTTCTTTAACCCAGATCCTGAATCAAGTTCAGGATGACGTGGGGTGTCGTTCTGAAGGACGGGCATCGTTCGGGAGGACGATCCGCGACATATTCAAAGATAGTCATTTGGGGTGAATTTCAATTGCTATTCTCCGTTGAAAAGCATAATTTTGTGAATTAAACGGAAGCATCCAGAAATGAAAAATTACCGCATCTTCGTAGAGAAGCACCCTGAGTTCCAGGTTGAAGCAAAAAGCCTTCTGGCAGAACTTAACGAGAACCTTTCACTGAATCTCAAATCACTGAGGCTGTTAAACGTCTATGACCTGTTCGGCTTCACCCAAGAACTGCTGGAGAAATGTCGATACAGCGTGTTCGGCGAAATTGTGACAGACAGCGTCACCGATTCGATCGACCTCGAAGGAAAGAAATATATCGCCGTGGAATACCTTCCAGGGCAGTTCGACCAAAGGGCAGCATCAGCCATCGACTGCGTGCACCTAATTGACCCCGCGGCGAATATAAACATCAAGAGCTCCAGGCTGATAATAGTGGACGATGATGCGACAGCAGAAGTGCTGGGGAGAATCCGTCACTATTGCATCAACCCTGTGGAATCTCGGACGAAGGATCTTTCCAAACTGACGGACACTGAGCAGGCAGCTGTGAAGCCGGTTCCAGAACTCGAGGGATTTAGGAACATGTCAACGGCCTCCGAATGCGAGGCTTACTGCAAAAAAATGGGCCTGGCGATGAACGCTGATGACCTGAACGAGGTCGTGAAATATTTCACGGAAGAAGGCCGCGACCCTAACGAGACAGAGCTGCGCATCCTAGACACATACTGGAGCGACCACTGCCGCCACACCACGTTCACGACCGAGCTTGAGGAAATCGGAATCGAAGATTCGTTCATAAAGGAGGATATCGAGGGCACGATGGAGCTGTATCTGAAGATGCGCAAGGATCTTGGACGTGAGCAAAAGGGGCTGAACCTCATGGACATGGCCACGATCGGAGCGAAGCATCTCCGCAAGGCAGGCAAGCTGGACGACATGGAAGTCAGCGAGGAAAATAACGCCTGCAGCATATTCATAGACGTAGATGTTGATGGCGCAGTCGAGAGGTGGCTGCTGATGTTCAAGAACGAGACTCACAACCATCCGACCGAGATCGAGCCATTCGGTGGTGCTGCAACCTGCCTTGGAGGCGCAATCAGGGATCCTCTTTCGGGACGTTCCTACGTCTATCAAGCAATGCGGGTGACCGGAGCAGGAGACATCTGGAAGCCGGTTTCCGAAACACTGCCAGGCAAGCTGCCGCAGAAAGTCATCACGAAGCAGGCTGCCCACGGATATTCCAGCTACGGCAACCAAATCGGCCTCGCGACCACACATGTAAGGGAAATATATCACGATGGGTACACGGCCAAGAGGCTTGAAGTCGGGGCGGTGGTCGGAGCTGTCAAGGCCTATAACGTGCGCCGAGAGAGTCCCAAGCCAGGGGACGTGGTGCTGATGCTTGGAGGACGCACTGGGCGTGATGGAATCGGTGGCGCGACAGGCTCTTCCAAGGAACACACGGAGGAGTCTCTGGAGACCTGTGGAAGCGAGGTGCAGAAAGGTAATGCTCCGGAGGAGAGGAAGCTGGAAAGACTATTCAGAAAGCCGGAGGTGACGAAACTCATCAAGAAGTCCAATGATTTCGGAGCCGGCGGAGTGAGTGTCGCAATCGGCGAGCTTACTGACGGACTGGACATTTATCTGGACAGGGTTCCGGTCAAGTACAGCGGAATGAACACAACCGAGCTGGCAATCAGCGAGTCGCAGGAGAGGATGGCTGTCGTGGTCGAAGCCAAAGACGAAAACATATTCAAGGAATATTGCCATGAAGAGAACATTGAAGTGACCCACGTTGCGGATGTTACCGATACGGAGAGGATGAAGATGCTTTATAACGGCAAGGTGGTCGTAGATTTAAAGAGAAGCTTCATCGACAGCGCTGGAGCGAAACATTATGCCAAGGCTGAAATCGGGGCAGTGCCGGAAAACGATCCATTCTACCGTGACGTGCCGGGAAAGAGCCTTAAAGAAAGAATGTTCAGCAATCTTCAGGATCCGAACGTGACCTGCCAGAAAGGTCTCATAGAGATGTTCGACTCCACCATAGGACGCTCTACGGTGCTTATGCCGTTTGGAGGAGAACTGCAGGCCACCGAGACTCAGGTTTCAGTGCAGAAGCTGCCTACGGACGGGTTCACGAATACCGCCAGCATGATGGCATTCGGATTTAATCCTGACCTCTGCGAGTGGAGCCCTTATCATGGTGCGGCATATTCAATGGTCGAGGCTTGCAGCAAAATAGTGGCAGCTGGCGGATGCTGGAAGACCATGCGCTTCTCTTGCCAGGAATATTTTGAAAGAATGACATCTGACCCTAAGGTCTGGGGCAAGCCAGCGGCAGCCCTGCTTGGCTCACTGAAGATGCAAGAAGAGCTTGGCCTGCCTTCAATCGGAGGCAAGGATTCCATGAGCGGATCGTTCGAGACAGAGAAGGGGCTCATTCACGTGCCGCCTACATTCATAGCATTCGGGATAACTCCTGTCAAGGTAAAGAACGTGATTTCTCCGGAATTCAAATGGGAAGGCGACAGGCTGTATCTAGTAAAGCATACTCCTAAAGAGAACTTCATGCCTGACACACAGCAGCTTATGAAGAACTGGAACCATATTCAGGAAAAGATAGCTGACGGCACGATAGTTTCCGCATGGGCAACAGGATTCGGCGGCGTGGCTGAGGCTCTTTGCAAGATGAGTTTCGGCAATGCTTTCGGTTTCGACGTGCACCTCGACGAGGAGGATTTGTTCAATCTAAGCTATGGTTCCATCGTGGTAGAAACCGATGGTCACGCGCTAGATTTCGAGAATGCCATCGAGCTAGGCTACGTGACTTCAGGCGAGGATGGAAATGTTCTCGTGAACGGCACTTCGATTTCGATTTTCGAGCTGATGGATTTCAACGGGTCGCTATTTGACAAAGTTTATCCTTCTACCAGCAAACCTGACTTCAAGCGCCTGATGCCTAGGGGTTTGGAAGGCATGAAACCGTTCAAGGCTCATAAAGCAGACTTACAATACCATGGGCCTGCGGTCGATAAAGTAAGGGTTTATATTCCTGTATTCCCTGGCATCAACTGCGATTACGATTCAGCGAAGGCTTTCCGCAAGGCGGGCGCAGAACCTTTCATGAGCGTGTTCAAGAACCTCAGTGAACAGGACGTGCTGGATTCAATCGCCGAAATGAAAGAAAACATCGACAAATGCCAGATATTGATGCTAGTCGGCGGCTTCTCTGCTGGAGACGAGCCAGACGGAAGCGGAAAGTTCATCGCCAACGTTCTGAACAACAAGGATATAGCAGATGCAATCGAACGCCTGTTGCAAAGGGACGGTCTGATTTTAGGAATATGCAATGGATTCCAGGCTCTGGTAAAATCCGGCCTGCTGCCTTACGGCCACCTTGGAATGGTCACTAAGGACTCGCCTACCCTGTTCAGGAACGACATCAACAGACATATCTCCCAGATGGTTACCACGAGGGTTTCTACAACCAATTCACCTTGGCTGTCGGGTCTGAACATAGGGGATGAGTTCTCCATTCCAGTAAGCCACGGTGAAGGTAAATTTGTCTTGAATGAGGATCTTGCCCGCGAGCTATTCGCCAACGGCCAGGTGGCCTTCCAGTACGTAGACCCTATCACCGATGAGGTCACGATGGAGTCACCTTACAATCCTAACGGCTCTTACTATGCAATCGAGGGCATCATATCCAAGGATGGAAAAATCCTTGGCAAAATGGGGCACAGCGAGCGCTACGAGGATGGCCTGTTCAAGAATATTGAGGCAGACCTCGAGCAGCCGCTCTTCGAGAATGCGGTGCGCTACTTCCGCACAGGCTCTGCTCACGCCAGCTCGCATGCTTCCGAAAACGGCAAGGGCACCCTAAAACAGAATTCATAATATTCATTGAACATGGAAAAGACTGGAATAGTGCATGATGGAGTTTCCATCAAAATATATGACACCGAGGACCCGGAGAAAGTCATAATCAGTTTCACCGATGAAATCACTGCCTACAAGAAAATCAAGAAGGCGGTCATCAAGGGCAAGGGGAAATATTGCAATGGCATTTCCTGCGAGATTTCAAGAATATTGCAGGAGAACGGGGTGCCTACAAGTTTCATAGAGAAACTGTCCGATACTGAACAACTTTGCTGGAAGACGAGCGTCATCCCGATGGAAGTCATCGTCCGCAATGTCATCGCCGGTTCCATGGCACAGAGGCTAGGGTTGGAAGAAGGCATCGTTCCGAAAGAACCTGTTTACGACCTCTGTTACAAGTCTGACATACTCTGCGACCCTCTGATCAACGACTCGCAGGCACTGGCCATCGGCCTGGTAAGCCAAGAAGAACTGAATCAAATATATTCAATGACGCAAAAGGTGAATGCGGTGCTGGTCCCTATGTTCAAGAGCATCGGCATCACTCTGGTGGACTTCAAGACTGAATATGGTCACATGCCTGACGGGAGCCTTGTCATGAGCGATGACATCACTCCAGACAGCGCACGTCTTTGGGACATTGCTACCGGCCAGCGTCTCGACAAAGACCGCTTCCGTCATGACAACGGCAAAGTCGGCGAAGCGTACAAAGACGTTTATGAAAGACTGACCAATCGCGAAAAATTCCTATGAGACGCCGCAAAGAACATAAGCGAAACGCTACGAAAAGCTTCAATATATCTTGTAAATTCATTTTAAATTGGAATTAGCAGTTATGCGGAATCTATATTTGACGAACACTCTTTCGAGGAAGAAAGAACTTTTCACTCCGATAAACCCTGGCCACGTGGGAATGTATGTCTGCGGGCCTACGGTTTATGGCGACGCCCATCTGGGTCACGCTCGTCCAGGAGTCACTTTCGACGTGCTTTTCCGGCTCTTGAAACATCTGGGATACAAGGTCCGCTATGTTAGGAATATAACGGATGTAGGTCATTTGGAGCACGATGCTGACGAGGGTGAGGACAAGATTGCGAAGAAGGCCCGCTTGGAGCAGCTGGAGCCGATGGAGATCGTGCAGACATACACGTTCCGCTACCACGAGGCGATGCGCCAGCTGAATGTTGCGCCGCCTTCCATCGAGCCACGCGCCAGCGGCCACATTATCGAGCAGATCGAAACGGTGAAGAAGATTCTGGATGCCGGCTTTGCCTACATCAGCAACGGCAGCGTGTATTTCGATGTCGAGAAATACAATAAGAAGTATCATTACGGAGTGCTCTCTGGACGCACTCTGGATGACACTCTTGAAGGTACTCGCACCCTTGACGGCCAGAGCGACAAAAGGGCGCCATACGACTTCGCGCTGTGGAAGAAGGCGGACCCAACGCACATCATGCACTGGCCGAGCCCATGGAGCGAAGGTTTCCCAGGATGGCATCTGGAATGCTCTGTGATGGGCGAAAAATATCTCGGCCAGGAGTTTGACATTCATGGGGGTGGAATGGACCTTATGTTCCCTCACCACGAATGCGAGATTGCTCAGAATGAGGCTTCGCGCAGCACTCAGGGTGTGCATTACTGGGTGCACAACAATATGATTACCATCAATGGGCAGAAGATGGGCAAGTCCCTTGGCAATTTCATCACGTTGCCACAGCTATTTAGCGGCGACCACCCGAAGCTAGAACAAGCATATTCCCCGATGACTATCCGCTTCTTTATTCTCCAAGCCCACTACCGTGGAACTCTGGATTTCAGTAATGAGGCTCTGCAAGCCGCAGAGAAAGGTTACAGGCGCGTGATGCAGGGGTACAAGGATTTGAAGGTCCTCGCGAAGGCCGCTGGCATCGAGCCAACTGCTAAGGGCACTGAAGGCAATCCTGCCGATGCTATGCAGTACGGTGAATTCATCGATGCAGTTGCTCCTAATGGAAATCCTGAGGCATCCCAGAATATTCAAAAAATATTCAGCGGTGCTTATGAAGCGCTCTGCGATGACCTAAATACCCCTATCGCACTTGCAAACGTTTTCGAGGCTGTCAGAATAGTCAATTCGGCCAAAGCTGGCGAGCTCGAACTAACCCAAAACGACCTCAGCACCCTCCTAACCTTGTTCGACAACGTGGTGTTCGGCGTGATGGGCCTCAGGGATGAGTCAGCAACCGAATCTGGAGACAAGCATGTCGTGGACGGGCTCATGGACATGGTGCTGGACGAGCGCGCAAAAGCCAAGGCGGCTAAAGACTGGACTACCAGCGACACCATCCGCGACCACCTCAAGGCCCTCGGCATCACCGTCAAAGACACCAAAGACGGCCCCGAGTGGACGATTGAGTAACTGAGCGACCCGCAAACCTTAGAGGGTACCCTGACGGTCAGTGGCAACGTATTAATTATTAACATGTTACATTAGGCTCTGAAAGTATCCTGTCTAAAATTTACATGATACTTCCAAAATGCTCATTCTGGGTGCTTCTGCGCTTGCTTACGAAAGTATCCTGTGTAAGCGTCCCCGGGATACCGTAGACGGAGCATATTCCTGCCGCCACCTTAGATTAGGTCCAGCCATCCTTTCCTATACGGTGCTGATGCTCAACCTATCTGAATATGTGAGGGGCAGGGATTTAGGCGGAGAAGAAAAACAAAATTCCAACAGGAAAGATTTTCTAAAACGATAAAATATTAGTAACTTTCCCTCAAAACAAGGGAAATGGCTCAGACCTATTTTGGAGTATCAAGAGATTCATTGACAACTATAAATATCACCATAATTACTAGGGAGCCAACCGTTCAGCATCAAGCAAAATTCACCTTTTGCCGATTGCTTGTATTTAACTAAAGAAGACACGAATCTGCTTAAATAGCGATATTATTGTAACAATAGTTCGTTAATTTT
>DCKG01000034.1 GCA_002320605.1 Bacteroidales bacterium UBA1680 | reverse complement strand
TTGAAATTTATAATGAAATGATATATGAATGTGCTAGATAGCCAATACAATAAGTTATTAGCTGTAGCAACGCTCGCTCTCGTTGCTGGGGATGTTCTATCGCAAGATAAGCGCCCCAATATCCTCTACATCATGAGCGATGACCACGCATTTCAGGCTATTTCGGCATATGGCGGTGCTATTTCTGCGTTGGCCCCAACTCCGAACATCGACCGCATCGCAAGAAACGGGATGCGCTTCGACAGGGCTTTCGTGGAGAATTCTCTTTCTGCTCCTAGTCGTGCCTGCACTATTACCGGCTTATACAGCCATCAGAATGGGCAGAGGCAGCTTGCCGAGGGCATCGATACCAGCTGTGTTTTCGTTTCCGAGCTTCTGAGAGAAGCCGGCTACGAGACTGGCATAGTTGGGAAATGGCATTTGATGTGTGAGCCAAAAGGCTTCGACTATTTCCATGTGCTGAATGACCAAGGGTCATATTATAACCCAGTCTTCAAGTCTCAGGATTCGAATGGAAAATATATCCGCGAGGAAGGTTATGCGACAGAGTTGATAACTGACCACGCTCTTGACTTTTTGCGGCACAGGGATCGTTCCAAACCGTTTTTCCTCATGGTACATCACAAAGCTCCTCACAGAAGCTGGATACCGGCCACCCAATATCTTGGAATGTATGACGATGTAACTTTCCCTGTTCCTGAGACTTTCAGGGACGACTACTCAGACAGGGGAAGCGCTGCCAGGACGCAGAAGATGAGTATAATTAAGGATATGGGGCTGCCTTCAGATTTAAAGGTGAGCGATGATAGAAACCCTGATGAGAGCGCTTCCGCAATGGTGGCAGAATTCGCCAGAATGAATCCCGACCAGAAAAAACTCATTTCTGAATATTTTGAAGCTAGAAATAGGGCTTTCTGCAAGGCCGACCTTTCAGGTGACAGCCTCTCTGTATGGAAATACGAGACATACCTCAGGGATTATCTTGCCGTCATTCACTCAGTTGATGAGAGCGTAGGCAGACTTCTTGAATATATAGAGTCCGACGGCCTTTTGAGCAACACGATAGTGATCTACGCTAGCGACCAGGGTTTCTATATGGGGGAGCACGGATGGTTCGACAAACGCTTCATGTACGAGGAGAGTCTCAGGACCCCTCTGGTCATGATGTACAATGGACATATCGCGCCTGGAACCGTAAGCACGGAAATGGTTCAGAATATTGATTATGCTCCTACTTTTCTCGACCTCGCTGGAGTTAAGCAGCCAAAGGAAATGAGTGGGCGCTCTCTGCAGCCACTGTTCAAGACTGGAACAGCAGGGAAGTGGCGCAATGATATTTATTACCACTACTATGACTACCCTACTTGGCACATGGTGCGAAAGCATGATGGCGTGCGAGATGACAGGTTTAAATTAATCCACTTCTATGGGAAGGGTGGTGCTAGGGCTCAGAGTGAGAATAAGTATCAGAATATTCCTGGAACTGTGGAATACGACAGTTTCGTGAATATGGTGAAGAGCGGTTACATTTGTGATGAGCCGGATGTCGATTATTATGAACTATATGATTTGCAGAAAGATCCGCATGAGCTTCACAATGTTTATGGTCAGCCAGGGTATGAAAAAGTCACTAAAAAACTTCATAAAACGTTAGTGAAATATCGCAAAAAACTCAAGGTGGACGAATATTAGTTAATCTTAATATGCCGCCTTTCCGTCATCTGGGAAGGCGGCATATTATATGAATTAGGTATCTTATTAAGAATAAATGATATTCGGAGAATTTAGATACGATTTTTTCGTTATTTTGATAATAAGGGGAATATTTTGAAAAATTATTGCGGTTTTTGTTTAAAAATATAATATATTTATGTCGGCGCAAAACGACAGAAATGGAAAGAACGCAGATATTAGCAGATACGCCTGTACAGAAAGGCAATATATTAGTGATAAACACTGGGTCTACTACGACTAAACTTGGTTTCTACTCTGACGGAACTCGAATTTTCGACACAAAGCTGGAGCACAGCGCTGACGAGGTGGCCAAGTATCCTTCGGTAATGGACCAGACTGACATGCGCCGTCTGGCGATAGAGGATTTCCTGAAGGAGAAGAATATTCCGTTTGAGAGCATAGACATCATCATGGCGAGAGGTGGCCTGTTCACTCCTGTGATTACCGGTGTCTACAATGTGAACAAGGACATGAGAGATGTTCTCATAAGTTGCCGTGACGGAGTCCATGCTTGTAATCTGAGCGCAGTTCTGGCAGATGACATCGCTAAGGAAGTGAATGAGGCTAGGGATGCGAAAGGGATTACCAACCCTAGACATGGCAAATGCATCGCTTACGTGGCGGATCCTCCGATGGCAGATGAGATGCTTCCGGAGTGTCGCATGGGAGGGATTCCCGAGTTCACTCGCAAGACTCTTTTTCACGCTCTCAATTCCAGGGCGATCGTAAGGCGGTATCTCAGGGAGCATGGGCATAAAACCAATGACGTGACAGTGATCGTCGCTCACATGGGGGGCGGGGCAACTATCTCGCTGCACCGCAACGGGAAAGTGCTGGACACGAATCACGGTCTTGGCGGTGACGGCCCCATCACTCCCGAACGCTCTGGCTGCTGCCCGCCATTCGACCTCATAGACATGTGCTTCAGCGGGAAATATACTGCCGATGAAATCAAGAAAAAACTGGTCGGTAGGGGAGGCGCAGTGGCGTATTTCGGAACCAATAGCATGAAGGACGTAGAAAAGATGGCTGACGACGGCAACGAGCTGGCTCAGACCTTTTTGAAGGCGTACGTGCTGAATATATGTAAATATATTGCCGCAATGGCTGCAACGGCAGACGGCAAGGTGGATGCCATCTTGCTCACTGGTGGAATAGCTCACAGCAAAAACCTGATGGATGCCATCAAGAATAAAATCGGCTTCATAGCCCCTGTGGAAGTGTTCCCGGGGGAAGACGAGATAAACAGCCTGGCGGAAAACGGGTACATGATTCTCTCTGGCGAAGTGAAAGTGCACACCTACGACAAGGATAAGCTTATAGAAGACTAACAACGGCATATTCATATTACAAAAACTGAATTATCATGATTGACATAGACTGGACAAAGCTGTCTTTCAGCTACACCAAAACCAAATCTTTCATTTACAGCCGATGCATCGGAGGTAATTGGGAGAAACCGGTGGTCGCAGATGACATGAGCATTTCTCTGAGCACGTTCGCTGGCATATTCCATTATGGCCCTTGCTGCTTCGAGGGACTTAAGGCCTTTCGTGGTGAAGATGGGAAAATAAGGCTGTTCAGGCCCGACATGAATGCCAAAAGGATGGCAGACAGCGCCAAGTACCTTGACATGCCCTATCCTTCAGAAGAAATGTTCATCGGAATGTGCGTCCGATGCGTCAAGGAAAATATAGACTATCTGCCTCCGGCAGATGTTGCATCTGCGTCTCTATACCTCAGGCCTATCCTAATCGGCATCGGTCCGCAGCTGGGCATCCATTCTTCCAGCGACGTGATGTTTGCCGTGATGTGCTCTCCGGTGGGTACGTATTCGGGCGATAAGAGCTTGCTTCCGGGCAGGGCTGTTCTTTCAAGAAATTATGACCGTGCCGCAAAACATGGCTCTGGGGGCTACAAATTGGGTGCGAATTACGCTCAGTCGCTTCACGCATATAACCTTGCTCATGGTGCCGGTTACCGCGAGCTGCTGTTTCCAGATTCATCTACCCAGACCTACATTGAAGAATTCGGATCGTCCAATTTTTTCGCCATCAAAGGAAATACTTACATAACTCCGCTTTCGAGCAGCGTGCTGCCTTCCATCACGAATAACAGCCTTCGCACTGTTGCCAAAGAGTTAGGAATGGAAGTTGAGATGCGCCCCGTGAAAATAACGGAGCTGGCGGATTTCGATGAAGCATGCTCCTGCGGCACGGCGGTAGTGATAACTCCTATCTGTTCGATTGACGACAAACCTGCCTTGGAGTCAAAAGAGATTACCAAGACCTACTCTTTCGGCAGCCCGGATAAGTGCGGTCCGGTCAGCGAGAAGCTCTACAAGCGCATCATTGGCATCCAGAGAGGGGTGGAAAAAGATACGTATGGCTGGAATCTATTTATAGATTAATGGATATGGAAGATTTTGCTGCAGCGGAGAGGTGCTTGGGCGAGGAGAGGACTGAAGAAGCAATCAATATATTAAATGAATATATTGCCTTGGCTTCTTCCCCTTCCGACAAGGCTTATTACCTGCTAGGCAACGCTTATCGTAAGAAAGGCGATTGGCAGGGTGCCATCAATAATTACCTGATGGCTATGGAATTGAACCCAGAGAGTCCTGCCGTGAATGCATATAAAATGGCAAATGAAATCCTTGATTTCTACAATAAGGATATGTATAATCAATAACACTTAAGGTATTATGGCAAAAATGTACGGAGCGACGGTCGTCAACGTCGAGAGATGCAAAGGTTGCAATCTCTGCGTGGTCGCCTGTCCGCTTCACGTCCTTGCTCTCACGACCAAGGAAGTTAACCGAAAGGGCTACAACTATGCCCATGAGGTTCTTGCTGACACCTGCACGGGCTGTGCGTCTTGCGCTACGGTATGCCCTGACGGGTGCATCACCGTTTACCGTCTAAAATCAGAATGAATCTATGGCAGATCAGGAAGTAACATTGATGAAAGGCAATGAAGCCATTGCCCACGCCGCGATCCGCTGTGGTTGCGACGGCTATTTCGGCTATCCTATCACGCCTCAGTCAGAGGTGCTTGAAACTCTGGCGGCTCAGAAGCCTTGGGAGACCACTGGCATGGTAGTTCTCCAGGCAGAAAGCGAGGTCGCCTCAATCAACATGGTATATGGAGGCGCAGCATCTGGGAAAAAGGTGATGACATCTTCTTCCAGTCCTGGAATCAGCCTCATGCAGGAAGGCATTTCTTACATGGCGGGCGCAGAGCTTCCGGCCCTCATAGTGAACGTAATGCGTGGCGGCCCGGGTCTGGGAACCATCCAGCCGAGCCAGTCGGACTATTTCCAGGCTTGCAAAGGCGGCGGTCACGGAGACTACCATCTGATCGTGCTCGCCCCATCTTCAGTGCAGGAAATGGCTGATTTCGTGGATCTTGCATTCGAACTTGCATTCCGTTACCGCAACCCTGCCATGATTCTCGCCGACGGTGCCATCGGGCAGATGATGGAGAAAGTCATGCTTCCACCTTTCAAGCCTCGTCGTACCGAGGAGCAGATCATAAAGGAATGCCCTTGGGCAACCACAGGACGCATAGGTGGCAGGAAGCCTAACATAATCACGTCTTTGGAATTGCGTTCCGAGGAGATGGAGATCATAAATAACAACATTCAGAAGAAGTACCGCGAGTGCGAAGAAAAAGAGGTGCGCTTCGAAGAATACCTTCTCGATGACGCTGAGTATGCCATCATGGCATTCGGTTCGGCTGCGCGAGTGGCGAAGAAGAGCATAGACAACGCTCGTGCCGAGGGCATAAAGGTAGGTCTGCTTCGCCCTATAACTCTCTGGCCTTTCCCTACGAAGGAAGTTCAGAGACTTGCCAGCAAAGTCAAAGGCATACTTTCGGTAGAATTCAATGCCGGCCAGATGGTCGAGGACATTCGCCTCGCCGTGGGCGGCGGCATCCCTGTTCAGCATTTCGGTCGCCTAGGCGGCATCATCCCGGATCCGGATGAGGTCGTGGAGGCTCTCAAACGTATGTTTTAATCGGAAACAGCTATGACAAGAGAAGAAATAATCGAGAAAGGCCAGGTTGTATATAAGAAACCTACCTTGTTGAATGATGTTCCAATGCACTATTGCCCAGGCTGCAGCCACGGGGTGGTGCACAAACTCGTAGCCGATGTGATAGATGAAATGGGCATGACTGAGAAAACCATAGCCATCTCGCCGGTAGGCTGTGCGGTCTTCGCTTATAAATATATCGACGTGGACTGGCAGGAAGCCGCTCACGGAAGGGCTCCGGCTCTTGCGTCTGCAGTGAAGCGCCTGTGGCCGGACAGGCTCGTCTTCACTTACCAGGGAGACGGCGACCTAGCCTGCATAGGCACAGCGGAGACAATCCATGCGCTGAACAGAGCCGAGAACATCACCATCATATTCATAAATAACGCTATCTATGGCATGACCGGAGGTCAGATGGCTCCGACGACTCTCCTCGGCATGAAGACGGCTACCTGCCCTTACGGCAGGGAAGTTAGCCTGCACGGCTATCCGCTGCACATCACCGAATTGGCGGCTCAGCTTGATGGCACTTGCTACGTAACCCGTCAGGCAGTGCACACGGTAGCTGCCATCAATCGTACCAAGAAGGCCATCAGGAAGGCTTTCGAATATTCCATGCAGGGCAAAGGCTCCAATCTCGTTGAGGTTGTGTCCACCTGCAATTCTGGCTGGAAGATGAGTCCGGAGAAGGCCAACAAGTGGATGGAAGAGAATATGTTCGCTTACTACCACCTAGGCGATCTGAAGGACAATGGCATTGACTCTAAATGAATATGGCTATGACAGAAGAAATAATAATATCTGGTTTCGGAGGACAGGGCGTCCTCTCAATGGGCAAGATTCTGGCATATTCCGGGATGATGGAAGGAAAAGAGGTTACTTGGATGCCTGCATATGGACCGGAGCAGCGTGGAGGAACGGCCAATGTCACGGTCATCGTGAGTGATTCTCCCATATCTTCCCCTATCTTGTCTTCCTACGATTCCGCTATCGTTCTTAACCAGCCTTCGCTGGAGAAGTTCGAGCCAAAGGTAAAGAAAGGAGGCGTCTTAATCTACGATGGTTATGGCATAAGCGATCCTCCGAAGAGGAAGGACATCGATGTCTATAGAATCAATGCCATGGACGCCGCTGCTGAAATGAATATGATCAAGACGTTCAATATGATAGTGCTGGGAGGCCTGCTGAAGATCCGCCCTATCGTAACTATCGACAGTGTTCTAGCGGCACTCCGCAAGACGCTCCCTGAACGCCATCATAACCTCATCCCCCAGAACGAAGAAGCCCTCCGCAAGGGAATGGAAATTATTCAGAAACTGTAACTCTAATGCAGCATTAGCGCATCAGGCGGCCTATGTCGTTGCCGAAGGCTAGGATCATCAGCATGACCAGCAGCGCCATGCCGATGATCTGTGCTATTATGAGGAAATTATCGCTAGGCTTGCGTCCGGTGAGCATCTCATAGAGGGTGAACACCACGTGACCGCCATCAAGTCCCGGGATAGGCAGCAGGTTCATCACGGCCAGCATTATCGACAGCAGAGCCAGGATATTCAGGAAACTGAACCAGTCCCACTTGGAAGGGAAGGCCTGGCCGATGGCGATGAAGCTGCCGACGCTCTTGTAAGCCTCCGTGCTTGGCGTCGCCACCAGCCTGAGGTCTTTCAGGTAACCGCCTATCGTGCTGAATGTCAGTTTGAAACCGGCAGGAATGGCTTCCGCTACTGAATATTCCTTAGACGAGATTCCTGGAATCTGCATATACACGCCGATGCGTCCGCTGGTGTCCACTTGCAACGGAATTTCCAACGTGTCGCTTCCACGCAGTACGGTTGCTACCGTCTCTTCACCTTTAATTGTCTCCATGTATTTCCTGGAATCTTGCACGAACGGGGTAGAGACGCTGTCCAAGGCTATTATCCTGTCATCTCTGAGAAGCCCGGCGGATGCATTGGCAGAGCCTGTCATCACTGAATCTACGATGAAAGGTACTGCCAAGTCAAATAGACCAGGGGTATTCAGCACATCGCCTATCATGGATTTGTCGATGTAGATGTGCACGGTATCAGGACCCCTCAAGACCGTGACCTCCTGTACGTTTCTACGCGCAAGGTCTGCCTGAAGCATCCCGAAATTCTCGGGAACATAGTCATCCATCTTCAGTATCCGGTCTCCGTTCCGGAACCCCATTTCTTGCCCTAGCTCGTTGGTGTATATCGCATTGCCTTCATTGCGAATATATGAGCTTCCCCATATCGCCATGATGGCTATATAGACTATGATTGCGAAAATGAAATTGTTCAGCACGCCTCCGATCATCACCAGGAGCCTCTGCCATGCTGGTTTCGTGCGAAATTCCCATGGCTTGGGGTCTTGCTTGATGGTTTCCATGTCCATGGACTCGTCGATCATGCCGTTGATTTTGCAATAGCCTCCGAGCGGTAGCCAGCCGAGGCCATATTCAGTTTCCCAATCCTTCGCTTTCGGGCATATTCTAGTGAAGAATTTCCCTTTGGTGCTGAACAGCTTGATGCCTTTGAGGTCGAAGAACAGGAAGAACTTGTCCACCCTGATTCGGAACATCTTGGCGAACATGAAATGCCCGAACTCATGGATGATGATAAGAACCGAAAGCGCAAGGATCACTTGCAGTATTTTCATAAGGACGACCATATTCCTACCTCTCCATCTTTTCTATCATGGCATCTGCCATTCGCCGAACTTCAGCGTTAGTCATGAATATGTCATCGAGTGTTGGCTCTTTTATTGCCTCTGCCTTCTCCATGCACTCGCTAATTATGTGAGGAATATCATAGAAGCCGATTCTATCTCGCAGAAAGGCGGCGACCGCGGATTCATTGGCGGCATTCATCACGCATGGGATGTTCCCGCCTTGCTCGATAGCCTCATATGCAAGACCGAGGCAAGGGAATTTGTCCATGTCTGGCTTGAAGAAAGAGATGCTCCCCAGCTCAGCGAAGTCCAGTTTTTTATTGTCCAGAGGCATTCTTTCTGGAAAGCCAAGGGCAAACTGAATAGGCTCCCTCATGTCCGGGCAGGCAAGCTGAGCCATGACTGCGCCATCTTCGTATTCAATCATCGAATGAATGATGGATTCAGGTTGTATGACGACATTTATCTTGCTTACAGGCTGCCCGAAGAGCCATTTTGCCTCAATCACCTCAAACCCTTTGTTCATCATGGTGGATGAGTCGATAGTGACCTTCGCTCCCATATTCCAGTTAGGGTGCTTCAAGGCATCGTCTTTTGTCGCTTTTGCAATCCTGCCCTTGTCCCACGTCCTGAATGGGCCGCCAGATGCAGTGAGATGGATTTTAGCTATTTTATTGCCTTGGGCGCTGAGCAGGCACTGGAAGATCGCTGAATGCTCGGAATCGACAGGAATTATCGGGGCATTATGCTTCTGCGCCTCTGAGGTTACTATTCCGCCCGCAGCCACCAAGGTCTCTTTGTTAGCCAGGGCTATTATTTTCCCTGCTCTTATCGCTGCCAGAGTCGGCTCCAGCCCACTGAATCCCACCATGGCGCCCACAACTATGTCTACGTTGTCTGAGGCAACTAGGTCGCAGACGGATTTTATCCCTGCGAAAGCTTTCGTGTCGGTATTCTCCAGCAGGTTCGACAGTTCCGGGTAAAGGGCTTCGTCACAGATGACAGCGTTGTTCGCATCGAATTCCTTCGCTTGCTGAGCCAGCATGTCAACGCTGGTGTTGCATGTCAGCAGTTCAACTTCGAATTTGTCCTTGTGTTGTCTTATGACGTCAAGTGTCTGTGTCCCTATTGATCCGGTCGACCCCAGAATCGCGATTCTTCTCTTTCTCTCCATTAGAAACTAATATATTTTGTTGGGTCCACGGCCTCTCCTTTGTGCCATAGCTCGAAATGCAGATGGTTTCCTGTCGATGTGTTGCCAGTGTTGCCGACGATGGCGATAGGCATTCCTGCCGTCACTTTGTCCCCGACCTTTTTCAGAAGCTTTTGATTATGCTTATAGACGGATATGATGTCGCCCTCATGCTGAATCTGAATAGTGTAACCATATTCATCGCTCCATCCGGCAGAGATGACCGTTCCGTCCAGCACGGACATTACGGTAGAATTTTCCGGAGCGGTAATGTCGATGCATGGATGTAAAGCCTTGTCATAACCTTGCGATATGACCCCCTTCAGAGGGGTGAAGAAATGCATCCCTTCAATAGGCATGGAACGCCTCTCCACGGGCTTCAATGCGAACTCATCAGCTTTCGTGACCTCATCTTTCAACTTCTGCCGGCTCTCGTCCAGTCTCTTAGGGTCGATGGCGATGGAATCTGACTTAGCCTTGATTTTCATCAGGCTGTCAAGTTCCAATGGCTCTTGTCCATCGATTATTCTGGCAAAATTTTCTGAATATAAAGCCCACTTTGTGATTTCAGTCTCAAGAGAGTCTATTCTGATTGCATTCCGGATAGCCTCTCTTCTTGTCTCAGCGTCAGGGTAGCCAGGAATGAAAGTTTTGAGCGGAGTATATATGAATAATGCAATCACCAAGAAACTGTAGACGATGATTATGGTGATTATCGCGATCAAGCCTTGGATTCTCGTGAACGAGACGGTCTTCAAGTCTGTGCCCTTGTCTTTATCGGACAAAGTCAGCTTAAAGTTATTGACTATCGGTCGTTTCTCTTTTTTTTCTCTCGACATGTTATTTTGACTTAACCGCCTTTTTCTATAAATTTGCAACCAATGGAAAGGATAATCGGCATAGATTATGGACGCAGAAGAGTCGGAATTGCTGTTAGCGATCCTCTCTTCGTCTTCGCTTCTCCACTGGAAACAGTTGACGGTGCAAAGATAATAGAATATCTCAAAAATTATGCTCAGAAGGAAACCGTCACCCAGTTCGTGGTGGGTTATCCAATGAACCTGGATAATACTCCGTCTGAGGCCGCTGCAGATGTCGATATATTTCTAAAGCAATTAGGAAAGGCATTTCCAGAGGTTCCAGTGGCATTAGAAGATGAGAGATTCACATCTGTGCTTGCTCACAGGGCAATGATTGATGGGGGAATGAAGGCGAAAGACAGGAGGAATAAGGCATCGGTGGATAAGATAAGCGCCGCCATAATTTTGCAGGGTTATCTAGATAAAAAGAAATAGGAATATGATACAGCCAATTTATCTCTATGGTTCGGAAGTTCTGAGGGAAGTCGCTAAGCCAGCCGACCTCAATGATAAAGAGAACATTCAGAATCTCGTGAAGGATTTGAAGGACACGCTTGCCAGCGCTCAGGGCTGTGGTCTGGCAGCGCCACAAATAGGGGTTAGCCAGAGGGTGCTCATCGTGGACGGCACTGGGATGACGGAAGTTTATGACTATCTGAAAGACTTCAAAAGGGTAATGATAAATCCTGTCATTGTGGAAGAAAGCGAGAATGAAACTGAATATGAGGAAGGGTGCCTGAGCATCCCGGATATTTTCTGCAGCGTGCGCAGGCCTTCTAGCATGACCGTCGAATATTATGACGAAAACCTGAAGAAAGTCACTGAGCATTTCGACAAGTTTGCCTGCAGGATGGTTCAGCACGAAATGTCTCATCTGGATGGAGACATGTTCGTGGACCATGTCGCCCCTATACGAAAAAAAATTATTTCAAAAAAGTTGTTTGCCATCGAGAAAGGCAGGATTTCTGCAAGGTATCCGACGAAAATTAAATGACAGATAATGGGAGCTTTTCACGCATACGATATTCGCGGGATTTATAATGTCGATTTTGATCGGCACACCGCTTATAAGATAGGATATTTCATTCCTGAACTATTAAAAACTGATAAAGTCTTGGTCGGGCGCGACTGCAGGCTTTCTTCCCCAGAGATTCATGAACATCTCGTGAAAGGAATAACCGATGCTGGCGCTGATGTGTACGACATCGGTCTCAGCACCACGCCTATGGTATATTTCGGTACCGCCAATTACGGCTTCAAGGCTTCCGTGCAGATCACGGCTTCTCACAATCCGAAGGAATATAACGGTATGAAGGTGTCGTGTGAAAATGCCCTTCCTGTCGGCCTAGACTCTGGCTTGGGGCAGATTCAGAAATGGATAGAGGAGGGAAGGCCTACACCAGTTGCCGATGTCCGAGGAAAAGTCATTCCGATGGACATTCATCAAGACTACCTGAATTTCTTGCTGAAATTCAAGGGCGACTATTCAAATTTGAAATTGGCGTTCGACTTGTCGAATGGAATGTCAACGCTTTATGCCAAAGAAATCTTTGGTGAGGCTCCGACTTATCTTTTCGATAAAATGGACGGCAGTTTCCCGAATCATGAGCCAAATCCTCTAATCCCAAAGAATGTGATTCCGCTGGAAGAGGCTGTCCGTAAGACAGGAGCTGACGCAGGCGTGATTTATGATGGGGATGCCGATAGGGTGATGTTCGTAGATGAGAAAGGGCAGTTCATTTCTCCTGACCTTATCATTGCATTGCTTGGCAGATACTTCATAGATGAGAGGCATGAGAAGGGAATCGTCCTTCAGGATATAAGAAGCTCGAAGTCGGTTTCTGAATATCTTGTTCCGCAGGGAATGAAGGTTGTGACTTGGAAGGTCGGCCGCGCTTTCGCCGCTCGCAAGCTGCGCGAGATTGATGGTGTCTGGGGTGGTGAACTTGCAGGACACTATTACTTCCGCGATTTCTTTTATTCTGACAGTGGTCTTCTGGCATCCATGCTGGTGCTAAGGATTGTTTCTGGATTAAAGAAAGAGGGAATCACGCTGAGCCAGTTCATAGACAGCATTTCTCATTACGAGAATTCTGGAGAAATCAATTTCAGGATAGATGATAAGAAAGGTGCGATGGATGCCGTAAAAGAGCATTTTGCAGCGCAAGAGAAGCCAGAGGCAGAGATGGACTTCGATGGCTACCGGGTGGAGTTCAAAGACTGGTGGTTCAATATCAGGCCTTCGAACACAGAGCCATACCTGAGGTTCATCTGCGAGGCCACTTCGCAGAAGCTTCTGGATGAAAAAGTAACTGAGACCAAAAAACTTCTTATGGAAAAATTCAACGCAAAGATTTAATTGGATTTTTCGGATGAAAGTTAAAATTTATCCGGCAGGTGTCAGAGTTCTGGCCCTTGCTGTTTTAACATTTTTTTGTGCCGCCGCGTTGAATGCGCAGGACACCACGATAAAGACAAAGAAACAGGCGGAGGTGATGATTCCGCGGCTGTCTATGGCTTCCGTGCAAACCCTTAATCAATCCCAGGAGGTCATGGACACTCTGGATACGGCAAGCCCATTCATCAAGATTATTCTATACTCTGATTATACTTGGAAATATTTCAAACTGCCTGAATATGCCAACGGCAAGGATGAGTTTGAAAAATTTTGGAACACGGAAAAAGCTGTCCCTTATCAGGTTTCCATGGACGAACTGCCTGATGAGATAGCTGTGTGGATTGTTGATTCGCTTGGTGGATTCCATTGCCCCAGGATAATCCCAGTATATTCAAAATTCGGATATCGCCATCGTCGCCGTCATCAAGGTGTTGACCTTCCTCTGGATGTCGGCACCCCTGTTTATGCTGCTTTTGATGGAAAAGTGAGATTGTCGAGATATTACAAGGGTTATGGCAATCTGGTCATAATCCGCCACGAGAACGGACTTGAGACATTCTACGGGCATCTTTCCAAGCGACTGGCTCAAGAGGGCGATTGGGTGAATGCGGGGAGCATTATCGGCTTAGGCGGCTCTACCGGTAGGTCTACTGGGCCACATCTTCATTTCGAAACCCGCTATAAAGGTTACGCATTCGATCCTGAATGGCTAATTGACTTTGCCTCTGGGACTTTGAGGCACAGGCTGTTCGTGCTGAAAAAGATGTATCTCAGCCCTGCCAGCCGTTATGTGCCAGAGAGTGATGAAGAGGAAATCGATATCATAGAAGGCGATACTCAAGACCGCATTAAGGCCGAGGAAGAGGCCAAGGCGAAGGCCGAGGCAGAGAGAAAGGCGGAATTAGCAAAGAGGTATTACACTGTGCGCAGCGGAGATACCTTAGGTAAGATTGCTATTCGTAACCATACCACGGTGAGGAAACTCTGTCAGCTGAATGGCATCAAGGAAACCACCGTCCTGCAGATTGGTCAGAGGCTTAGAGTGAAATAACTCCGAACAGGAATCCATTCCACTGCTTCACATATTAATCTTCTTTCATTCCATGCTGTTCCATAAAGAAGCGTTTCTGCTGCTCTATTTCCCGGCGCAGTTCGTCTTCGGTTGGCATGTATGTCATATACTTGGCTGCGAAAATTTGGTCACTGTCGTGAAGCACCGAATATCTTGCTATCGTATTGTCCGTATCGGTACAAAGTAGCACGCCGATTGTCGGATTATCATCCTTTCCTTTAATCAAATCATCGTACATCCGGATGTACATATCCAGCTGTCCGATGTCCTGATGAGCTAGTTTATGGGTCTTCAGTTCAAATATGACGAATCGTTTCATCTTAAAATTATAAAATACCAGGTCGATGTAGAAATCAGCCGTATCAGTCACAATGTGTTGTTGCCTTTCCACGAAAGCAAATCCACGACCGAGTTCCATGATGAACTTCTCAAGGTTGTCAATCAGCGCCTGTTCCAGTTCTGATTCGGAATAGTTGGTGTCCCGATGGAATCCCATAAATTCGGCCACCATCGGATTCTTTATGTATTCCAACGGATCTGTTTGACCAGTATAAGGTGCGGGAATAGTTGAACTATCCCTTTGGGCCGTGAGCCGTCGTTCATAATATTGGGTTGAGATATTCCTGTCAAGGTCATCCACGCTCCACATGTCCTCAGCAGCTGTCCTCAGATACCATTCCCTAGCCTGCGTATTGCTGACGGAAAGAAGCCTGCGGATATGAGACCATGTAAGATTTTGCACACTCATGTGCAAAATCTCCAAATCTTTGAATTCCAGATAGAACTTCCGGTAATACGCCAAGTTACGTTTGCCGTAGCCGATTCCGTATTCTGCAGAAAGCCTGGCAGCAAGAGCCGGGATAAGTTTCCGTCCGTATGCAGCCCTGCTTGCTCCATGTTGCTCCTCTTCCACGATACGCCGTCCGATGTTCCAATAAGTCATGATGGCTATTTGACCAGTTGCGGCATACGCTTGCTTACGTCCTTGCTCTATGATGCTCCTGATATCAGAAACGAAATTCTCGGCAATTATATCGTTCTGTAGTTCATTCTTCTCCATATCCCCAAATTTAGAAAGCGTTTGTATTAAGATTGATGCCTAAATATAGGAATATTAGTGAACATGCAAAAGTTAGAAATTGCGAAGACTTGCTGTGCAGGTGTGCCTAGAAGCTGAGCTTATCACAGGTCGTCTTCGAGGGCTGTGCTTTTGGCGTAGGCGGTGCTCTTGGCTTCGAAGAAGTCGGTCTTCACCATGTTGGCATTAGAATATTGCGATACCCAGCCCATGCTCTCCGGTTCGGAGCGGTTTTCTTCGAACAGATAACCCATTCCAAGGCTGTTCCAACGCATATTCCCAAGGTATTCTATGTAATCTTTTATCATCCGCTCGTTAAGGCCCTGGATGTCGTTGCCAATCACATATTGCCCCCAGTTTATTTCCTGGCGCACTCCTTCCCGCATCATGGCCTCATAGACCTTGGCTTTATCGGTGGTGAAGAGCTGCGGCTCTTCCTTCTTCATCTCCAGGATAATGTTTCTGAACAGCCAGAGATGTGTGTTCTCGTCACGGTTGATGTAGCGGATTTCCTGTGCAGAACCCGGCATCTTGCCGTTGCGGCTGAGATTGTAGAAGAACATGAAGCCGCTATAGAAATATATTCCTTCAAGAATATAATTGGCTATCATGGTTTTCATTAAAGTCAGCGGAGTGGGATTGTCGCGGAACTCGTTGTAACAGTCTCCTATGAAGGTGTTCCTTCGAAGCAGGCGTTCGTCCGTCTTCCACTGGTAAAGTATGTCGTTGCGTTCCTGAGGGTTGCATATCGTGTCCAGCATATAGCTGTAGCTTTGGCTATGGACGCATTCCTGGAAAGTCTGTATGTGCAGGCAGAGATTGACTTCGTTCGCGGTGATATATTCCCCTACGGAAGGCAGATTGTTGCTTTGTAGAGAGTCCAGGAACACCAGGAAGCTAAGAATCTTGTCGTAGGCTGTGCGCTCAGGCTTCTCCAGATGAGGGTAGTCCTTGACATCCTGTGTGAGATTGATTTCCTCCGGAATCCATAAATTGTTCATCGCCTGGCGGTACCAGTCGCTAGCCCATTTGTACTTCATGTTGTTGAAGTCGTTCAGATTGGTGGCGTCGCCCCCTATCATCCTCCTATGGCGGAGGTCGGTGTCTCCATTGGGATTGAATAGTTTATTCTTATGTAAATTATCCATCGTGCTAAATGATATATTTATGAATTCATGAGGCGCAGCTCTCGCATTCCTCTACTTCGAGGGACTTGCTGCGCACGTAATAGATTGTCTTGACTCCGCACTCCCACGCAAGGAGGTAGAGGTTGAGCACTTGTCTCATAGTGAAATCGTTGGTGATGTACAGATTCACGCTCTGCGCCTGGTCTATATGCCTCTGGCGCACTCCGGCGGCTCTCATGCTCCAGCCTTGGTCCATCAGATAAGCACCTTTGTAGAGCCAGTATGTCTTGTCGCTGAGCTCCGGAGCCACCCGTGGCAGCATGGCTCCTTTCTTCTCTTCCAGGAAGAATCGCTTCATGACCGGATCCACCCCAGCAGTCGTCCCCGCTATTATCCCTGTGCTGCTGGTTGGTGCTATAGCCAGCAGATAGGCGTTGCGCATGCCTTTTCGCGCCACATCGGCGGCAAGCGACTGCCACTTCTGCGAGTCATAGCCTCTTTTCCTGAAATATTCCCCGGTATGCCAGTCGCTGCCCTCGAAATAGTCGTACCTGCCCTTCTCAACGGCAAGCTCGCAACTGGCCTTGATGGCTGCAAAATTTATCCTCTCGAAGACCTCATCTATGAACTTTAGATGGTCTTCGCTCTCCCAACTGATGCGGCGTTTGGCAAGGGCATGGTGGTAACCGCTTACCCCGAGGCCTATGCTGCGGTAGCGATGGTTCGTGATCTGGGCATATGGCACCGGATAGAAATTGAGATCAATCACATTATCCAATGCTCGGACTACCGTGGCTACTATATCGTTCATCTTTTGCTCATCCTCAAGCGGCAAGTGCCCGAGTGACAGGCTTGCTAGGTTGCAGACCACGACATCGCCGTCCTCCGTCTTTATCTCCGTGCCGACGGATTCTATTGGAGACATATTCTGGGCAATCTCAGTGCAGAGATTCGAGCAGTATATCATGCCTTTGTGGGCATTCGGGTTAGCTGCGTTGACCGTGTCCCTGTTGAAAGTGAAAGGAGTGCCGGTTTCGACGGCCGATTTCAGGACTAGGCGCACTATGTCCTTGATGCTTATGACTCGCCTGGATAACCTAGCATCGGATACGCAGTCCAGGTAACGTTTCTCCCATTCCTCCCCATAATAATCTTCGAGACAGTAGCCTTTCACGGTCATGATTTCGTGTGGGCAGAACAAGTGCCAAGGCTGGTTCAGGTCTTCTTTCGCCATGCGCCAGAAAAGGTCGGGATAGCATACGGCTGGGAATATGTCGTGGGCCTTCATCCTGTCGTCTCCGTTGTTGGTCCTTATTTGCAAGAATTCGGGGAGATCTTTGTGCCAGGCATCCAGGTAGACGGCCACCGCCCCCTGCCTGACCCCGAGCTGATCTACGGCTACGGCAGTGTCATTGACCAGCTTCAGCCAGCGAATCACCCCTCCTGCCACGCCTTTGAAGCCCCTTATGCTGCTTCCTGTCGCTCTCACTTTCCCGAAGTATAGCCCCATGCCTCCGCCGAACTTGCTGACTTGGGCGAAGTTGTCTATGCTACGGTATATTCCTTCAAGGCTGTCTGGCACCGTGTCTATGAAGCAGCTGGAAAGCTGGTGATAAGGCTTGCGAGCGTTTGCCATCGTGGGGGTGGCCATGGTGACTTCGAGGCGGCTCAGCATGTCGTAGAATCTGCGTACCCAGCCCATTCTGTCTCGCTTTTCCGGCAAGGCAAGGTGCAAGGCTATTCCTAGAAACATCTCCTGAACCATCTCTATGGGATGCTGGTCATGGGTGCGCAGGAGATAGCGTTTGGACAGGAGGTCGAGCCCGGAATAGTTCAGGAGAGTGTCCATTTCCGGTTTCATGAAAGTCTGTGCCTCGTTGATTTCTTCTTTTGAATATGCTGCCAGTATATAATCGCCGTACAACCCTTCATCGGTCAGGTAGCGCAACTTATCGTAGAATGAGTTCACGCCGAGCGACTTGGTCTCGGCTGCGATGTCCTTATTCAGCTTGAAGCACAGCAGGCGGCCAGCTATGTATTCCCATTTTGGGGCGTCCTGAGTTGTCAGTTCAACGGCCGCCTTTATGAGGGCGGAAAGCCTCTCGTCGGGCTGCATGCCAGGCTTGTCGAAGCCCTGGAATTTCTCGGTGAGGATGTCCATGGAATATTCCTTCTCGGGAAAAGCACTCTCGATTTCCTCCAGGACCGTTCCCAGGGGCAACTGCTCAAGTACGCCATTTCGTTTGATTATCTGCATTGTCTTGAATAATAAGGACGGCAAAGATAATCAGACGGTGGCGTACTTGGAATAGAAATTATAAAAATTATAAACTATTTTTCAACATGCCCATGCATGGATGTCCTGCTTTGATTCTTGGCAATTAGATTTCGTAGCACCAGCCGTGTACGTCCGGCAGCTCGCCGAACTGGATGCCGGTGATCTGCTTGTATAGCTTCTGGCAGACTGGGCCTACGACTCCATCATCGAAGAATCTGTACGAGGCAGACACCTCGGGCTCTTCCAGGACTGGCTTTATGTCGATATGCGACATTGGCGTGATGACGACTGCTGTTCCGCAGGCAGCTGCCTCTTCGAATTCAGAAAGTTCGCCGACCGGAATCTTACGTTTCTCGACTTCCATTCCGAAGTCTTTGGCGACCTGCTGCAGGGATTTGTTGGTGATCGATGGCAGCACGCTGTCAGAAAGCGGGGTGATGTACTTGTTCCCTTCTATTGCGAAGAAGTTGGACGAGCCAAATTCATCAATATATTCCCTTGTCTGGGAATTCAGGTAAAGGAGCTCGGTGTAGCCTTGCTCGTGCGCAATTTTATAAGGCTCGAATGTGCTGGCGTAATTCGCTCCAATCTTGTAGCTCCCGGATCCTTTTGGTGCGGCTCTGTCATAGTTGCCAGGAATTACTCCGGCGAATGACCTTAGATGCTCACCGTAATAGGAGCCTACGGGGGCGCACATGACTGCGAATATGGCTTCTGGGTAAGGAACGAGCTGCATCTGAGGGTGCATTCCAACAAGTAGTGGGCGGATGTACATGGATGCCTGGTGACCGTATGGAGGCAGGAATTCAAGATTGTTCAAGACGCACTCTTTGCACATCTCGATGAACATTTCCTTCGTAGGTACTGGTAGGCCGAGGTATGTGGCCGTTCTTTGCAGCCTGGCTGCATTCTCGTCCGGGCGGAACATTACTTTCCGTCCATCTTTCTGGGTGAAGGCTTTCAGGCCTTCGAAGCAAGAAATTGCATAGTGGAATACCTGTGCGAATGGGTCGAACGTGAAAGAGAAAGTCTCTGTTTTCTCAATCGGAGACCACTTCCCGTCTTTGAAGTGGGAGACGATGACGGTTCTCGTCCTGTAAGCATCAAAGCCCAGCTTGTCCCAATCGATTTCTTTCATAAAAATATGGTGTTAAATTCGTTAAATGTGCTTTGCGACCCAGTCGCCGACTTCTGTCGTGGAGTATGCTTTGGCACCTTCTGACGCTAGGTCCTCAGTGACGATGCCTGCCTCGATGGAGGCGGCCACAGCCTTGCGGATGGCCTTGCCTTCTTCCATGAGACCAAATGAATATTCGAACATCATGGCGGCGGAAAGTATGGCAGCCAGAGGGTTGGCGATGTTCTTGCCGGCAGCCTGAGGATATGAGCCATGAATAGGCTCGAATAGGGAAGTATGTTCTCCGATGGATGCCGAAGCCAGAAGCCCCATCGACCCTGAAATGCAGCTGGCTTCATCTGTCAGGATGTCGCCGAAGGTGTTTTCTGTCACTATGACGTCGAAGAATTTCGGGCATCTGATGAGTTGCATGGAGGCATTGTCTACGAACATGTAGTCAGTCTGTACGTCGGGATATTCATGCTCCATTCCCTGAGCCACCTGTCTCCAAAGGCGGGATGTCTCAAGCACATTTGCTTTGTCCACTACGGTCAGGTGACGATGGCGGCGCATGGCATATTCAAAGGCCAGTTTCAGGATGCGCTCGATTTCGAAACGATGGTACACATTAGTGTCGAATGCCGTGTCTCCATTGTCGCGGCGTCCTTTCTCGCCGAAATACATTCCTCCGGTCAGCTCTCGCACGCAAACGAAATCGGCCCCATCCACGAGTCCCTCTTTCAATGGCGATTTGTACAGCAGCGATTTGAAAGTCTCCACGGGACGAATGTTTGCGTAAAGCCCCAGCTTCTTGCGAATTGCGAGAAGTCCCTGTTCGGGACGCACCTTTGACGTTGGATCGTTGTCATATTTCGGATCCCCGACCGCTCCAAACAGCACGGCATCGGAATCCATGCAGATTTTATGGCTTTCCTCAGGATAAGGATCTCCGAATCTGTCAATGGCGCATGCGCCAACATATGCCATGGTATATTCGGCGCTATGTCCGAACTTCCTGCAGACGGCATCGACAGCTTTGACTGCCTGCCCGACTACTTCGGGGCCTATCCCGTCCCCCGGTACTTCAGCTATTTTCAGTTTCATGTCTTATCAGATTTGAGTTTTCAATGATATTCAGCATTTTGAGCGTCGCCTTTATTGCGGCTTCAGTCTGGTCCGAGTCCACGCCGCGTGTCTTGAAATGATGGCCCTCGTAATCCCAGGCGATAGTAGTGACCACGATTGCGTCTGTCTTGCCTCCAGGCGGGATATTCACATGGTAGTCGGTTAGCCGAGGGTGGGTTTTCCCGAGCCTGTCATAGATTTTCCACAGAGACTTCATGAAGGCATCGTACTGGCCGTCGCCTGAAGAGCTTTCCTCGTATTCATTGTCATGGATTTTTATCCGAAGGTTGGCCACGGGGCGCATTCCTCTTGCGAGCTGCAGGCTGTAATTTATTATGTGTATGTTGTCCTGAGTAGCAGAATATCCGCCTTTCAGCACGTCAGCTATTATGAACGGCAGATCCTCGGCAGACATATTCTCTTTCTTGTCTCCCAACTCAACAACTCTTGCGGTTACAAGTTTCATCTGTTCGGGCGTAAGGCTGATTCCAAGCTGTTCCAAGTTCTTGACTATGTTCGCTTTGCCGCTGGTCTTGCCAAGGGCATAATGCCTCGACCTGCCAAATCTTTCTGGTATAAGTGCATTCTGGTACAGTCCAGCCTTCTTGTCCCCGTCGGCATGTACTCCGCTGGTTTGCGTGAACACCGATTCGCCCACGATCGGCTTGTTCTCAGGGATTCGAATTCCAGATATGGTCTCCACGTACCTGCATACGTGCATCAGACGTTTCTCATCCAGAGAGTTCCTGACATGAAGGTGATCATTCAGCACGCCAACGACGCTGGCTACGGGAACATTCCCAGTCCGCTCTCCAAGGCCGTTCACGGTGACGTGCAAACCATTGATGCCGGCTTTTACCGCCTCATAGACGTTTGCCGTTGCCAGGTCATAGTCGTTGTGAGCGTGAAAGTCGAATCTGGTTTCAGGATAACGGGAAACCATCGCCAGACAAAGGTCGAACGTCTGATCAGGGTTCAGAATGCCGAGAGTGTCTGGCAGCATGAAACGCTTCACGGGCGTGTCCTTCAGCGCATCTATCATGAACCATACATAATCCCTTGAGGAGAGCATGCCGTTGGACCAATCCTCTAAATAAATATTTACGTCCATGCCCCTGTCGGAAGCCTTTTGTATGTTAATTAATATGTCGTCGAGGTGTTCCTGCGGGGTTTTCCTGAGCTGGCCCTCAAGATGCTTCAGGGAACCTTTGGTGAGCAGATTGAGTACTTTGCCGCCACCTGACGAAATCCATTCGACGGAGAGGCCGTCATCCACGAATCCCAGCACTTCGATTTGCTGAAGATGGTTGCAGGTCGAGGCCCAGCGGCATATTCTCTGGAATGCATCTCTTTCGCCGTCTGACACTCTTGCGGAGCCGACTTCTATCCTGTCCACCTTCAATTCTTCTAGCAGCATGCGGGTTATTGCCAGCTTCTCGTCTCCGTTGAAGGAGACTCCGGCGGTCTGCTCTCCGTCACGCAGGGTGGTGTCCATTACTTCTATGTATCTGTCAGGCATGCGCTTTCTCGTATTCTTCTATGTCTTTCTTGTGGCTCAGGAGATAATCTATGTCATCCAGGCCGTTCATAAGGCAGAATTTCTTGTACTGGTTTATCTCGAAATGCTCCGAAGAGCCTGTGGTGAGATTCGTCACGGTCTGTGATGGCAGCTCTATGCGTACTTTCGCTCCATGGTCTTTCGCGATGGTGGCGTGGAGTTCTTTCAGAAAACCTTCGCTTACGGTTACTGGGAGCACGAAATTGTTGAGCTCGTTGTTTTTATGAATATCTGCGAACGAGGAGGCGATGACTGCCCTGAATCCGTATCCTGCTATTGCCCAGGCGGCATGCTCACGGCTGGAGCCGCTGCCGAAGTTTTTCCCTGCGACCAGTATGCAGCCTCCGTATGATGGGTCGTTCAGCACGAAATCTTTGTTGAGGCTGCCGTCGGGATTGTGTCGCCAGTCACAGAACAGGTTGTCGCCGAAGAATTTCTCGTCCCTGGTGGTTGCCTTGAGGAACCTTGCAGGGATTATCTGATCCGTGTCCACATTGTCCAGTGGCAGCGGAACGCAAGTGCTTTCGATTATGTCAAATTTCTGTTTCATGAACGTCTTACATTAAAGTCCTTGGGTCTGTGATGACGCCGGTGACTGCGGCTGCGGCAGCTGTGAGAGGGGAGGCGAGCATGGTGCGGGCACCTGGACCCTGACGGCCTTCGAAATTGCGGTTGCTGGTGGAAACTGAATATTTGCCAGCGGGTATCTTGTCGTCGTTCATGGCCAGGCACGCAGAGCAGCCCGGCTGACGAATCTCAAAGCCAGCTTCGTTCAGGATCTTGTCAAGCCCTTCAGCCTTGATTTGTTTCAGAACCTCCCATGAGCCTGGAACCAGCCATGCGGTAATGCCATCTGCCTTGTGCCGGCCTGCGGCTATGGAAGCAAAAACCCTGAAATCCTCAATTCTGCCATTTGTGCAGGCTCCGAGGAAAACATAGTCCACCTTTTTCCCGATCATCTTTCCTCCTGCATGGAATCCCATATATTCAAGAGCCTTAGGTGTTGCATCGGTGGGGATGGTTTTGGTTATTCCGATGCCCATTCCTGGGTTCGTGCCATATGTGATCATAGGCTCGATGTCAGCAGCGTCGAAAGTGATCTCTCGGTCGAATACTGCGCCATCGCCAGATTTGAGAGTCCTCCAATATGACACCGCCTTATCCCATTCAGCACCCTTAGGGGCATATTCACGCCCTTTGAGATATTCAAAGGTAGTTTCGTCAGGAGCAACGAAACCTCCTCTGGCACCCATTTCGATTGACAGGTTGCAAAGCGTCAGGCGGCCCTCCATCGACATATTCCTGACCACGGAGCCGGCATATTCGACGAAATATCCAGTTGCGCCGGAAGTCGTGATTTGCTGCATGATGTACAGGGCCACGTCTTTCGGCGTCACGCCCTTGCCGAGCGTCCCTTCAACATTTATTCTCATAGACTTAGGTTTCTGCTGGAGAATGCATTGCGAAGCCATCACCATCTCCACTTCGCTGGTCCCTATGCCGAAAGCAACTGCTCCGACAGCTCCGTGAGTCGAAGTGTGTGAGTCTCCGCAGACAATGGTCATTCCTGGGAGAGAAAGCCCTCTTTCCGGTCCAACGACATGGATTATGCCGTTACGGGGATTCATCATTCCGAAATATGTCAGCCCGAATTCCTTGGCGTTTTTCTCAAGCGTCTCAACCTGCTTCCGTCCTACTGGATCGGCAAGCGGCTTGTCCTGGTCATGCGTAGGGGTGTTGTGATCCGGCATGCAGAAAATCTTCTCGGGCCTGAAGCATCTTATGCCTCTTCCCTTTAAGCCTTCGAAAGCTTGAGGGGTAGTTACCTCGTGACAGTACAGCCTGTCGATGTACAATTGCGTGGGGCCGTCGCTCTGTTTTGTGACGACGTGCGAATCCCATATTTTGTCGAATAGCGTGTTCATTCCGCCGTGAATTTATTTAATGCGTCTACGTAAGCCTCTATTGAAGCATTCACGATGTCGGTGCTTGCGCCGAAGCCGTAGTAGATGCGACCGTTATGTTCGACCTGCATGTGAACCTTGCAGGTGTCGTCGGAACCTTTGGAGACTCCCTGTATCGTGAATTCCGTGAGTGTGACCGGCTTCTTGATGATCTGCCTTACGGCGTGGATGGCAGCATCCACGGGACCGTTTCCGGTGGCGGCAGCCTCGAATTTCTCGCCGGAGATGTCCAGGCCGATGCTTGCCACCGGCTTCATGCCGATTCCGCTGGTCGCCTGGAGCCAGTCCACCTTAATGTGATGGTCGTTCGCCCTCTCGCTGCCGGCAAGCATCAGTATGTCATCGTCATTTATTTCCTTCTTCTTGTCGGCAAGCTTCAGGAATTCCTCGTAGACCTTATCCAACTTTTCCTCGCTCAGATTCACTCCGTGGGTCTCCAGTCGGTATTTCAGAGCAGCATGTCCGCTGCGAGCAGTGAGAACGATGGAATTCTCGTCCAGCCCGATGTCCTTAGGGTCTATTATCTCGTAGGTCTGAGCGTTTTTCAGGACGCCGTCCTGGTGTATTCCAGAAGAATGCGAGAAAGCGTTCCTGCCGACTATGGCCTTGTTCGGCTGCACCGGCATGTTCATGAGGTTCGACACCATCCTGCTCAACGAATATATTTTCTGGGTGTTGATGTTGGTGTACAGGTCAGTATCCTTGTGGCATTTGAGGATCATCACGATTTCCTCAAGTGCTGTGTTGCCGGCTCTCTCACCAACTCCGTTGATGGTCACTTCCACTTGCCTTGCCCCATTCCTTATGCCTTCGAAAGTGTTTGCAGTGGCCATTCCCAGGTCGTTGTGGCAATGTGTGGAAATCACTGCCTTGTCTATGCCATCCACATGCTCAAAGAGGTATTTTATCTTGGCTCCATATTCCTCGGGCAGGCAGTAACCTGTGGTGTCAGGAATATTCACCACCGTGGCGCCGGCCTTGATCACGGCTTCGACCACCCTGGCAAGATATTCATTGTCGGTCCTCCCGGCATCTTCGGCGTAGAATTCCACGTCCTCGACATATTTCCTGGCATATTTCACCGCATGCACCGCTCTTTCGAGTATTTCCTCGCGGGTAGAGTTGAACTTATACTTGATGTGAGAGTCGGAAGTCCCTATGCCTGTGTGGATTCTCTTATGCTTGGCGTATCTGAGAGCCTCGGCGGCTACGTCTATGTCCTTGTCCACTGCCCTTGTGAGCGCGCAGATGGTAGGCCATGTCACTGCCTTGGAGATTTCAATCACCGAGTTGAAATCCCCAGGGCTGGAGACCGGGAAGCCGGCCTCTATCACATCCACGCCCAGGCTCTCCAGCTCTTTGGCGATCTGGATTTTCTCCACCGTGTTAAGCTGACAGCCAGGCACCTGCTCTCCGTCCCTGAGGGTTGTGTCGAATATCTGTACTCTGTTGTCCATTATTATTTCTTTTCCTGTTTTTCCGGACGCAGAGCCCTTACTTCCGCTCCGGTCCTCCACATCTCGCTATTGCGCAGAGCTTCAAGCTCTTTGTTGAGTCCCTCACGGTAGCCTGGCTTGGAATTGGAATCGATTGAAATCTGAGCCTCATTACCGCTGGCCACGGACTGATAGAGTTTCTCGAAGACTGGCTTAGTGGCATCGTGGAAAGGTCCCATCCAGTCAAGAGCCCCTCTCTGAGCCGTCGTAGAGCAGTTTGCGTACATCCAGTCCATGCCTTTCTCTGCGAATAAAGGCATCAGAGACTGGGTCAGTTCCTCCACTGTCTCGTTGAAAGCCTCTGAAGGTGTATGTCCATGCTCCCTGAGCGTCTCGTACTGAGCCAGAAGCATTCCTTGTATCGCTCCCATCAGCGTTCCGCGTTCTCCGGTAAGGTCAGAATATACTTCTCGCTTGAAATCGGTCTCGAAAAGATAGCCTGAGCCGATGCCTATCCCGAGTGCCAGGGTGCGTTCCAGAGCCTTGCCAGTGGCATCCTGATAAACAGCGTATGACGAGTTCACTCCGCGCCCTTCGACGAACAGGCGTCTCAGTGATGTTCCCGAGCCTTTAGGGGCCACCATTATGACATCCACGTCTGCCGGAGGAATTACTCCGGTTCTGTCCTTGTACGTGATTGCGAAGCCGTGCGAGAAATAGAGGGCCTTGCCTGGCGTAAGATATTTCTTTACGGTAGGCCACTGCTGGATTTGGGCTGCATCCGAGATCAGATATTCGATGACCGTTCCTCTCTTGCAGGCTTCCTCGATGCTGAAAAGCGTCTCTCCAGGCACCCATCCATCTTCGACAGCCTTGTCGTAAGACTTGCCCTCTCGCTGGCCGACTATCACATTGAATCCGTTATCCCTCAGGTTCAGGCCTTGTCCAGGACCTTGGATTCCATAGCCGATGATTGCGATGGTTTCGTCTTTCAAAACTTCGCGTGCATATTCAAGCGTGAATTCTTCGCGGGTTACTACATTTTCTTCAACCCCGCCAAAACTAATTTTTGCCATAATTGATTTATTTGTTTCTATTATTAAGATAATTCTTCTTTTCCACGGTTCTCTCGTGAATGAAATTCCTGACTTTTTCCTCGGAGAGCTTGTAAATGCTCTCGTCGGGCGCCGCGATCAGGTCGCCAGGGTAATAAAAAGCCTTCACAACATCGATCTTGTCTTCCAGGTGCAGCACAGCATTGTGGATGCTCTTTTCCGGGCCGTCGGTAACTATCGTCAAGTAGTGAATGCCAGGAATGTCCGTAGGCAGAGCCAGAAGGCTCCAGATGCTGAGGCCGCGCCTTGTGAATATATTCGAGAACTGCGAGAGCAGCCCTATCTGATTCTCGGTGTATATGATGACAGAATACCGTTTGCACTCATTTTCCATATTCGTAAATTTCTTTTCCGTTCAACATGATATTCGTAATCGGCTTTCCCGGAGCCACCATTGGCATGACATTATCCTCCTCTTCCACATGGATGTCCAGAATCGCAGGGGCGTCGTCGGAGAGCATCTTTTCTACTGCCCCGGCAAGGTCTTCCCGTTTCTCGACGATTGCGCAGCGAATGCCGTATGCCGAGGCAATCGCCTCGTAATCGGGGTTCTGCATCCTAGTCTGCGAATACCTTTTATTGAAGAACAGCTCCTGCCACTGACGCACGTTGCCAAGCCAGTTATTGTTGAGTATGAATATCTTGACTCCTGTCTTTTCTTGCATTATGGTGCCAAGCTCTTCAATGGTCATCTGGATTCCTCCATCGCCGACGAAGAGGCAGACTGTTTTTTCCGCAGCCCCTATCTTTGCCCCTATCGCTGCCGGAAGGCCGAATCCCATGGTCCCGAGACCTCCTGAGGAAATGAAGCTCCTGCCTCCGGTGAATTTTGAATATCTCGCAGCGATCATCTGGTTCTGACCGACATCTGTCACCACCACGGCATTTCCCTTTGTCGCTTCGGCAACGGCATCCACTACTTCTCCCATCTTGATCCAGCCCTCTTTCGGATGAACTTCCGGATTTATTACTTTTTCTTTCTCTACTTCGAGGCAGTTCTCGAAGCTGGCAATCCATTCCTTATGATCGTGCCTTGCGATTTTGGCAGTCAGTTCTCTTAGCACCGCCTTCGCGTCCCCGATGATGCTCACGTCTACCGGAATTATCTTTCCGACCTCGCAAGGGTCTATGTCGATGTGGATTATCTTGGCCTGCCTGGCGTATGACTGGACCGTTCCAGTCACTCTGTCGTCGAAGCGCATCCCCACTGCCACCAGCACGTCGCATTCGCTGGTCTTTATGTTCGGGGCTATGTAGCCGTGCATGCCTATCATGCCGGTAAATAGCGGATCGTCGGTCGGCAATGCGCTCAGTCCGAGAAGGGTGGAGCCGGCAGGGATATCTCCTTTGTGGAGGAACTCTTTAAGTTCTTTTTCCGCTCCGCTGAGAGTGATTCCCTGACCGAACACCACGAATGGCCTTTCGGCTTCGTTGAGCAGCATCGCGGCCTTGGCTATCGCCTCTTCAGAAGGCTTAGGATAAGGATTATAGCTTCTAATGAATCCGCATTTCTTGAATTCGAAATCTACCATGCTGAGCTGGGCATCTTTAGTCACATCCAGCACTACTGGCCCGGGACGGCCGTTCCTTGCTATGTAGAACGCTCTTGATACTGCCCAGGCCATGTCTTTCGCGTCTCTGACCTGGTAGTTCCACTTCGTTATCGTCCCTGTCATGCCGATGAGGTCTGCTTCTTGGAAAGCATCTGTCCCAAGTGCTGAATTGGACACCTGCCCGGCTATCACTACGATGGGAGTGGAATCCACTTTCGCATCCATTATGCCTGTGATGACGTTCGTCGCTCCCGGGCCGGAGGTGACCAGCACCACTCCTGTTTTTCCAGTCGCCCTGGCATAACCTTGGGCGGCATGAATGGCTCCTTGCTCGTGGCGGACGAGAATGTGGCGAAGCTTATCGGAGTAATCCACCAGCTTGTCATAGACTGGCATTATCTGGCCGCCAGGATAGCCGAATATAGTGTCCGCGCCCTCGTCCACGAGGCATTTCAAAAGCGCCTCTGAACCGTTTATCCTATTATTTTCCATATTCATTATTAATCTTTGATCACCCTCACCGCTCCTTTGTCTGCCGAGCTCACCATTGCCGCATACGCTTTTAGGCTTTTTGAGACCTCTCTGTGGCGCATCGGAGGAGTAAAAGCCTTACGCCCTCTCTCCATTTCCAGCTTCCTGCGCTCCGCAAGCTCTTCGTCTGAGAGCTTTACATTTATGCTTCTGGAAGCGATGTCGATTTCTATTATATCCCCGTCTCTGACTAGGCCGATGTTCCCTCCTGCGGCTGCTTCCGGCGAGATGTGCCCGATGCTCAATCCAGAGGTGCCTCCGCTGAAGCGGCCATCGGTAATGAGGGCGCACTGCTTTCCGAGGTGAATGGATTTTATGTAAGAAGTAGGGTAGAGCATTTCCTGCATTCCAGGGCCGCCTTTCGGGCCTTCGTAGGTGATCACTACCACATCGCCGGCCTGTATCTTGCCGTCCAGGATGCCATCGCAGGCTGCTTCTTGGGAATCAAAGACTTTAGCCCTCCCTGTGAACTTCCAGATGGATTCATCGACTCCTGCGGTCTTGACCACGCAGCCGTTTTTCGCTATATTCCCGAAAAGCACTGCCAAGCCCCCGTCTTTTGAATATGCATGACTGAGGTCCCTGATGCAGCCTTCTGCCCTGTCGGCATCGAAGTTTTGGAAATATGTTTCCTGCGAGCCCATGACGGTGCTGAACTTATTGCCTGAGGCGCTTGAATATATTGCCTTGGCTTCATCGGTGCAGTGAGGGTTTATCGCTCCTGTTCCGGCAATGTTGAATGGCATTGTGATGCAGTACTTGTCGATTTCTTGGGCTAGGGTGAGTCCGTCAACCCGTTTGAGGGAAGCATCCACGAGACCACCTTTGGCCAGCTCGTTCATGATGGCTACTATGCCTCCGGCCCTGTTCACATCCTGCACGTGGTACTTTGCCGTATTTGGAGCCACCTTGCAAATGCAAGGAACTTTGCGTGACAATTCGTCGATGTCTTTCATTCGGAAATCAACCTCGGCTTCGTTAGCGACCGCTAGAAGGTGCAGCACTGTGTTCGTTGAGCCGCCCATTGCGATGTCCAGCGTCATGGCGTTCAGGAAGGCTTGCCTGGTGCAGATGTTCCTCGGTAAGACGCTTTCATCTCCGTTCTTGTAATATTCGCAGGCATTTCTGACGATCAGTTGCGCTGCTTTCTTGAAAAGGTCGATTCGGCTCTTGTGGGTCGCCACAACGGAGCCGTTGCCTGGGAGCGCCATCCCGATTGCTTCCGTCAGGCAGTTCATTGAGTTTGCCGTGAACATGCCAGAACAGCACCCGCACCCAGGACAGGCATTCAGCTCGATTTTCCTACTTTCTTCATCATTTACGCTGTTGTCCGCCGATACCACCATGGCATCGATTAGGTCCAGTTTCCGGCATCCTTCTTCTGTGTCCATGGCTGTGTTCACTTTGGTGGACGGATAGATCCCGGCTTCCATGGGTCCTCCTGACACAAAGACCGTGGGGATATTCAGCCTCATTGCGGCCATTAGCATTCCGGGAGTTATCTTGTCGCAGTTGCTGATGCAGACCATCGCGTCGGCCTTGTGGGCATTGACCATGTATTCCACGCTGTCTGCGATGATGTCGCGAGAGGGAAGTGAGTAAAGCATGCCGTCGTGTCCCATGGCGATGCCGTCATCTACCGCTATGGTGTTGAATTCTGCCGCATAACAACCCAGTTTCTCGATTTCGGTCTTGACGATCTGGCCTATCTCGTGGAGGTGTGTGTGCCCTGGAACGAATTGGGTGAAGGAATTTACGATGGCTATCACAGGTTTGCCCATCTGTTCGGGCTTCATGCCTGCAGCCACCCACAGGGCCCTTGCCCCTGCCATCCTTCGCCCATTCATCGTAACGGAGCTTCTAAGCTGATTCTTCATTGTCTATTTGTTTCGTTTCGTTTCGTTAACTCAAATCATTTTCAGTCCCCATCGTCATCCTTCCCCTCATGGCTCGCCTTCACTCGATTTCGCTAGCCTTTCGATGTGAAAGTGCGCTAGACAAAAAAACCTTCCCGTGGGGTTTGGGAAGGCTATGCATGAATAAATATGTAATTAAATCATCTCATACGCCTTCCCTATCCTTGAATGCTTAGCACTAGGATAGATAGGGAAATGACGATAATAGATGAATATTGCATAAATATTATTCTTTCAAATCGTAACTGTTGCAAATGTAGAAAATGGGAATCTCAATTCCAAGAAAATTTTTATTTAAATCGATTTGCTATTTATCTCCATCCCGCAAGACAGGAAATCTCTTGCGAAATTCTTGCAAAGAATGCATGTCCAGCTGCGCACAGGCGACTTCTTCCGTATCTTCCTTGCAAGAGACGACCGCTATGCCGTAAGGATCTACGATTGAGGAATGTCCGTTATATTGGCAAGAAGGATCCTTGCCTACTCGGTTTACGCCTATCACATAGCATTGATTCTCGATTGCCCTAGCTTTCAGCAGGCTGTCCCATGCTCTTATCCTAGGCGTAGGCCAGCTAGCTACATATATTGCCGCGTCATAAAGATCCGGCAATATATTCCTGGAGAAAATAGGGAAGCGAAGGTCGTAACAAACTTGAAGCAGGAAGCGTACTCCATTATATTCGACGACAGTCCTGTCTTTTCCGGCAGTGAACCTTTTGTCCTCTCCGGCAAATGAAAACAGGTGTCTTTTGTCGTATTTTACGAAAGACCCATCTGGCTTTACGAAGTAGAATCGGTTGTAGAAACGGTTTCGTACATCGCTCCCGGCCTCCTCTGTCACCACGCTGCCTTGTGCGGCTCCGTCTGTAACCTCCGTCGCAATGCTCCCTGCCACCGCGCAACCATATTTCTTGGAGATGGCCTTCATCCAGCCAAGCGAGAATCCATCGCTCTCTGCCTCACCGGCCGGCATCGTAATGAATCCCGTCGAGAACATCTCGGGCAGCACGATCAGCCCCCCAGCCTCGATTCCAGCGCTTTCTCGCCCCTCGGCTGTTTCTTGTGTCCAGCCAGATTCTCCAGCCTGCGAAAGTAACACCTCAATATGCGCCCTGTTGCCTTCACAATCACACCAGAGCAGATTGCACTGACAAATGTAAACTTTCATGATTATGTTCGTTTCTTGCAAACTTACACAAAATTCAGAATATTGACATGGCAAATTTCTGTAATTCCATATAGTTGCCTCACATTCTTTGACCATTTATTAGATTTCCAGAGGATCATCGGATTTAAGAATATTTGGAATAATGGCGCCACGACTCAAACTCGTCATTATCCTTCTCGCCCCAGTCCGTTTCGACTAAATCTTATGGGAATATTCGCTAGGTGCTCGCCTAGCTTGTCGCAATGTGCTTATTATGAATGTATTGCATTTGCGACTAGGAGTATGTTGTCATAAAATCGCAAGGTACTTTTAAAATGCCCTTTCTGCGCACGTCTGCAAATGGTTCCAAAAGTATCCTGTCGGGAGTCTTTCGTAGTGGGGAGGGAAATCCGGGCAAACAAGTGACCTCTTTTCTTGAAATCAGGTCGTTTGGGAAATAAAGAGAATGGACAAATCCCCAATTTGAAGATTTGTCCATTCTTGCTCCTCAAGCAGGACTTGAACCTGCGACCCCCTGATTAACAGTCAGGTGCTCTAACCAACTGAGCTATTGAGGAATATTTTGTATTTTCCGTTCAGGCAGCCAGTGGAGAGATGTCCTTCTTGGTTTCCTGTTCGGGATTGCAAAGGTACAACAAAAAGATATTTATGCAAATTTTTTTTAAAGCATTTTTTGTTTGAATCGGTGAAAGGGCATTCGCATGCAAGGGTACGTGGCTGTGGATTGTCTGCATGGGAATATTCTTTAATTTTTGAGTATCTTTGTGTCTGATTCCAATATTGAGCTTATGGAAATTGCCCTTTTGGCGGATATGGTCAAGGAACTCATCCTTGATAATGAGGAGGTTGCGCTTCCGGGTCTTGGCACATTCGTGACCGAGGTAGTGCCCGCGTCGTTCTCCGATAGGGGATACACCATCAATCCGCCTTATAGGAGGCTTTCGTTCAGGGAAAGGCAAGGCTCTGATGATAAGCTTGCACAGCTGTATTCAAAGGCTAATGGGATGGACTTGGAGATGTCTAGGAAGATAATTTCTGGTTTCGTGGCTGGGGTGAAGGATGAGCTCACAAAGAAGAAGGCTGTTGTGTTTCCTGGCCTGGGGAGGCTTAGGGCTACGAAAGAAAACGCCTTTTTTTTCATTCCAGACGAGGATTTGGAGATATTCCCTTACGGATTTGGCTTGCAGCCTGTATCATTGAAGACGCACGAGGAGACTCCAGAGGAGGTTTATGATGCCGTGGAAAAACTTTCGGCTATAGTTGATGTGCCAGAACCAGAGGTTAAGGTTCCTGAACCCGTAGTAGAATCTGTTCCAGAGCAGGAGGAGATGCCTATAGAACTAGTTTCACCAGCACCTGCCGCACCAGAAACGCTCGCGCCACCAGTAGAGACGGAAAAAACAGCACCTGCCGCACCAGCTTCCAATGCCGCCCCTGAGACTCAGAAAGTTAGAAAGAAAGATGGCCGGAGGATAACTCGGATTGTTACCGCTTGTGTTGTTGGAACGGCCCTGCTGCTATTTGTCATATTCATAATACTCAGCCGCACGGCACCATCATTCACTGATTCGCTTCTATATACTCCTGAAGAACTAGAAATCATCAATTATCAAGATACAGAGAAATGAACGGAATAAGGCCAGACAATACATACGAAGAAGATTACACGGTCCCAAGCTATATGGCAGACCGCTCTTTCCATCTAAGGCCATCGTCTTTCATGGACATGGCTCAGGAGATAGCCCACTCGGCTGCCAGCCACTTCCACTTCGGATGGGATGACCTTCAGCTCCACCATACAGCATGGGTCATATCCAGAATGCATTTCAAATTCATCAGGCCACCGAAATGGAGGGATGAAGTTGCCCTGTTCACATGGCACAAATGCATTGATGGACCATTCTACATCAGGGATTTCGAGCTCAGACATCAAGGAAACCTGAATTTCGAGGACAGCAGCGGAGCGCTCATCACTTGTACCTCTTCCTGGATAGTCATGAATATGCAGACGAGAACGTTTGCAAGGGATGAGGAAATCATGAGAATGGTCCCTGAGTCAACTCAGTGCCATCGGGATGCGATAGAGGAGCATTGCAAGAAGGTGGTGCCTCCCAAAGACGCTGATAGATTCACTTCACACAAGATAATGTACAGCGATGTCGATTTCCTCGGCCACACGAATAACGCTCGTTACATCGCTTGGTCCATGGATAGCATCGGCTATGAGATTACGTCTGAGCATCAAGTTAAGGATGTCAGGATTAATTTCAACAAAGAGACGAAGCCTGGAGATGAAGTGGAGCTTTTCCGAAGCCACATAAAGACCGAGGGTCAGGATACATGGTTCATTGAGGGAAAGCTGGATGGAAAGTCTTGCTTCTGCACGCAGATAGATTTTTAGCGATGTTCGAATTAGTATATCCGGTAGAGCCAGCGCCAGTGCTTCCGCTTCCAACTGCGGAAACGCCTGGCGGACAGCAGCTGAAGGACTCAGAGATGGTTCCTGTCGTCGAGCCTGACGGGCTTGTGGTTGGCCAAGCTTCCAGGAAATATGTCCACGGCGGCTCAAAGCTGCTTCATCCTGTCGTGCACTTGCATATAATTAACAGAAACTCAGAACTTTATGTTCAGAAACGTTCGATGTCGAAAGACCTTCTTCCAGGCAAATGGGACACTGCGGTGGGGGGACACATAGACTATGGCGAATACCTCTCCACGTCGCTCTATCGGGAGGCCTCTGAAGAACTTGGTTTCAGAGACTTCAATCCGATATATTTAGAGAGCTATGTCTGGGAGTCTGAGCAGGAGAAAGAACTGGTGAACGTCTTCGCTGCCGTCGGGAATTTCATGCTGAAGCCAGATGGAAGCGAGGTCTCTGAAGGGAGGTACTGGAGCATGGATGAGATTGAGGCTGCTTTGGGGAAAGGTATTTTCACCCCGAACTTCGAGCAAGAGTTCAAGGCAATCAAACATTCGCTCTTGGCGCTTTTATAAAAAGGTACCAAGTTTTACGAACATTATGAATATGTCATATTCAAGAATCGAGAAATTCATCTGCGATCAGCTGTCGGTCTGGCCGATGGCGGCGGAAAACTATCGTAACTTGAAGAAGGCAGAAACCAGAACATTGCCAGTCGGCGGGCTGAATGTGGTGCTGCAATACAACCCGGCAAGAAAGATATCATCGGAGGCGAAGCTGGATAAGAAATCCATCAGCGAGAGGCCTTGCTTCCTGTGTCCGGAAAACAGACCCCAAGAGCAGTACAACATAGACTTCGAAGGACGGAAAGGCAAGAGATACCGTATCACGCTAAACCCTTACCCGATTTTCCCTTCCCATCTAGTAATATCAAGCACTGACCATACACCTCAGTCCATATGGCACCGCTATCCAGACATGCTGGACTTCGTCGCTACAAATAGGAAATATGCCTGTTACTACAACGGTCCGGAGAGCGGAGCGTCAGCCCCAGATCACATGCATTTTCAAGGCTGTCCGAGAGGCATGATGCCCCTGGAGAATGCCGTAGACAAGCTCCTGGGCACTGCAAGAAGCCACAGCGAGCTGGAATACCTGATAAACCTGAAAGAGGCCAAGCTGTATCACTTGAATATGTTCACCAGAGGCATTTTCGTCTTAAGAGGAGCGACTCCGAAGTCAGTCACAAAGCTTTTCTACAGGCTTCTGGACTGCGCATCTATGACTCTAGGCGGAGAGCCAGAACCGAAATTCAACGTAATCTCCTGGTTCGAGGATGCCGAATACCGCTCTTTAGTAATATTTCGCAGCAAGCATCGTCCGCACAATTATTTCTCGGATGGCCCGGACCACCTCTCGATGAGCCCTGGCTGCGCTGACATGGGTGGCGTGATGGTCGCCCCTGAGGAGTCGGATTACGAAAAGATGACGCCTGAGCTGCTGAGCCAAGTGATTTCCGAAGTCTCCATCGGCGAGGATGATGAAAAGGCTCTCGTCTGGAGACTCACCAGGCATCAGGAAACGCTGGAAGTCGGAATAATGTCCGGACAACAGATTTCATTCGAAATCATTTCCGATGGCGATGGCGAGCAAAAGGTAGAATATTCCGAAGGCAAGATTCTCTACAACGGAACCCTTTACGACCAGCTCATATTCGATGCGAAAACTCCTTCCACGATGTTCGCTGAGCCGTCTTTCATATTGTATGGGGTCACCATCGGCGTGGACTTCCATTGGGAGCGGCAGGTCACGCAGAAGTTTGCGGGCAGGCTCAAATTCATGACTGATGGCGGAAAAGTAACGGCAGTCAACGAAATTGGCGTCGAAGACTATCTGCTGAGCGTAATCTCCTCGGAAATGAAATCTTCTGCAGGACTAGAGTTCCTGAAAGCCCATTCCGTCATATCTAGGTCCTGGGTGATGGCCCAGATCCGTAACAGAAAGAAAAGTGTTGCCAGATCCCTTCCAGGTGAAGCCCCGCATAATGTTGCCGAGCTCGTGACCATGCTGGATTGCAAAGCCGGAGAGGGTAAAGAGGAAAGCTACGACACGGAATACATCAAATGGTTCGACCACGACGACCACAAGGTTTTCGACGTGTGTGCTGACGACCATTGCCAGCGCTATCAGGGCCTTACTATGGCAGTCGGCGAAACTGTCCGCAAGGCCATAGACCAGACGTGGGGTTTGGTTCTTAAAAGCGGAGGAGAGATTTGCGACGCACGCTTCTCGAAGTGCTGCGGCGGCCGCATGGAGTTATTCTCTACTTGCTGGGAAGACAAGGATTTCCCTTACCTTCAAGCGCTTCCAGACACTCCGGACGAGAAACCCGGGGCCGATCCGTTCTGCGACACCACGGACGAGAAAATTCTCTCCCAAGTGCTGAACGACTATGACTTGGAGACGAAAGACTTCTACAGATGGACTGTGGAATATTCCCGGAATGAAGTCTCGGATCTTGTTCGGACACGCTCGGGAATAGATTTCGGGACGATTCAGGAGCTGATCCCGATTGAGAGAGGACCTTCGGGCAGGATAAAGAGGCTGAGAGTCGTGGGGTCAAAAAGGGAGATGGTAATAGGCAAAGAGTTGATAATCAGGAAATGGCTTTCCTCGTCGCATCTTAAGAGTTCTGCTTTCGCAGTCATCTGGAACGGCGACAAGCTTACGTTGAAAGGCTCCGGCTGGGGCCATGGCGTGGGGCTTTGCCAGATTGGAGCCGCAGTGATGGCTAGCAAAGGCTACGGCTTCCAGGCTATCCTCGGCCACTATTACCCAGGCTCCGAGCTTTTGCCGATGGGGGAGGACGCAGTTAAATGCTAATCTAATATAACCAATTCAATATTAAATGAATATGTCGAATTCTAAGAATATCTCGCCTTGGCTTTGGATCCCGACGCTGTACTTTGTAGAAGGAATCCCATATTTTCTGGTGAACAACGTGTCCGTGCTGATGTTCGCTAAAATGGGCGTCCCGAACGGACAGATGGCGATGTTCACTTCTCTGCTGTATCTTCCGTGGACCCTGAAATTTCTTTGGAGTCCTTTCGTGGACATTATCAAGACGAAACGCTGGTGGATCGTGACTATGCAGGCAGTGATGTCCGTGGCCTTTCTGGTTTTGGCCCTGACCCTGCCACGTCCTGGCGCAGAACAGATCGCCTCTGGAGCGACTCCTATGGGCATGTTCACGTTCACGCTCATCCTTTTCATAATCGCGGCCTTCGCATCGGCGACGCATGACATTGCCGCCGACGGCTTCTACATGCTGGCCCAGAGCCAGAGCAGCCAGGCTGCCTTCGTGGGAGTGAGAAGCACGTTCTACCGGCTTGCAAATGTGTTCGGCAACGGGGTAATAGTGGCCGTGGCGGGTTTCCTGGAATCCCATTATGGGAATATTCCTATGGCTTGGCGCATAACCGTTTGCGGCTCCGCGGTTCTGCTTACGCTGCTGACCCTCTATCACATATTCATGATTCCTCGCCCTGCCGCCGATGTCCCCAACATAACCAGCGACTCAGGCAATGCAGCAGGCGAAATATTCAAAGGATTCGGCAAAACGGTTTCTACTTTTTTCAAGAAGCCTGGCGTCTGGCTGGCAATCGTATTCATGCTGTGCTACCGCCTTCCGGAAGCCTTCCTCATCAAGATGTGTACCCCGTTCCTAGTGGCTGCAAGGGAGCTCGGCGGGCTGGGCATGAAGACAGAGGAGGTCGGCCTTGCCTACGGCACCATAGGCGTCATATTCCTTCTTCTCGGAGGAATCCTAGGTGGTCTTCTCGCCTCCAGGATAGGCCTCAAGAAGTCCCTTTGGCCCATGGCGGCATGCATGACGCTGCCTTGCCTGTCATTCGTGTACTTGGCAATAGTTCAGCCGACTAATCTGCTGACCATTAGCGCGTGCATTGCTATCGAGCAATTTGGCTACGGCTTCGGATTCACCGCCTACATGCTGTACATGATGTATTTCTCGGAAGGGCAGTTCAAGACATCCCACTATGCATTCTGCACCTGCTTCATGGCTCTGAGCATGATGGTTCCGGGGATGTTCGCTGGCTACATTCAGGAGACCCTAGGCTACAGAGATTTCTTCTGGATGGTGATTGTCTGCTGCATTGTCACAGTCGCAGTGACTACCATGGCTTATAAAAAAGTCAGCCCTGAATATGGAATGAAGAAAACTACAGATTAATCTTATGAATGTCAGGAATATATTATCGTGCGTGCTAGCTATTTCCTTGTCGCTGCCGAGCGGCGCCAAGGTGCGTCCCGGAATAGAGGTGCTGGAAGAACGCGGGTTCGAAGGACTCGTGGGCAGGAACGTCGGTCTCGTTACAAATCCCAGCGGAGTCGACAGTCAGCTGCGATCCACCATCGATATTTTGTTTAATGCCCATGGAGTGCGTCTGAAGGCCCTTTTCGGTCCAGAACATGGGGTGCGAGGTGATGCCTATGCCGGTTCTTACGTCGCCGATTCCAAGGATTCTCAGACTGGACTTCCGGTATATTCTATCTACGGTCCGAATCGCAAGCCGTCGCCATCTATGCTGGAGGGGCTTGATGTCGTGGTTTATGACATCCAAGATGTCGGCAGCCGCTCCTATACGTTCATCAGCACGCTCGGGCTCGTGATGCGTGCCTGTGCTGAGCAAGGCATAGAAGTGATGGTTCTTGACAGGCCTAACCCATTGGGCGGTAATAAAGTAGAGGGCTGCTTGGTAGAAGACGGCTTCCATTCTTTCGTAAGTGAATTCAAGATTCCTTATATTTACGGACTCACGGTTGGAGAACTGGCGATAATGCTGAACGAAGAAGGCCTTAACTGCGGTGAGAAAGGAGATGATGCACCTCTAAAATGCAAGCTCTCAGTGATTCCAATGGCTGGATGGCATAGGAATATGTTATATTCAGATACCGGCCTTCCTTGGATTCTTCCATCTCCGAATATTCCATATGCAGAATCGGCCATTGGCTATCCTTCGGCAGGCATTTGCGGTGAATTCAATAATTATCTGAATATTGGCATAGGCTATACTCTTCCTTTCGGGGTTTTTGCAGCTGAATGGATTGAGGCAGATGCACTCAAGGCTCGCCTTGATGGCTATGGCATCCCAGGAGTGGCTTTTCGGACCATTCATTTCAAGCCATTCTCAGGTAGCGCAAAGGGTAAACTCTTGCACGGCGTTCAGTATCACTATACAGATTTTGAAGCCGCTACTTGCACGCTCACGCAGTTTTATGTGATGCAAGCAGTGAAAGAACTCTACCCGGGGCATGACCCGTTCAAGGATTCCAAGGGCCGCCTTGCTATGTTCGACAAAGTTTGTGGCACGGATTATGTTCGTACGCATTTTGAAAAACGTTTTAGAGTGGAAGACATAAGGGATTATTGGAATAAAGACACCGAGTCTTTCAAGAAACGTTCACAAAAATATTACTTGTACGAATGATAACTAACTAACCCGAAATGTTATGAAAAACATCCTTCACATTGCAATCGCATCAATAGTGGCGTTAGCCATGATTGCAAGTCCTGTCGATACATATTCGCAGAACAGACGTTCTAACGAGCAGCGTTCGGAGAATACCACGCAGAGGTCCTCTTCTTCCAGAAGTTCGTCCTCTCGCAGTTCATCTTCAAGGAACTCGCCTCAGAGCAGAGGCAGCGTCTCCGCTCCTTCCACGTCCAGAAGCTCATCTCAGAGCAGAGGCAGCGTCTCCGTACCTTCTGATCGCGGCAGAGTTGACGTTAATAACAGAAGCAGATCTTTTTCCGTAAGAAGTTCCTCTTCTAGAGCTGCAAGAGAGATAAAATCTTCTCCTTCTGGCAATGCTGTCAGGGAGCAGTCTCAGAGGGTTGGGAACGCCACTCGCGATGGACTTTCTACTTACAGGGAGAATGCATCTAGGAGTAATGATGGCTACAGGCAGCCAATGGAGCGAGGCAACGATTTCATGAGGATAGGTGAAGACCGGAACGTGCATAGGATTCCTCCTAGAGAAAGAGATTTTGCAAGGTACGATGCACCTTGCTCATTCTGGAGACACGAGCCACACTATTACGGTTACAGAGTTGATTATCTGCCACCTCGTTACAGAAGGGTAAGATATTGGGGCATAGACTATTACTGCTACGATGGGATATATTACCGTCCATACAATGGCATCTACATCGTATGCAGGCCTCCGTTCGGAATCACTATAGCAGCCGACATAATCGCAGACGCAGTTTTCGCCCCTATTCATTTCGCTTACTATTATGATAGTTACAGAACTTTCAGGGCGATTGACGCCAACAATCGGGTTATAGATGAGCAGAATAGGATAATAGCTCAGAATAATGCTACGATTGCAGCCCAGAACAAAGCTTTCGCGCTAAATTCGTCCAGAGCAAGCGATGCACATTCGTTAGCAGACAGGCTCGGATTAGTTCAGAGCTACGCCTATGCTAACCAGCCTTATTACTATCAAGACGGCGTTTTCTATATCGAGAAATCGAATGGTAACTATGAGGTGATAGTCCCTCCGGCTGGCGCTCTCGTAAAAGATCTGCCTGACGACTATGATACGATTACCCTAGACGGAAATGAATTCTACAAAGTAGATGACACCGTTTACAGACTGACTTTGGTTGATGGTTCTCCTTACCTTGAAGTGCTTGGCCAGATGTATGGCTCGCTTGCCAGCAAGTACGATTATTATTCAGGTGTCTCAGGCTCCGGAATGAAATACAGAGATTTGTATTAGGAAATAGATCCCGAACGAATCACCCCGTCATCCTGAACTTGATTCAGGATCTAATATTCAACATAAAACTCTCTACGGTATTTGTAATTCGAGCGCAGTTCCACGAACTTTCCAGGATCGAGCCGGAATATGAAATCGTCTGTGAAAATCGGATAATTATATTGTATTACGGCTGCGATTTCTCCTTGGGTCTTGCCCCTGAGATCCAACTTTATCGACTCCAGTTCTTGAATCTCTGTTTTTGGGAAAAATCCATAAAGCAGAGGGTACTCGAAGAACCTGGCTAAAGCCCTGACGCAAATGGCAGTCCCATTCTGCTTTCCCTGATAAGAGTAACCGGCGATATGTGCAGTTGCTATGTCTACCATGTCTACCAGCTCCTTGTCGACATTCGGCTCGTGACCCCAAGTATCTATGATCACAGGTCCGAGTCGAGGAATAGCCTTTTTCAAAGCATCCTCGTCAACCAACTCCCCATTAGAAGTATTTATGAATATGGCGCCATCTTTCATCTTATTGAAGAAGTCTTCGTTAGCCATCTTCCTGGTCTCGTTATCAACCGTCGGGTGGAGGGTGACGATGTCTGAGTTCTTGAGCAGATAATCTAACGAGCAGAAATCTCCACTATTCATCACTGAGGCCAGAGGAGGATCGCAGATAAGCACCTTGAAACCAAGATACCTGGCCATTTCAGCAACCAGCGAGCCAACATGGCCGTAGCCGATGATGCCTATCGTGTCTCCGTCCAGGTTAATTGTCTGCCTGGAAGCCACTCCATAGAGGGCAGAGAACACATAATTCATCACGCCCCCAGCATTACAGCCGGCTGCATTCTTAACGCCTATGCCATGCTCGCTGCAATAATCCAGGTCTATATGGCTTGTGATGATGGTGTCTGTAGCTATAAATTTCACAGACGAGCCTTCCAGCAGGCTGGCATCGCACTGAGTTCTGGAGCGGATTATCATCCCATCGGCATCTTTTACTACTTCGCGTGTGATTTTGTCGCTGGGGACATATTCCACTTCGGCAAATGGCTCGAAGACACCTTCTACGAAAGGCACTTCATTATCTATGACTATTCTTTTCCGGCTTCCCATGTCTCTATCTAAGGATTATTTTCTTGACGTATCCTACAGTATTGCAGTCTTTCATGAATAGGGGATCTTTTTCCAGCAAGCCATTCATCGCTTTTATCAGGCTGTCTTTCTGAAATCCCAGCTGGGTACGAACCATGGATGACGATACCGTGACGTACAGCGTTCCTCCCTTGAAAAATTTGTTTAGCGTGAAGCTTTCAGCGCCTGAGACTTTATCCCATGCATCGAAAATTTTCTGAGTGTTCAGCCCGGCAGAAAGGTTAAAATGCTTGACGAAGGCTTTCATAAGGTCAGGCATCCCGATAGCATCTCGGTGTGCTAGACGGGGGGGGAATTTTTCGTCGTCCATGCTAAATATCTTTAAATTCTCCGTTTACGCATTCTAAATATTTCCTATCCTCGGTCAACTTGTCCACGATGCCCTGCATCCTCACTTTATTGCTGTCAGTTATGAAAATTTGTCCGAACTCATTTCCCGCGACCATTCCGATGAGGTTCGAGATTCTGTTCATGTCTAATTTGTCGAAGACATCGTCAAGGAGCAGAATGGGCGGGTATCCGTAATCATTCTTCATTATCTCGTACTGGGCGAATTTCAATGAAACCAAGAAAGATTTCTGCTGACCCTGAGAGCCGCAGCGACGGATTGGGTAGCCGTCCATCTCGAAGACTAAATCGTCTCTCTGGATGCCTGCAGTAGTGAATTTCAGGTATTTGTCTTTTTCTCTGCACGATTTCAGGATGTTCGAGAGCCTGTCGTTTTCCAGGTCGGACTTGTATGCGATGGCGACAGTCTCCGATTTGCCAGAAAGCGAAGCATAATATTCAGTGACGACAGGCAACAGGTCTTTAACGAAGGCTTTCCTTGCAGCGAAGATTAATCCGGCATATTCATTCATTTTGGCGTCGAACACATCTAAAAGTGCTTCATCGCAGTTCTGGTCTTTCAGCATCTTGTTCCGCTGAAAGAGCAGGCGGTTGTACTGCTGCATCGCTGCAAGATATTCGGGATCCATTTGGGAAAGCACGGCGTTCATGAAACGGCGCCTGTCCTCTCCGCTCTCGCTCACTAGTGAGATGTCGGCAGGGGAGACCATCACGATAGGGAACTGCCCGATGTGGGAGGATAATTTTGAATATGCTTTATCGTCTTTCCGCACTTTTTTCCCGTCTTTCTCGCTGACTTGGATCGAGATGCGGGTATCGGGACCCGACGGCATTGAATATGTTCCCGAGAGAGCGAAGGAAGAGCATCCGTGCCGGAAATTGAATTTGTCGGATTGGAAGAAAGCGCTTTTCGTCATGCTCAGGTACCATATTGACTCCATCAGGTTCGTTTTTCCCTCGCCGTTGCTGCCAGAGACGCAGTTGATGTTAGGCGAGAAAGTCAGTTCCTGGAATGCGATATTCCTGAAATCTTGTATTACTATTTTCTTTAGGATAGCCATGTTTTTCTAGCAAAGCATTACAAAGATAGCCAAAATCCTGATTGAAATATATTTCGTAGAATTGCATGATTGAACAAATTTTAATAATTTTGCAATCCTATTGCGGCAGCCGCTCCTGAAATCAAGGGAAGTTGCTGATACAGAGACGAAATGTAATAATTCATGAATATGGCAAAGTCAAAAGCAGACGAGAAGGACAAAGAGCAGATTCGTCAGGAAAAGGTAGAAGAGACCGTATCTAAGACTGACGAGTTCTTCCGTAAGAACAAAAAAACAATTTATGGTGCTTTCATCGCGATCCTGATCATAGGATTGGCTGTGGTGGCCTATTACAAATTCATTTATCAGCCTAAGAGCGACGAGGCTATCGCTCAGATGTATCCTGCAGAGGCCAATTTTCGTAACGGAGAGTATGAGCTTGCGCTAAATGGAGATGGCAACGTGCTTGGCTTCGCTCAGATAATCGACGATTTCGGGGCTAAAGGCGGGAAGGATGTCTATTTCTATGCTGGCGTCTGCGGACTTCAGCTTGGCAAATACCAAGAAGCGATCGACTACCTGAAAAAATACAAAGGCAAGGATGAGATTCTTGCTGCTCGTTCTCTTGCATGCATCGGAGACGCATACGTTGGCTTGGAGAAGTACAAAGAGGGTCTGAATTACTACGATCAGGCCGCCTCTAAGATAGATAATATGTTCGCTGCGACTTACCTTCTGAAGGCGGGCGTCACCTGCGAGGCGATGGGAGACAATGCGAAAGCTCTCACATATTACAAGAGGATCAAAGACAAGTATCCTCAGTCTATCGAGGGTTATGATATCGATAAGTACATTTCTAGGATTGAAAGCCAGCAGGAGACCAAATAATTATGGGAAGAGCGTTTGAATTCAGAAAGGAAAGGAAGTTCAAGAGGTGGGGGCACATGGCGAAGACCTTCACCAAGATAGGGAAGGAAATCACCATCGCCGTTAAGCAGGGCGGCCCGGATGTGGTAGGCAATCCAAGGCTTCGTGCCTTAGTTGCAGAGGCAAGGTCCGAGAATATGCCTAAGGATAATGTCGATAGGGCCATCAAAAAGGCTCTTGAGAAAGATCAAGGTGATTTTAAGGAACTGGTGTACGAAGGCTATGGTCCTTTCGGCATCGCTTATCTGGTCGAGGCTGCGACCGACAACAATCAAAGGACGGTGGCCAATGTGCGCAGCTATTTCACTAAATGCGGCGGCACCTTAGGAACCAGCGGAAGCGTGAGCTTCATGTTCGATCATAAATGCGTGTTCCGCATCAAAGAGAAAGAAGGGATGGACATTGAGGAATTCCAGCTGGCTCTCTGTGATTACGATGATGACCCGGAGGTTTTCGAAGAGGAAAACGAGGATCAGGACGGGAACGTTACGAAAGACATCGTGATTTACGGGGCATACGAGTCTTACGGAGCTATCCAGAAGTTCATCGAGGATAACGGTTACGAATTGATTTCCGGTGGTTTCGAGCGCATTCCTAATGTCGAGCTGAAAGACGTGACTCCAGAACAGAGAGAGACTCTCGACAAGTTGACGGGCTTGCTTGAAGATGACGATGACGTCACCAACGTCTACAGCACCGTGAAACCAGCAGATGAATAAAAGAATTAAATGAATATATCGCCGGTCCTTTCGGACCGGTTTTTTTATTGCCTCATGAAGCTTTTAATTGAGAAGTCGCCGATAACAAGAAAATAACAGATCAATTGGAAAGTATGTGTTCAAAACCTGTTTCTGACTATAGCGTGACGAGAAAACAGCATCCAGTTTGTTCTGTCTGTCACAACTCTTGCACAAGATAAAGACACTCCGTTATTTTTGCTGAAACCTTTAACAAACGTTTTTGGATTCACATCGGTTGATGTAGACTCTTTTTTGAGATGGGCTACTCGTTTAACTGATATATTACTATATCGCCTGGGTCTACTGTGACATCTTCTTTTAAAATGGTGGTACTATTGCCTGATTTGTCAATTTTTCCAGTTGTTTTGTCAAAACTGATACTTAAGTCCATAGTCTTGTCGAAGCTCTTGTTGACAATAGCGACATATTCTTTGCCTTTGTTGACAATATGCGACACAAGTGCGCCACTATCTGAGGTCTTGATAGAACTTATTCCTCTAGGCATTTCTTTTAGTGCCTTTGTACCATAAGGAATATTTGAGCCAGTGTGCCATACCCCATCTATAGATGCACCGAGGAATATTTTTGAAAGAGACTGTAGTTCCTTATTTACAGTTTTCACTATGTCATATACTTCTGTCGGCTCATCATGAAAGATTCCCCAATATGTGAAGTACTGAAAACCTTGGGCTCCATAGGCAAGATTTGAAAACATCTGTAATCGGATATGCCCAAGAGTAGGTACAGGATAAAGAATGTCACCTAATTGGTGTGAGAGTGACAATGCGAATGCCCAGAACGGCATATTCTTCGCTCTTGAAACTCGCCTGATGTCCTCTAAATTCTTATACCAGTATTCCCTCAACGAAATTTCTCCCTTTTGCTGGATAATAGGGTATTGGTCAAAGGACAGAAATTTCACCGGGACGGATGAGACATAAGAAACTAGCTTATATTCGTAGCTATCTATGCTGCCCCAGGCCCAGTTCGGGTATAGATTGATATAGCAAGGATGCTTGCTGTCGATAGAACTGATAGTGTTAATTACTGTAGCATTCTTGGCGAAATCCCCTTCTTCTATTTCATCTTCGATGTAATACGCGAATAGTGATGGATGTTTCATCATCTCTGGAACGATGGTTTCAGGGCTTGACAATAGTTCTTCGCATTGAACGATCAACTTCACTCCATTTTTGTCTGCATAGTTCATGACGTGATCTAGCTTCTCAAAAGAATCATACCATCCAAGATATATGTTGATACCACAATCTTTCATCTTATCCATCTTTTCAAAAGTATCCTCGTAGTCGATGCCGGTCCATGCTATAATAGGGAATTGATTGTCAATCGTGAGATTAGTCATATCTGGTATCCCGATATTTGGGGTATATTCATCATCGTCACACGCTATGACCATCATACTTACTAGGGTGGCAATTACGTAATATGCTGATGCTCTAAAGTAATTTTTCATAATATGAAATTTAATTTAACTTAAAAATGGCGACATTACCAGGTTCGAGAGCCACCTCGCCACCAGAGAATTTTCTTTCGCCACGTGGGAAAATTCGTTTGACTGTTTTTTTGAATTCTATATTAATTGTCTCAGATTGCACGCAGTCTTTGTTTTGAACTGCCAAGTATTTTGTTTCCTTATTTTGGATAAGACTCACAAGTGCATCTTGCCCGTTGGTTTCGAAATGTTTTATGCATTTGTCAGGTGATCCGTAGTATTGATGCATCGTTTCGGGAATATCTTTTCCAATATGCCACGTGTCGAGAACCTCACATCCTAGGAAAACACGTGAATAGCCTTTTATCTCAGAATTGACCTGTTTTACAATATCGAATATGGGCTCTTTTGCATGTGTTCTAGAATCATATAGGCCTTTGAAAGTAAAGTATTCAATGCCTTGCGCTCCATACAGAAGATTACTGAAGACTTGCAGTCTGATATGTCCAAGTGTAGGAACTGGGTAGTATGCCTCAGGAGAGGGCGCCGTCAGATGATGGGATGTAGTGAGTGCAAAAGCATAGAATGGACGTTCATTAATTTTCGCTAGTCTGGCAATCTGCTCAAGATTTTTATACCAGGTAGGTCTGATGCTGATTAGGCTATCCTTCCCCATAGTTATGGGATATTGATCAAAAGAATAAAACTTTACATCAACCTTTTTTGCAAAAACCGCAATTTTATCTTCGTAATCGTCAATGCCCCAGGCCCAATTGGGATAAAGATTTATGTAAGAAGGATGAACGGGATCATATTTCCAGACACTATCTACGAGCCGCCCAAGGGAATCCAAGTCGGACATCTCTGGTTCGTCCTTCACGAAGTATCCATACAATGCCGTATTATCTTTTAATGAGTTTACTATAAGTTCAGTGTTATCGCCAAACCCACTTACCGCAGGAATCAGTTTCAGGCCAAACAGGCTGGCTTTGTCGAGATCGGCATTAGCAGCTTTCGTGTCTTTGTACCAAACTATGCAAATGTCTATTCCTGATTCTTGTACAAGGGGAAACAAAGAATCAGACTCCCCTTGTGGTATTCCCCCATAGCTTATTATAGGGATTGTCTCAACTAGTTTATTACTACAAGAGGCAAATAAGATAATCAGTAATAGGATTGTCACGAATCGTCTCATAACGAATATGGTTGAATCGATACCGTAGCACTGCTGCCATCCCCATTAGCATCACCTTGATTTGTGAGGTGAACCACAAACAGATATAGTCCGGGAGTGAATTTAGAACCAGGAAGTATTGAAACGCCGTTTGGGTGTATGTAGCCAATATCGTTGCTGTCTGATATAAGTCTCACAACAGTGCTCCACTTGAACCATCTATATAATTGTATCTCAAAAGAATTTTTTAGATATATTACAATTGAAAAATCATCTTCTGAACTTTTGACTGCGGATAATGCAGCAAATCTGGTGTCAGCAAACCAGCTTAGGTTTGTCGTAGTACCGTCATTTCCAAGAGGAAAACATGCGTTCGCTCCTGTAACCCACAACTGACCGGATGCATTTGTATTTGCATAATTGGTTATAAGCCATCCACTTGAAACATGATACAGCAGATTCCATCTGTTCGTCTGTCCGGTAAATACAGCAGTCTCGTTATCCTCAATCTCAAACCTGTCGGGCTGAAGCATGCTCTTAAGGTCACCAAACCCTTTGAATTTGATTTCGCAGTCTTTTACAAGCAACATATTGTATATTGCCATGAAAGCGGATTCATCATTCATCTTATTCTTGTCCACAGTGATAACACAATCGATGATCTTGCTCAGTTTGAATGAGAATAAGTTGAATCTCATCGATTTAATAGTATAGCCTTCTGTCTCAGGAGTAACAATCGGAAGGGTTGAGGAATCTGCCAGGATTATTTGATCGCTATCTTGTCCTAAAACTATATCTGTGAGATCTGGTTTTGAACCATTTGTTGAGAAAGCGATATAGAATGATTTCCCTAATCTTGAGAAGTCTGTGTTGTCTGCTGTTTTGTATTCATAACTTGTGTTTGACATTCTTAAGAGAGTAAAAATGTTCCCTGCATCGTCTACTATGTAAAGCTGCGGAGGCGATTGCGGCCTAGATACACTCACGTTATTTTCTCGATTGAGAGTTATCTGATTCTTCCCGCCTTTGGCATTTAGAACTGTCAGAGTGACATCGGGGTATATTTCCTGTTCTGGCAGATTTGCGGAGAAAGGTAGCACGAAATCAACTTTAAGATCATAGTTGTTACCATTCAAGTCTATTGTCTTCTGAAAAACAGTATCCTTACCGAATAATACAGAAAGAGTACATTCCTCAAGTTCATTGTATTTGTCACTGATATTGGCGCTGAAACTGACTTTTGAGCCGGCAGTTACAGAGTTCTGACCTCCGCCATCCATCTTAGCGCCACTGATGACTGGACGAGATGACCATTTAGGCCATGTCACATCTTTATCGACTTTTTCAGCGCAAGACTGCGGACAGAGTGTGATTGCCAAAAATGAAATATAATATAGTATCTTTTTCATATTCAGTTATTTTATTTTTTCATCTTTCCCCCATTTCCCACTGTTTCTGTCATTCTCCCATCCTTCCCTGCTATATTCTTGTACTAGGTTTTTCCCTAATTTCTTCGCCTCGTCGATGGCATAATTAGGGATAGGCATATACTGATGAGTCGGCACTATACCTTTTATGGCTGCTACTCGGTGAGCGTACTGGTTGAATCTTATGAGGTCAATTTTCCTGAATCCTTCGAACCAGAATTCCCGCCCCCTTTCTGTCAGTAACTCATCTAGAAAGGCATCAGCAGATGATGTGTATTTCGTAGGAAGAGGGCCGAGTCCTGCACGTGCGCGTACCTTATTAACAGCAGCCACCGCATCTGTAGAAGGAACTGTTCCGGAGAGTCTAACTTCGGCCTCAGCATACATCAACAATACATCCGCCCAGCGAGCAAGTGGGAAATCGTTTCCAAAGCAAGGAGCCGTGTCAGTTTCTGCGGGATATTTATAAGGTATGTATCCATCCCATTCAGACCTTGTACCTATATCGTCGGGCCCGAGCCATTCTCCTCCTGAGGTGTAATATCTTGTGATTATAGCATCTTTCCTTAAGTCTTTATCCTCGAATAGTTCGTAGAATTTAGGAGAAAAGTTGAAAGTCATTCCCCAGCCAGGACCTGCTGTCGCAAAAGGAGTCAGATTGTCTTGGTCATCTTTTTTCGAACTATTATTAGGTGTGGATAACATCACGAATGGGTTCATGCTTCCTTCTTTATTGTTCCCTGTTGAAGATGGGTCGCAACTTATCGCAGCAATGATTTCACAATTAAAATCATTCTTTTCCCTGAACATCTCTATGTAAGGATTGGCACCTTCGGTAAACAACTTGTACTTCCCAGTATTGAGTTCGTTATACAGGTCAATTGCTTTCTGGTACCAGTGTTCCATGTGATATCCTTCATTCAGACAATGTCTCATGAGGCATACCTTTGCGAAGTCACTGGAAAACCTACCCTTTTCTGTTTGATTTGCTGGAGCGTAAGTGGCGCCATATTCGAAATCATCATAAATCCATTGAGCCATCTCATCTAAGGTCGGACGTACTGCGTTGTTGAGAGCCTCTGCTTTTCCGACATCATCTGAATTTACTATTACTGGAACAGGACCGTAGATGTGAAGAAGATTGTACATGTGGAGTCCTCTGCAGATTCTAGCCTCTCCTAATATCTGTTTCTTCCTCTCTTCGGAAATTTGATCACTGGAAGCATTTTCTATCGATCCAATGACATCAGTAAATCTAGTCACCTCCCTTGTCTTTGGGTAGTTGTTCGGACGATCGTCACTCATGGCATCCCTTGTGAAATATGGGCATAGAGAGTAGTTTGCCTCTGAAAAATATCTATAGCTATTGCTCCAGACTCCATCTTCCCAAGGAGCCATTATGTCGGAAGTCATGTCAAACATTTTCAAAACTCCGCCAGCAGGAATATACCAGGGATGCTGGTTGCCGCTTGAAGAGTTAAGGGAATAGGCCCATGTATTTGTAAATGGAATGTAACAGGACATCATTAAGGATTCGAAATCTTTTTCAGATTTAGGAAAATTTGAAGATGTAAGGACTCCGTATATCTTTGGGTCGAAATCCTCTTCACAACTAGAGAAAAAAGGGAATAACAGGATAAGAGCTGTTAATGATAATAATATTTTTTTCATCATTGATTCTATTTAAGGTTAAATTTCGCGCCGAGAGAATAACTCCTAGACATAGGATAACCGACAGGTGATGAAGATGATCCAGTGTAGATTTCAGGATCATTGCATGCGAACTTTGTGAAAGTAAAAGGATTCTGTAAATCAACGAAAAATCTTATGCTTTCTATTCTTTGAGAGAGATAGTTTCCTAGTACTCTTCCCTTCAGGGTGTATCCAAAAGTTATGTTCCTAACCCTGATGAAGGAAGCATCTTCCCGTCCGATATCCCAGCCTGCATTTCCAGGTAAAGGCTCTGCCTTGCTAGATGCGATTCCAGGGAATTTCCCGTTTGTGTTTGTCTGTGAATTCCAGATCCAATAGGCGTATTGATTCGCATTCTGAGGTGGCCCATAGGACAGTGAGGCTGCATTGGCCCATTGATACGCGAAATTATATTTCTTAGCTCCGAACTGCCCATATAAGAAAATACTAATATCAAAATCCAAATATGAGAAAGTATTGCCAAAGCCTATGCTTATATCTGGCAAGGTATCTTCCATGTAGATGTCATTCATGTCGATAATCCCATCATTGTTCTTGTCCTTGATGATTGGATAACCAGGTTTCTGGCAACCTTCACCTAGAGATAGTTGAGAGTCAGGCATATTTGATTTGTCTGCGTTGATGATGCCTGACGTATGATAGAAATAGCTTGCGTTCATAGGCTCATGATGCCTTTTCTGGTAAACCTGGTAATCGTAATTCTCGGTCCTTCTGACCCAATACATATTATAGTGCGTGAGGGTCAGCATGGAAGACCATGTCAAGCCATTCGATGTTCTCAAGTTTATTGAGTTTATTGTAGCATCTATTCCTGATCTATAGTAGTGTCCATAATTTACAGGCCGTGTACCAACCATGCTTAGTGGTTCGCCAGGCGCTTCTCCAAGAAGATCCGTGACATCATTTCTAAAAATGTCAACACTTCCCCATATCCTGTTCTTGAGAAGATAGAAATCAAGTCCGATATTTTTCATGATGGTCTTTTCCCATGTAACATCTGGATAGTCGGCTCCTGACTTCATGTATGGAATGTATGTTACGCTGTTGTTGTCGAATTTGACATAACTTGAGGCTATTGTGTACACACCGTATAATGTGGAGCCCAGATTGTCTCTTCCCGTCTTTCCCCAGCTAGTGCGAAGTTTGAGAAAGTCTATCCATTGAACATTTCCCATGAATTTCTCATTGCTTATCTTCCAGGCAAGCGCTAAGGAAGGGAACCATGAATATTTTTTCCCAGGGAAGAACTTGTCTGTTCCATCACGCCTCAGAGTGGCAGAAACAACGTATTTGTCCAGAAAGTCTGCTGAGAATCTTCCAAATTGCGACCTTTTCTCATTCTCCAATTTTGAGGAGGTAGGAGTGAATGGACCTTCCGCTGCTGCGATGTTATCCGGACCGATGTTGTCATTGGCATTCTTGTAATCAATCTCAAGGCCGTATCCGGAATCATTATAGACACCCATGCCGAAGACCGTACTCAAATTTAAGATGTCACCGAATTTCTGTTTGTAATTCAGCATGCATTCAAGAGTCTTGTTGTCTCTGGAAGCATCTCCAATGTGTCCTCTTGATACTCCGGCGACTTCATACCACAACAAATTCGTAGGGATGTAAAGGGAACGTCGTGTCTGCTCTTTATTGTATCCGAAGACTCCCTGCACAGAGAGTATGTCTTTGTAAAGATTTATATCAGAAGAAATATTCACGAACCATCCAGATGATTTCGTATTATCCTTATAAAGTGACATTTCTGCTGGATTCGCTGTAGACCTGTATCGCACATAATCTCCTTCATCGTCATATACTGAATAATTAGGAGGAAACAACAGAGCGGAATAGAGAGCATCCTTCCCTATGCCTCCGCCACCACCACCGTCGGCATTCGAGTTCAGATATTTGTTCGAGTTTATGTTTAAAATAGTATTTATCTTCATGAAAGGAAAAATCTGAGCGGATAGATTAGTCCTGAACGTATATCTTTTCATCTCAGAATTTATCACGGTACCGACCTGATCATAGTAATTCCCACTTAGATAGTATTTTACCTTACGGGTACCTCCTGAAATATTTATTGAGTGATTGTTAATGCTGCCATTCCTGAAAATATAATCAAGCCAATTGCTGTTCGTCGCATTTTCGATCTGGTCTTGGTAGAACACTGGTGACCATCCCCCATCGTAGTCATTCTTTCCATATGGCTGCATGTCATGATTCAGCAAGTAACTCTCTTTGCTGAATACGTTTGCAAAATTCATATATTCATAAGAATTGAGAGGTTTCATATATTTGCAATTCCTCACGAATGAATAATTGGTTTCAGCAGAGATATTCATAGCGCCTTCAGAACCATTCTTTGTCGTGATGAGAATTACTCCATTAGCGGCATTGATTCCATATATTGACGCAGACGCATCCTTTAGTATTTCAATAGACTCTATATCTCCAGGGTTCAATCCAGCTAGCCCAGCTCGATTTACGGAATTCGGAGTTTCAATTGTGCCATGACCAATTTCGAGAGAACCACTTGGCATCATTACTCCGTCGATGACGAAGATAGGTGTGCCACCACCACGAATTGATAGAGAAACGTATCCTCCTGGCTGAGAACTACTGATGTTCGCTCTCAATCCGGCGGCTTGGCCCAGTAGAAGCTGAGAAACATTGCTGATTGCGCTTTGTGATACGTTCTCTGGTTTGACTGTGGCAACAGAAGTCGTCAGATTTTTTCGCAAGGTCGTTCCGTAGCCAACTGCGATGGCTTCCTGCAGAATTTGCACGTCATCTGATAGGATTATCTCAACATATTTTTCATCTCTTATGACATATTCATTGTTCTCATAACCTAAAGAACTGAATTCCAAAATATCTCCTTTTTGGACTCGGATGGAGAATTTCCCTTCTGAGTCCGTCACCACGCCATTAGTTGTACCCCTTACGAAAGCATATGCACCAATGATAGGCTCGCCGGAATCGTCAATCACTTTGCCATTGAGTGTAATTGAATTATTCTTATCAGTTGCGATAGAGATAACGACGATCTTACCGTTTATCAACTGATAACGTAATCCAGACTTCGAGAGTTCAGCATTCAGAACATCTTTGATTTCTGCATTGCTGACATTAACAGTGATTCTTTTCCCAGTCACTTCAGCATCTCTGAAAGAGAAAGTGTATTGGGATTGGGATTCAATAGCTTTGAAGAATTCCAGCAAGGTTGCATTCTTCAAGTTAAGACTTATTCTGCCATTCTGGGCTGAAGCATTTGCTGTAAATAGCAGCGCAGTGGCCAGAGGTAGTATCAGCCTAAGTAAATTTTTTTTGTAGATAAACATTGAGTGAAACTAATTTATATGGTTCGTCTTGTCATTTGGATTTTCCTGCCTTCTTCGTGATGATTACTTCTCCATTTTTGATCTCATAGTCGAATAAATAATGCACGCCTAATACAGCCAAAACATCTTCAAGTTCCGGCTCCCGGAATTCTCCAGTGTAGAAATCTGATAAATCTAATCCTGAAGATGTGATTTTTACGCCAAATCTGGCCTGAAGAGCATCTAGTACCTGAAGAAGCGGCTTGTGGATGAATACCATCTTGTGCTTTCTTAATGACATGTCTTCTTCATCGTCGAAATGCGTTAGTGTCATTTTACCTGTGCTTTTCTGTACAATGACTTTTTGGTTTGGAGACAATCGTATCTTCTGGTTCCCGCAACTTATTGAAAGGCTCCCTTGGTATAAAGAAACTTCGGAGATCTCGTCATCAGGATATGCATATACGTTGAATTTCGTACCATGAACATAAATCTCCATTCCTGGGATTGAGACGGAGAATGTTTTTTCGGAATTGTGTGCTACATCAAAATTTCCTTCCCCGGTCATCTTTATCATTCGCTTATTCTGGCCGTAATCTGCCGAGTATTGGATTGATGATTTTGCAAACAGCTTAGCAGTAGTCCCATCCGGGAGAGAAATGTCCATCGTTCCAGTGTCTTCCGTACTGATCCGGTAATCCGAGTCCGCTAATACATCCAATCTATTGGTAGATTCATGCAGTCTTATTTGGAGATAAAGCGTCAGAGCGAGAAGGATTGCCGCAGCACAAGCAATTGCTATAAAGATTTTCTTCTTCAAGTTTTCTTTGACTTTGTGATTGTTCTCGCTTTCACTAGCGAAAGAATCCCAATCTTCAAATAGTATGTCATACAACGTGTCATCGGGAGTACTCTCGATCATGGAAGACAGTTCTTCCAATTCTTCAGGCCGTATTTTGTTGGCCTTATATTTGTTTAACAATTCTTTCATCTGATACAGTTTGATAGATGTTCACGTATGATTCTTAAAGATTTGGAAAGTTGGTTTCGAACGACCTGTTCACTTATGGACAGTTTGATGGCTATTTCTTTTGCTGAGAGGTTTTTCTCTTTGCACAATATGAAGATTTCCTTTTGACGAGGTGTCAGATACTCCGATGCCTCTTTTATTGTCTTTAAGAAAGTGTCATAATCGTAGGTGATTCGGGCTTCAGTACTTAATGTGTCAATGAATGAAAAATACTCAGTCATTAGCGGATTTTTTAACTGACGCCTCATCTCCTTGATCAATGAATTTTTCGATATCTTAAATAAATATGCCTTTACGGATCTTTTTTCGTCAAGATTATCTTTATGGAGCCATAATTTTACGAATGAATCATGCGCTATTTCTTCAGCGGTGTCTCTGGATTTTACATATTGCAGAGTGAAATTTAACAGGTCATGGTAATACATGTCGAAAAGTACTCGGAACCATTTGTTCTGTACTTCCCAATCAGATTTCTTGAGCAATTTGACTATCTGCTTTTCATCGACCATGTTTCATTATAAAAAGCAAGGATTATATATATCCTTTAATATATATATCCTTTTGAGGCGTATTTATAACATCTGTTTCTCGATTTATAAGAGCCTAGGCTGCTCATATTTTTATGATTCAGCCTAAATCTTTTTTCGTAGAATTAATATTGATGTTAGCTTATTCTGTTTAGCGTGAAGTGCCAGAGGATTACTCCAGCTGCGACGGAGATGTTGAGGGAATGTTTGGCGCCGAACTGGGGGATTTCGAGAGTGAGGTCAGAGGCATCTACAACATCCTGGGACACGCCCTCTACCTCGTTGCCGAAGATGAGGACGTATTTGTTGCCATCCTTGAAATTCGGGACGAACTCGTTAAGTGGCATCGAGTTAATGGTCTGTTCGATGCTGATCACTGTATAGCCTTGTCTGTGAAGTTCGGCGACTGTGTCCAACGTGCTGTCGGAATATTCCCACGGCACGCTGTCTTCCGCTCCAAGCGCTGATTTGTGCATTTCGGCAGACGGGGGAGTCTGGCATATTCCGCATAGATAGATCTTGTCTACCTTGAATGCATCGCAGGTACGGAATACCGAGCCGATATTATGAGCGCTGCGGATATTGTCTAGCGTTACGATGATGCCTGAGTCGGGGAGTTTTGAATATTCAGAAGGCTCTATCCGGCTCAATTCTATATTCAGTAGTTTTCTATCTTTCACGACTTCTCATTTTTTCTATTAACAAATATAGCGAAAATGGTTTTTATGCTCTATATTTGTAATACGACTAAAACCATAAATTTGATAATGAAACAGGATGTACAGATCTTCGATCTGATTCGCAGTGAGAGGGACAGGCAGTCTTCAGGACTTGAGCTGATTGCCTCCGAAAATTATGTAAGTGATTATGTTCTAGAGGCCATGGGCTCTATCTGCACTAATAAATATGCAGAAGGCTATCCAGGCAAAAGGTACTATGGCGGCTGCCAGGTGATTGATAAGATCGAACAGCTGGCCATCGACCGCCTCTGCAAGCTTTACGACGCAGAATATGCCAACGTACAGCCTCATTCTGGCGCTCAGGCTAATCTGGCAGTCGAAATGGCTGTGATGAAACCAGGTGACACTTTCATGGGACTCGACCTTTCTCAGGGAGGCCACCTCACTCATGGCTCGCCGGTGAACGCTTCCGGAATCCTTTACCATGCCGTGTCTTACGGCCTTGATGAGAAGACTGGCATGATAGACTACGATAAGATGGAACAGATTGCCCTTGAATGCAAGCCAAAGCTCATTATCGGTGGTGCTTCTGCATATTCAAGGGAGTGGGATTATGAAAGGATGAGGAAAATTGCCGATGAGGTAGGCGCCATTCTGTTGATTGACATGGCTCACACGGCAGGACTCATCGCGGCCGGGCTCCTGAAGAACCCTGTAAAATACGCTCACATAGTTACTTCGACCACGCACAAGACTCTTCGCGGTCCTCGCGGAGGCATTATATTGATGGGCAAGGATTTCGATAATCCATGGGGCCTGAAGACTCCGAAGGGAGAGGTGAAGAAGATGAGCGCCATCATTAATTCCAGCGTGTTCCCAGGAGTCCAAGGCGGCCCTCTGGAGCACGTGATTGCCGCTAAGGCGGTGGCTTTCTACGAGGCTGCGCAACCGGAGTTCGTCGAGTACCAGAAACAGGTCGTGGCGAATGCCAAGGTGCTAGCTGCCGAATTCATGGCTAGGGGCTATAAGATAGTTTCCGATGGCACCGATAACCATCTAATCTTGATAGATCTCAGGACTAAGTTCCCAGAAGTGACCGGAAGAATGGCTGAGAAAGAGTTGGAGAAGGCTGCCATCACAGTAAATAAGAATATGGTACCTTTCGACACTCGTTCACCTTTCAAGACTTCCGGGCTCAGGATAGGAACGCCAGCCGTCACGTCCCGAGGCTTCGTAGAGAAAGACATGAAAGTGATCGTAGACCTGATCGACACAGTGCTGACTGCCGTTTCCAACCATGCTGCCCTTGTGAACAATGAGACTACCGAAGGTGCTGAGGAGTACAATAAAGTGCTTGAGACTGTCACACAGAGGGTTCACAACATGACCAACGGACGACCTCTTAATAAATATTAGAAATTAAGATATTTTTTACGATATTTGGGACAGGGTGGAATTCGCCCTGCCCTTTTTTAGTATTATGAACCACTTGCGGATTTTCCTTTTGTCTTTGGTGTGCGGAGCTATGCTGCTCTCTATCACGTCATGCTCGGTCAAGTCATCACAAAAGCACACCTTCTCGATTGAGAACGGTAGTTTCGTCTACGATGGCGACACAATTCATATTTATTCTGGCGAGATGCATTTTGCCAGAATTCCAGAACCATATTGGAGACATCGGATTCAGATGGCTAAGTCCATGGGACTGAATGCGATTGCCACTTACGTTTTCTGGAATTATCATGAGACAGCTCCTGGGAAGTGGGACTGGGAAACAGGGAACCACAACATCCGCAAATTCATAAGAATCTGCCAGGAAGAGGGCATGCACGTCATATTGCGGCCCGGCCCTTACTGCTGCGCAGAGTGGGATTTCGGTGGTTACCCATGGTGGCTTCAAAAGAATGAGGAACTCGTGCTAAGGACAGATAATAAGCCATTCCTTGACTCTTGCAACGTGTACATAAATCAGCTGATGAATCAAATCCGTGATTTGCAAGTAACCCATGGCGGCCCAATCATAATGATTCAGGTCGAGAATGAATTCGGCTCATACGTCGCGCAGCGTAAGGATATTCCTATAGAAACTCATCATAAGTACAGTGCGGCCATTAAGCAGCAGCTACTGGATGCTGGCGCTGACGTCAACCTGTTCACTTCCGATGGTAGCTGGCTTTTCGAGGGCGGTCACGTCGAAGGGGCATTTCCAACCGCCAACGGCGAGAGCAATGTCGAGAGGTTGAAAGATACGGTGAACAAATACCACGGTGGGCAGGGCCCTTACATGGTGGCTGAATTCTATCCTGGATGGCTGGATCATTGGAACGAGCCATTCAACAAAGTCACTGCGGAAGAGGTTGCGAGCCAGACTAAAAAATATATTGACGGGGGAGTCAGCTTCAATTTCTACATGGTTCACGGAGGCACTAATTTTGGCTTCTGGTCTGGAGCCAACTATGGTAATTCTAAGGATATCCAGCCTGATTTGACGAGTTACGATTATGATGCCCCTATCAGTGAGGCTGGCTGGCCCACACCGAAATATTTCGCTGTGAGAGATATCCTAAAGCGCAGCGTTGATTATGAGGTGCCTCAAGTGCCTGATTCAATTCCAGTGATAGAGATTAAGAATATTGAACTAAGTAAAACTGTCGATATATTCTCGCTCATCGATGATTGCAAGTTCATTGAAAGCGACTCTCTGCTTACATTCGCAGAACTTAATCAGGGCTCTGGATATGTGCTTTACAGAAGGTCTTTTGGCGAGGCTGTGAAAGGACTGATGGAGGTTCCTGGCGTAGCAGACTTCGGAGTGGTTTATGTGAATGGTCGCAAGGTAGGTTCCCTCAATCGCCTGACGGGCAAGGATAGCCTGATGATAGACATTCCATCTGGCGGCGTGCTGGACATACTTGTTGAGAATTTCGGTCATATTAATTATGGTGCCAGAATTACTAAAAATGAGAAAGGCATCATTGAACCGATCTCAATAGCTGGAAAAGAAGTCTCTGGAGGGTGGAAAATGCATAATCTACCGATGGCAGAAATGCCAGACATGGGCAGTCTGCCGGAAGGCTATGTAGATGGAAGGGCAGTGCTCTACGGAGGCTCTTTCAAGCTGGATACCGTTGGTGATACTTTTCTGAATATGGAAGATTGGGGCAAGGGCATTGTCTTCGTGAATGGCATTAACCTCGGACGATATTGGAAGGTTGGCCCTCAGCAGACGCTATACTTGCCGGGGTGTTTCCTAAGGAAAGGAGACAATCAGATTGTTGTTTTCGAACAGCTGAACGATGTGAGGCAAAGCGCTGTTTCTGGCATCAAAGTCCCTGTTTTGGAGAAATTGAAGTCGGCTTGACTATGTATTGCATGTTTGCATCAGTAACCTTCTTGGCATCTCCCTCGGCAGAAATCCACGAAAACGTCATTCCACGGCGCTCTGCTACATTCCAGCTTCTTTTTATCTGACAGGTAGGGTAGGCAAGAGGCACTTTCCATTTGCTTGATAATCAGTATATTCGTTCACGTCAATGCTCACCCTGCCTGATTTTGATATGGGTGAGCATTGCTCGTTTCGTTCCTATTGATAATCAGATGCTTACGGAGGCCTCTTGCTCACCATGTTGATCTATTCGCTAGATGCAAAAGAAAGAGGATGACCTCTATGTCCTAAGGCATTGGTCATCCTCCTACATTATCGAAAGCCTAGTTCCTGAATCAAGTTCAGTATGACGGGAGAGGTTGTTCAGTATGCCGTGAAAGTTTAAGGGTCGTTCCTGATGCCGGGGGCATCCAGTATGCCGTTCTTTGCGCTGATCCTAATTATCCACTGGCCTTATGACGAAGTGGAACTCGCGTTCGGCGGCGTGAATCCTGTAAGGCTCAAGAGGTAGGGTGCCCCAGGAGTTGATTCCGCCCACGCCCATCTGCATGAGTTCGAAATTCACGCAGGTCTTGCCATTCATCCTGTCGTTCTCATGAGAGAGTTTCTTCAAACTAAGGGAGTGCAAGGCAGCACCGTTCTGGCCGTTAGTCTTATTAGCCCTCTGCGGTGTGCCATTCAGGGTGCAGTCAATTTCTTTCATTGAGAACGGAAGGACCGAACCAGAGAACTTGGTGTTGGCGGAGATTTCCAGTCCTGTGCCGTTGCCATCGAGAACCCTCAAATAACGAAGTTCAGTATGGGTACCAGATTCCTGGGCGCGGACGTAACCGTAATGATACTGGTCGTTGACGTTTTGAACGTAGCGACCTACCAATGCAGCTGAATTCCTGTCGCAGTAATTCTCCCAAGGACCTTTCCCATAGAAATCTACCACAGAATATTTCCCAGGCATCGTGAACTGCATTCCGAAACGGAAGAGGTCAGGCGCCTTTGAAAGATTGCCGGCATCCTTCATTGACTCGGTGCCGGAAATACTGCCATCCGGAAGGATTGAATATGCCACGGTGACTGCAGCAGCGCCATCAGCGATAGGCTCATACTCAGTAACCACAGAATATCCCGCCTCGACTTTCTTCACGGTGAAATTCTTCACCTTGAATTCAGGGTAAAGCCACGCTTTGTATCTCTCGTTCAGCCTTGCTCCCATGTCGTTCTCGTTGACGGCCCTGCCGAACTGAGGCATGAGAGGCTCCTGAAGCATCTGCCTGCCGTTTATCTTGTAGCTGACAAGAGCACCGTTGTCCTTGCTGAACTCAGCTTCCCACTTGGCGGCTCTGGCGACCTCGCAGCCAGGATATGCGAACATGCCTGAGAACACCTGCGGACCGGCTTCAGATGATGCGTATTCCACTTCTTTGCTGATCTGCGGGTCTGATGTAGGAATATATCTGCATCTCGTGTCTTCGTTGAGTGCCATCTGGTCGTAGGCAACCTCGTCGCCGGCATTCTGCAGCCCATCCTGAGCCTTCAGAATGTAGCGAACCGTGAGATACAGATCTTTTTCAGTATTTATCTTTGGCAGCCCAAGATTAATGGTTACTGTCTGCTGAGGCCCTGCGTTAATGTTCTGAACAGTGCCATTTGCAACAGCGATGCCGTCTTCTTCGAGAATCCAAGAGATATAATATTGGCTGAGATCCTTGAAGAAGTTCTCATTATAAACCTTTATGTTTCCGTTTTCTGCGTATGAAGTCAATATATTCCTATACTGGTAGCGAACCTCGTAGGCATGAGGATGTAGGCTCCTGTCCGCCGCAATCACTCCGTTGCAGTCGAACGATCCGTCCGAAGGGTCATATTCGTTCCAATCGCCTCCGAAGCGGAAGACGTGGTCAGTGCCTTCTTCACTTACCGGCCACCAGAGTGCCTGATCTACGAAATCCCAGATGAATCCGCCTTGGTATGCAGGATATTTCCTGACGAGGTCCCAATATTCTTTGAAATTACCCATGGAATTACCCATGGCATGGGCATATTCGCATTGAATGAGAGGTTTCGTAGGATTGGATGTCGCATATTTCTCGCACCAGTCCGGGGAAGCGTACATAGGGCACTGTATGTCTGAGTTGTCCCCACCTTGCGCTCTCTCGTACTGCACTGGCCTGGTGCTGTCATGTCCTTTGATCCACTGGTAGCAGGCTGTGAAGTTAGGACCGTCGCCAGCCTCGTTTCCAAGGCTCCAGATTATCACGGAAGGATGATTAATGTCCCTGAGTACCATCCTCTTATCACGAGAGAGATGAGCGGCCTTGTAGTCCTCCCTCTTCGCAAGAGTCTTGTTCCCATAGCCCATTCCGTGAGATTCAATGTTCCCCTCGTCCACCAGGTATATTCCATATTCGTCGCAAAGAGCTATCCATAGCGGTTCATCAGGGTAGTGGCAGGTGCGCACTGCATTGATGTTCAGGCTCTTCATTATGCGGATGTCGTTGATCATGTCTTCTTTGGACACGATGTAGCCTTTATAAGGGTTCATCTCGTGGCGATTCGCTCCTTTCAGCAGGATCGGTTTGCCATTAACCAGCAGCTGGGCATTCTTAATCTCGACGGTTCTGAAACCGAATTTCAGCGATGTGCTCTCGGCGAATCCGGCCTTCGAAAGACCCTCGACCTTCAGGGTGTAGAGGTTAGGAGTCTCGGCGCTCCAGAGCTCCGGAGAAGATACGCTCCCGGCAATCTCAGCTGCATTCTTCGAAGGAACCGTCTCACCTGAAACGACCTCGTGGCCGTCTTTGTCAATAATGCTAACCCTCACGCGGCTTATTCGGCCGACAGTCTTAACCTTCACTGAATATTTCCCATTCATGTCTGCGGCGATGTTCACATCCTCCAGGCGGTCCTTTTCGCGAGTGTAGACGTAAACGTCTCTGGAGATGCCGGCGAATCGGTTGAAGTCCTGATCCTCGAGGTATGTCCCATCGCACCAACGGAATATTTCAAGGGCGATCAAGTTTTCCCCCACCTTAACATATTTGGTTATGTCGAACCTAGCCTCCAGTTTGCTGTCCTGCGAATATCCCACCATCTTTCCATTCACCCACACGCGAACGTTGGAAGTAGCTGAGCCGATGTACAGACAAATCTGCTTGCCTATCCAAGCCTTATCGACAGTAAAGGTTCGACGGTATTGTCCCACATGATTGTGCTCAGTAGGAACGTAAGGAGGGTTATTCTCGAAATTCCCTCTCCAGGCATAGCCTACGTTCAGATAAACCGGATCCCCGTAGCCATTCAGTTCCCAAAGGCCTGGCACTGGCATATAATCCCAATTGGAATCGTTGTAGTTCACGGCCTCGAATCCCTTGGCCTGTTGCCCAACGGAATCGTACCATTTGAATTTCCAAACCCCGTTCAGAGACAGGGTCTGCTGCTGGTCGGTCGTGAAAGTGGCCGACATAGGCATCCTATTCTCTTCGAACACGTTAGGATCCTGCCACGGCTCCATCGTCTCAGAGTTTTTCGCAGACAGCTGCATGGCTGCCATAAGCGCGAATGATATGATAGCTATTTTCTTCATGATTAATATAATTGGTTGATTTTCATTAGCATAACAGTTCCGTCCATCGTCGATGCCAGTAAATGGCCTTCACGAGTCGTGGTCATAGGGTTAACGAGAGCGATAGATATTTTGTGAGCCCATTTCCTGCGGCCTGTCTGGGAGTCGAAGCAGACTATGTTGCCCTTGTCAGTAGGCATGACTACCCCTATTCCACCCCATTGCGCTATAGAAGTCGGAGATATATCATACCCGGTCCCCGTTTCGGCCTGCCATTTAATATTCAAAGACTTAGCATCAATGGAAGTAAGAGAGTGCCACATAGATTTGCAATACACGGTGGAGCCATCCTGCGAAATGCCCACAGATTCCCTAGCGATGCCATCGAAATGCTTTATTTCCTTTCCAGAAGAAGCGTCAATGACATAGAGCCTTCTATCAGGAACGGCAATGAATATCTTGCCTTCGGCTTTCACTGGCCATACAGCGGCAGGAGAGTACATCCTGGAAGGCTTGGCGCATCTCCATACCCATTGGAGCGAGCCCGTAGAAGGGTCCAATGAATATAATTTATTGGCCCATGTGCCAAATACCACCTGCTGCCCATCCACGAATGGCTTGCATTCCACGAATCCATCCACGCCGGCATATTCCCAGACGCTTCTCCCATTCTTCACGTTCAGTGCCCTGAACACACCGTCGGAGCTTCCGATATAGACAATTCCATTCCGTATTTCAGGGCTTCCAAGTACGGATTTCTTCGCTTCGTGCTTCCATTTCAGCCTGCCGTTCTTGGCATTCAGGGCGTATATTTTCCCATCAGCGCAACCGAATGCTAGTATTTTCCCATCTAAGGCAGGCGTCGAGAATATCTTGCCTGGGAATCTCTTAGCCCATTTCTGTTTTCCGTCTTTCAGTGACACGCATTTCACCATGCCAGATTCTGTGGCATAGAAGGCATATTTATCATTTACGGCGAAACCAGAGGCTATATTTGCCTTCTCTTGGATTTTCCAGGCTTCTTGCACTGAGCCGTCATTCACGTCGTAGCGCATCCAAGGATAATCGCTCGGAAGCCCGTTCGCATCGTAGGTTACTGTGTCTGCAACCGGCTTTAGATCAGCCTGATACCAAGGCTCAAGCTGCACATGCATGTCCCCGAAAACCCTTATCTCTGATACCTTCACATGGCTATCGTCTATCGTTATCAAATTGTAGCCAGGAGCCTTTCCGGCAGAAAGGGATGAACGGCCAAGAATCCCAGGCAGACCGGAGTAGTTCATGGCCACATTCCTGTGCCAGTGCCCTCCAATGACGAACTGCGTGCCGATTCGCTTCAACTCACGTGTGACGTCGAAATAATTCAGAACGGAAGTGTCCTGAGGGTAATGATTTATGAAAATAGTCTTTGTGCCAGGCTTCAGGCTCCGAAGCCATTCCATGCTCTCCTGAGGGATGAGCGCTGGGGCCATTCTCATGTCCGGCCCGCAGTTGCATCCAATGAGTCTCAAACCTTTGCGCTCGAACTCGAAATTCTCGTAGCCGAATACCATCTTGAACGTGTTGCATCCGCTTTCCGACCATTTGGCATCGTGATTCCCAGCGACAACATAATATTTGTATTTAAGGGAATCGAGGATGCTCTTCACTGCTGCGATTTCTTCATCTGACCCGAAATCAGTCAGATCGCCTCCGAAGAGCACGAAATCCAGGCCTTCGAGATTGTTCACGTCCCTGATGCATTGGCGTAGGTCTGTGATAGATTTGCTGCCTTCTGAATAGTGCAAATCTGTTAGGAAGGCGAATTTTAGCTCCTGAGCACCCAGAATCAGCGGGAGCAGGAAGAATGTCAGGGAAAGAAGGATTTTCTTTAAGTTCATGTGGCCATATTTACTGACAGAAAACAAATTTAATAAATATCTTCGCTTCTTGCGAATTTTTCTTTAACTTGGAAAGTCAAATTCTAGTTTATGAGAAGGAGAGATTTCATAAAGACTGCCGGGCTGGCCACTGCGGCCATCGGAACTGCCAACATTGCCTCTGCGTGTGGTAATTCTACGAATGATAATGTTCCAAGGCCATATAACGTGAATATGAATGGCGGTGCCAGGATGAGGCTTAGCTTCGAGCCTTATGAACTGCAACTGCAGCACACGTTCACAGTGGCATCATATTCAAGGAAAACAACTCCTGATGTGCAAATCAAGATTGAATATGACGGATTCACAGGGTATGGCGAGGCTTCCATGCCGCCTTACCTAGGGCAAAGCGTGGAGACTGTCACGAAATTCCTCCAAAAAGTAAATCTGGAGCAGTTCAAGGATCCTTTCCAGATAGACGATATCCTGACATACGTGGATGGCATAGATGAGGGCGACACGGCTGCTAAGGCTGCGGTTGACATCGCTTTGCACGACCTCGTGGGCAAGCTTATGGGTGAGCCTTGGTACAGAATCTGGGGACTGAACCCGGGCAAGACGCCTAACACGACCTTCACCATTGGCATCGACACTCCAGATGTCGTGCGTGAGAAAACGACAGAGTGCGCTGACAAGTTCAAGATTCTCAAGGTGAAAGTTGGCTTGGATAACGATGAGCAGATGATACAGACCATTCGCGAGGTAACCGACCTACCGATTGCGGTGGATGCGAATCAAGGCTGGAAAGACAGGGAAAAGGCCTTGGACGAAATCTTCTGGCTGAAAGAACATGGTGTCGTCATGGTGGAGCAGCCGATGCCGAAGGAGCGTTTGGACGACAACGCATGGCTTACCGAACGCAGTCCTGTGCCCATCTTCGCAGATGAGGCCATCCAAAGGCTTAAGGATATTCCTTCCATCAGGGGAGCCTATACCGGCATCAACATTAAACTGATGAAGTGCACAGGCATGAGGGAGGCTTGGAAAATGCTGAATTACGCTCGTGCCGAGGGCATGAAGGTGATGGTCGGCTGCATGACTGAGACCTCTTGCGCTGTTTCGGCGGCAGCTCAGCTGTCTCCTGCTGTGGATTTCGCTGACCTGGACGGAAACCTGCTGATCAGCAACGACCGTTTCGAGGGAATGACTGTCGTGGACGGGAAGATAACCCTTCCGGACAGGCCTGGCATAGGATTAAAACTTTTGTAACATGGCAAAGATGAAAAAAGGCGAGATAGCTCTCTGGGCGGCAGTGGCTATTCTTCTAGCATTGAACATCTGGCTTCCCAAGCAGATGAGGCACAAATATTCTTGGGAGAGGGACCTCAGCCAGAGGTATGCCGTTGATTTCGACAGGACGGAGAAAGATGTGAAAAATTATATTCAGGAATATATTCCCGATGTCACTGATGCTCAGATAGAGGCTTGGACGGAGTCTGGCAAATTAGAGTCGATGGTCATCGGCAAGCGCAGGATGTATTTCCACAACGCTGCTCCTAACCTTTTCAGGATTGTCCCGGAACTGGCAGCGCTGAAAGCTGAGAAAGACAGCTTGAGCGGCTTGGAAGGTCATCAGATCGTCGATTCTCAAACTATTCCTGTCATAGAGAAAACGGTCGAAGATAATCTTGCTGCTGGCAAGCCAGACCCGTATTATGCTCTTCCCAAGCGCATGAGAGTGACATACAGGCTCACCGTGCCAGCGAATACGTTGCGCCCGGGGAAGCATCTCCGCTGCTGGCTGCCTTACCCTAGGAGCGATGTGGGACGACAGTCGGACGTGAAATTCATCGAGGCAGGAGTGAATGGCGTGCCATATTCAAAAGACAAGATTATTTTCTCTGACCCTGAGTGCGCCCACAGCAGCCTCTACATGGAGGCCGAAGTGCAAAGGTGGAAGGACATGACATTCTATGAGGTCTTTGAATATGTTTCCTGCGGCGAATGGCATCCGATCGACTCGTCCAAGGTGCTACCTTATGACACCGAATCTCCTGAATATAAGGAATATACCGCCGAGCGTGAGAAACATGTTATATTCACTGAAAGGATCCGCCGCACAGCAGACTCCCTGACGGCCGGCATAGAGAACCCTTACCTTCAGGCGAAGGCAATATATTCATGGATAGATAAAACCTTTCCTTGGGCATCAGCCAGGGAATATTCCACGATTGAGAATATCCCTGAATATGTTCTCTCGTCCGGTCATGGCGACTGCGGTCAGGTGACGCTTCTTTTCATGACGCTTTGTCGTGCCAAAGGCATTCCGACAAGATGGCAGAGCGGCTTCATGATGCACCCTGGCGACAAGAATCTGCATGACTGGTGCGAGGCCTATTTCGAAGGCTACGGCTGGGTGCCTATGGATCAGAGCTTCGGCATAACGCCTTACGGTGGCTATTTCTTTCTGGGTGGCATAGAGCCTTACAGGATGATAGTGAACACCGATTTCGGCAGGGAAATGTCCCCTGCGAAGAATTATCCTCGCAGCGAGACCGTAGACTTCCAGAGAGGCGAAGTCGAATGGGAGCAAGGCAATCTTTATTTCAATTTGTGGAATTATGACTATGACATTGAGTATTTATAATTGAATATTCATGATTTTTGCAGTTAGCCTGAACTAAACATTATGACCATGAAGAAATTCTTTGCTGTTATCGTCTCAGCCTTGCTTTGTGTTTCGGCTTTTGCCATGGATATAAAAGGTCTTGTCGTTGATGACAAGGGGCAGCCGCTCTCTTACGCATGCATTTATATTCAGAGTGACCCTAACGTCGGAACTGTCACTGACGACAATGGAAATTTCGAGCTTACGGTAGATTACAACAAATATTATCGCGATACTCTAGTGGTCTCTTACATTGGTTATACCGAGAGTCGGAATTCTATTTACAACCTCTATGGCTGGATAGAGAAGTCCGGCCCTTCTGCGATACTTAAATTCAAGCTTCAGGGTGAGCCTCTTCAGCTGACAGAGGCGAGGCTTACTGAGAAGAAGGGCAAGAGCAAGAAAGGAGAGGTTAGCAATCTTCTGAAACTCGTCGGCCAGAAACTGGAGCAGGATTTCCCTGAAGAGGTCAGGCAGTACAAGATAAAAGCCGATTCCTACATTAAGAATAAAGAAAAAATCATGGGCGTGGAGCAGGATGTTGGAATTGTCACTGAAACTCCGACCCCAGACGGCTCGTTCCCGGTCAAGACAAAATTCGTGACTTCCATCCACAAATATAACGTAGATCCTAAGATAGACAGTTATTTGAAAGGAATGAGGTCTGAATATGAGGCCAAGAAATCGACACAAGTAGATTCGTCTGCTCAGAAGCTTTCAAAAAATGATGGGCCTACGACTGAAGAATATCTCGAAAAGCTAAGTTCCAATGACATAGACAGCAAGGATGTCAAAAGCGCAGCTAAGAAGGCTTCGGATGAGGACGTTCTGGAAAAGCATGTTCAGAGACTGGACAGCAAGGATGTCGTGAAAGGTCTCGGGAATATGTGGCCGTCATGGTTCCTGCTCATGTTCGATGACTTCTCGAAAGACGTGGATGATTGGTCCATAAACAAGTTGAGCGACGATGAATATCTGCTTCGCTATTACGATAAGAAGCGCTTCATTGGCATAGTCAAGGCTGAGCATGACGTGACCCTTCGGATTAACATGAAGGATTACAGCGTTAAATGCTATTACCAGAACGTCAAGGTTCATGCGAATATCCCATTCGGGTACAAGCTTAGCAAGAAAGAACTAGATATTCTTAATGGTTTCACAGGCATGAACATGAACAAATTCAAGCTCAAGAAGATGGATGCAAATGTAGACCATAGCGCTTTCTTCGTGAGGAAGAATGGCAAGATGGTTCCTACCGAGAAAACGTATAATGCTAAAGGTTATGCATATGACCGCAAAAATAAGGGCGTCGAGATAAATGCGGCAGTGAAAATGAGCGTGCTTCAAGCCCTGTAGAACCCTCAGTACGCTCTGCTTGCGGCAGAACACGTTAACGTTTATTCAGAGAAAATCTTATTCCGAGATTGAAAGCGAAATCGAACTGCCGGTCGGTGTAGATCGTGTTCGCATTTGAGTCGCTGTCGAAATGATAGCTGACACCTGGCTCGGCATAGATGCCAACGAAATCGTTAATGTTGAATTGGAGGCCTCCTGCGGCATTAACCGACCATTCCAGACCGTCAACGTCAAGATCTTTCTTAGATGTCCTGATATTACCGGCCTTTTCGTCGTGGACAGATGTAGTAACCCTGCCGGAAACGCACTTCTCTCCCATTCCGCCAGCCATGGCATAAATGCGGAAGTATCTCGTATTAAGAATATTCGCCGTCACGTTCACTGGAATGCCGATATAATGCAGTTTCTGAGAATCTTCAGTCTCGGTTCTTGATGAAGTAGTCGTGAACGTGCTGCTTAGTATTGAATAACTGACTCCGGACTCTATTCCGAAAATCTTGCTGAGTGGGTAATTCACCAAGATTCCCATTCTCACGGGGCGTTTATGGCTGGAGTCATCGTAAATATTCTCTCTTGCGACATCCTTGGTTACGGCCCTGGTAGCTATTCCGTCGATCTTATGGCCAGAATAAGGGGATTTGCCGGCATCGAACATCATCGTGTTGAAAACTCCTGATGAATTGCTCTCGGTCGCTCCAGAACCTATTGACAGTCCAACGGAAATAGGATGGGCTGTTCCTTTCATAGCCCTATCCTCGGCTTCTGCCTTGCGCAAGAATTCCGCGGTTCTCCTGGCCTCTTCTTCTTCGGCCTTATCTTCGTTTCCTAACTCGCTATTATCGAGTTTCTGTTCGGAAAGGTCTTCCGTCCTTTCCGCAGAGGTTTCTTCGACGCTTGACGACGAAGGAATATCCTGTGGGATAATAGTTTCTTCTTTCATTTCACGCTGATGCTTTTTGGCTGATGCCAGCAGCAGTTTCTTCGCTTGTGCGTCTTCGGCAACGCTCACATCTTCTGCCGTTTCTTGCTTTACGGTTACTTTACTAACGTCTGTAGTCTCTTTCTCAGCCTGAGCTACTATGGGCGCAGGAGCATTATAGCGATGACCGATTCTGACTGTGGCAAAAACTCCGATCGCCAGAGCTGCAGCTATTGCGACCGATTTCCAAACCCATGAGAGGGAGACCACTTGTCTTTTCTTCGGAAGGGATGCCTCGATTTCATCCCACAAGCCTTCGGGGGCGGATTTTCCATAATCCTCCATCTTATCCCTCAGCTTGCCGAACCAATCTTCATTCATATGGCATCTTCTTTTGTATGTTTATATTCATTAATTTCCTTCGCTAATATCGCTCTCGCTCTGTGCAGCTGCGATGCTGACGTGCTTTCCGTGATCCCTAGCAGCGAGGCTATCTCTTTATGGCTTTTCTGCTCGAAAGCGTAGAGGTTGATTACCGTTCTGTAGCCATCTGGCAGCGCCTCTATCATATTCTGAATCACTTCCTCCGGAACATTTCCAATGTCAGGATCCTCCTCACTTTCATCTTCGATGTCTGGCTGGTCCCAAGTGTAGGAAATCGCGCTTCCGACTTTGCTTCGCTTCCGCCTGAGTACTTTCAGCGATTCATTCACGGCAACCTGCCTCATCCAAGCTTTCAGTGATCCTTCCCCTCTATAAGCGAATTTGTCTAAAGAAGAGAATATCTTGATGAAACTGTCCTGGAGAACGTCTTTCGTCTCCGCCTTATCGGGCAGGAAACGAGAACAAGTGGCGGCAAGGTAATTCGAGTAGCAGTCGTAGATCTGCTTCATCGCAAGCCTGTCCCCACTTTTCGCACGCTCGACAATCGAGCGCTCGTTCTCTTTGGTCAGCAGAGTCACTCTATCTTTTTAGCAGGATATTTAAATGTCACATTTTTTTCACCCTCGTATGAAAGCCACTGAAGGGTAAAAGAAACATCCTTAGCGTTTATCTCTGGAAAGTAATCTCTCATGTTGAAGGCGACGATTCCATTGCCCCATTCAGTTCCGTAGTCACCATTCTTATCATGGCAGAATCGGAATATCATTGGGTCGTCGGAAATCTTTACGAGATTCAGAATGTGAGGGGCCCCTGCGTTTCCCCACTGAGCGGCGAAATGCAATGTCAGATACCCGTCCTCGCAAACGGTCGTCCAGTCATTTAATATCTCGGCAGGATCTTGTTGGTTGATGGCAACTTTGCCTTCGTCAGAGTCCTGCAGGACTGCTTTCTTAGTGAGGACCTTCTTGAATGTTTTGACAGAGGCTTTGACCGTATCCTTCTTCGTGAAATCTTCTTCATAATCCAGATAACATAGGGCCCTTGTCTCTTCTTTCATGACTTCTCTCATGTTAGTAGGAATCACGATAGTGGAGTCAGTAAGTTGGAAATAGTTGCTTCCGTCAGAGGCGATTTTGACTGTTACCAAGGCGTTGTAAGGGCCTACGGAAGAGTTGTAGTAGATACCGGAGTCATCATCGTCGTTAAGGCAGGAAGATGCAAAGAATGGAATTGCCGCCATCATAGGGAGCAGCAAGAATTCAGAAATATATTTTTTCATAGTCATACTTAATTTTCATCATTAATTTTAACACACGCTTATTAAATCCATGTACATTGAAATCTTGCATAAAATTCCGAAAAATTTTTTGTTTGCGGAATATTTTGCGGGATTTGACCTAAAATTCTTATTTTGGCTAAAATTTGATATATGGTCAATCAGAATGTCTTAGACATAGGCAGCATTAGGGTGATGCCAGATGTCTTGAATTACCAAGATGAATTCTTCCTTTACGATAACATAAGCGGCGGAGAGGAACACGATTCCTTCTTTTTCACAGGGCTTAAGGAATCTTTTCCATTGAAGACGAATCTCATGATATTCCAGATATGCTGCTCCGGCTCTGCGATATATGATATTGGCTCCATGAGATACATCGTGGAGGCCTCGCAGGCCATCCTCATCAACCCCTACAGTGTGTTGGAAGACTTCCTTCCCCAGGAAGGATTCAAAGCCATGACGTTTGTCTTTTCTGCGGATAGATTCTTGAGCGAAGATGATGGCAGCAGCTTCATGATGGTGCACAGCCATGTCATCCATCCATACGTGCTGGAGGGTAGCCCAAAAGAAATGGTGATCGCCACGACGATCTATGACTTCCTGTGCGATATCATCACCGGGAGGGCAGGAAACAATCCGTTCAAGGAAGATTCGGTCCAAGGCTCCCTCATGATACTCAGCTCCTTGGTCGCTCAAAAGCTCTCCATGCTTGAGGAAAGCATCCCGGACATAGGGAAGTGGAATAAGAATGGAGTAATGAACCGTTTCCTGTCCGAGCTGAGCACGCATTGCAGGGAGGAAAGGAGCGTCTCCTACTATGCTGCCAAGGTTTTCATCTCGCCGAAATATTTCGCCCAGCTAATTCTGAAAGAGTCAGGGAGGCATGCTAAGGATTGGATTGCTGAATATGTCATCCGAGAAGCAAAGATCATGCTCCGGAATGGGGGCCTGACAGTTCAGGAAGTCAGCAACAACCTTAATTTCCGAAACGCGTCGTTTTTCGGAAAATACTTCAAGAAGGCGACAGGACAATCGCCTAAGCAGTTTATGTCCTCCCTGTCTGTGTAAGGAAACTATTTCTGCTCTTTAAGAATATCCCTTATTTCCTCTAGCAGGACCACGTCGTCTGGCTTAGGAGCAGGAGCAGCAGGTGCCTCTTCCTTCTTCTTGTACACCTTGCCTATTCCCTTGATCACAAGGAATATGGAAAATGCAATGATGAGGAAGTTCACTGTTTCCTGAATGAAGTTGCCGTAGTTAAGCGTGACTGCAGGTTTAACGACTGTCTCTCCATCCATGACTGCCTTATGCAGCACGACCTTGAGGCTCTGGAAATCGAAGCCGCCAATCAGCTCGCCTACCAGAGGCATGATTAAGTCATTCACTAGAGAGGTTACGATTTTGCCGAATGCGGCACCGACAACTACGCCGACAGCCATGTCAACGACGTTTCCTTTCATTGCGAAGGCCTTGAAATCGGCCCAAAATTTACCTTTTGCCATAAAATTATTTATTAATGTGTGTTATATCCTTAATCATTGCTTCTGCCTTCGGCAAGGTTTCCATTTTCCCCACATCTAGAATATTCAGATGCTCTGGGATTATGCCATGAATGACATTTGTCTTGCATTCTCTTATGTAAAAGTCCATGATAGAGAATTTCCCGTTCCAACCATGGTCATCGAATGCTTTGAATATGCCATCGGAGATGAAATGAATGCCGTCAAAGGCGTATTTTCTGCATTTCGATAAATTCATGCCATAGAAAGGTGTCTTTATCTCGCCTGTCGCTAGATTCGTCCAGCCGACCATCCTCATCTCGTCGTCGAATAGCAGATAGCGCTGAGTCTTGCGCTCGCTTACCAGGATGTTCGAGAGAGCGTCTGGCCTGGCTTGCGAGATGAACCAATTCATGTCAAGGTCAGAGATTATGTCTACATTGTGGACCAGGAAAGGGGAACCATTCAGGAAGTCCCTCGCATAGGAAATTCCGCCTCCCGTGTCTCTAAGCAGATAGCTCTCGTCGGAGATGTCTACTTTTATTCCGAAATCATTTTGTGACTTTATGTAATCTGTGATTTGTCCGGCTAAATGGTGAACGTTCACGACCACCTCGTCTATGCCTGCGGATTTGAGTTTTTCCACCACATGATATAGCAGAGGCTTTCCGCCAATCTCAATCAAAGCTTTTGGCGTTTTGTCTGTCAGCGGCCTTAATCTGGTGCCAAGGCCGGCGGCGAAGATCATTGCTTTCACGTCCTAAAGTATTTTCTCGATGTCAAGCTCGCGATGCATTATCGTTATCTTGATATCAAATTTTTCGGAAAGATGCTGTGCAAGGTGTTCTGCGCAATAGACTGAGCGGTGCTGTCCGCCAGTGCAGCCGAAGCAGACCTGTAGGTGAGTGAACTTCCTCTCGATATACATCTTTACGTGGGTGTCGACCAGTTTGTAGACGCTATCGAGGAACTTCGCGATTCCGCCATCGTCTTCAAGGAACTTGATGACCTCTTTGTCCAAGCCTGTGAACTGGCGGTAATGTTCGTATTTGCCGGGATTATTTATTGCTCTGCAGTCGAATACATAGCCTCCTCCGTTGCCAGTAGTGTCGGCAGGGATGCCTTTTTTATAGGCGAAGGAGCATATTCTCACTTCCAAGCGCTTGTCTTCCACGATGTTGTTGAATTGAGACATCGTGGTGAGCTTAGTGAGTATCTCGTTCAAGTATGGATATTCGTCGAATGGGGTTTGGAGCAGCCTACGCAAGTTGCTCAGGGCGAACGGAACACTGGCTAGGAAATGAGGCTTTTTTTCGAAATAGCCTCTGAATCCGTATGCGCCTAGGACCTGAAGTGAGCGGAAAAGCACGAAAAGACGCAGTCTGCCTAAGAAATAGTTCTCGTCTACGTCTATGTATCCTTTCAGGGCAGAAAGGTATGTCTGCACCATCTCTTTCCGAAGCGCCTCTGGGTATCTGGCACGCGCCTGCCAAATGAATGAAGCCACGTCGTAGTAGATAGGGCCTTTCCTGCCGCCTTGGTAGTCTATGAAATACGGCTCCCCATCCTTCATCATCACGTTTCTAGCCTGGAAGTCTCTGTACATGAAAGTGTTGCCGGTTTCTTTAACCAAGTCTTCCTGGAGCCTCTCGAAATCTTCTTGCAGTTTCACCTCGTTGAAGTCCATTCCCGTGGCCTTCAGAAAGCAATATTTGAAGTAGTTCAGGTCGAACATCACCATCTGCTTGTTGAACTCAGGTTCAGGATAGCAGATGGACCAGTCCAGCCCCTCTGCTCCTTTGAGCTGAATCTTCGGGAGCATCTCCATCGTATGGCAGAGAAGGCGGCACTCGTAAGAACTGTACTCACCGCTTTCGCGGCCTTGGGAGACAAGGTTATAAAGCTGGTCATTCCCTAGGTCTTCCTGAATATAACGCATTCCGTCATCGCTCACGGCCATCACCCTAGGAACTCGGATGCCTTTTTCAATGAAATGACGCCCAATGTCTATGAAAGCGAAATTCTCATCTCGGTTAGTTCCGATGACGCCGACAAGGGAAGTGTTGCCGCCTTTTATCCTGAAATATCTCCTGTTGCTGCCGGAAGAATTCAGCTCCTCGACAGATTCCGCATGCCTGCCTGTGTATTCTTCGAAAAGTTTTTTCAATGCCTCCATTCCGTATCCATTTTTGCCATTGGTCATGGCGTAGCTTACAATTTCGACAAATATAGCATAATTTTCCTCAATATAGTCAGGCACAAGATTTGATGAATGACCTCTCTGTTTTGAAACAACATTTTTATATTTTACGATATGAAAAAAATTTTAACTTCTATTCTGACCATTTCCATGGCACTCGCGGGAACTACCGCATTCGCTCAGGCATCAATCGGCCTAGGCTTCCTTAATTCCACTGACATCATGAAAGATAACATCAAAGATGTGAATCTGAATGGTTTCTATGTGGGAGCTGATTATAATTTCGCACTTGGAACGAGCGGCATTGGAGTGGCTCCAGGAATCAACTACCAGTTAGTTACCAAGAGTGATTCAAATCTTGGGTATTCCGGGACATTAGGAAAAGCAAACATAAAAGGCGACAGGACTCAAATGTTCGTTACCGTTCCTGTTATGTTCAATTATGGTTTCCAAATGTGTGACGGCCTTGTTGGAAGATTTTACGCAGGGCCTACGATGTCGGTCGGCGTTTATGATAAAATAAAAAGCAAGACATCCGGAGAAATTCTAGGAATTAAATTTAGTTCCGACGACAAAACCGACATGTTCGACAAGGATGGCTATAGGAGGTTCGATGTCATGCTTGGCGGAGGATTCGCTCTTGATTGCTACGACATTGTCCGTTTCAAAGTTGGTTATGACTATGGCCTAATCAATCGCTGGGATTCTGACAATGTCAAGAGTCACAGAGGCCAAGCTTACTTTGGCGTAGCATATCTCTTCTAAACGGATATAAAATATTCATTTAAAATTAGGCGGCTGGAAGCACTCCGGCCGCTTTTTTCGTGCGATGCCGACATTTTGTCATGGAATTCGGGATATTCATTATAAGGTCTGATAATTGTTATTTTTTGACATATTCATTAAATTTGTCAGTTAATCTTTAAAATCAGATATGGCAGTAGCACAAATACTTAAGAAATTGTTCGGCTCCAAGGCGGACAGGGACATGAAACAGCTGAAACCTATTCTGGATCAGATTCTTGCGGCTTACGGGCCAATAGATAAATTGTCTAATGACGAACTCAGGGCCAAGACGAATGAGCTTAGGGCGAAGCTGAGAGAATGCGAAGCGCCTTTCGAAAAGCGCATCGCCGAAATCAAGCAGAAGCTTGATGAGGACATACCCGTGAATGAAAAGGAGGCCCTGGCGACAGAGTCTGATAAGATCGTTAAAGATGAGGACGATGCCATCGAGAAGACTCTCAACGAGATTCTTCCGGAGGCTTTCGCGATAATGAAATCCACGGCCCGCAGGTTCGCTCAGAACGAGACAGTGGAGGTTACGGCAACGGATTTCGATAAAGGCCTGAGCATCAAGCACGATTTCGTCACGATAGAGGGCGATAAGGCGATTTACAAGAACCATTGGATGGCCGGTGGCAACGAGATCACGTGGGACATGATTCACTACGATGTTCAGCTCATCGGCGGTATCGTTCTGCACCAAGGAAAAATCGCAGAGATGGCTACCGGTGAGGGTAAAACGCTCGTGGCTACCTTGCCTGTGTTCCTGAATGCCTTGGCCGGTAAGGGAGTGCACATCGTCACGGTAAATGATTACCTGTCTAAACGTGACTCGGAGTGGATGGGGCCTCTGTACATGTTCCATGGCCTTTCCGTGGACTGCATCGATAAGCACGAGCCTAATAGCGACGCTCGCCAGAGAGCCTACAATTGCGACATCACCTTTGGTACGAATAACGAATTCGGCTTCGATTACCTGCGTGACAATATGGCAGTGAAGAGCGAGGATCTGGTTCAGCGGAAGCATCACTATGCGATCGTCGATGAGGTCGACTCCGTGCTCATCGATGATGCGCGTACGCCTTTGATTATCTCCGGCCCTGTGCCGAAAGCCGTTGACGATGAACAATTCATGGAATTCAGGCCATACGTTGAGTCTTTGTACAATAAGCAGCGCATTCTTGTGACCCAGATTTTGAACGATGCTAAGAAAAAGATAGCTGAAGGGGACGAGACCGAGGGTGGAAAGCTATTGCTGAGGGCTTACAAGGGGCTTCCGAAATACCAGCCTCTCATTAAATTCCTTAGCGAGCCTGGAATGAAGCAGCTGCTTCAGAAAACTGAAAACTTTTATTTGCAAGATAACGAGAGGCAGATGCCTCAGGTCACTGATGAGCTGTATTTCGTCATCAACGAGCAGCAGCATTCCGTTGACATGACGGATAAAGGCCATGATGCCTTGGCTCAGTCGGTGTCCGATGCTGATTTCTTCGTGCTGCCGGACATGGGAAGCCAGATAGCCGAGATACAGCACACCTTGAGCCTTTCTCCGGAACAGAGGCAGGAAAAGAAAGATGCCCTGATGGAGGAATATTCATTGAAGAGCGAGCGTGTGCACACCGTGATTCAGCTTCTGAAGGCATACGCCATGTTCCAGAAAGACGTAGACTACGTCATCATGGACAACAAGGTTAAAATAGTTGACGAACAGACTGGCCGTATCATGGAGGGTCGCCGCTGGAGCGATGGCCTGCACCAAGCAGTCGAGGCGAAGGAAAACGTGAAAGTTGAGGCGGCGACTCAGACATTCGCCACTATATCTCTGCAGAATTACTTCAGGATGTATCATAAGCTTGCGGGCATGACAGGTACGGCAGAGACTGAGGCAGGGGAGTTCTGGTCCATCTACAAGCTGGATGTAGTCGTGATTCCTACTAACCGTCCTGTCATCAGGCAAGATTTGGATGATCAGATATATAAGACAAAGAAGGCAAAGTACGCTGCCGTCATCAATAAGGTTGTGGAACTGACTAAGGCTGGGAGGCCTGTTCTGGTCGGAACCACTGATGTCGAGACTTCTGAATTGCTGAGCAGGATGCTCCGCCTTCGCGGGATCAAGCACAACGTCTTGAACGCCAAGGAACACGCACGGGAGGCGGAAATCGTCGCTCAGGCGGGCCAGACGAGTTCTGTGACCATCGCAACCAACATGGCAGGTCGTGGTACCGACATCAAGCTTTCGCCGGAAGTGCGCAAGGCCGGTGGTTTAGCCATTATTGGTACAGAACGGCATGATAGCCGTCGAGTAGACCGCCAGCTGCGAGGCCGTGCCGGTCGTCAGGGAGATCCTGGCTCATCTGAATTCTATGTTTCGCTCGAGGATAAGCTAATGCGTCTTTTTGGTTCAGAGAGGATTGCCGGCGTGGTGGACAAACTGGGCATGAAAGACGACGAGGCTATGGTGAGCGGCATGCTCTCGAAGTCTATCGAGAATGCCCAGAGGAAAGTTGAGGAAAATAACTTCGGAATACGTAAGAGGCTCCTTGAATATGATGACGTGATGAATTTCCAGCGCGAGGCAATCTACGCCAGGCGTAAAAATGCCCTCTCTGGCGAAAGGATAGAGATTGACGTCATGAATATGATGATAGACTCCGCTGCCCTTCTTGCGCAACGGGCTGAAGGCCTTAGCTATGAGGAGTTTGAAGAGCTGGTGATGGGCAAGCTTTCAATCGATCTGGGCTTCACCGCAGAGGAATATTCGAAAGCTAAGGAAGAAGAAATCTCGGATATGCTCTGCAAGCATATGCAGGTGGTCTACAAACGTAGAATGGATGGCCTATCAGAAAAGGTATATCCTTTCATCAAGCAGATTTACGAGAAACAGGGCAATATGTACAAGTTCATCGCAATTCCTATTTCCGATGGACGCAAACAGTTGACTCTCAGCGTAGATTTAGAAAAGGCATACAACACTGAAGGTAAAGAGATTGCCAAGGCGCTAAGCCGCTCCATCATCCTTTATCAGATTGACGAGCACTGGAAACAACACCTGCGCGACATGGATGATTTGCGTCAGAGCGTTCAGAATGCGGCATACGAGCAGAAGGATCCTCTTGTGGTATACAAGCTGGAAAGCTATAACCTTTTCGCCAGCATGCTGGAGGACTTGAATAAAGACGTGCTCTCATTCCTGCTCAGGGCATTTATTCCTCTGCGTGATGCGAATGAGGCTCATCCTGCCCAGCCTCCAGTACAACGGAGGACAGACATGAGCCAGATGCGCACGAACCGTAACGATTTGAGCACTAATGGCGAACAGAAGGCTAATACCCCTATCGTGGCTGGCAAGAAAATTGGAAGGAATGACCCTTGTCCTTGCGGCTCTGGCAAGAAATATAAATACTGCCATGGCAGAGGCCTTGTTTAATGAATATATAAATTAAGAACATGAACGCTAATTTTCCGAAGCAGAACGAAAACAGTGTCGGCAATATCGCTGGAGAAAGCAGCAAGATATCCGCCGGTACAACCATCAAAGGTGAAATTCAGTCACCTAATGACATTATAGTCGATGGAAATTTCGAAGGTAGAATCATCTCCCAGTCCCGAGTAATAGTTGGCGCTAAAGCGAACATCAAAGGAGACGTCATTTGCAATAATTGCGATTTCAGCGGGAATATTGAGGGTAATTTCTTCGTTAAGGACACCCTTTCGCTATCGGGTTCATGCATTGTTAATGGTGATTTGCACATCAAGAGGCTTCAGGTAGAACTGGACGCCAAGTTCAATGGTAACTGCCACATGATTTCTGAAGAAGAGTTCTCACGCCTCACTAATTCAGGGAAGCCTGCAACACAGCCTGAGCCTGCGAAAATGCCTCAGCAGCCTGCTGGCGAGCCAGCTCCAGCCCAGCAGAACCAATCTCGCTTCTCTGTGTCACATCCTTTCGGCGAGCCTAGGAAGCAGAATTTCCCAGAAGCTTAAAACGATGCCGCCGGTCAACCGGTTTTTTGCAAGTCTTTGACATAGGATGTCACAGACTTGCACTTTGTTTTGCCGGCCAGGAAAACAAAAAAATTGCGTTTGCCATAATTATGGTAAACGCAAAGAGATGATTATCAATCGATTTAGTATTTGAGCGGAAAACGGGGTTCGAACCCGCGACCTTCGGCTTGGGAAGCCGACGCTCTACCAACTGAGCTACTTCCGCTGAAAAAAGTCCGCTTTGATGATGCCTAGGCGGGCGTTCTGGTGACCCCTATAGGACTCAAACCTATAACCTTCTGATCCGTAGTCAGATGCTCTATTCAATTAAGCTAAGGGGCCGTAGAAAACGGAATTGCTTCCATTATATTGCTGACTTAAGCCTCAGCTGGAGCATTCGCTCCTTCTTCTGAGAGCAGGCTGATCTTCTTCTCCTTGATTCTAGCCTTCTTGCCAGAGAGTTTGCGCAGATAGAATATTCTAGCCCTACGGACTTTACCAACCTTATTCAGTTCTATGCCGTCGATGAATGGAGACTGGAATGGGAAAATCCTTTCCACGCCTACCCCGCTGGCAATTTTGCGAACCGTGAAAGTTTTCGTCTGAGGAGTTGCTCCTTTGATTTGGATAACGACGCCTCTGAACTTCTGCAGCCTGTCTTTGTCACCTTCCTTTATCCTGTAGGTGACAGTAACAGTGTCACCTGCTTTGAAAGTAGGATATTTAGAAACTTTCTCGTTAGCGAAAGTTTTCTCTACGATGTTCATTAAATCCATGACTAAATAAATTTTACGCAACATTACGCACATTTGATAACGACCCGTAAGCGGTTGCTTCATTTCGGACTGCAAAATTAAGAATTATTTTCTACTTGGCAAATATTTCTGCGAAGAATTTGTTTTATCTTTGTTTCTGCTTTTAATGAATTTACCTGATTTGAAATGAAGAGATTCACGCTTATAGCCATTTCTCTTATCTTCATGGTAACTGTTTATGGGCAGACAAGGCGAGGACAAAGCCCTGTCGAATTCGTCTATGACGTTGATTTTCAGTATTATCTGGATAATGGCGAATATGCTGTGAGCAACGACCGTTACGACATTTCCGAGACGTTCAACTCTGCTAGGCTTACGCCTCTGGTAGGCCTCAGGCTGGATCAGAGCGATTTCGTCAGCCATTACGTTCATGGTGGGATAGACATTATGAGGAATTTGGGGGAACGTCCAACTTCCGTTGATGACAAGGGCCTTGAGAACAGCGACTTGTTTAGGGAAATCGTTTTCTGGTACGCCATAGACGCTAGGTTCGATTGGGGCAGGCTGCAAGGCCGTGCTGGCATATTCCCAAAGAAATATTCAGTTTTCGGCTCCCGGGCAGCTCTCTTGAAAGATGAATTTCCTTTGAATGAGGCAGAACTGCCACCAACGCTTTTCGTCTCCAGAGAGAATCGTTTCTACGACAATAACATGGAGGGCCTATTAGTGAATGTCTCTACTCGCAAAGGCTATTTCGAGGCCGGACTTGACTGGATTGGGAAATATGGTGAGGACAGAAGAGAGGCTTTCAGGGCTTTCACATACGGGAACGTTGGCTTGGGTGAATCTGCCTTCAAGATTGGTTGGGCAGTTGCCTATTTACACTACGCTAATTCTGAAGAGACTGAAGCAATCGAGGATAATGTCGTGGACAATACCATATTCACGCCTTACGTGGCATATGTGGACAGATTAGGCTATATTGATTTCGGCCTAAAATTAAGCTATGTGCAAGGCTTCAACCAAGACAGGTTCAGAGATACCGGCTACAATCTTTCCTACGGAGGCATGCTGACTGCTAGCCTGAATTTCAAAGGATTCGGCATTTTGAACGATGCCTATTACGGAATGAGCCAGATGCCTTATTACGATTTGTCAGACGTGATTGGCCAGCCTTATGCCGGAAACCTTTATTGCGGAAGCCCATTCTACAAAATCAATGGGTCGGAGAAATGGAACAATAGCGGTTTCTACGACAGGCTGGAGGCATATTGGCAGAAAGATTTCGGACGCTCTTTCGCTTTAAGAACAGGGCTTGTGTTCCATTTCTCAGACGATCATTATGACGGCTGGCAGCAGCAGCTGACCCTGATTTTTAATCTGGACAGGGCCATGAGCAAGCAACAGAAACCTCGCATCGAAAGAAGATATTTTGAGTTTAGTCTATGAATATAAAATATTCGTTATTAATATTTTGCATTGCAGCGGCTCTCTCCTCTTGCGGAAGCGCTCCTGCCGATGGAGAATATTCATTCACTCTGCTGACTACGAACGATGTTCATGGTGCGTACTTCGACTCTACTTACATCGGAGGCAATGTGAAAAAGTCTCTATATTCAGTGAAGTATGTAGTAGACAGCGTAAGGAAGGCTGACGGAGCGGAAAATGTGATTCTGGTAGATGCTGGTGACATACTGCAAGGGGATAATGCGGCATATTACTACAACTATGTGGACACACTCGATCCGCATATCTATCCTAGAATGGCGGCTTATGTGGGCTATGACGCAATTACCGTGGGGAATCACGATGTGGAGACCGGGCATCGAGTCTACGACAGAGTCGCCAAGGAACTGGATGGATATGGCGTTCCTTTCCTAGGTGGCAATGCTATCAGGAATGATGACGGAAAACCGTATTTCCCCTTATATAAAATAATTGAGAGGCAAGGTCTGAAGATAGCCATTCTTGGGTACACGAATGCGAATATGAAGGAGTGGCTTTCCGAGAGCCTATGGAGCGGGATGACGTTCAAGAGCATTGCTTCCTTGGTACAGAAAGATGTGGATATGGTAAGGGCTAAGGAGAAGCCTCAAATAGTCATAGTCTCCTGTCACACGGCGACAGGTTCTGGCAATGGGAAAGCGCTGGAATCAGAGGGAATGGATATTTTCAATACGGTGAGGGGAGTGGACTTCTTAATTTGCTCCCACGACCACAAGCCATTCGTCACCTGCAACGATTACATCGGGCTGATTAATTCGGGAAGCCACTGCAGGTATGTCGGGCAGGGGAAAATCGACATAACCATCAAGGCAGGGAAGATTGCTTCGAAGAAACTTGAAACCAGAATAATTCCAGTGGACAAATTCCAGGTTGACACTGCGATGGCTCGAATGTTTCACGATGATTACGTCAAAGTGAAAGGCTTTACCCTAGCTGAGGTAGGCACATCAGACTGCAATCTGGTCACGAAAGATTCCTTCATCGGAATGTGCCCTTACATGGACCTCCTGCATGCGATTTCTCTTAGTTGCAGCCCTGCCAGGATCTCAATCGCCGCCCCGCTGACTTACAATAAGATCATCCGGGCAGGACAGCTCGTTTACGATGATCTTTCCACAATCTACCCTTATGAGAATCAGCTGATCATTGCGAATATGACGGGTGCGCAGATAAAGAACTATCTGGAAGCTTCTTACAGCCGCTGGATCAACACGATGTCTTCGCTTTCAGACCGCCTGCTCAAGATTAATCAGTCAGACGATGTCAGGACTGGCCAGAAGGGCTGGTCTTTCGCCGGAAGATTCTATAATTTCGACTCGATGGGGGGATTAGTTTACGAAGTGGACGTGACGAAGCCAGAGGGGGAGCGTGTCCACATTAGCTGCTTGGCTGACGGTGGCGCTTTTAGCGCCGATTCAACATATTCAGTCGCAATGACATCCTATCGCGCCAACGGCGGCGGAGGTCTATTGAAAGATGCTGGAATCGATCCCGGCAGTCTTGAAATAGTGGCTCGTTTTCCTGAAATCAGGAATATTCTTTATGAATATATTAAAGCAGAGGGCGGGATAAAGTCTGCTCTCATCAGCAGGCCGCAAAAGATTGGCGGCTGGAAGTTCGTTCCGGAAAAACTGGCAGAGCCTGCTTTGGAGCGAGATTTCCGGCTCTTGTTCCCCGAATAACCCTACAGCTTCAATCCTTTGGTGAACGCTCTGTACTCAGCAGGAGTCTGTCCGGTGCGTTTTCTGAAAGCTGTGAAGAAATAATCGTGGTTATTGAATCCTGCGGCGTAGGAGATTTCCTTGATGCTCATATCGGAGTTCGTGAGCAGTTCCTTGGCCTTGTTCATCCTCACGTCATTGATATATTTGGCAGGAGAGAATCCAGTGTATTCCTTGAAGGACTTTCTGAAAGACGAGTAGCTCAGGCAGAGCCTCTCAGCGATTTCCTCTGGTGAAATAGTAGCATAATTCTCTATGACGAGAATCTTGGCTTCGTTGATCTTATTGACGATTGACGAGTCATTGTAGAACGTCTGTTTGTCGTAGTAGAATGCGAGGCTGAACAGCCTGTCCACAATCCCAGCCAGAACATGCTGGAAGCCGGCCTCCTGCTTTTCTGCGACGGAAATCGCAGTCTCGTAAAGGTTGACGATGTCTTCGTGGATATTCACTTTGAATATCGGCTTGTCGGGGGAGAAGAACCCGTTTTCTACAAGATTGTTGGCAAAATCACCGGAAAATCCTATCCAATATTCTTTCCATCCGGTTGCATTGTCTGGGAAATAAGTATGCCATTCCCCAGGGAAGAGGAGAAACATCATACCTGACTCGAGAGGAACGAATTTCCCTTTGCCCAATGTAGCTGAAGAAAATTTTCCTTTGCCCTTCGTCAGGTAGAGAATCTGATATTCATTAAGGATCCTTCCTTTTCTCGTTGAAAACAAGTATGTTAATGGATGTCCCTGTGGCGGATATTCCATTCCGGGAGCTATGTCTTGAAAACCAACCGAATCTACGGCTGTGCCCCATTTTATGTCGGACTGGCTTACGGCGAGGTATTTAAGGTGAAGCGAAGGCATAGTTCGTCTATTTTTTGCAAAGATTGCTTTTTTGAATCAATTTTCAAAGTAATTATGTCATATTGTATTAAAAAATATATCCTTAATTGTGGATATTTGCATAGAAACCATTAATTAATAAGGTTGAAAACACTTAATCAATACGTTTGATAATATAATAATATTATGGAGAATAATTTCTTAGCTTTTGATTTAGGCGCTACCAGCGGAAGGGCTATCGTGGGCACTGTTTCTGATGACAAATTTTCTAGTCAGGAGGTTTACAGATTTCCAAATGGAGTCAAGGAATCAGAGGGAAAATATTACTGGGACATCGATTCTCTGTTCGGGCATTTCAAGGCTGCTTTGAGAAAAGTCCATGAAATGGGCATCGAAATAAAATCCATCGGCGTTGACACTTGGGGAGTCGATTTTGGCTGCATCGGCGCTGATGGCGAAATCCTTGGCGAGCCAAGGGCTTATAGGGATCCGTATACTAATGGCGTCCCGGAGAAAGTTTTCCAGATAATCCCGAAGGCAGAACTCTACGATGCTTCCGGAATGCAGATAATGAATTTCAACTCGATATTCCAGATTTACGCTCAGAACGGGGATCCTTCTTCGCCAATACATAAGGCAAAGAATATTCTTTTCATGCCAGACCTGATGTCGTATTTCCTTACTGGGAATCAGTTCTGCGAGTACACGATAGCTTCTACTTCCGGCATGATCAACCTACGCACGAGGGATTGGGATAAATCACTTCTGGACAGGCTTGGATGCGATTCCGGCATATTGTTGGACCTGGTTCAACCGGGCACAAAGGTTGGCGTTTTGAAAAAAGAACTTCAAGATGAGACGGGACTCGGTCCCATTCCTGTCGTTGCCGTCGCAGGCCATGACACGGCTTCCGCTATTGCAGCCGTGCCGGCCGCTGACGAGAATTTCGCTTACCTTAGCTCGGGAACATGGAGCCTGATGGGAATAGAGTCAGAGACGCCTATCATCAATGGCAAGTCTCTTGAATATAATATCACGAATGAGGGCGGAATAGACGGCACCACCAGATTCCTAAAGAATATCACAGGCTTCTGGCTGCTGGAGCAGTCTAGGAAGACCTGGGAGAGGGAAGGCCGCAAATACAATTATGCCCAGATAGAAGAAATGGGCTGGAAAGCAATAGATTTCTCTTCCACTATAGATCCTGATGACCCTCGTTTCGCCGCGCCTAAAGACATGGACGCTGAGATCAAGGCCGCTCTCCGTGAGTCGGGACAGAGGGTGCCTGCTACTGATGGAGAAATGATCAGCTGCATCTACCACAGCCTGACTCGCAGGTACGTCGAGGTCATCAAGGTGCTTCAGAGTTTTGTGTCATTTAAGATAGAGAAACTGCACGTGATCGGCGGAGGTTCTGCCAATAAGCTTATAAGCACGTTAACAGCCAATGTGTTAGGCATTCCAGTCATTGCTGGCCCTGTAGAGGGTACCGCAATCGGGAACGTCATGCTGCAGGCGAAAGCTGCCGGTTTGGTCAGGGATCGCTGGGAAATGAGACGGATAATAGCCAATTCAATAGAGACGAAGACATATTTACCAGAAAAATAATTCATTAACACATTATAAACATGGATTCAAAATCAATAGAGAAAGCGTATGCGGCAGCGAAGGAACGCTATGCCGCTTTAGGAGTTGATACTGATAAAGCCATTGCACAGCTGGAGAAGATTCCTATCTCCCTTCAGTGCTGGCAGACAGATGACGTGATGGGCTTTGAGCGTAATGAATCCCTCTCAGGCGGCATCCAGACCACGGGAAACTATCCAGGAAGGGCACGCAACATCGATGAGGTGCGCAGCGACCTTGAGTTCGTCATGAAGCTGCTGGCAGGGACCCAGCGCGTGAACCTGCACGAGGTGTACGGCGATTTCAAAGACGGATTCGTAGACCGTGACCAGTGCGAGCCTAAGCATTTCAAGAGCTGGATGGATTGGGCGAAGAATCTGGGAATCAAGCTGGATTTCAATTCTACTTCCTTCTCGCACCCTAAGAGCGGAGATCTGTCCTTGGCCAATCCGGACAAGGGCATTCGTGATTTCTGGATCGAGCACACGAAGCGGTGTCGTAGGATCGCTGATGCGATGGGCAAGGCTCAGAAGGATCCTTGCATCATGAACATCTGGGTGCATGACGGCTCGAAAGACCTGACCGTTGAGCGCATGCGTTACCGCGAGATTTTCGCCGAGTCTCTTGATGATATCCTTAGCGAGGATCTTCCTCACATGAAGACCTGCCTTGAGGCAAAGCTTTTCGGAATCGGCCTTGAAAGCTACACGGTTGGCTCTCATGATTTTGTCGCTGGCTACTGCTCCACGAGAAAGCTCATGTACACCCTCGACACCGGACATTATGAGCAGACCGAGAACATCAGCGACATGGTTTCTTCCCTCCTGCTGTTCGTGCCTGAGCTGATGCTTCACACCAGCCGTCCTGTCCGCTGGGATTCAGACCACGTGGTAATAATGAATGACCAGACCCTCGACCTGTTCAAGGAAGTCGTTCGGTGCGATGCCCTGAACCGAGTTCACATCGGCCTCGACTATTTTGATGCGTCTATCAACAGAATAGGTGCGTACGTAATCGGTACCAGGGCTACTCAGAAGTGCATACTCCAGGCTCTGCTAGAGCCTCTCAAGACTCTTCGCAAATACGAGGATAAGGGGCAGTATTTCCAGAGGCTTGCGTTGCTTGAAGAGGCCAAGTCGTTGCCGTTCGGTGCTGTTTACGACTATTTCAACTACAAGAACGAGGTTCCTGTCGGGACAGAGTTCATCCCTGAGATCGAAAAATACGAGAAGACCGTCCTGTCTAAGAGGTAATTCGTAATATGATATTCTTAGGATTACTGATAATCGCGATAGGGGCATTTTGCCAGTCAAGCAGCTATGTCCCTATCAATAAGGTCAAGGATTGGAGCTGGGAGTCCTACTGGATAATCCAGGGCGTGTTCGCATGGCTCGTATTCCCTTTGATGGGCGCCTTGCTTGCAGTCCCTGCCGGCGAGAATCTTTTCGCCCTATATGCCGCTAATCCTGCCGCTACGTTCAAGACCATATTCTTTGGCATCCTGTGGGGTGTCGGCGGCTTGACTTTCGGCCTCTCCATGCGTTATCTTGGGGTAGCCTTAGGACAGTCGATTGCGCTTGGCACTTGCGCAGGCCTTGGCACAATCCTGACGCCTCTGTTCACCGGCAAAGCCGGAGACTTGACTGCTCCTGTCATAATTGGAGTCGTCGTGACGCTCCTCGGAATAGGCATCATTGGCTGGGCTGGAATGCTTAAGACGAAGGAAGTTGATGACGATAAGAAAAAAGAATCAGTCAAGGATTTTAATTTCGGGAAAGGCATTCTGGTCGCCCTGCTGGCTGGCTTCATGAGCGCCTGCTTCGCAATCGGCCTCGGTTTCGGCGAACCTCTCTCTTGGGAAACTTCCAAACCGATATTCAAAACTCTCCCGGCGACCCTGCTGGTTACATTCGGAGGATTCTTGACCAATGCCGTATATTGCTTATCTCAGAATCAAAAGAACAAGACCTGGGGAGACTATGGCAAGGGGAGCGTATGGGTCAATAACTTGATTTTCTGTGCGCTTGCGGGAATATTATGGTACTCGCAGTTCTTCGGCCTCAGTCTTGGGAAAGGCTTCCTGCAGAATGCTCCAGTCTTGCTCGCGTTCAGCTGGTGCATCCTTATGTCTCTGAATGTCACATTCTCCAACGTGTGGGGAATAATACTCAAGGAATGGAAGGGCTGCTCGAAGAAGACGATCAGTGTATTGGTGATTGGTCTTGTCGTGCTGATAGTATCTTCCTTCCTCCCTCAACTGATCAAATAAACATATCACACATAATTAATTTCTTGCATGAAAGTACACAATGAAACATGTCATGGCTTGCATAATTTGCAGGCAATGATTGCGGCTGTGTTGATGCTCTTTGCCCTGAGTTCAGGACTTGTCCAGGCTCAGACAAACGGACGCAAGATTACTGGAACGGTAGTCGATGAGAATAACCAGCCTATGCCGGGCGTGACAATTCTCGTGGAGAAAACCACGAACGGCACAATGACGGACGATAAAGGCGCCTTCGTATTGGGCAATGTCCCGAACAATTCGGTGGTCGTAGTCTCCTGCATAGGTTACGTTACGCAGAAATTCAGGGATTCCAAGACGGAATACAACGTGAAGCTTGTCCCGGACACCGAGGTCCTTGACGAAGTCGTGATGGTCGCCTACGGCCAGCAAAGGAAAGTCTCCGTGACCGGCTCCATAGCCACGGTCTCATCGCAAGACTTGCGAAAGACTTCTACTACCCGTCTGGACAACGCCCTTGCGGGACGCGTCACCGGTCTTTCTTCCTTGCAGAATGCAGGAGGCCAGCCTGGCGTCGATGGTGCGACCATGTATCTTCGTGGTGCCTCGACTCTGAATGGCAAATCACCTCTGGTTCTTGTTGATGGAGTTGAGAGAGACAACATCAGAACCATTGACATGAATGAGGTCGAGAGCATCTCTGTGCTTAAGGATGCTTCTGCGACCGCCCTTTATGGAATCGAGGGTGCCAATGGCGTAATTCTTATTCAGACCAGGCAGGGACAGAAAGGGAAGCCTCAGCTGAATGTCACGGTAGATCAGAGCTGGACATCATTCACCAGGACTCCTAAGAGGCTTCATTCTTGGGAATACTGCGAATTGCGAAATGAAGCATTGATTAATGATGGCCTAAATCCGACTTACTCAGAGGAGGTCATCAATAAATATAGAGATCCTCTGCAGGGCCTTGATCCTTCTGCCGCTGACTATGAGACTCAGAAGAAGATGAGGCTGTACATGTACCCGGACAATGACTGGTACAACATGTACCTCAAGAAAAACACCCCTCAGACACGAGCAAACGTGAATGTGTCTGGCGGCACTGACTTCGTGAAATACTTCCTCAACTTTGGCTATATCCATCAGGGCGGCAATCTTAACACGGAGGACCCTGACAAGCTTGGATACAATCCGCAATGCTTCATGGACAGGCTTAGCCTCAGGTCCAACCTGGATTTCCAGCTTGCGAGGAATTTGACTGCGTCCCTCAAACTGGCTTCGTATGCTGAGAATGTGAACATGCCTTGCGTGGGTGCGATGTATGGTGGTGATGCGGGCTGGATGATAACCGACCTTATTTATCAATGTCAGACTATCCTGCCGATTTCCCCGGGTCCTACCACGAAGTCTGAATTTGGAGTTGATGATGGATACGTCCTCTCATACAACTATCTTGACCGTACGGCATTCGAAATCATTAACCGCCGAGGTTTCCGCAAGGACAAGAGAAAGAACCTGAATGCTCAGCTTTCCATGACCTGGGATTTAGGCTCTCTCATCACGAAAGGCTTGAGCCTCACCGGCATGATTTCGTACGATACTTACAATTACGGATTGCTCGAGGGCAGCATTGAAGAGCCAATCTATACTGCGAACGTTGACTATGCCAACAACGCTCTGACATATTCATTGCTTCAGGACAAGAACAAGTCGATGACTCTCTCTAATTCTCGTCTCAGCAACTTCACTATTTATGCTCAGGCAACGCTAAATTACAATAGGACTTTCGGGAAGCACAATGTTACGGCAATGGTTCTAGCGAACAGGCGAAATTACGAGACCACGGACACAGGTGGGGTGTATGCAATTCCTTACAATGTTATCGGTACTTCGGCGAGATTCACTTACTCTTATGAAGACAAATACCTTGCTGAAGCTAATTTCGGTTACAATGGATCGGAGCAGTTCGCTCCTAACAACAGGTTTGGTTTCTTCCCGGCAGGATCTATAGGCTGGGTGGCCAGCAACGAGAATTTCCTAAAAGACAATTCAGTTGTCACTTGGCTGAAATTCCGTGCTTCATACGGAGAAGTCGGAAATGACAGCATGGGCAAAATTAGATTCCTATACTTGGATCACATGAGCGCAAATGGCGGTGGAACGAACACTGGAGGTCTTGGCGGTCACACAATCAGCGAAGGCAAGATCGGGAACAAGGAGATCCAGTGGGAAGTCGCTCATAAGTACAATCTGGGATTTGAACTAGGACTTTTCAAGGACTTGAGATTGAATGTCGATCTTTTCAAGGAGAACCGGGATCATATTCTGATCAACAGACAGACCATCCCTCAGTTCCAAGGCGTTCCTTCCGGAAACATCCCGGCAGTGAACATGGGCAAAGTTGACAATAAAGGCTTTGAGGTAGAACTTTCCTACAGCCACACTTTCAATAAAGATTATTCTTTCAGCGTAAAAGGCAACTTCGGCTACAATAAGAATAAGGTGATTGAATATGATGAGCCTATGAGAACGGAAGACTATGCTTATCGTTATCGTGTAGAAGGCCAAAGGCTGGGGCAGGCTTGGGGTTATAAGATTGACTGGAATTCGCCAGGCAAGGGCTATTTCACTTCTCAGGAGGAAATCGACAGTTATTATCCCTATGCTTTCGGAACGCCTAGAGTCGGAGATTTCGTCTATAAGGACATAAATGGCGACCAGAAGATTGACGACAAGGATTATTCCCCTATCGGATATTCAACATCCATCCCGGGAATAGTTTATGGAATCAACTTGAGCGCCAACATAAAAGGCTTCGATATCAATGTTCTCTTCTCTGGCGTTGGTCAATATTCCAAATATTTCAGCGGCCAGGGCGTAATTGAATACACGAAAGCAGGAACATTCTTCGAATGGACCAGGCAGGCTTGGACGCAGGAACGCTGGCAGAATGGAGAGAAGATTTCTTATCCAGCCCTATCGACGGCGCAATCTGTCAGCCATAGGCAGAACGATTTCTTCATCCAGAACCGCGCCTTCCTGAGGCTCAAGAATATTGAGATTGGTTACACTCTCCCTTTCAGATTCTTGTCGAAAGCTGGCGTTAAGTCTCTAAGAATCTATGCCAGCGGCCAGAATCTCTACGACTGGAATCATCTGAGAATCACCCACATTGACCCAGAGCAGAATAGTAACTACGGTTATCCTATCACGAAGAATGTCAGCGTCGGTGTCAATGTAAACTTCTAATGAAAACTATGAATATGAAAAAGATATATTCAAAAATGACGATATTCATGAGCTTTGCGCTTCTGCTTAGCTCTTGCTCCGATGCTCTCGATGTGGCTCCGTCGGGGGACATCTCCTTGGAAGAGGTCTTCTCAGACAATGATAGGACCATGTACTATTTGAATACATGTTACTCATCTCTGCCTAACAAGGGACTGCACTACTTCTTCTGGAGCCGCGGCCCTGTGGACTGGAGTGACGATTCATGGGATGGTGACGATCTAGATGTAGACTGGGCTGCATCCAGGCTGATCTATGATGGTAATGCCTCAGCTTCAAGCCATCCTGTGTGGGCAGTTGGCGGTGAAAACTTGTCGATGAATTATTGGCAGATGTATTTCTCCAGGATCCGCAATTGCGGGATATTCCTTCAGAATATAGAGAAAGCCAGTGTCAAAAGCGAGGACGACAGGGCACGCTGGACTGCGGAAGCACATTTGCTCAGAGCGTACTACTATACTGAGCTTCTGCAATGGTTCGGTTGCGGGCTCCCTATCATAGAAGAGCCTTTAACTTATACTTCCGACTTTTCGCAGGCCAAGCGTTCAAGTTATTACGAGGTCGTTCAGTTCATCGTCAAGGAGTGCGACGTTGCTCTCTCCTGCGATCAGCTGCCTTGGAGAATCACTTCGGGCAGTGAGGACATGAGGGTCACGAAGGCTCTTGCCTGGGCTATTAAATCTAGAATGACGCTTTTTGCGGCCAGCCCTCTGTACGCTGATGGCGAAAACCATTGGGAAGAAGCGTATCAGATAAGCAAGCAGGCGCTCGCAGCTCTGACATCTAATGATTACAGACTTTACGACAAAGTTTCTAGGACATCAGAATGGGGGCCGAATGCCGAGCACCTGCACATGCCAGGCTATACCACATCCGGTGAGGCTCAGAACTACAATGCCTATGCTGCTTTGTATAATGAATATTTCTGCAACTCTGGAGAATATTCCCAGTCACCTGCTGACAAGGAGACCATCTTCCAGCTGATCAACAACAATGGAGATGTCTCAAATGTCGATGGTATTGGCGCAATCTGCGGCTACAAAACGGGCACTTGCCCATCGCAGGATTTGGTAGATGCTTACGAGACCGTGAATGGGCAGACTGTCCTGAACTTGGAAAAGCCGTACAATGACGAGATGCATCTGCAGCCGAACTACAATTCGGCGAATGCGATGTACGACCCTCAGAATCCTTATGCCAACAGGGATCCAAGGTTCTATGCATCCATCTATTACAATGGTTCTAAGAGGTATTGCGAATGGACTATCGAGGACCAGGAAGACGTGCTCTGTTTTGAGAATTATCCTGGCAAGAAAGGCAGAAGGACCAGAATCGTGGCTACTTGGGATGCGTACCAGAAGAATGACGGAACTATTGAGAACACGCCCGAGCCTAAAACCGGAAGATCTATGACCGGCAGGACATACACCAGAACTGGTTATTACGAGCGTAAGTTCCTGCATCCGAACAGCGGAATGAACAACCGTCTTGGCGGAGCTAGGCACAAAGATTACCGCCTTGCGGAAATTTATCTCAATCTTGCGGAAGCCGCAGCCAATGCTGGTCATGAGGATGAGGCAAGGACTGCCATGAACGTGGTTCGCGCAAGGGTAGGCATGCCTGCAATTCCGAGCAGCGTCACCGGGAATGCCCTGATACTCCGTATCCATAATGAGCGCAGAGTCGAATTTGCCTTGGAAGGCAACCGTTACTTTGATGTCCGCCGCTGGCAGACTCCGGACGGAAATCTCTCTGCGACTGATCGCTGGATTACTGGAGCGCACATAACCCACATGAAAGACGGGTCATACAAATACGAGCGCACGACTCTTAAAGAGAGAAATTGCTGGCCCAACAAGTGGCTCAAAGTCGCCATCCCTCTGACGGAGGTAAATAATATGATCTCCATTACGGGTGAAAATTGGCAGAACCCTGGTTGGTAATGGTTAATCCGTATTAATTATATCGAATTTATTATGAACAAATATATAATTGCTATACTCGCGATTCTGTTCCTAGGGTCTGGCCTCATGGTCAGGGCCCAGTCGGAAATCGCTATGACTGGCACGGTAAAAGATGTGTATGGGAATCCGATTCCGGGGGTTGTGCTATCTGTCGGAAACAAAGATATCTACATAACTGATAAGGATGGTAATTTCGCTGTCCTTACGGACGCATCGGCAAATGTGACGTTCTCCATGCTTGGCTATAAGCAAAAGACCGCCCCTGTCGCCGCAGAATTAAACATCGTGCTTGAAGACGATGCCCATAATCTCGCAGAAAAAGTAAATCTGGGAAATGTCTCGCAGTATCGGGAAGTCGTTTCGGACGCAGTTTCTACGGTAGACTCTAAAACTCTCGGAAAGTCTCTCATGTCCAGGCTCCAAGGAACGCTCTCTGGCATCCTGCCAGGGCTCACTACGATTGAAAACGGCTTCGAGCCGACAGCTGAGAGCTTGAGCATGTTTGTCCGCGGTCTCCACACCCATCATGGCGGCAGCCCGGCCATCGTCATTGACGGGATTCTCTACGATTCGTATTCTCACGACCTGCTCTACAGAATCACTCCCGAGGAAGTTGAATCTGTCAGCGTTCTTAAGGATGCGGCCTCGCAGGCGATTTATGGCCTTCGTGGAGGAAACGGCGTTATCGTAGTCTCTACTAAGAGAGGAACCCCGGGAAAGCTTAAGGTGGGCGTGAATGTCTCCGAGACGCTTGAGCAGCCGACTTATGTCCTTCATGCGTTTGATTCTTGGAAATATGCCTCTCTGAGAAATCAGGCGGCTGAGAATGATGGATTGGGAAAGAATTACTATTTTTCTGATTATCAGATTCAGAAGATGAAGGATGGAGACGATCCTCTCTATCCTAATACTAACTGGGCAGACATGATTCTCCGGGATGTCTCCCATATGCAGAGGGTTGCGCTTGACGCTTCGGGGGGCAATAAAGTCGTGAAATATTACACAAACTTGAATTTCCTCCGTCAAGGCAGTTTCTGGAAGACAGACGAGCAAAAAATAAACGGAAAAGAGTGGGATGCCGATAATCACAAGTATAGACTCAATTTTAGGTCGAACATCGACATCAACATCAATTCCTGGATCAGCGCTTGGATGAACATGGCCGGCTCCTTCATCAGGGATCATTATCCGGCTGGAGGAAACTCGTCAATTTATAATCTGATGACCTATATGCCTTCCACCATCTATGGTGCCACGACTCCGGAGATCCTTGATGCAGAGGGCAATGTCGTTATGAATGAAGGCGAAGTGGTGGTGTCGGAAAAACTGACAAATTCTCCTTACGGCAATTTGAACAGGACTGGATACCGCAATGCGACCAATACCAACATTTACGGCCAGGCAGGAATCAGGGTAAAACTTGATTTCGTGACCCCTGGCCTCTGGCTGGGCGGAAGCGTTGGCTATCTGTCATACATTACTTCTACGAAAAGTACGACTAGATCATACGCTAGGTACACCAGAGATGAAGATTGGTCTCTGTTGAGTTTCTCGCAGTATGGCACTACCCAGAATGGTACTTTAGGCTATAGCAAAGGTACGGCGCTCTATGGCTATCAGTCCTATAAGGGCGAGGCCGGCTGGAGCAGAGACTTCGGAAAGCATCATGTGAATGCTAATGCTTACGGAATTTACATGGAATTCGATGACAATACCGGAAACATATCTCCAAGCTACGATTTCAGAAGAGTCTATTCCGGCGTGGAGGTGAATTACGATTTTGCTAGGAGGTATGCGGTTAAATTCGCTGCCGGATACTCTGGTTCCGAGTATTTCCCTCGTGACAATCGCTTTTTGTTCACCCCTTCGGTATCTGCGGCGTGGATTGCTTCCAATGAAAATTTCATGAAAGATGCGGCCCCTTGGCTGTCTTTGCTGAAATTCCGTGGATCATACGGCATAACCGGAAACGATTCAACTGGATATGACAGGTACGATTATCTCGATCAAGTGTCTGTCCGCAATGGGGGAATGCTCGGTTACCTTGGATACAACGTCAGTGAGGATGTCTTCGGCAACACTGACCTGGAGCCTGAGAAGATTACCAAATGGGATGCCGGCATAGATCTCGGAATAGGGAATCAATTCCAGGTTAGCTTCGATTATTTCCACGAGCGTATTGACAACGGTCTTGCGAAGTCGACAGCATTGGTTCCGGCATATCAGGGAATTTCCCTAGGTTCTTATCCGGTGACGAATCTCGCAAAGTTCGAGAACAAAGGATGGGAGCTGAACGTGACCTATTCCAAGCGATTCAATAATGACTGGAAACTTTCCGTAGGCGGCCATCTGGATTACAACAAAAACAAAGTCATCTACATCGGTGAAAACGAATATGACGAGACCTATGCCTACAGGCATCGCACCGAAGGCTATCCTTTAGGGCAGACTTGGGGGTATCTCGTGGACAAGAGCAACGGAAACGGGTTGTTCAATTTCCAGGATGAACTGGATGCCAGCGCTAAATATTCTTTCGGAACCCCAAGGCTAGGTGACATCAAGTACAAGGATCTCAATGAGGATGGCATCATAGACGAGAAAGACTTGGCTCCTATTGGCAACGGATTCCTGCCTAGGTATAATTTCGGATTCACTATCGGGGCAGGATACAAGAACGTTGAGGTGTCCCTCTTGTTCCAAGGCGTCGCTGATTATTGGAGAGATTATAAAGGAGTTTACTCGTCACAGACAGTCGGAGACGGAATCTACACCAATCGCTCATTAAAAGCATGGACTGCGGAGAAGTGGCTGAATGATGAAGAGATTGATTGGCCTGCTCTTTCTACGAATTCAACCACGAATGGGCAGACCAGCAACTATTTCTTCAAGAAAGCAGACTTCATACGCTTGAAAAACGTCGAGGTTTCTTATAAGTTCCCTAAGAAAGTATGCGACTACCTGGGAGCAGGAGAACTCAGGCTTTATGTCGGCGGTCAGAATCTCTTCACTTTGGATAGGATTCATCACAAAGACTTGCCTGTCGAGGGCAACCCTTTCGAGATGCCTGTGTACAGGATGTACAGGGTCGGTTTCAATGTCTCATTCTAGGTGTGTATAACGATGAAAAATCTGAATGATATGAAAAAATATATTTTTATTCTCCTTTCACTGCTCTGTCTGCTGCCTGCCTGCAATGACAGGCTGGATCTGCGCACGAATGGAACAATCAACATGAAGGATGTATTCACCGACCGTAACAGGACCAGGGGATATCTGAACTCGTGCTACAATTATATTCCTGGATCCAGCGCCTTCATAGGCTCTTTCACTGACGATGCTGTGAATAGCAATGAGGTTGACGCAGGATCTGCTTACGATTATTGGTATGTGCAAGGAATGGATGCCAGCAATTTCGCCGGCCGTAACTGGGAAGGCAGCGTATGGACTCGATATTTTCAAGGGATCCGCATGTGCAATGTCTTCATTGCCAACGTGGACAATGCTCCGGCATATTCCGATTACGAGAAGGCCGGGTGGAAGGCTCAGGCATTAACTCTCAGGGCGTTATATTATCTGCAGCTCATAAAGAGATACGGCCCTGTCCCTATCTTTACCAGCGACGTTGGCACAGCTCACGATTATTCCTCTGACACGAGGTCTCGCGTTGGAGATGTGGTAACGCAGATCCTTGCTGACTGCGATGCTGCGCTAGCCACGAATGATAGCGAAGACTATTCATGGTTTCCAGTTTCTGATCAATGGAATATCATGACCAAGGCCGTAGCGTATGCGATTAAGTCAGAAGCTGCGACTCTCGCCGTCAGTCCTTTGTGGGAAAGCGATGGAGTTTACACCAGGCAACAGGCTTTGGAAATCGTAGCGACCTCTCTGTCGGAACTCCTCAAGCATGATTTCAGCCTCTGGACTGATGCCTCTGTGTCAGGTGAATACAACGCCTATGCCAACTATTTCCTCTATAATCCTAACGATTTGAGGGCAAGGGATAAGGAAACTATCTGGGGAGCATTCCAGGTTTCGATCTGGGGCTCCAGCGGTCTTCCTGTCGTCGGCGGACAAACCTCTGCCGGGAACTGTCCAACCCAGGAATTAGTTGATGCCTACGAGACCACTGACGGACAGCCTGTGCTAAATCCGGAGAAACCGTATCAGGATGCTCGGCATCTGGAGCCTAACTACAATGCAGCCAATACGTTATATGACCCTGCAAAGCCATTCGAAAACAGGGATCCTCGCTTCTACGCTACGGTATTCTACAATGGCTCGACGAGAGGGACTGATGTCGTGAGCACCAAGTCCGGTGGCAACTGCGCTATAAACCCTACCAGCAAACGCTATACTCACACAGGCTATTACATGCGTAAATATGCCCACGATGCCTCGAACAGGAATGCGAATTCCGATGGCTTTGTAAGAATCATAAGGCTACCGGCATTGTATTTTAACTTTGCAGAGATAGCCTACCAGGTCAGCGGTCCGGATAACAAGGTCGCTGTTGACGGTTTGAATCTTTCTGCCCGTGATGCCTTGAATGTCATAAGGGCAAGGGTTGGAATGCCGGAGATTCCTTCTGGCCTCTCGGCTTCTGCTTTCGAGGCTCGCTACAAGAATGAGAGGAGGGTCGAGTTCGCCCTCGAAGACGACCGATTCTTCAGCCTTCGCCGCTGGAAGGAAATCGGCGAGACTAGATACCTAACGGGAGCGAATGTTCAGGATGATGGCACTTTGAAGCGTTTCGGTTTTGACGCCAGGCCTTCAGCCGATGACAAATTCCTGCTCTATCCTATCGACCAGTCAGAGGAGACAAAGACATTGAAGCTGACGGGAACCGGCTGGCAGAATCCGGGTTGGGAATGATTAATATTGAAAAATTATGAATATGAAAAAATACATTCTTATTCTTCTTGCGGTTGCGGCGCTTGTCTGGTCTTGCGATGATGGAAATGATGGAAACATCGAGCAGGTGCAGAGCTTGACCGCTGAGCCGAGAATTCAATCAGTCATCTTGAAATGGACGAATCCTGCCGCTGAAAAGTATTACTATTCAATGGTAAGATATGTCAACGCTGACGGCGACACAGTCAAGATGAAAGTCAGCAAATACAGTGACTATGCAAAAATGGGGAGAGGCTACACCAGCGTGCTGATTCCGGGATTCACCGACACGAACACGTACGAGTTCTTCGTTACCCCATTCACTTCCGATGGCTGGCCAGGGCCTACTCAGAGCGTGTCCTGTGCGCCTGAGGATGTAGCGAGCGCATATAAATATATCGCTTCGACAGCAAAGGCTGAGCCTTATGTCGAAGGCGCTTATGTTTCCTGGGAGAATGAGTATAACGCTCCCATCACGGTCAATGTTTCTTTCAAAGACGTGAACGGACAGACGCAGTCCAAAACAGTGAAGTCAGATAAGTCCGATGGAGTTGAAATCTATGCTTTCGCAGATCCTACGACGATCGCCGTCACGTCAAGCGACGCTTCGGGCAACGTGTCAGAGCCTACTACTCTGGAATGCACCCCTCTCAGAGGCGAAATTCCTCACAACAGGATGTTCGTGCCAGTAAGCTCGAGCCAGTGGGATGCGTTCCCGACAAAGAATCTTCTGGACTACGATGAGGGAAGCATCTGGGTCACCAATCCAGCAATCGCTGAGTCTGAGTACGGCCACTGGTTCATCATTGACATGAGGGCACCTCACAAGATCAATTGGATTGAACTTGTCAGGGGAAAGGGTACCAATGCCAACAACATTATGCAGACTTCTCCGAACAAGGTTAAGTTTGAATACAGCAACGATGGCCAGAACTTCACGGAAATCGGAACGTATGAGTTCGATTCCAAGCTCAACTACAATCACGCCTACAACTTCGATCCTCTGATTGCAAGATGGATCAGGGTCTATGCGGTGACCCCGATGCCATTCTCTTTCATGGGAGAGTTCCTCGCCTATTATGCTGACGCAGCCGACCATTATGCCGATGCAGCTGCAAAGGAACTTCAGCCTGATCCGGACGATGACCCTACGTATTATCCGTCAATCGAGTACATGGTTCCTATGCCAGGAGCGCCTGCCGGCTGGGTCAATAATGTTACCGCTACGCCAACCAATCCTGATAATCCAAGTCAGTACTTGTACAAGACTTCCGGCGGAGACCCATGGTTGCCTCTGAACAAGATGAAGGGAGCTGTAGCCGGTCCGGTGCTGGTGTTCCAATACAAGTGCAATCAGAACATACGTTGCGAATTCTTCTGGTGCCCTAATGGCTTTGGTGTCGGTGGTCCTGCCGGAGGCAAAGAGACAGAGTTCCAAATCAACGCCGCCGCCGAGTGGACAACGATGAAGATCAACTTCTCCGACTCGTTCAATAAATTCGGCTGGGGCGGCAATGCCAACGATCAGGTTCGTTTCGATGTCGGTGATGGCGGTGGCATCGAGCTTGAAATCAGGAATATGCACTGGCGTGAGTACATTGAAGACGATCCAAATCCCAGGTAGTAGATGAATCGAAGATTATTTATTTTACTATTATGTTTCGCAGTTTTTTCCTGCACCCTCGGGGGGCAGGAAAAAACTGTTTTTGATGTTGGCGGAACTGCTTGCTCAAGCAAGAATGACTTATTTTCTGACACCTGGGTGGCCGTGGATGCCCTTGGAAGGGTGATGCCTGGCATCGATTCTGTCGGTGCGGTTAAGAACGATCACAGAAGGGTGGTCGGAATATTCTACATCACCTGGCACACGCAGGACAAGGCTAATGAAAGATCCCCTTATGAAGCAGATGTGACTCGCGTGCTCCAGAATGATCCCAATGCCCGCATGCAGGCCGGTAATCCGCAGTGGAAATACGGCTCCTATCATTGGGGAGAGCCTGAGATGGGCTATTTCCTGAGCCAGGACGAGTGGGTCATCCGAAAAGACATGTCCATGCTGCAAGATGCTGGAGTTGACGTGCTGGTAATGGACGTCACGAATGCCGTATGTTATTGGGATGAGTGGGAAAAGCTTTTCTCCACGATGGAGAAGATGCGAGCCGAAGGCAACGAGACGCCTAAGTTCATTTTCTGGTCATTCAACGGCAATGGCGTGCAGGTGGTTCAGTCGCTCTACGACAGGATTTACAAGCTTGGGAAATATTCCGATTTGTGGTTCTATTGGGACGGGAAACCATTGCTGCTCTACAATGCCAAGCCGAACGTGGATGCCAACGGGGGAGGGTACAACCATGGCGAATATACAGACGAGGTGAAGAACTTCTTCACGCTGAGGAACATGTGGTGGGGTTACTATGAATGGGCGGGAGAACGTTTCATAGGCACGGAGGACAACTGGAGTTTCGGGTACAGCATGGCCGACCCTCGCATAATAAGCATGACTCCGGACCAGCTCGTTTCGAAGCACCATGGCGTGCCTGAGGAAGCGGCTGTCACCCCTGCCCAGCATCCGGTAACCATGACCTCCGTGAACATGGGAGTGGGAAAGTCATGGTCGAGAGAGAATGGCGAGCCAGCTTTGAATGAGTACGACATGCCGCAGGCTGCCTATGTCCCTTGGCTCGGGAGGACGGTTGAACATCCGGAAGGCTATGGAATATATTTCCAGGAGCGCTGGGAGGACGCATTGAAAGCGGATCCGCAGTTCCTGTACCTGAATGACTGGAATGAGTGGACAGCCGGGAAGTACGATCATCCGGAATTAGTTAAATGGCTTGGTCGCGAGAATCCTTTCATCTTCGTGGACCAGTATAATGCAGAGTTCAACCGCACGATTCAGCCGATGAAGGGCGGCTATACGGACAATTACTACATGCAGATGGCGCAGAATATCCGTCGCTATAAGGGAGTGAGACCGATTCCCGAGAACAAGGGCATCTGTGAAGTCTCAATCGACGGGGATTTCTCGGACTGGGATGATGTTGAAGTCGAGTACAGAGACACGAGGGGAGATGTATTCCACAGACGTTCCAAGGGTTATGGCGGACTGTACTACACCGATGATTCCGGCAGGAACGACATCGTCACTTCCAAAGTCGCCGTGGGGAAGAGAAATGTCAGCTTCTATGCAGAGACGGCTTCTGCCCTGACTTCTCCTGATGATAAGGACTGGATGCTGCTCCTGATAAACGCCGACCAGGATTATTCCACCGGATGGTGCGGCTATGACTTCCTGATAAATAAGAATATGCTGAATCCTGGATATTCGCAGATTCTTGAATATAAGGACGGCGGATGGAAGTGCGCAGGCAAGGCCTCATACGCCGTCAGAGGCAATAAGCTGGAGTTGTCGTTCCCCCTTGCCGTGCTTAGGCTGGGCGGAAAATCAATCTCTTTCGACTTCAAATGGGCCGACAATCCGGGTAGCCTCGAAGATACAATCTCGATGTGCGTCCATGGCGACACTGCGCCCAACCGCAGATTCAATTACAGATTCGTCTGGACGAAAAGATAACTCAACGTATTATGAAACTTGGTAGAGAATCCATAATCGCAGCTGCCGCAGTTCTTGTCTCATGGATGACTGCTGGCTCAGCTGCATATTCCCAGAACGTCACAAGCGATTTCTGGGCCGCTGTAGATGCTCTTGGCAGGAAAGTCAGGAGTCATGAGGATGCCCCTGCCAAAAAGAATGGCAAGTTCGTGGCAATGTTTTATTGGACATGGCATCAAGGGAACGATGACACTACATATCAGGTGCGTAACGTCTCCCGAATAATTCGCAACTATCCAGAGGCCCTTAAGGATTACGATCACCCGGCATGGGGAAGCCGTAAGCCTGGATTCTTCTATTGGGAGGAGCCTCTCTTCGGCTACTACAAAACCACTGACGAGTGGGTGCTGCGAAAGCACGCCGAGATGCTCGCTGACGCAGGGGTCGATGCCGTGTTTTTCGATTGCACGAACGGCAGCATGACTTGGCAGGATTCCTATGAGGCTCTGATGAAGACATGGGACAAAGCCATGAAAGACGGGGTCAGGGTGCCAAAGATTGCCTTCATGCTGCCTTTCGGCCCTTCAGATTACTCCATAACGTCGCTGCGCCAGCTGTACAGGGATGTTTACAAGCCGCATCGCTACGAAAATCTGTGGTTTGTCTGGAAGGGGAAGCCTTGCATAATGGCTTATCCCGACAATCTGACGGCTTCCGGAGAGGATAGAGAGATTGCAGAGTTCTTCACGTTCCGTCCGGGGCAGCCTGACTATGTGAATGGGCCTTCCCGCAATGACCAGTGGGGATGGCTGGAAGTTTACCCTCAGCATGGTTACGTCCCGACTTCAGGAAAGGATGGCAAAGAAAGTTTCGAGGAGGTTACGGTAGGGGTGTCCCAGAACACGAGTCCGGACAGGAACGGGCATTGCGGCGCATTCAATGTCAAAGACTCTTATGGCAGGAGCTTCTCCAGGCGTGACGGCTTCGACCCTCGTCCGGACGGATACCTTTACGGATGGAACTTTTCCGAGCAGTGGGAAAGAGCTTACGAGCTTGACCCCGAACTGGTCTTCGTGACCGGATGGAACGAATACACCGCCGGCATGTGGCTTCCTAAGGATCACTGGCAGGGCGACCCATTCTCTTTCGTCGATGAGTTCGACTGGGATCGCAGCCGGGACATAGAGCCGAATAAGGGCTGGGGCGATAAAGGCGATGTCTACTACCTTCAGCTGGTCGACAAGGTTCGAAAATTCAAGGGAATGCAAGAGCCTGAAACGGTGTCAGACCCTAAGACCATCAGGCTGGAGCATTTTGAGGATTGGGCTGACGTGAAACCATATTTCGCTTCTTATAAAGGCAACACCATGCACAGGAATGCACGTGGGCGTTATGACGCTTACTACGTCGATGAAAGCGGACGGAACGACATAATAGGCGCAAAGGTGGCGAGAGACGAAAAGAATATTTATTTTTATGTCGAAACGGCTGATGTTCTGACTCCTCCATCTGGCTCGCATTGGATGCAGCTTCTTATCGATGCAGACCGGGATAAGTCTACGGGATGGAACGGATACGATTTCATCGTGAACAGAGTGAGTCCGAAGGGAGGCCGAGCTATTCTCGAAAAGAACGTCCAGGGAATATGGATGTGGAAGGAAATGTCGAAAGTCAAGCTCTCAATCGATGGTAGGCGGCTTGCCATCGCTATTCCTCGCATGAGCCTTGGGCTTGATGGCAATGAAGTCAACATCGAATTCAAATGGAACGACAACATGCAGCGGGAAGGCGACATCATGGATTTTTATGTCAGCGGCGACACCGCCCCTGGCGGCAGGTTCAATTACGTGTATGACGCAAATGGTCATTAATTATATGAATATTAAATATTTATTGCTGTTCATGCTGCTTTCTGGTTTCGCTCTCCTTGGGTGCGATGGCAGCTCTGATAAGACTGATTCCAAGCCAATTGGAAAGGATTCGACTGAAATCGTTACGCCTCCGGTCAATAATTTCACCCGTCTGGAGCTGTCCCAGGATGGAATTCATGGTATTGCACTTTCTCCCGGTGATAAATATTCCTATTCCTTGGCTTTGAATGGCAGTGATCCATACGTATACACGAAGCCGCTTGCGACGAGCATTCCTTCCGAACGGAAGATCTTGGAATTTGAATATAAAACCGATAAGGAAATCAATGACTTGCAGATTTTCTATGCCCTAGGAGGCGCTCCGAGCGAGGCTCTTTCTAAGAAATACGGCTCGCTGGCAGTTTCTTCGGGCTACAATTATTTCACTGCTGACATCAGCTCGTTTCGTTCTAAGGGCTGGGGAAAGACTGGCGACAAGCTTCGGATAGATCCAGGCGACAACTCTGGCATCACGATTGACATCCAGAATATCAAGATTAGGCCAATGACCGATGCGGAGAAGAAAGCTGCCGAAGATGCCGCTGCCGCAGTTGCGGCCAAGGAGAACATGGCCAGGAATCTGGGAGCCTATTTGGAGAAGACCTATCCATCTTCCGTTAAACGAGTGAAAGTCACTGCTGACAAAGTCACCATAGAAGGTAGCTGTGGCTCGTCCGGATCTTACTTCCTTGCTGATATCTGTCCTTGGCAGGACGTCACCGAAATGTCTGAATTCCCTTATGCAGAACCAATAGGCAACGGTGGCTTTTCCATCACCGTGGACAGGATGGTGAAGGACAGGGAAGGAATCAGCTACGACAGGGTATTCTCGAAATGGGCTGTCGTCAAGGCCGATGGCGGCAGGCAGATTCTGGATTCCCATGCCCGATATGCGGATGAGGTAGATGCCGTAGAGTCTCCACAGGCATTGCCGCTCAAAAATAAGAAAGGTATAGGAGCTGGTGACATAGACCTCTATTTTCAGGATTGCAAAGAGATGAATGTCGGCAGCATAACCATGAACGTATTGCTTAGCGGCATAGTCAGTGGCCCCGGTTCAGGATATGATTACGGGGGAATCCGCTACTCGACTGGCGGCATGGTATCATATTGCGACGCTCTTGTGTCCAGAGCCAGGGATCTAGGCATTTCTGTCGCGGCTATAATCCTGATTCCTAGCAATTCCGCCTACAGAGATCCCGAAAATGACGGCGGTTATTATTCAATGCCTGACATGACTACGCCAAAGGCTTTCAATATGTACGCCGCAGCTCTGAACTACATGGCATCTCGCTATTGCAAAGACAATCCGGGTCGAATTCATAATTGGATCATGCATAATGAGGTAGATGCCGGCACTGAGTGGACGAATATGGGAGAGCAGCCTATGATGCGCTTTTTGGACAGGTACGTCAAGTCAATGAGAATGTGCTACAACATCGTCCGTCAATACGATCAGAATGCCTCGGTCATGGCTTCATTCACCCATAGCTGGACAGCAGCTGCGAGCGGATATTCGCCTAAAGAGCTGCTGGAGGAGACGGTGGCGTATTCCAAGGCAGAGGGAGACTTCAAGTGGGGCGTGGCCTACCATCCGTACCCACAAGATCTCACGCAGCCGGAATTCTGGAAGAATGACGTTCAGTCGACATATAGCATGGACTCAAAGTACGTGACATTCAAGAATCTGGAAGTGATTGACAAATGGATCAGGCTCCCGGAAAATCTCTACCAAGGGACTACGAAACGGCTGCTCTATCTTTCAGAGCAGGGTACCAATTCTCCAAGCTACGGCGATTCTGACCTTAAGCTTCAGGCTGCAGGTGGTGCGTGGGCATGGAAGAAAGTTTCCAGACTCGATGGAATAGATGCCATCCAATGGCACAACTGGGCGGACAATAAGGCGGAGTTCGGGTTGAGGATCGGACTCAGGACATTCGATGAGCTACCTTATCAAAATCTCTCTCCTAAGCCTGTCTGGTACGTCTGGAAAGCAGGTGGCGCGCCTGAAGAAGATTCGGTCTTCAATCCTTACATGCCGACGCTTGGCATAACTTCTTGGGATCAGATCATGCATGAAGTCAACTGATTGACAGCTCTTACCTCCCGTGGAATTTTTCCAGACCGGAGTTCAGGAAATCGATGAAGCCTTCTACGGACAGGTTGTAACCCCTGATAGGGATCATCTGGTTGCCATCGGTGTCCAGCAGGGCGTAGTTTGGCTGGGCGTTAACCCCGAAGCGGGTTCTGGCGATGTAGGAATTGGCTCTTCCGAAATCTTTCAAGACTTTTCCGCTCTCTGTGGTTACCCAGTCCTTCTTGTCCAGCTTGCCCTTGTCGTCGGTGTAGAGAGCCACGATGACATATTCATTTCTGAGAATGTCTAGCACTCTTGGGTCGCTCCATACCCTTTGCTCCATTTCCCTGCAGTTCACGCACCCGTGACCGGTAATGTCCACGAACACTGGCTTGCCAAGCCTCTTGGCCGCAGCAAGCCCGTCCTCCAGAGTGAAGTAGCCTTGCAGGCCGAGAGGCAGTTTCAGATTGAATTTCTTAGCAAGATCATCTTCGGTCTTAAAGTCCAGGGTCGGTTCAGCGTTGGATGCTGCCGGTGTGCTCGGAATGGCATCCGCATGGTTCCAGACCACGAAATCTTGGGTCTCGATAGGAGGAAGGTAGCCTGACAATGCTTTCAGAGGTGCCCCCCACATGCCAGGAATCATATAAACGACGAATGCGAAGTCAGCGATGGCAAGAATTAGCCTTGCCAGCGAAATTCTTTCAATCGGCTCATCGTTCTTGAAGCGCAGTTTGCCAAGCAGGTAAAAGCCCAGCATCGCAAATACGACGATCCAGATTGCCAAGTAAACTTCCCTGTCTAGCAATCCCCAGTGGTAGGTCTGGTCGGCAACGCTTAGAAACTTGAAACCGAAAGCGACTTCTATGAATCCCAACACTACTTTCACGCTGGACAGCCAGCTTCCACTTTTAAGCTTCGTGAGCAAAGAAGGAAAGAATGCCAGCAGAGTGAATGGCAGTGCGAATGCAACCGAGAACGCCAGCATCGTGACCATCGGCGTCCAGAACTCGCCTTGAGTGGATTTTATAAGCACTGACCCTACTATCGGTCCTGTGCAGGAGAATGACACCAGCACGAGGGTCAGAGCCATGAAGAATATTCCTCCGAGGCCTTTTTTGTTGGATTTCTGGTCGCTGCTATTCGCCATCCATGCCGGCAGCTCGATTTCAAATGCTCCGAAAAAGGATGCTGCGAACACCATGAATATTGTGAAGAACAGTAGGTTAGGCAGCCAGTGAGTTGCCAGCCAGTTGAATATGTCAGCCGTTACTGCCTCGCCCCCAATCAACCATGTAAGGCCTATTATTATACTGATAGGCACCGTGTAGAGAAGCACTATGAATATGCCGTACATGGTAGCCTTGAACCGTCCTTCGTGAGGGTTCGATGACTGTTTCATGAAGAATGACACGGTCATCGGAATCATAGGGAACACGCAAGGGGTCAGCAGCATGGCGAAGCCCCAAAGGATTGCCTCTATGATGAGGCCCCATAGCCCTTCGCTGTTCTGTCCGCCCTCATCTCCAACATCAGGGTCGGAGATTGCCGTGCTGTGCTCAGCCACTTCATCGGCAGAAATAGTGTCAACGGCGAAGCTAGGCGTGTTCCCTGAACTGGGAACATCGATCTGCGCAGAGAATTCCCAATATTCAGGAGCTGCGCAGAATTTATCATTGCAGCCGCTCCAGCTCAATTCTCCTTTTATTACGGTGCCTCCCTCGACCTTCACTTTCTGAGCCACCTGCACGCTGCCGAAGAATACCTTCTCTCCATTAAGCATCGAGGGTTTCGTCAGCTCATATAGCTCTCCTTCAATTGAATATCCTGGAGCATCTTCGAACTCTACTGAGATAGGGTTGTGAGGGTTATCTACAGAATAAAGGTGCCAGCCGTCCATTATGGCACCAGAGAAAATTATCTCATATTCATTATTGGCAACATTCCTGCTGGACACTTTCCATGTTGCAGTAGCCTCGGGTGCCTGCGCGAACGAGGCTGATCCCAGCAGGAAAGCTGCTATTAGCGCCGTTATAGCGGAAATGCGGTGTTTCATATTGATAGTCAGCAATTATTTCGCGTAAGCTACTGAACGAGTTTCCCTGATGACGGTAATCTTAACCTGACCAGGGTAAGTCATTTCTTCCTGAATTTTCTGAGCGATGTCAGCTGAAAGTCTTGCAGCTTGATCGTCGCTGACCTCTTCTGCGCCAACGATAACCCTTAGCTCGCGCCCAGCTTGGATGGCGTAACTCTTGGTCACGCCTGGATATGCCGCGGCCAGGTCTTCCATTCCCTTGAGTCTCTTTATGTAAGACTCAATCACTTCGCGACGGGCTCCGGGGCGAGCTCCGGAAATGGCGTCACCTATCATCACGATAGGAGATATGATGGATGTCATCTCGGTTTCCTCGTGGTGAGCTCCGATGGCGTTGCAGACCTCTGGCTTTTCTTTATATTGCTCTGCCAGCTTCATTCCAAGGAGCGCGTGAGGAAGTTCCGGGTCTTCGTCTGACACCTTGCCAATATCGTGAAGCAGACCGGCCCTCTTGGCAAGCTTGGCATTGAGGCCGAGCTCCGAAGCCATCGTGGCGCAGATGTTCGCCACTTCACGGGAGTGCTGCAGCAGGTTCTGTCCGTATGAAGAACGGTATTTCATCCTACCGATAAGCTTGACTAGTTCAAGATTCAATCCATGGATTCCAAGATCGATGCAGGTTCTCTTGCCTGTCTCCAGAATTTCATCTTCCAGTTGTTTCTGGACCTTGGTCACGACTTCTTCGATACGTGCGGGATGGATTCTTCCATCCTGCACTAACTGGTGCAGGGCAAGACGAGCGACTTCCCTGCGCACCGGATCGAATGCTGAGAGGAGAATGGCATCAGGAGTGTCATCCACGACTATTTCAACGCCTGTGGCCGCCTCAAGAGCGCGTATGTTCCTGCCTTCGCGACCTATGATGCGACCTTTGATCTCGTCATTTTCGATAGGGAATGTGGTGACTGCGTTTTCAATCGCAGTTTCTGTGGCCGTTCTCTGTATGGTGGTGATGACGATTCTCTTGGCTTCTTTCGTAGCATTCAGCCTAGCCTCATCCATGGTGTCGTTGATGTAAGCCTGTGCCTCAGTGCGAGCCTCCGCTTTCATGTTCTCCATGAGTATGTTCTTGGCTTCGGTGGCGCTCATCCCAGCGATTGTTTCCAGCTGTTTGTTGGCCTCCGCCCTCAATTTATCATATTCTTCAGCTTTATGACTGAGAGCCTCTTCCTGGGCCTTAAGATTATTTTTGGAATTTTCCAGATCCCTCTGCTTTCGCTGCAGGTCGGCATTCTGCTGATTCATGGAGATTTCTCTCTGCTTGATGCGGTTCTCTGCATCCTTGATCTGGCTATTCTTGTCGTTGATGTATTGTTCGTGCTCGCTTTTCAGCTGAAGGAATTTCTCCTTCGCCTGATGGATTTTTTCGTTTTTGATGCCTTCGGCTTCTATCTCAGCCTTGGCTATGATCTCATCCTTCTGTCCCTTCAATATAATCTTGCGAATAATTATATAAGCTGCGAGAGCTACGATTGCGCCGACAAATGCGGCGAGTAAATAAAGTAACATGTTAACCCGTATATTTGATCTGTAATTCAATGTTTTGCGGATTCTACGAGTAAAAAGATAAAGAAAAAAGCCGTTAGTCGCTTGTCTTAAACCTGTAAAGGATAAGATTTGAGATCCGGTCCGGTTCAGAGATCCATCGTCGCGCGTGGGCGCGATCCCCTAAGGTAACCTTGGCCTGTCATTGCCGTCCCGAGCGAACTCGTTAGTTTATTCAACTGTTGATTTGAGCACGTGGGACTAACGGCACTTATTCTTCAATATTATTCAGATATGTCTCTACTTCTTCCAGAAGCTTTTTAGCTCCAAATTCGGCTTCGTCGTACTTTTTCTGGCACACGAGCCTGCTGACAGTCTCGTTCAGGGCTACGAACGCTAGCTTGTCGGCAGTGGATTTACTAGGATACTTTGCATCATAAGCAGCAAGCTTGGTGTTGACTGTCTCAGCGGCAATCCTCATCATTCGTTCTATTTCCGGGGTCGCAGCCTTCAATGGGTACTGCGTCCCGGCAATCACTATAGTTATGCTCTGCTCTGTACTCATTTCTCAAGTAATGCAATGCACCTATCAATTTCCTTGATCAGGCTATCTATTTTTTCTTTAGCTCCATCGTTACTATCAGTTTGAGCTTTAAAAGCTTCAGCAAGATGAAGATTGTCCATCTGTACTTCCAACTCTTCAATCTGCTTTTGGAATTTGTCTCTATCAGCCTTGCACTGTTCGAGTTCGTCGAGGAGCTTGGCATTCTTCTCCCGTTCTTTCTCGTACAGGGCGATCAGCTTCTCGATATCTTTTTTTATACCTTCAAGCATAGCCTCAAAATACATCTTCCAATGCAAATTTATAGAAATATACTTAAATTTGCAATCAATTTAATATTAATAATAAACATGACCATAACTATAGAAAAGAGAGAAGTGCCTGTCCTATTGCTGACGGGTTACCTTGGAAGTGGCAAGACGACATTGCTGAATAGAATTTTAGGCAATACGAAAGGCATTCGATTCGCCGTGATAGTCAATGACATAGGTGAAGTGAACATAGATGCGAGCCTCATCCAGAGCGGAGGAGTGGTCAATCAGCAGGACTCGAGCCTGGTGCCGCTGCAGAACGGTTGCATCTGCTGCACGCTAAAAGCCGATCTCGTGAATCAGCTGTCGGAATTATGCGTTTCCAGAAAATTCGATTACATAGTCATCGAGGCAAGCGGAATATGCGAGCCTGCCCCTATCGCACAGACTATCAATATGATGCCGAACCTTGTTCCTCCGTATGCCCAGAATGACATTCCTCGTCTGGACTGCATAGTGACGGTAGTGGATGCTCTCAGAATGAAGGATGAATTCGATAGCGGGAAGGCATTGACGAAAGAGAATATTCAGGAAGATGACTTGGAGAGCCTAGTGATCCAGCAGATTGAGTTCTGCAACATGGTGCTGCTGAACAAGGCTTCCGATGTGCCGAAAGAAGACCTTGGCACGGTGAGGAGCATAGTGCATAATCTGAACCCGAAGGCAGTCATTTACGAATGTGACTATGGGAATATAGAGTTGGACAAGATATTGAATGCTAATCTGTTTGACTTCGACGAGGTGGCAACTTCTGCGGCATGGATAGCTGCAATAGAAGGGGACGAGGAGGTTGCCGAAGAGGGCGGAGAGGTTGAGGAATATGGAGTCGGCACCTACGTCTACTATCGCCGTCCTGCGCTGGACATCAATAAATTCGACTACTTTGTAGCGAAGAAGTGGCCTAAGAATATCATAAGGGCTAAAGGAATATGTTATTTCTCGGATGCCAAGGACAAATGCTATCTGTTCGAGCAGGCGGGAGCCCAGAAATCCATAAAGGATGCCGGCCAGTGGTTCGCCGAGATGCCTGAGGAGCAGCTGCAGGAAATGATGCTGCGGGACAAAAACTTGCGCCGCGACTGGGATCCTGAGTATGGCGACAGAATGATCAAGATCGTTTTCATCGGCCAGCATCTGGACCGAGCCGAAATCGACCGCCTGATGGATGCCTGCCTGGAAGGCGAGGCTTAAAGCTTTTTGTCGTGAATATTCTTGAACGTGCTTCTGATTTCTTCGGCAGTGCCAATCGCAAGATAAACGTCGTATTTCAAGGAGAAGCCTTTGGCGATAGTTTTCTTGGCGTGAGGCCCGAAGTAAGAACAAGATGCTCCCACGGGGCCCGTCCCTGGATAATTAGATCCTGAGGCTCTGTAGGCCGAATACCTGACTTTCCCGATGTTCGCCGTCTCGTCTTCGCCAGGAGTGCCTGTGCTTTGCGGAGTATAGACACCGATGCCCCAGCCCTTGCTGTCCAGGTATGCTGCCCAGCATTCGGACGACAAGGCTTGAGTGAATGGCCATTCTGAGACGGATGTAACGTCTTTCACATATTTAAGATCAGCTCCTGTCCAAGGCGCATCACCTTCGTACGTGACGAACGTCTCGAGGGCTCCGTCGCAGAACACTGCTGGCAATTCCTGGTCGTACTGGGCGTGACTATATGCGCCGTTGCCGTTATTGGTGAATTTATAATGGATTTTTGCGTAATTGTCTCCCAGGGTTATGATTTCTGTCATGTCACATTCCGGCAAAGCCTCGCAAGTGGCCCAGTGCACGGGCTGGGTCTGAATTTCTATGCTTGTTTCGCTTTTTTCTCTCTTAAGTATCTTGGCTCCAGTGCCTTCCTTCCAGCCACCGCCTTGAATCGGGTTCCATCTCCAGTTCTTTCCGTTCCATACGCTTCCGTCGGTCTTCCCATCGTAATATGACTGCTGGATGAATCGTCCGTTGTCGTAGTGGTTTATCAGGTTTCTCTTGGTGCCTTTCTCTGAGAAATGGAAAACGCATCCGCCCCTGGATAGATCCACTCCTATTTGCACGGTGCCATTGCTAAGGTACCAGTAATTGTTCCCGGAAAACCCGTTCTCGGGCCATGTGTTCTGAACTACCGGCTCTTCCTTTTTCCCTTCTCCTCCGTCTTTTCCGCATGAGATCAGAAGCATTGAAGCGCATGCGGCCATTAGAAATATGTTTCTCATATTGATGCTAGTAATACGTTGTCTGCCGGCCTGGTTCCTTAACGCCTTCCGGCACCTCTGAGGCAAGCGGCTCAAAGATAACAAATCTGAGCCAAAAACCGAAATAATTTGACTCGTTTTGATTGCTTAGGGATTTGCTTATGAAAAAAGCGGAATTCATTGAAAATTGAAGAAAAATTCTATCGTCTTTACGGTTTAGCACGAAACTTGATAATACTGTTGGTACAGGTTAATGATTAGTAGTTAGTGTTCCTAAACTTGGCTATGAAATTTAATTCTCATAATCAAGTTGTGCAAAAGAGGCTAGCCCGTTGATGGGTGAGCCTCTTATTTTTTTGAGTGAGATCTAGGAGAGTAATTCTTTGACGATTGTGGAGATGGTGCGACCGTCGGCCTGACCGGCCAAACGCTTGGTGGCTGCACCCATTACCTTGCCAATGTCTTATCGGAGAAGATGCCCCGACTTCGGCAATGATTTGTTTCAGTATGTTCCTGTCAGGATGACAAGGGGAAAAAAGTCAGTAGGGCAAGGGAAAATCAGGAGGTCAAGGGGAATCCGGGATGACAAGATGAAGTGCTAGGGTGAAAAATTACTTCCTGAGTCTCAGTGAATTCAGCACGACGCAGACGGAGCTCATTGCCATGCAGGCTGCGGCAATCATCGGATTCAGCATGAATCCGTTGACCGGATACAGCACGCCGGCAGCAATAGGCACGGCCAAGACATTGTAGAAAAAGGCCCAGAAAAGGTTCTCCTTGATTATCTTGAACGTCCTGCGAGAAAGCTTGATCAACTGAGAAATCTTCTTCAGATCGGAAGTCACGATTGTGACCATCGCAGCATTCATGGCGATATCGGTTCCATCACCCATCGCAATGCTCAAATCCGCCAGAGCCAGCGCAGGGCTGTCGTTTATCCCATCCCCGACCATCACCACTTTCTTGCCTTCAGCCTGCAGTTTCTTCACGAAATTCTGCTTGTCTCCAGGCAAAACTCCGGAAACCACATTGTCTATGCCGACCTTGGCCGCAACCTTCCCGGCACGCTCTGGATTGTCCCCGGAGAGCATATAGACATCCAATCCCATTTCCTTCAATTCAGCTACAGCCTCGGCAGATGTCTCCTTCACCTCATCCACGAAATCCGAAGTGGCCGTAGGAATCTCATCTCCCTTGAGCTCTTTCGTAATAGTTCCGGTCTTGTCCAGCACTATGGCATCGATGGATCTGGCAACCTGCAGAGAATCAGCATCTTTTATCAAAATGCCCTGTCTGGCTCCGTTGCCGATTCCGGCGATGAGAGCCGTAGGCGTCGCCAGGCCTAGCGAGCAAGGGCAGGCAATCACTAGAACCGAGACCATGGCCAGAAGCCCTCTGGACACTCCTTCTGCGGGATCGAATAGAAGCCATGCTATGAGGGTCAGCACGGAGGCTGCCAATATGGCAGGCACGAACACTGCTGCCACCTTATCGACAATATTCTGAATATTCGCCTTCGAGCCTTGAGCATCCTTAACCATCTTGATTATGGCCGAGAGCATAGTGTCTTTCCCAACCTTGTTTGCACGCATCTCAAAAATGCCTCTCTGGTTCATCGTGCCGGTGTAGACCTTCGAGCCGACTGCCTTGCTGACAGCGACAGGTTCGCCGGTGAGCATGGATTCGTCCACGAAAGACTCGCCGCTGACTACCTCTCCATCTGCCGGAATCCTTTCCCCTGGTTTGACCTTGAATATGTCGCCTGGCTTGAGGTTCACGGTCTTAGGCTGTAGTCCCATAAGCTCACGGATTGATGCCGTGGTGCTGTGCTTTGCCCTTTCTTCCAGTACCCTTCCGACCAGGATGAAGGCCACGATCATAGCGGATGACTCGAAATACAGATGAGGCTCTATGCCCCTGGAGGTCCATACCTGAGGGAACAACAGGTTGAACAAGCTGAATAAATATGAAATCAGGGTGGACAATGCTACTAGCGTGTCCATGTTGGCGCTTCCATGCCGGGCCTGCTTCCAGGCCACGATGAAGAAACGCCTGCCGCACCAGAACACGGCTGGAGTAGCCAGGAGCCATAGCAGGTAGCCATTCCACGGCATATCGCCGAATCCCATTCCTAGCAGCATCACGAGGAGGGCCAGGATCGCGGCAAGCAACATGTCCCGTTTCAGGGATTTGTAATAGTCCTCCTGCAACCGGTCTGCTTCCTCGTCGGCATCTTCTTCGTCACCGACGATGAGGCCGTAACCAGCGTCGGACACCGCCTTGCCGAGTTGTTCAGGATTTGTCACCGCTGGGTCGAATTCGATTTGGGCGGAATTGGAGGCTAGGCTGACGTTGCAGCTGGAAACCCCGTTCACCTCGCTGATAGCTTTCTGCACTCTGGCCACGCAGGAGGCGCATCCCATTCCCGTTACTGGGAAATTCTTCTTTACTGACTTTGACATATTCATTAATTTTTTGACATTGCAAATGTACAAAGGGCGTACCTCAGCTCTCAGTTCAAGAGCGTCACGGAACTCACCCCTTCTCAGTTCAGAAAAGTTTAGGGCAAGCGCCGAAGCCTCGATGCGATTTGAAATCCGAGGAATTTACATCAGCCACTTTGACATGTCCTTCCCCTCGGCGAAGCCCTCTCGGATTTCCGTCGAAGAAATCTCGACCAGAGGAGCATTGAGCAGGTCTATTTTGTAGGCTGAGCGAAGATGGTCGTTCAGGTTGTTCATCCCGTTGTGATTCTGATAATCAAGCGCATGAGCAGAAGAACCAGCCAAGCTTTCCTCTTGCAGCCGTTTCTTAAGAGCCCCTATGTCGAAGCCTTTCCGCGGGTACACTGCCACCCCATATTCGCAGAGTATCCTCTGGAAATCCCTCCATCTGTGGATTATCTCAAGATTGTCTGCACCTATGACCAATGTGAATTCATTTTGGGGCTCCCGCTGGCGAAGAGCATCCAGAGTACTGATCGTGTATTGCGGAGGAGGCATCATAAGTTCGATGTCATCGACCCAGACCTGCAATTCCGGATGCCGCTTCACCGCTCTCCGTGCAGCGTGATACCTTGCCCATCCGGTGTCGGTGCTTATGGCTTGCTTCAGAGGATTCTTCGGAGACACAACCAGATAGACCATGTCAAAGCCGCTGACATCGGTAAGGTGCTTAATGATGGCCAGGTGTCCAATGTGGAGCGGGTTGAACGAGCCGGAATATACTGCGATTCTCACGGTATCAGATTATGGTTGAATAGTTCAGCCTGCCATCGTCCAAGAAATCCTCGACGACTTTTTCCGCTTCTGCGAAGGCAGTAGAGAGGTCATCGTTGACCAACACATAATCAAACTTCGGAGCGTAAGTCAGTTCCTCGGCGGCCTTGGCGACTCTTTCTGCGATGGCCTCGGGGGAATCGGTGCCGCGTTTTTCCAGCCGTTCCCTGAGAGCCTCGATGGAAGGTGCCTTTATGAATATGGATAATGCCTTATCTCCGAAATATTTCTTGAGGTTCACTCCGCCTTTCACGTCCACGTCGAAAATTATCACGTGGCCGGCATCCCATATTCTTTGAACCTCCGACTTAAGCGTGCCGTAGAAATGATCGTGATAGACCTCCTCATATTCAACGAACTCGTCCTTGGCAATCATGTCCCTGAATTTCTCCGGTGAGACGAAATAATATTCCTTCCCATTCTGTTCGGTTCCTCTTGGCGCTCTGGAAGTGGCAGAGACTGAGAATTCCATATTACCCTTATATATTCCGAGAATATGATTTACGATCGTGCTCTTTCCAGAGCCCGACGGAGCCGAGAAAATCAAAACCTTGTTCTGCATGATGATCCGCTTTTTGCAAATTTAGCCTTTTTTAGCCTTTTGGTGAATGTTTCAGATATTAAATTGCTATATTTGTGACAATCAGTTCAAACAATTCCAGTTTTGTCTAAAAGGAAAAAGAAAATGGCTCCACCTGAGCCGGATCTCTTCGAGAAACGCAAGAAAGCGATGAAAAGGACTCATCGCCAGGTGATTTATCTGAATGACAGCGAAATCTCTGCGGTGAAAGAATATTGCCGCCGTTTTGGCGTGAAAGGGCGCTCAGCCATATTCCGTGAAGCCACCATGGAGCTAATCCTCACTGGACTTGACGAGAGCCATCCGACTCTGTTCTAGGCGAGGACCGCTAAGCCCTAACGACGATTCCCGCTGCTTGCGATTGCGATGTAGTAGAAAAGCGTAGCGAGAGAGCCGATTGCGGCGATGACATAAGTGTAAGCTGCCCATTTAAGAGCATCTACTGCCATTGGCTTTGTCTCTTGAGTTGCTATTCTAGATTGCTCCAGCCATGCTATCGCTCTTTTGCTGGCGTTAATCTCAACGGGGAGGGTCACTATGCTGAAAATAGTGGTTGCGGCGAATAGGATTATCCCGATCCAAAGCAGCTGTGGGAAAGACTGAACCATTAAGACTCCTGCCAGCAGGACCCATTGCACGATGTTGCTGCAGAAACTAACTACGGGAACCATCGCTGTGCGAAGCTTAAGCGGAGCATAGCCGGTGGCATGCTGGATGACATGACCGCACTCATGGGCAGCGACTGCCGCAGCTGCGATGCTATTGCTGTTGTAAACCGAGTCGCTCAGGTTCACGGTTTTTGTCTGCGGATTGTAATGGTCCGTGAGCCGGCCTCTTATGTTAGAGACCTGCACATCGGTTATGCCATTCTGTCGCAGCATCTCCCTGGCGATGTCGGCTCCTGTCATGCCATAAGATGTGGGAATCTTCGAATATTTAGTGAAACGTCTTTGTAGGGTGTTTTGAACTACGAAGCTCAGCACCATGACAGCGATCATTATGACCCATATTGAAGCATAGCTCATATCTTTTGTCTTTTGAATTATTTTGGCTTGCTTCGTGCAATTAACGCACCAAAGCCAGAAGCCTACCATTTTCGTCAGGATATTAATGAAAAATAGGTAAATTTGTCAGAAGTATGTCGAGTAGAGAGAATGATTTTTCAAGGCTGGAGCTAAGCTACCGCGCATGCCTTGACAATTACAGATATTTTAGGTCGAAGCTGAAGCCTTCGACGAAGCTTTTAGTGCTAGTGAAGGCGAATGCATACGGCCACGGAGCCGTCGAAATGGCCTCAATGCTGCAGCAAGTAGGAGTTAATTATCTGGCTGTGGCTCTTCCTGTTGAAGGAATAGAGCTTCGACAGGCCGGCATCAGCTTGCCAATACTCGTGCTCACTGCGGGAACAGACTTCTTTGACGAGATAATCGACAATCATCTGGAACCGGGCATCCCAAACCTGTTCACTCTGAAAGCCCTCGTGGCGAAACTTCAGACAAGAGGTATAGGGAGTTTTCCAGTGCACATCAAGCTGGACACTGGCATGCATCGTCTAGGCTTCATGACCAGCGAGCTGCCGGAATTGTTTGAATATCTTAAAACCTGCGCCCAAGTACGAGTGAAGTCGATATATTCACATCTTGCCGTGGATGACGACCCTGCCATGGATGAGTTCACCATGGCGCAGATTGACATGTTCGAGAGGAACTCCGATGCGCTCATAAAGGTTCTTGGATACACGCCGATGCGGCATATCCTAAATTCCGCCGGCATCGAGAGATTCCCTCAGTATCAGCATGACATGGTAAGACTTGGAATAGGAATATATGGCATTTGCGCCATGCCGGACGTGCATCTTCATCTGGTCGCCTCTCTGAAAGTCAAGATTCTGCAGATCAAGGAGCTGAAGCTTGGCGATGGGGCAATCGGTTATGGGCGACATGGCATGATAGCACCGACGGGCACCCGCATCGCTACGATTCCTGTGGGTTACGCCGATGGAATAGACCGGCATTTGGGCTGCGGAAAGGCTTCGTTCAATGTAAATGGCTATAGAGCACCTACGATCGGTAACATCTGCATGGATATGTGCATGCTGGATGTAACTGGGATAGACTGCGAGGCGGGGGACACCGTAACTGTTTTCGGCGATGACCCAACAGTAACAGAATTAGCCAATATCCTCGACACCATCCCGTATGAGATATTGGCTTCAATTCCGAAAAGAATCGAGCGCATTATCGTGCGCTAATCCAGCATCATTCCGTGGCGGACTTTTGATATTGCATCGGCTCCTTTCAGCTTCCTGACAATTTCGCAGCCGAAGTCTATCGCGCAGCCTGCTCCGCAGCCTGTGATAAGGTTTCCGTCAGCCACTGCCGGCGCTTTGACATATTCAGCGCCCTTTGCGATGAGAGCATCCTCGAAGCCGTCGAAGCAGGTGAACCTCTTTCCTCTCAGGTCTGGAAGCTGAGATGCGACAAGTCCAGGAGCAGCACAAATGGCTGCTACGATGCCCCCCTCGGCATAGTGCTGTTTCATTAATTCAATCAATTCACTGTTCTCGGCAAGATGTTTCGTGCCAGGCATCCCTCCAGGGAAGACCATGACATCGGATGCTCCAGTCCTTCCTGCCTCGCTTTTAATGTCACTGAATATGACATCTGCAAGCACGGAAACGCCACGTGAGCTGGTCACGAGCCTGTCTTCATTCATTGATACAGTTTTAACTTCAAGGCCTGCCCTGCGCAGCACGTCCAGGGTGGCGATAGCCTCGGTATCCTCGAAACCATCGGCTAAAAAAATATGAATTCCTTTCATTTTCTTGTATTATGATTTATTAACTTGCATTTCTGATAATGTAAACAAATTTACGAAAAATCCTATTATATTTAAATCGTTCAAACTTGCCTGTATTATCAGCATAATCATGAAAAAGATAATATTCATAATGCTTTCCATCGTTGCACTGTTCTCGGGTTGCTGCGGCAACGGTTCTTCAAAAGATGACAGTGTAATAGTAGCCGGACAGGAAAAAGAGCTCAAGACCAAAGAAGCTCTCAAAGTCGCCTGCATCGGTAATTCAATCACGAAGCATGGTTATCTACCTTCGGTGGGGTGGTATGGAGACTGGGGCATGGCAGCGTCCAAAGAGGAAAATGATTACTGCCACGTCTTGCAAAGCAAGTTGAAGAATTTCAATTCGAGTTCCTCTGTGACTCCTGTCCCAATTCAGGACTTCGAGCTTAATCCGGCGCGAAGCCTGGACTATCTTGACTCACAGATTTCAGGAGCCGATATCATCGTAATCAGGATAGGGGAAAACGTGCAGGATGCGCCAGCTTTCGAGAAAAACCTCCCACGTCTCGTTGAAAAGTGCAAGAAGGTGACTTCAAAAGTCTTGATTGTTGGCAGTTTCTGGAAAAACGACGCAGTTGAAAACGTCCTTCGAAACTCTGCGAGGACGAACAATCTTACATATGTATCGCTATCCTCCATCAGAAGCCGCACGGATGTTTGCCCTCAGAAGGGGGATACGCTTTATGACAGGGATGGAAATGCCTACAAGATCAAGACGGATTTTATCCTTGCTCATCCGAACGACAAGGGGATGTCACTCATCGCCACTGCGATATTCAACGGAATAGCATCCCTTTATGATTAATCCTTCACTTGACGTTGATTTTGAAGACAGCCACGACCCCTCTGTGATCGCTGAACCAGCCGGCATTCTTGCTAATGACGAATTTGTCGCTACTCTCGTCGCAGACAGCTTGTGCACGGCGTAGGGACATGGGATAGCCTGCCAGAAAGGCATCTTTGACTTTGATGCGATGGTCGGGATGGTAGTAGATGAAGTCGATTCTATCTCTCTCGTCCGCCTCTTTTGCCCATGCGATAGAAGATTCATCTAGCTGAGGACATGCGGTCGGCCACGTTATCCCAGGGTATTTTACGGGATTGGGGTGCGCTTCCCTATATGCATCTTTCCATCTGGCGGTCTCAATCATATATTTAGACAGAGGCCATTTGACGGAGCATCCTCGATGGTCGAAAGAGTCTGCGGTTGCTCTTGTCCAGTCTAGGTGAGAAGGTTCGTTGAAATCTCCTTGGTAGAGCACGAGGCTTCCTTCTGCTATTTCAGTTTTAGCATCTTCAACGACCATCCTGGCTGATTCGGTACGTCCTGATAACAAGGCAATCCTCTCAATTTCCATGACATCGGTAATTGGTTCGGGAAGTTTGCCCCAATTCTCAGACCCGTCGCCGTAGCCTCTTGGCAAGTAACAACTGTAGAACCTGTATTCGCTATGCGAGGGGTAAACTACGATTCTTGTCCCGTAGACATCCAGAACGGCCTTGAAGCACCACTGGTTTATACGTTTCGTCTCTATTATCAGATGACGGCTAACTATGGCTCTTCCGTCCATCTTCGCATAGTAGTATTTACGCCCCCTTTTTTCAAAAACTCCCGTCAGTCGCTCTATCACTGAGTCTTCGTTTCCAGGAAACAGTTCACAGAATGTGGCAATGTCTGGATTGATGTACCATACCTGTTCAATCAGGTTATTCACGCCATCGGGAACTTTGGTGCACTCATGCCAGAGGTTCTGCGTGTACGAAACGAATCGGATTTGCCTAGCCGCACCCTCGCAGAAGCATTGGAACAGAAGGCATGCAGCAAAGACGAATCTGATGGAGAAATGTGTCATGACTAATCTCCTCTATTTGAAGTAGCAGAAAATAGTTGAGATATCAGGATTCGAACCTGAACTGGCAGAACCAAAATCTGTAGTGCTACCATTACACCATACCTCAATTCGAAGCGCAAATTTATTTCATTTTTTGCAATTCTGCAATATAAATCATTTCGCTATTTGCCACCTTTCAATAAAAACGACTCTCTCTGCGTTGCGAGGTGATTTCACGACCGTTTTCCGGAGAAGAAGTCGGAAATCAGTGCCGAGCAGTCATCGGCTAGCACACCTGCGTGAACTGTGGTCTTGGGGTGGAGTAGGGAAGGGGAGAAGAGCGTATAGCCACGTTTCGGGTCTATCGCCCCATAGACAAGCCTGCCTAGCTGAGCCCAGTTCATTGCGCTGGCACACATGGGACATGGCTCGACTGTGACGTACAGGGTGCACTCGTTGAGGTATTTGCCCCCAAGAGCCTCAGTTGCCGCAGTGATGGCAATCATCTCAGCGTGAGCCGTGGCATCGTGAAGCCTCTCCGTCATATTGTGTCCCTTTGCTATGACCCTGCCACGCCACACAACCACGGCACCTATAGGAATCTCATCCTCTTCCTGAGCTGCCTGCGCCTCCTTCAAAGCCTCTTTCATGAATATCTCGTCGTCCATGATTATCCCATTTTAGTCGTGCCTACCTTGACTCGTCATCTTGTAAAAAGCACACAAAAAAAAGCTGACTCGTTGAGCCAGCTCTAACTCTTCGATTACTGCCGAATTACCAAGCCTGCTCAGAAGAAACAGTCAGCTTCTTGCGGCCATGGCGACGGCGCATCCTCAGGACGCGGCGTCCGTTGGCGGTTGACATTCTCTCGCGGAAACCGTGCTTGTTTATCCTCTTGCGTCTGGATGGTTGAAATGTTCTTTTCATATCTTAATATTTTTATATTCCAGAATTTGGACTGCAAATTTAACCCTTTTGCTCTAAAATCCAAAATATTTGAAAAACAATTTTTCTGCCCGTGGTTCCTGCGGCATTTCCTGACTTTATTGGATACGGCTAGTCCTCGCAGTCCTTTCTCAACTTACTTAGCTGAGGCCGAAATTGATAATTTGCAATCAGAGGGCATGATGGCATGTGTTTCGTGCAGGCGCATGGTGGTACAGCCTGCCGAGGTCCGTTTCGGGAATTGGGGGGCTAGAGGTCGCCGAGAATTGCTTTTCCAATGATAAGTAATCAAATTAAGGTGGATTTCCTGTGCAAGACTCGTACATCTTGCCTTATCAATAATTTATTCCATTTTTACGATTTTCAGTGATAATCGGTCTAGAAATCAAGCTAATAAATATCAAAATTTATAGTAAAACGTTTTGTATTTTTAAAAATGACTTTGTATATTAGTAGTGAAAAAGATTAAATATTATGAAAAATTGTATCGTAAAAATCACCATGCGGATAATTGCTGCTCTTGCTGTTCTTGTTGTTTCTCTTCTGCTCTCTGTAAATGCTGATGCCAAAAAAGAGGAGCAATCTTCTTACTACCACTACGGTTGGATAACGTCTTGTGGCTATACCGAATATCGCACTTATGAATTTGAGTTAAGCGATGAAAGAAATGTGGAGATTTTAGACGAACTCGAAGCTAAGTATTGCGGGAATTAATTTTATTGTAGTTTTCTGACTCGCTACGTCCGCTATTGGCAGACAAAAAATAATTGATTCTGTTAATAGCGGATTGTTTCTTACCATGAGAAATTGTATTAAAATTTTCTTCGCAATAGCCATCGTCTGCCTCCCTGATCTTGTCTGCGCCCAGGGCATCCGCATCTATTACGGTTTCGAGCGGAAGAGGAATGTAAAAGGAACCAAATACGATGCTTACATGGACATGCGGACGGACTATGACGGCAATACCGCTGCATTTTACTGTGAGAAAGCCTTCGTGAGAGATTCTCTTAGACAATTCGCGTTTGACAAGAATGGCAATGCATTGGACAATGAAGCCTACTCGAAGCTGGTTGATCTGCGTGGTGGGATGAAAGAGGTGTCGCTCATAGATTTTAAAAATAATGCCATTGTACTGGGATATAAGCCCAGCTATATTCTGATACGAGGCGAGGGGAAGCTGGAGATGCCGAAGTGGTCACTCACGGAAGAGACTGGAGAAATGAATGGCTACAAGACAAAGAAGGCAGTCGGGGAGTATTATGGGAGGAAGTGGACAATCTGGTACACCGAGGAAATCCCAGACAATGTCGGCCCGTGGCTTTTATGGGGAGCTCCAGGCCTGATAGTCAAGGCCGAGGACGAAGATAAGATATTCTCTTTCTATATGATTTATGTAGAGGAGCTCTCCGCCAAGTCCAGGTATGACTTCATAAATTATAGTTATGACCCTACGTCGTCTTATCAGAGGAAAAAGGACAGGAAGTACAGGTACGACTTGAAAGATGCCGAGAAGATGTACACGAGAATGAAAAATGACAGGAAATATTCCTATCAGGTAGAGGGGGTCATTAGCTCTCAAGCTTTCGATAAATCAGGAAGAAAACTTACCGATGTAGAGATGGATGCCGCTTACAAATATATCCCCCTGATTTCAGAATCCTATTGGAAATGATGCGTCAAACATCCAGAATAATTGAGGGGTTATAACAGCATATTCGCAAAACTATTCCTGGCAGTGGCGGTTGCCATTGTCTTTGGTGTTATCAGCGCCGCTCAGACACGCATCAGGGGGATAGTGGTTGATGAGGACCCGGGCGAGCCAATAGCCAGAGTGTGTCTATCTTGATTTAGAGAGAAATAATTAGGTATAGATTGAACAAAAATCATAGTGTTGTCGTTCTATTTGACCTTAAGATCTATTGTTTTGTAACTAAATATATTAAAGAAATTCTAGTCTGATTTCAGTATGAGTTAGTTAAAAGAAAATTTATTATTATGAATAATATCAAAACCGAAAGTTAAAACGTTTTGATATATGTGATTTTATTAATATATTTACAGTAGGTTACAAATCAAAGTTATTATGGGACATTTTAAAACAAAAATTATTGCTACTATTATAGCTTTTGTTGCCATCGTTTTTTCTTCTCTTTTTTTCTCTTCTGATGTTCAAGCTGGCGCAAAGCACTATTATTATGGTTTTATTACAACCTGCGGTGAAGTGTTTTATTTAGATGTAGATTTTGAGATGTCGGATCAATTGTGCCTAGCAATTTCTGATTTTTATGAAAGTGTTGTATGTGGCAATCCTCTTTAGTAGAAGAAGTGAACTTTAGCCACCCCACTATAGTCCTACCTTTTGATTGGTAAGACTATAGTGGGGAAAATAAGTTTTAGTATCATGATACGTTTGAAATTCCTTATTATTTTATTGCTTTTTTGTCCCTTACTTGCACGGTCTCAAGGCATACGGGTATATTATGGGTTTGAAAGAAAACAGTCCCTAAAAGATACTAAATATCGTGCTTACATGGACATGCGGACAGACTATGATGGAAGCACGGCGGCTTTCTACAGCGAGAAAGCATTTGTGAAGGATTCTCTTAGGCAATTTGCTTTCGACAAGAATGGAAATTCATTGGATAATGAGGCATATTCGAAGCTGGTCAGTCTTCCTGGTGGGATGAAAGAGGTGTCGCTTATCGATTTTAAAAGCAATACCGTTGTCAATGGTTATATGCCAGCTTCAATAATAATTCGTGGAAGCGGAAGATTGGAATCATCGGCATGGTCTCTTACAGAAGAGACCGGAGAGTTGGATGGCTACAAGACGAAGAAGGCAGTCGGGGAATACTATGGGAGGAAGTGGACGATTTGGTACGCGGAGGAAATCCCATACAATGTCGGCCCATGGCTTTTCTGGGGTGCTCCCGGGCTGATCGTGAAGGCAGAGGATGAAGACAAGATATTCTCTTTCTATATGATTTATGTAGAAGAACTTTCCTCTAAGTCCAGATATGACTTTATAAATGCCTGTTACGATGCCTCCTCATCTTTATATGGGAGAGGTTACAAGAAGTATAATCTCGATTTGAAAGATGCTGAGAAAATGTACACGAAAATCATGAATGATATGGACTATCTCAATGATTTGATCGGTATAAACAAAATAAGTGTCAAAGGTGATCTGAATCAGGTTCGGGCAAAGTTCAAATATATTCCCCTGATACCGGAATCCTACTGGAAATGACGCATTAAACATCCAGAATAATTGAGGGGTTATAACAGAATATTCGCAAAACTATTCCTGGCAGTGGCCGTCACCGTTGCCTTTGGACTTATGAGCGCTGCCCAGACCCACATTCGTGGAACTGTGGTTGACGATGACACTGACGAGCCAGTAGCCGGAGCTTTCGTCATGGCTTATCTCAACAGGGTTCTGGCCAGAAACACCATGACGGATGAGAATGGCCGGTTCGAGCTTGAGTGTAGGAACATGCCAGACACAGTCATGGTGTCGATGATGGGCTACAAACCTGTCAAAGTTACTCCTCAGGCGGCCACGATGACCATCAAGCTCAAAGCACAGAAGCTTATGCTCCGGCAGGCCACCGTGTCGGCTCCGCCAATCATTGAGAAAGGCGACACCGTGATTTATGAGGTGGGCGCATTCAAGGATGCCGGGGACAAGGTGCTAAAGGATCTGCTAGAGAAACTGCCTGGAATCGAGGTAACGGCAACTGGCGGCGTGAGGCAGAACGAAAAGCCTATCAACAAATTCTACATCGAAGGGCTGGATCTGCTTGGCGGACGGTATACGATCGCAACCAACAACCTGGATGTGGACAAGATATCCAGGATAGAGCTTTACAAAAACCATCAGCCGGTCAGGGTGTTGCAGGGAGTTGAGGACACTGAGCGTGGGGCACTCAACATTATCCTGAAGCAGGATGCGAAGAACACCTGGCTGTTTACGGGGGATGCGGCCTTGGGATTCCCACCGCTGCCGCTATTCAATGGAAAGGCAATGATAACCATGTTCTCAAGGAATAGCCAGGATCTTTACATGGTGAAAGGCAACAATGTGGGAGGCGACATAGTCAAGGAATTGAGGGAACAGGAATATTTTGGGAAGTCAGGATTTTTCCTGCTGTCTGAAGAGAACGCGGACGCAGATTTCGCCACGAAGCTCAATCCGAGGCGAATGTTTCTCACGCTTCCTAAAGACTACTGGTACGACAACCTTTCAGGAATCGGAACCTTCAATCACTTGAAGCGCCTTGGCGAGGATTCTCAGTTCAAAGTTTCGGTGAATGTGGCGGGAGAAAGGTACAAGGAGACTGCGTTAGACTCGGAGAAAGTGAAATATGCGAGCGGAGACAGTATTGAAATAGAGGAGAGTTCAAAACTGACCGACAATGAATATTTCTGGACCATAGGCAATGAATATGAGAAGAATGGGGACAAGTTTTATTTCAATGACAATCTTACATTCTCCGGGCAGGGCAGGAGAACCAATTCCAATGTCCAAGGACATAGGTTCTACAACGAGAAATATGCTCTTCCCTCATTGAAACTATCCAATACGTCTCGCTGGACTGTCAGGCTTGGTGGCAGGAAAGCCATCACGATAGTAAGCGATTCCAAGGCAGTGAGGAACAGCCATGATGCGAAATATTCCTATAATGGGAATGACACCCAGCAGACCCTGTCAAAGACAAATGTGGTTTCCGAGAACTATGCTTCGTATTCCACGAATATGGGCGCAGTGACCATAGGTCTTGAGGGAGGAGTGAATTTCCGCTATGACAGGCTGAAGACCGATCTTGACAGCCTGCCGGGTCTCAATCTCAATTATTCGGACAGGCTGGAATTCTGTCAGGTTTCTCCTAGAGTCACGCCGACATTCAGGTTATCTGTCTATGGCGTGGATGCACGCATCCGTCTTCCGTTCAGCTACGAGATAATTTACCCTTCAGGAATGAAATCCAGAACCTATCCTGATTTCAGCCCAAGCTTGAATCTAAGAGGGCGGCTGGGGCAGAACTGGGAGTGGTATGCCAGCGGAGCCTGGAGTACCTCCAAGTCGGATGCCGAGAATCTTCTGCGGTCCGTTGTACTGACAGATTACAGAAGGATCTTTCTGGGAGACGGTCTCAGCAAGAGCGAGCATGCTTCCGTGCTGGCAAACATCAAATACAGCAATATTCCAGCAATGTTCTATGCCGGATTGACGGCTGGCTATACCCACAACTGGTCTGACAGGATAGGGTCAAGCTTCTACAGCGAGGATTACACCATCTCTGAATATCTTCCGCTAGGAGCCTCTGGGAACAGCTACACGGCTGGGTTGAACATGTCGAAATATTTCGGGGTCAAGACTTTCTACATCGGAGCCAGAGCGAACTACTCTAGGACGGACTACACATCCTGCCTGCAGGGAACGCTCTTCGATTACACCACAAGGTCGGTGGAGTCTAGCCTCACCCTTCGCACAACGCCAGTAAAATGGCTTGTAGCCTCGGCTTCTGCGACACACAGGTACAATCGCAACAAGGGAACGGCATCATTCCATGACAATTCATTGATCATAGAAGGAAGTCTGAGCGCCCTGCCTTTCGAGAGGCTGACATTGAGTGCCGATGTGTATTACCGCAGGCAGTGGCTCTCCACGTCCAAAATCAATAACAGGCCGCTTGTGAAATGTAGGGCTGAATGGAAGTTCGACAAATTCTCAATCTTCGCCGAGGGTAGGAATCTGCTCAATTGCAAGGAACTGAGGACAGAGACGCTGACCTCCTACAGCTCATCGTATTCCAGCATTAAGCTCAGGGGCATTGAAGCCCTCTTCGGGCTGACGATGAAATTCTAAGCGTTGCGGTTAATCTTGCCTGCCAATCTCGACTACGTATTTGCCATTGTAATATTCATCGGTGAGCCAGAGGGAGATGGGCCAGATGTTGATTAGTTGTTTGGGAATATGGTGCCTTGAAATAAGGTCGGAGATCTCGTCTGCGATGGCTCCTCCCTTCAGGCAGAGAAGGCTCTTTGAATATTTTCCCTTCACCCATGGCCACATGTCGCAGAGTGGAGCTACTGCGCGAGTGACAATGAAGTCGAAAGGACCTTTGAGAGTTTCTGCGCGTGCGTTGATTACCTTGACGTTGGCCAGGCCTGCCAGCTTGGCGATTTCTTCGGCAACCAGCGTTTTCTTCCCGACAGAATCGCAAAGCGTGAAATGCGCCGAGGGGAACAGGATCGCCAGCGGAATGCCAGGGAAGCCCCCGCCTGTGCCAAGATCCAGAACCTTCAGCGAGGAGGTTTGCATCAATGAATATGTCTCTGGCCGCTCCTCCTTCAGATATTCGCCAATCGCTAGCGAGTGCAGCACATGATGGTCATACAACGAATCAATATCCTTCCTCGATATTACGTTGATCTTAGAGTTCCACTCCCGATATCCAGCCTCCAGCACCTTGAACTGATTAATTTGATGCATATTTACAGAGCATCTAACAGGTGGTTCGGACTGAGCCGCATTTTTTAGCGGCTCAGGATAATCACCGGAGGATGCTATAGACGAAGAAATATTCCCGAAAGAAGCATTCGCTATATTAATAAACTCATCGAAATTCATCATATCTCATTCTCCTCATCATCTTTTCGCAGCTCATCAATGATGCTCTTTGCACGCCGGATCCTAGTCTTCACCGTATTCAGCTCTAATCCAAGATTCTCGGCAATCTCATTATACTTCATCCCGTCAATGAGCCGCTTGTGCGCCACAGTCCTGTAAAGTTCCGGAAGCCGGTCTATATATTTCAGCCTCTCCTCCTCGGTCTCGTTCTTGATCAAGGAGTTAAGAGCATCCTCTGTCTTATCCGCAATATCCTCCACGCCGGAAGGATCGTTATCATCAATATATACTATCCTATCCTTTGGGTGTATCTTTTTATCCTGTTCCAAATAGTCCAGGGCAGTGTTTTTCGCAATGGTGCATAGCCACGTCAGAAACTGGCTCTTCTTGGGATCGTAAGTCTGAATCTGACGGAAAGCTTTCTCGAAGCTCCGGCTGCAAATGTCATCGACCACATAGTCGTCCATATTCTTAACCCTGGACTTTATGTAATTCTTCAATTGGTCGAAATGTCTGTCCCAAAGAGCAGTGAAAGCCAGGCCGTTGCCCTCCTGGGCTAGAATTATCAATTCATCAATGGGCTTCAAGCCAGTTTTTGCCATGATTGCATTCAACAGTTAAAGGTACAGAAAGTTTAACAACGTTCTCCATGCTTCCCACTACGATTGCTCGCAGCACGTCCAGTTCCGAAGGAATCACGTCGAACAACAGTTCATCATGAATCTGGAGCACCATCTTGCTTTTAAGGCCAGTCTCAGTCATCTTTTCGTCCACTGCTATCATCGCAAGCTTGATTATGTCGGCTGCTGTTCCCTGGATTGGGGCGTTGACCGCATTCCTCTCTGCCAGCGAGCGCAGGGTGGAATTCTTGGAATTGATGTCCGGCAGGTATCTACGGCGGTGGAAGATAGTCTCGACGTAACCGTTCTTGCGAGCGTCAGCCTTGACTTTCTCTATGTAGGCAATGATTGAAGGAAAGCTTGCGAAATAGTCATCGATTATCTTCTTCGCCTCATTCCGACCGATTCTGAGTCTCTGAGCCAGACCGAAAGAAGAAATTCCGTAGATGATTCCGAAGTTGGCCGTCTTGGCTATGCGCCTCTCATCAGGAGTCACATCTTCGTGCGGAACCTTGAAAATCTTCGAGGCCGTAGCTGCATGCACGTCCACGCCATTCCTGAATGCGTTCACCATATGCTCGTCACCACTAAGGTGAGCCATGATTCTTAGCTCGATTTGAGAATAATCGGCACTGAGGATCATCCCGTCCGGAGCGCTTGGCACGAAAGCTTTCCGTATCTCCTTCCCACGTTCTGACCGTATGGGAATGTTCTGCAAGTTCGGGTTCGAAGAACTGAGCCTGCCGGTGGCCGTAAGAGCCTGATTGAAAGTCGTATGCACCTTGCCGTCTTCAGGATTCACGTAGTCAGGGAACGGCTCTATGTAGGTAGAGAGAAGCTTCTTCACAGCCCTGAACTCTAAGATTTCCTCCACGATTGGATGCTTGTCGAATATGTCCATCAACGTGGTTTCGTCAGTCGAGTACGTTCCGCCAGCGTTTTTCTTGGGCTTAGCCGACAGCTTCAGCTTGTCGAAAAGCACCTCGCCAATCTGTTTTGGAGAAGAAACGTTCAGAGTAGGCTCGCCGGCGAGCTTGCGTACTCTAGCCTCTCGCCCCTTCATCTCTTGCTGGAGATGAAACGTGAAATCCTTCAATGTGTTGAGATCTACTCGGACACCATTGCGCTCCATCTTGGAAAGCACTTTAGAAAGTGGCTCCTCCATGCTCTCGTAAAGTTTCGCGACATCGTGAGCCGCCATCTCCTCCTCGATCTTGCGGCCAAGTTCGATGATGGCACCAGCCTCATTACTCCTGTCTTTAAGAGGAACGTTGTCCGGGATGTCATCGAACAGAGAGCCAGTCGTGGCCTTGGCCTCTTCTGCTGGCGTGTCCAAAGATGTTCCTAGATAGCTCTGCGCCAGCACTTCCAGCTTGTGGCTCTTCTCAGGATCGATCAAGTAGTGCATCAGTTCAAGGTCTCGGAGGCTTCCGTTCATCTGCAATCCACTGGCACTCAATGTGTTCATCTGACGTTTGAGGTCATCGCCATATTTCATCACAGAGGAATCTTCTAGCAAAACCTTAAATTCAAGACAACCACCTTCGGCGACTATGAAATCTTTCCCTTGAGGACCTGCGACAATGATTCTCCTGGCTTTCGAGAATATGTCAGAGTCGTATGCCTCCACGATTACAGAGCAGAGTCCGGTTTTGTGGGCAGCCATCGCGACCCTGTCCGGCGCTGACTTTGAAACTTTCGGTCGCTCGTCGACACTTGCCTGAACTGCTCCTCCGATGTTGCTGATGTAACGCTTCAGCGAGTTGAACTTATATTTCGTGAATAAGTCGGCAATCTTAGGCTGGTACGAATCCGAGAGTTTCATGTCGGCGGTAGCCACAGACACGTCTATGTCGGTTTTTATGGTAACCAGTTCGTGGCTGAGTTCGATGTGGTCTTTGGCCTCTTCGAACATAACTCTCTGGCGAGGAGTCAGCTCGTCCAGATGTTCGTATATTCCTTTGACAGAGCCATATTTTGCGACAAGCTTGCTGGCTCCCACTTCTCCTACGCCTTTCACCCCAGGCACGTTGTCGGAGGCATCCCCGCAGATGGTCAGCATGTCGATGACTTGCAGAGGGCTTTGGATTCCGTATTTGGCACAGATTTCCTTGACTCCCAGCACTTCTTTCTCGCCTCCGCCCTTCCCGGGCTTGTACTGCCAGATGTGGTCTTCAATCAACTGGCCGTAATCCTTGTCCGGCGTTACCATATACACGTCGTAGCCCTCGCGAGCGGCACGTTTCGAGGCTGAGCCTATCACATCGTCAGCTTCGTAGCCCATCATCATGAGTACCGGAATGTTCATTGCCTTGCAAATCTCGATTAGCGGATCTAATGCATCGATGATCAGCTGCGGAGTTGGCGGCCTGTTGGCCTTGTAGGCAGGGTACATCTTGTTCCTGAACGTGCCTCCGGGAGGGTCGAAACTTACCGCAATGTGAGTCGGCTTCTCCCTCTCGATCAGCTCAAGCAGGAATTTAGTGAAACCAAAAAGTATGGACGTGTCCTCGCCCTCATCGTTCTTCATAGGATGCCCCAGAAAGGCATAGTACATCTTGAAGATAAGCGCATGACCGTCAAGTAAATAGAGTTTTCCTGGCATATCTGGAATTTTGTGAAACAAAAATAAATAAAAGTTTCAATGTTTCAAAAGCGAAATCTCTGCATCTGAATATTTAGCGCCATCGGAGATATCGTGAGTGGAGAACATGACAGTAGTGCCAGATTCCCTTGCGAGTGACCGAAGAGTTGAGAGCACCATTATCCTGTTATCTACATCTAAGAAAGCCGTCGGCTCATCCAAAAGCAGTACGGAGGCTTCGTTAGTCAGTGCCGTGGCCATGCAGGCCTTCTGGAACTCTCCATCGCTGATCCTGCTAAGGTCTTGCGACTCTAGGCTTCCCAAGCCGAGAGCATCTATTGCCTCATCGGCCGCTTTCTCTGCGGACGGCCTCAGTCGGCCGAACATCCCGGATGCCTGAAGCATTCCTGTCAATATGAACTCCTTGACAGTGAATCCTTTGACTTTAGGAATGTGAGTAGGGACCATGACGACTCTGCCGTTAGAGGAGAATTTTCCTGATACCGGGGGGATCAACCCTGCAAGTGTCTTTAGGAGAGTGCTTTTCCCGCTCCCGTTGGGACCAGTCAGCATGATGCACTTGCCATCCTCGAATGAGAACGACAAAGGCTCGCAGATGGCTTTCCTGTACCCTACTATCAGATTCTTGGCTTTGAGCATAGTATGATGAGTATTAACGGAATGCCGATGATGGCCATCGTGCTGCCGACAGGCAGGGGAGTGGCGAATACTTGCGAGAATATGTCAGCAAGCAGCGACAGGCAAGTGCCGACAGTGAGGGTTGCAGGAATTACTTTACGATGCATGGAAGAGCCAATGGCGAGGCGCGCGATGTGCGGCGCCACTATTCCGACGAAACCGATTGGGCCGCAGAAGGCCGTGACCGCAGCAGTCATGATGCAACTGCCTGCCATTGCTATATTCCTGACTTTGAGTATATTGACTCCTGCCAGTGCGGCATATTCATCGCCAAACAAAGAAATGTCAAGTCCTCTTGAATTGCATTCTGCCATGAAAATCCCGATTGCCAGAGCAGAAAGCATGATGAGAATATCCGTCGGGCGAGTCCCCATGAAACTGCCTGCAGACCAGCTGTAGAAGATTTTAAGGCTTTCCTCATTGGCAGAATATTCAAGAATGGATGTGATGGCGCTGAATACGAATCCCAGCATTACGCCGAAGATTAGCAGTGTGTAGGTGCTCTGGATGTGGGAGGCCACTGCCATAATCAGCATGAAGGCCACCATGGCACCGAGAAAGGCTGATAGCACGATTGGAAACCCGGAGGCAGTGGCTCCAGCTATCAGGGTGGCTATCGCAGCGCCAGTGCCAGCCCCAGCGCTCACGCCCATTATGTGAGGGTCTGCAAGAGGATTTCTGAATATGCTCTGCATCTGAAGCCCCGCAAGCGAGAGGCTGCATCCAGCCAAAACCGCAGTGAGCATCCGTGGAAGGCGGATTTTTATGAATATGACATATTCGGGAATATTGAAGCACGAGCCTCCGCATAGAAGGTCCAGGCCCGAGAGCAGAATCAGACAGGCACAGAATATTATTATTCGGACGGCTGGTTTCATTTTTACAGCTGCAATTTACGCACTTTCGATGAATTTTTTTAAATTTGAAAGTTTTAACGCAAATTAATAGAAAACATCATAAACGAATAATCATGAAAAAGTTTTTATTTTTCGCAGTTGCTGCCATCATGGCATTGCCCCTGTCATCTCAGAACAAAAAGTCCAATGAAACTTTCCCAGACAACACCCTATCTCCGACTGAAGTGAGAGAAGGCTGGAAGCTGCTCTGGGATGGAAAAACAACGAATGGTTGGCGTGGAGCAAAGCTTGATAAATTTCCGGATCATGGCTGGCAGATTGAGAACGGAGTGCTGTCGGTGCAGGCCAGCGAGGGCAAAGAATCTGCCAATGGAGGCGACATCGTGACGACCGAAACCTACAAGGATTTCATTTTGAAAGTAGATTTCAAAATCACGGAGGGGGCCAACAGCGGAATAAAATATTTCGTGGACCCTAATGAGAACAAAGGAGAAGGGTCTGCCATCGGTTGCGAGTTTCAGATTCTCGATGACCTGCGTCACCCTGACGCAAAATTAGGCGTAAAGGGCAACCGCAAGCTGGGTTCCGTGTACGACCTGATTCCGGCTCCGGAAGACAAGCCGTTCGATATCAATGAATTCAATACTGCGATGATCATCGTTGAAGGCAATCACGTGGAGCATTGGCTGAATGGGGTGAAACTTCTCGAATACGAGCGCAACAATCAGGAATGGAATGCTCTCGTGGCGTATAGCAAATACAAGAATTGGAATAATTTCGGCAACCATGTCCGTGGCAACATCCTGCTTCAGGATCACGGCAACGAGGTAAGCTTCAAGAATATTAAGATTAAGGAGCTGTAGTTTGCGTCTCCGGCACTGTGTTTTTTGCAGCCAGGGCAATGAAGGCCAATATCATAATATAGTATCCCTAAAAATACGAAATGAGAAAAATATATCTCCTGCTATCAGTTGTATTCATAATTATTGCCGCGCTGATTTTTACAAGATGTGCCTCGAGCAATAGGGTAGCCTCTGACAAAGGAATTTCCGCTCTGCGGGAAGGCTTCGCCAACCCTCCTCGCGAGGCCAGGCCGTACGTGTGGTGGCACTGGATGAACGGGAACATCACGAAAGATGGCATAAAGAAAGACTTGGAGTGGATGGACAGGTCCGGGATAGCCGGATTCCATCATTTCGATGCGGCGATCAGCACTCCTACGATTGTGGAGAAGCGGCTGATTTACATGCAGGATGACTGGAAAGACGCTTTCGCTTATGCGGTGAAGGTGGCGGATTCTTTGGATATGGAAATGTCCGTGGCGAGTTCGCCTGGCTGGAGCACTACAGGGGGCCCATGGGTCAAGCCAGAAGATGCTATGAAGAAAATAGTCTGGCGCACTGTTGATGTTGAAGGAGGGAAAGAAATCTCCGTGAGGCTGCCAGACCCTATAATGGCAGTGGGCAGATTTCAGGATGAGAATGTGGACACTCCATACAAAGGCAAGCCTTATTATGAGGATATTGCGGTCGTTGCAGTAAAGCAGCCGGAGGATCGTGCGGAAATCTCAGCTGAAGGCGTCAAGCTTGCCGTCAGCGGAGGAAACTTCACGTACGGCCAGCTGACTGACGGCAGCTTTGCTGAAGCGGGTACCCTGATATCAAAAGACAGAAAGGCATGGATTGAATATTCTTTTCCTCAGGAAGTGACTGTCAGGTCAGTGTCTCTCGCTTCCGACAGATGGGGCATTCTGGAAAGCAGCGAAGATGGCTCTCATTTCAAGAAGGTCGCAGACCTGAATGAGATCAGAGGGGTGCAGAAAACGATTAATATACAAGCGACGACGGCTAAGCATTTCAGAGTCACTCTCAATGACCTGAGAAGCAGCAAGGCATCCGTTTATTCTGTCAAGGTCTCGGAATTCAAGCTGTTTCCATATTCAAAGGTCAATTCTTATGAAGACAAGGCAGGATATTCAAGCGTAGCCCATGTCAACAAGTTCCCGACCGCCATAAATGGAGAGCCGGTTCCGAGCGAGGAAGACGTAGTGCTGCTCAGCGATTTCACTGACTCTCTTGGGAACCTTGACTGGAACGCTCCCTCAGGCAAATGGAGAATATATCGTTTCGGATGGTCCCTCACGGGCAAATGCAACCACCCTGCTCCGGATGAGGCCACGGGGCTGGAGGTTGACAAGATGGATCCGGAGGCATGGACCAAATATTTCCATGAATATCTTGACATGTACAAGGGTGCTTCTGGCGGGATGCTTGGCCAGGAAGGAATACAATATATTCTCAATGACAGCTATGAGGCGGGTCATGAAAACTGGACACCTGCCATGTTCGGAGAGTTCTCTAGAAGGAGAGGCTATGACATGCGGAAATGGCTGCCTGCCATCGCAGGAGAGATTATCGGCTCGCCAGAAAGGAGCGACGCCTTCTTGCATGATTTTCGGATGACGATTGGCGAGCTGATCGCAGAAAATTACGACCTGCTTACGAAAATCCTTCAGGATGAGTATGGAATGAAGGGACGTTACACTGAGTCCCATGAGGCTGGGAGGGCATATATCGTGGATGGCATGGATGTCAAGCGCACTGCGCAGATCCCGATGTCCGCTACCTGGTGCAATGATCCAAGGGTCAAGAGCGAGATAATCACTGGCTATAACACGAACGGGAAGGCTGACTGCAAGGAATCTTCTTCGGTAGCACATATCTACGGGCAGAACATAGCCGCTGCTGAATCCATGACGGTCAACGGTGAGAAGGGAAATGCTTATGTCTTTTGTCCGGAAACGCTCAAGCTCGTGGCAGACAGAGAGCTGAGCGGTGGGATAAACCGTTTCGTGATTCACGAGAGCGCTCATCAACCAGACGACGTGCATGTGCCGGGGCTGAGCCTTGGGAAATACGGACAGTGGTTCAACCGTCGTGAGACCTGGGCGGAGATGGCAGGCACATGGATGGACTACCTTGCAAGGAGCTGTTATATGCTGCAGGCCGGGCAGAATGTCGCCGACATACTCTATTATTATGGAGAGGACGGGAATGTCACAGGAATATTCGGTAGCGAGGACCCTGCCATTCCTTCTGGCTTCCAGTGGGATTACTGCAGCCCGGACGTGCTCCTGAACCACATCTCGTTTAAGAACGGGAAAATTGTCGCAGGCAGCGGCGTCAGCTACAAGATTCTATGGATGGACAAGAACATGGAATATGTTTCCGTGCCTGTCCTGCGTAAGATTGACGAGCTTGCGAAAGCAGGCGCCATCATCGGCGGGAAAAGGGCGCAGCGCCCTGCCGGATTGTCTGATGACCAGGCTATCTTCGATGCCTTGGTGAAAGATATCTGGGATTCCAAGAGGGCAAATGTCTACGAGGTTGGTTCTCTGGCAGAACTTGTCGAAAAAGCTAGGATAGAGCCTCAGGTCGTCCTGCCTTACAACACCAGGTTCCTGCACAGGGCAGACAACGGAGTCGAGATTTTCTGGATTAACCGTCCATTGGATACGTACTGCGACACTTCCATCGTTTTCAATGTCTCTGGCATGAAACCTCAGATCTGGCATCCGGACGATGGCACCATTGAAGAGGCTTCTTATAAATGCGCCGATGGGAAGACGTCTGTTTCCCTGCATCTTACACCGATAGATGCCGTCTTCGTGGTGTTCGCCGGCAAAGGCGAGGCTCAGCATGCCGTCCCTGAGGTTCAGGCGAAAGAGCTGGCGAGGGTTTCTGCTCCTTGGAATGTGCGCTTCCAGGAGAACAGGGGAGCGCCGGAATCTGCGGTGTTCGAGAATCTTCAGTCATTTACGGAATCGGAAGATCCGGGAATAAAGTATTTCTCCGGCGTAGCCACATACTCGAACACAGTGAATGTGCCAGACACTTCGGGGAAAATCATCCTTGACCTTGGTTCGGTGAAGAACATCGCAGAAGTGAAGGTCAACGGCATGGATTGCGGAAGGGCTTGGAAAGAGCCTTTCGTGGTGGACGTAACCTCGGCAGTGAAGCCGGGGGAGAATCAGCTTGAGATTAAAGTCGCAAATCTCTGGGCGAACAGGATAATCGGTGACCTGCAGCCCGGTGCAAAGAAAATAGCTTGGATAGACTACGATAATTGGTTCACTAAGGATTCGCAGCTTCTTCCTGCCGGCTTGCTGGGGCCTGCGAAAATCATCCAGAAGAAATAACGCTTGCTGTCCAGCATGCTTTTGCCGAGCGATGCAGTATGGCTCTGGGGTATCTGTAGTTGATGTCTGCATGAAAACCCCCAAGATGTCATGGGGGCCTGTCCGAAAAGTAACGGATTGAAACAAATCATCGAAGGGACTCAGGGAGTTCTGGAGGGGAGCGCGCTGGATACTCCTGGCGATGCTCGGCGTCATCTCAAGCGCAGGATGCGCCAATTACGCCTACTCGGCCAAGGAAGCCTTCTACTGGATTCCTGCCGTCCTGAACCTCGCCGCCTACGCCGGTATGAGAAGCGGAGACATTATCTTTAAGGTCGTCTACGGCAATGATGACAATTAGTATCCTGCATCTGTCCGATACCCACGGGGTGCACCGCCGTCTGATGATGCAATCCGCCAGAGAATTTGAGGATTATCAGATTGTGTTTACGCTGTCGCTACAATTGCCGTGGTCAACCTTTATGGGAGGCTACTGCAATAGAGGATTTCCTCGCATGTGAATTCTATGCTACAATGGCGGCTTCTGAGAGATTGAGCATAAGGGAGTTGCGTAGCCAAGTTGAAGGCATGCTGTACGAACGTACTCTAATCAGTCGAAAGCCGGAGGAAGTAATCAAAACCGAGCTCTCTACAATGAGAGAAGGCGGAGCAATATCCCGGGATCTGGTGTTCAAAAGCCTTTTGGGCTTGCTCCTCTACGCAGCAGGGTATAACGAGCAGATTCAGTTGCTGCAACTTGGTTATGCCGGCATTCAATTCGCCCGATATTATACGGAATCGCCTGACGAGGAACTTAAAAAAGACTGCTCAAGGCATCCGGCTGTCCATACTCCGTCGATAATGTCCTGAGAATCGCTGAAGTCATCGTTACCTTTGAGGTGGTTTTTCCAAGAAACGGCAAAACCTTGACAAAGACCGTCTATACAACATGGATTGGGATGCTGGTGAATAGGCATTTCGGGCGCAATCGATCTATCTATGCAACGACGGTTATCTGGCAGGAGCGCATGGTCTCGAGTGCTGCATCGTGTTTCGCTGGAGTCACTCCGGCGCAGCATGAGGCAATCACTTTTATCGGGGTTTCTGGCATGAATGCCTTTAGGATGAGGGCGTTTATAGAGGATTTGAATCTAGAGTGCTATGGTAATGTATTTAAGATTTAATGCAGATAGCTCTTTTCAAAATATTCCAGATTTATATAATACATATCTGAAATGAAAACAACAACCAAGCATATAAAAATAAATTCGCTGTTTTATAGCTATTTATAAGTGCCTATTTCTTTTCAGTTGCTTTTATTGTTTTCAGTCGTTTGGCTCTTTTTCGGTACATTTTTGTTTCTTATTTGTTCCTTAATCTCGGCTTTTATTTGTAGTTTTGCATCCGAAATAACAGTAAAAGAGGAGGAACTATGCCACGAGTAAAGAAGCCCGCAAAAGTCAAAGAACCTATCCGTCTTCGGATGAAAGAGTTGGCCAATGGAAACAAAAGTCTGTATTTGGATATCTATCGGGACGGTAAACGAACATATGAGTATCTGAAGATGTATCTTATCCCCGAAACGGATAACAATGCCCGTGTACGGAACCAAACAACTATGGCAGCAGCCAATGCCATCAAATCGAAACGGATCATTCAACTTACCAACGGTGAAGCGGGTATCGAAACCCGTGAAAAGATTTTTCTTTTGGACTGGATGGAGACCTACAAAGAGAATCAAGCGAAGCGAGGAAAGAAAGATGGGAACCAAATCCAAGTTACTATCCGCATCTTGAAAGATTATGCCGGAGAACGGGTAACGATGGATCAGATCGACAAAACATTTTGCCAAGAGTATATCGACTATCTGCTGACTGAATATCGGCCAAAAGGTAAGCAAGTATCAAATTTTACGCTACACACATATTACCGCATTCTGAACGGAGCTTTGAATGCAGCCGTGCGAGCGGAAATTATAAAAGTCAATCCTTTTACGAAGATCAACAATTCGGATAAAATCCGTCTGCCGGAGAGTAAACGGTCGTATATGACCATTGAAGAGGTGCGGGCATTGATTGCTACTCCGATGAAAAATGATGCCGTAAAACAGGCTTATTTGTTCTCCTGTTTCTGCGGACTGCGGATAAGCGATATCATCAGTTTAAAGTGGAAAGATGTCTTTGTTGATAGGGGACAATATCGTTTGGCTGTATCCATGCAAAAGACCAAAGAGCCGATTTATTTGCCGCTTTCCCCCGAAGCCTTGAAGTGGATGCCGGAACGTGGGGAGAAGACATCGGAAGACCATGTATTCGATTTGCCGAGTCCAACGATGGTAAACACACTTCTCAAACCTTGGGCGAAAGCGGCTGGAATCGACAAGCGGTTTTCATTTCATACAAGCCGCCACACGTTTGCCACGATGATGCTGACGCTCGGTGCAGACCTCTACACGACCTCGAAATTACTCGGCCATGCTGATGTGAAAATGACACAGGTGTATGCCAAAATCATCAATCAGAAAAAGGACGATGCAGTCAATCTGGTGAACGGATTGTTCGACTAAAACAGCTACCGAATTTGCGTGGCTCCCGATGTTTTTTGCTGGTGTAGTTTATTCCCGCGCGGGCATATATAATTCTGTTTAGTTTAGTATTTTTCTATATATAGGGCAAGAAAACTAAAGTAAACCGTTTCGTGCAAATAACTGAAAAGAAAATCGGAGACTGCTCAGTTGTCCGAAACTGCACCTAGAACTGGGATGTCATTGCTCGGACGGTAACATTGAAAGACCAATGAAAGACAAGCGAGATATGATCTTGTTCTTACCAGATGAGACCAAAACTATAAGGGGCAAATTCTTTTTTCTCCCTCTTATCGGATGTCTGCCCGATACGAACAGGTATAGGCTAAATTTTCCAATACACCCCAAGCACTCTATCTATCCGTTTGCCGCTTCATAATCTACTCAACATCGGACAATTCAACCGCCTCTGCTTGCAGATTGTATGGCAACGCTCCCAACGACATAAGGTGGTTGGGGTATTAGGCTCCCCCGAAATAATTTTCGTGTCACAAGGGCAAGCCCGGACTAAAACGGTTTTGGCAAACGTCCCGTGCAAGAAATAGCCCCAACCGCCGAAAGCTATCCGATAAAATGTCACAAAACAATGGCACAAGAATGTGGGAAAATCTTATAATATCTGAAATTGCTAGGACCTACGGTATAAATTATGGAAAAGTGGCAAATTCATGAATGTGGTTCTTGGAAAAACGGCGTAATCTTTTTATTTTTGCCATAGAAAAGCGGCAGGCCGATTTGTTGCCTTCGATAATAATTGTATAGAAAAAAACAAAAATGAATTATGATAAAGAGGAAGATAGACAACTACATCAAGCATTACTACGAAACTACTCGAAATGCCCTGCTTGTTACCGGAGCGCGACAAATCGGGAAGACATTCTCCATTCGTCAATTCGGCAAGACATTCAAAAGTTTCGTAGAGATTAATTTCATTGAGATGCCTGAAGCCGTGGAGTTGTTCAAGGGGGCAAAAAGTAGCAGCGATATTCTGCTCCGTCTTTCGACAATTACCTCCGTACCGCTCATCAAGGGCGAAACACTCGTCTTTTTCGATGAAGTACAGCAATGTCCCGATATCGTTACCGCAATCAAGTTTCTGGTGGATGACGGTTCGTATCGTTACATTCTGAGCGGTTCGTTACTGGGCGTAGAATTGAAAGACCTGCGTTCGGAACCGGTAGGTTACATGGGTGTAAAAGATATGTTCCCACTCGATTTCGAGGAGTTTATTTCGTGTGTGGGGATCAATGACACCATTATCGGGTCGTTACGCGAAGCGTGGCTGAATCGTACCGCCGTCGATGAGTTCGTTCACGGCAAAATTATGGAACTATTCCAACTTTATCTTGTCGTAGGCGGTATGCCTGCTGCTGTGAACAAATATATAGAGAGCAACAACCTGCAAGAAGTGATGGCTGTGCAGCAGGACATTATTCGTCTGTACAAACGCGACATCGCACAATACGATCCAAGCAACAAACTATATATCGAGGAGATTTTTAATCTTATTCCACCCGAGTTGAATGCCAAGAACAAACGCTTCATCCTGAAACGGCTGAATGAACATGCGAAGTTCGACAGGGTCGAGAATAGTTTTTTGTGGCTGACTAACGCAGGTGTAGCATTGCCTGTCTATAATGTGGAAGAACCGAAAATGCCGCTCCTGCTTGCCCGTTCGCGCAATCTGTTCAAACTTTTCCAAAGTGACATCGGGCTGCTGGCCAGCCAATATGCCGAGGGTATTCAAATGCGGATTATAAAAGGAGACAAGGATATCAATTTCGGTTCAATCTATGAGAACGCTGTAGCGCAGGAACTGGTGGCACACGGCATCGTTCCTTACTATTACAACAACAAGAAGCGCGGAGAATTGGATTTTGTTATAGAACTTAACGGCAAGGTACTGCCCATTGAGGTAAAATCGGGCAAAGATTACGAAACACACCGCGCTTTGTCCAACATCATGGATTGCAAAGAATACGACCTGCCCGAAGCTGTCGTGTTCAATAACGACAATCTGCGCATCGTAGGCAAGATTACCTATGCGCCAATCTATATGGCGATGTTCATAGAGAAGAACAATGTTGCTCCGACTTTTTATAAAGTGGATATTTCCGGGTTATAAGGGGTTTGTTCTGAGAAAGGAATGATTCGATTTTGAAAAGATCATTTTCCTCTTTGTGAGACCTAATTGATATTATAATTAGTCGCTCCTTAAGAGTTATTTAATAAATTGACAATCAATCAAATAAAAGTAGTATTTTTTGTTTTTGTCTGCGGAATTTCGTACCTTTATGTCTGTAAACCTTGCAGAAAATGATA
>DCKG01000038.1:55785-56122 GCA_002320605.1 Bacteroidales bacterium UBA1680 | reverse complement strand
ATCGCCGCAGAAGGCATATTTCCCCTGTTTGCAAATACCGAAAGCGTTTTTCTGAGGCAAATCTGACGAGAGAAAAAGCTATCCTAGGGCCTTCATTGGCATATTTCTGAACTTAGCCGGTGATTTTTTCTGTCAACGGCTATTTACGCATACATTGCGCCGTACAATAAAATTCAATCACTATGACGCAAGAATATCAGATACCGCCAGGGCAGCGATATGCAAGCCTCATGACGGACAGCTCATTCAAAAGAGCCTTCGTCCAGTGGCAGGATGGGATACTGACAAAGCTGCTGCTCAGGGAGCTGATCCCAGAGCGGACGATCAAGGAAATCAG
>DCKG01000038.1:53393-55662 GCA_002320605.1 Bacteroidales bacterium UBA1680 | reverse complement strand
CGATGGAAAGGACACGGCCTGCTTCTACGATTATCCTCCGGTGTACGTCGTCGCGCTGCTGAACTTCAGCATGCATGAGAACACGGATAAGGTCCTGTTCACCTACCAGCTGCTGGAGAAGGACTTGCACGACAGGATGACGGACAGACTGAATTTCGTGTACCTCGAGATGCCAAATTACAAGGGTGACCTGAAGGAAGCTTCGAGCGTTCCGCAGGCGTTCAGTTACGTGATGCGTAATTTCCCCCAGATGAGGGAACGACCCGAGGGACTGAAGGAAGATTTGTTCAGGGTATTGTTCGATTCCGCAGAAATTAGTAAATTCAGACCGGATGAACGAATCAAATACGTACACGACATGACGACAGAGCGAGACATACGCAACCAGATCCTGACCGCCAGAAACCAGGGCATTCAACAAGGCAAGGAGGAGGCTGCGTCCAATTTACTAAAGCTCGGCATAGACATCGAGGTTGTCTCCAGGGCCACCGGGCTGAGCGTAGAGCGGATTAGTGCCTTGCACGCAATGCCGCCAGACAAAGTGAATAATCAATAGGCATTCCAACTCATGAACGAAACGAGGGTGACCAATAATTTCTTATTAGTCACCCCTTTGAGATATTCCAGATTTAACTCAGCAGACGCATCCGAACGGAAGTTCGGACTGAGCGGCATTTTCCAGCCGCTCAGGATGACTTCCGGAGGATGCAAGAGCGCATGGTGTGCGATTCCGCGTTTTTACACACCCCAAGACCCGAAAACGTCGTTCGGTGTGCAATTCCGCGTTTTTGCACACCGTCAGGCCGGTCGCATGACAGCGATTGGCATCCGACCGGAAGTTCGGACTGAGCGGCATTTTCCAGCCGCTCAGGATAACTTCCGGAGGATGGAATGCTAACATCAAGGTGACTTCTGGAAGATGCATGACGAAGTGCGTGATTCGGGAATTTCACACCTCGCTCAGGCCTTTCAATCAGAAACAATACCACTGTATTCAGGCCTTGACTTGTCATCCCATCGCAGCACGACGCCCGTAAGGGGAAACAATCCACTGTATTCAGGCCTTGACCTTTCTCAGGAAGCACTCAATGGTATTCTCCATGAGGCAGCAGATGGTCATAGGGCCAACGCCTCCAGGCACAGGCGTAATGACCGATGCCTTCGGCTCAACCGATGCAAAATCGACATCCCCGCAGAGATTGCCATTCACATCCCTGTCCATACCGACATCAATCACTGCCGCACCCTCCTTGACCATGTCTCCAGTCACGAACTTAGGACGACCGATCGCAACCACCAGAATATCCGCCTGAAGAGTTATTTCACCGAGATTCTGAGTCTTCGAATGACAAATGGTTACAGTGGCGTTCCTGTCCAAAAGGAGTTTAGAGATTGGCAAACCGACTATCTGGCTGCGGCCAATGACGACGGCATGCTTGCCGGAAATCTCGCACCCGGCAGCTTCGAGCAGCTTGATTATGCCTTTCGGAGTGCATGGGACAGTGTAATTCGTGTTCGGACGCTTCTGCCAAAGGGCAGCGGTGTTTAACGGATGGAAGCCATCCACGTCTTTTTCTTGCGCAATGGCTTCAATTACTTTCGGCTCGCTAATTTGCTTCGGCAGAGGCAACTGCACAAGAATACCATCGACAGAATCGTCTGCGTTGAGCTCAGCTATTTTGCCAAGCAATTCAGCCTCAGGAGTTTCCTCGGGCAGCCTGACGGTCGTATTCTTGATTCCTACCACATCGCAGGCCTTCGCCTTGTTCTTCACATATGTCTGGCTGCCAGGGTCATTGCCCACAAGAATCACCACCAGATGCGGCACACGGCCGTATTTTTCAGGAAATGTAGCGACTTGCCTTGCCATTTCCGCCTTCAAAGAGGTAGAAAGATCTTTTCCGCTGATAATCATAAACCAAATAATTTAAGATTGTGAATATACTGAATATCTCGCAGTCGGCAAAATCCATGTGGCGGACTTTTTTTCAATTACCTTGCAATACGAAAGCGCCTGCAGGGTTGTTTTTGATTGAGAAATGTACAGAACAATCACCCGAAGATTTCGCGGAGGATAGCAAGGGATCGGATATTGAGGCTGGTTTCGGTGTGGTAGGAAATGTAGCGGATGATGGCTTCTGCGATTTCGCTGCGATCTGTGCCGCGGAGTGGCTGCATGAGTGCTTTTGCGAGTCCGGTCGGGAAACCTTGAGGACCGTCCTGGAATGAAGCCGATTGGGAAAGACCGTCCTGGGACGATGAAGTTTGA
>DCKG01000038.1:0-53356 GCA_002320605.1 Bacteroidales bacterium UBA1680 | reverse complement strand
AGTTTGAGAGATTCCGTCCTGGGATGAAAATCCTTGGAAGGTTCGATAATAGTTTCGCAGCAGTGCTTCGATGTTGCTGAGCTGAGTGCCGGCGAAAGGAGCTAAGCCGGGAAGAGAGGGGCTGAAGCCGAGGGCAGAACAAAGGTCCAGCAGGAACAGCAGATGAAAATTGGAAAAGTCACTTTCTAAAGCATCCAGAGTAAGGATTTCTTGTTTCAGCCAAGAAGCCAGGCCACCCTCATCGGTGTCTTCCAGAATGGCTCTGTAAAGAACCTCGCTCATGAAAACCGTCATAGTGTTCTTGCGAATATCTCCACGGATGCCATTCAGTGGTGAAAGGCAAACAAAATTCGAGGCCCTCCAAAGCTGCGACTTCGGGTTTTCGGAAATCTCAGCCTCTAGGATATTCATAGGCAGGAAAAGTGCCATGGAACTCTTAGCGCCGACTCGCACCAGAAACCCACGCCTGCCATATTCATTGCTGAGAGTATGGAGGATTATGGTGTTTTCACCAAATTTGGTGTGGTTCAAGACTATAAGCTCTGCCTTGGTATTCATTGCTTAATAAAATGGAGCCCTTTAGCAAAAGGTTTTATGAATATGCCACCGCAGTGGTCGAGGAAGATGGTATTACGAATATGCCACCGTGGGCTGGCGCCTAGCTGATGCCGGCAAGATAGGCCGCCATGGCACTGAGAGCCTTGCCTCGGTGCGAGATGGCATTCTTCTGCTCTTCCGTGATGTCAGCAAGGGTGCGGTCTGGATATTCGTCCGGAATGAATATGGGATCGTAGCCAAATCCTCCATGGCCGCTCTTTGAGCGAGCTATGGTACCGTTCAGAGCTCCTTCGAATTGGCGCACCTTCCCGTCCAGGATCAGGGTCACTACGCACCGGAAACGAGCCCGGCGGGAAACACCGGGAAAGCGAGACTCCTGACGGGCAAGTTCCGAGAGAACCTTGTCCATGTTCTTATCAAAATCCTTCTCAAGACCGGCGAAACGGGCGGTGTACACCCCGGGAGCACCGCCCAGAGCCTCAACCTCCAGGCCGGTATCGTCAGAAAAACAGTCGCAGCCCTTGCGATTGAAGATATAGCGAGCTTTCTGCAAGGAATTCTCCTCCAGAGTCTTGCCAGTTTCGGGAATGTCCTCGTGAATGCCTATGTCAGCAGGAGTCATCAGCTTGATGCCATCGCCAAGTATCTCGGAAGCCTCCCGTAGCTTTCCCATATTCCCAGTAGCGAAAACAATCTGTCTCATATCAATGAAGCGCCACCAAGCGCATCAGCTTATTAGAATGAAATCAGCGGCTTGGTAAGAGCATCGCGAAGCTCGTCGTCATAGCGAATGCGAATCTTAATGCCAGCTTCCTGATAATGGTAACGAACCACGATCTCTTCCTCGATGAACGGAACAATCTCCGACTTCTTCAGGTTCAGGAAAGTCTCTTTATCCATATCTATCGCCTTCTGGAGCGCATCAATCTGAGCCTTCGCCCCATCAGCCAGACCGTCTTTCTGCAGCTCCTTCTTCATCTGGTCGAAATATGTCTGAGCCGAAGACCTGTAATCGAACTTCTTATCCTTGGCGAAAGCCACGAAGTCGGCATATTCCTTATCGGAAAGGTAGAAATCCTCCGCTGCGTTCTTATGCTCAGTGACATATTTGATGGCATATTCATTAATTATTCCATTCATTACCAATGAATACACCAGGCGACTATATTCCTTGCTCTTTAAAGTATCATCAGGAGTGATGCCGCCACCGTCACGCACCGTCCGGCCATGAGCAGTCTTGAACTCATGCGTCAATGAATCAGGAATATGTCCTACGCTGCCATCCTCATTGCGATGAGCGTAATCTATTGCCTGCACGCAGCGGCCGGAAGGGGTGTAATATTTCGCAGTAGTGACCTTCAGCTGCCCGTTGTATGGCAGAGGCCTGATGCTCTGGACGAGGCCCTTTCCATAAGTTCTCTCGCCCATGATGGCTGCACGATCCAAGTCCTGCAGCGCTCCGGAAACTATCTCCGAAGAAGAAGCAGTGCCAGAATCCACAAGGACGATTATCGGCATCTTGGTGTCCAGAGGCTCGGTGGAGGTCCTGTACTCCCGATCGGTCCCTGGAGCCAAGCCCTTGCAGGAAACCACCAGAGATCCCTTCGGAACGAACAGCGAAACGATGCTCACAGCCTCGTTCATGAGCCCGCCTCCGTTCCCACGAAGATCCAGAACCAGCTTCTCCATTCCCTGGCCCTTCAGCTTCAGAAAGGCCTCCTTGACAGCAAGAGAGACATTCTCCGTGAAGCCGCTCTGGTAGATGTAGCCAGTCTTGCCATCGGAAAGCATTCCGGCATATTCCACGTCAGGAAGGTGAATCCTCTCCCTAGTGACCAGCACGTCCACAGTATCTTTGGCATAAACTTTCACCACCTTGAACTTCACCTGAGTGCCAGGCTTGCCGCGCATCCTCTCCGAACTCTGCTGGCTGGTAAGTCCATGCGTCGAGACTCCGTCTATGGTCAAGATTTCATCCCCGCAACGAAGACCCGCCTTCACTGCCGGAGACCCAGCGTATGGCTCATTGATGATCACGTTCCCATTGACATCCGGCTTGAAAATAACAGCCCCGATGCCACCGTAGGTCTTGTTGATCATCATCTGCAAATCTTCGTTTTCCTCTTCCGGAATGTAGACCGTGTAAGGATCCAAGCTGTTGAGCATAGCGTCAATGCCAGCTCTTTCAATCCTGTCCACCGGAAGCGTGTCCACGTAAGAGCGGCTAAGCTCCTGCAAAACAGCATTTTGAATTTCCGTCCACTTGCCCAGCTTAAAATTATGCGACTGAGCGAAAACAGTTGCGCCGATCAGCAAGGCAGCCGACGCAGTCAATAAATATTTTATTTTCATTTCTTTCCCTTTTTGTATGATGCTCTTGAGCGTGTCTTCGGATAATTCTCGGAAGGCCCTTCCGAAACAAAATCCCTATTAGAGCAAAGAGCAGCAGTCCCACCTTTTGCAGCAATATCATCGGCAAGCTCGTAATCCAGGAGACGCTGCTCCAGATTAGTGGCTTTGACACGAATCTTCACATGGTCACCTAGGCGGTATATCTTGTGAGTGCGCTTGCCGACCAATTGATATTTTTCTTCATCGAATTCGTAGAAATCGGACTTGATGTCCCGAAGAGCGACCATACCCTCGATCATCGTAGGCTCTATCTCCACGTACATTCCCCAGTCAGTGAGTCCGGAAATAATTCCACTGTACTCACGCCCCACCTTGTCCTGCATGAATTCTATGAGCTTGTACTTTGTGCTGTCACGCTCTGCATTTGCTGCGATTTGCTCGCGTTCCGAAGCATGCTGGCACTGCTTTTCGTAATATTCCTTGCTCTGGCTTTCCGCATTGTCAAGGTACATCGCCAGCAGTCTGTGCACCATCGTGTCAGGATAGCGCCTGATAGGAGAGGTGAAATGAGTGTAGAACTTGAAGTTCAGGCCGTAGTGGCCGATGTTGTCAGTTGAATATATCGCCTTTGCCATGGAGCGTAGGGCAAGCATCTGGAATGCATCGCACTCTGGCTTGCCTTTCGACTCCGCCAGCAGGGCATTCAGGGACTTGGCAATGTCCCGGCCATTGTCTGTGGCGCCTAATTTATAGCCGAAGCTATGGGCGAACTCGCCCAACCCTGCGATTTTCTCCGAATTAGGCTCTCCGTGAATACGGTAGACGAATGTTTTCGCATTTTTTTCCTGCTTGCCGTCGAAACGCCCGCTAGTGGCAATGTACTCGGCCACCGAACGGTTCGCTAGCAGCATATATTCCTCAATCAGCCAGTTGGCCTCTTTCGTTATCACCTCGTGCACGTCGACAGGCCTCCCTGCCGCATCCACCACCACTTTCATTTCTGGCCTTTCGAAGCTGATGGCGCCAGAATCGAAGCGACGCTTGCGAAGAATGGCGGCCACGGACCACAGATCCAAGATGGCCTCTTTTATCTCTAGCGGAATCACGCAGCCCTCATATATTCCTTGACCCATAGCAGCCTCTCCCCTCGCCGCAGCTTTCCTCTCCTCTTCTTCCATTCGAGCAGCAGCCTCAGGAGTGTGATCCAGCACGGGATCCGCTACAGGCACGGTTTTTCCATCTGTGCCGCCTCGCAGCTCCATATTCATGGACTCCCGTCCATTATCGATTATTTGCTGAGCGGTCTCGTAGGCAAACCGGTAGTCCGAGCGAATCACTGTCCTGCCGAACCAGCGGCTCACGACCTCTGCCTTAGGAGTCACCTCGAAGACAGCCGAGAAGGTGAGCTTGTCCTCATTCGGACGAAGCGAACACATTCTGTTTGAGAGCTTCTCCGGCAGCATTGGAACGGTCCTGTCCACCAGATAAACCGAAGTGCCACGTTCCTGAGCCTCCTTGTCCAGAATCGTGCCTGGCCTTACGTAATATGACACGTCGGCGATATGCACGCCAATCTCGTAATTGCCGTCAGATAGCTTCTTGAAAGATATGGCGTCATCGAAATCCTTGGCATCAGCTGGGTCGATCGTGAACGTAAGAGTGTCGCGGAAATCCCGCCGGCCCTGAAGATCTTTCTCTGTAATCTTATCTGAAATAGACTCTGCAGCCTTTTTCACCTCTGGCTCAAACCTGTACGGCAGTCCATATTCAGCGAGAATTGCGTGCATCTCGGTGTCATTTGCTCCCGGTTCTCCTAGCACATCCACGATGTGGCCGCTAGGATTGGTCTCTCCCCTGTCCCATTTGTCTATCACGACCGCTACCTTCATGCCTTTCCTGGCCTCCTTAGGCAGCGAGCCGAAATCTACCTTGATGTCGTAAGGCATCACCCTGGACTGCATCAGCACCCAGGCCTGCGCTCCGATGGTGTGCAATATTCCCACGAAAGGCTTCTTGCTGCGCTCCACTATCTCGACAACCTCTCCCTCACGCCTCTTGCTCTGGGGATTCCTACCTTTTCCCGCAGGCTTCTCTCTGGTTACGGCGACTTTCACTACATCGCCATTCAATGCACCCCTTGTCTTGGAAGCTTTCACGAACACATCATTGTCCGGCTCTTCTGGAACCTCGACGAACACATAGCCTTCCCTCGTCATCCTCACCGTGCCTTGAACCACAGAATATTTCTTGTTCCTGCTCGCCCTGCGGTCACCGAATTGTCTGTCACGACTTTTTTTCAGAGCCTGCCTGCCGTCTTTTCCTCCATGACGGCGCTTGTTTTCTTTTCGCATAAATTATTCTGTTTCCCTTAAAATATCGAACAAAGGTACGAAAATTCATCTGAATGAATACGATAAATCACTATCTTTGCGCGATATGAATAAAAAATAGCACCAAGAATATGCCAAACATTTACAACGACGAAAGAATTGTGCTCACCCTGGACGCAGGAGGCACGAATATGGTTTTTGGAGCCATGAAAAGCGGCTCTTTCATTGGAGAGACAATCACTCAGCCATCGAATGCTCAAGACCTTGCGCTCTGCCTAAACGGAATGGTTGAAGGATTTAAGAAAGTAATAGCTAACCTGGGAGACCAGAAGCCGGTCGCAATTAGCTTTTGCTTCCCAGGACCAGCAGACTATCCTCACGGAATAATCGGAGGCTTCCTGCCGAATTTCCCTTCTTTCAGGGACGGAGTGGCTCTGGGGCCATTTCTCCAGCACCAGTTCGGGATTCCCGTGTACATCAACAACGATGGAGACCTTTATGCATACGGCGAATCGATAGGTGGCGCTTTGCCGGAAGTGAACGAGAGGCTGGCAAAGGCTGGGAGCGCCAAACGCTACCAAAACCTCATCGGATACACCCTTGGCACGGGCCTAGGAATAGGGATAGTCGTGAACGGACAGCTGAACAGAGGGGACAACTCCTGCGTGGAGACCTTCTGCCTGAAACACCCTGACTGGCCAGGCATAATGCTGGAAGATGGTGCTTCCATAAGGGCCGTGAAGAGAGTCTATGGCGAGCTTTCGGGAAATATGAATCATGGACTCGACCCAAAGGAAATAGGAGCAATCGCTAAAGGAGAAATGCCAGGCGACAAGAATGCCGCCATCGGAGCTTTCGAGAAATGTGGAGAAGTCATCGGGGACGCAATGGCCACAGCAGTGACTTTGACGGACGGCCTGATAGTGATTGGCGGCGGGGTCATGCACAACAGGGATTTCATCATGCCGGGTATATTGAAAGTGATGCGTTCCAAGATGCATCAGCTGACTGGCGAAGAGCTGAACAGGGTGCAAATGAAAGTCTATGACCTAGATGATGATGCCGAGTTCCAGCAGTTCGCAAAGGGTGACGCTCGCAAAATCAAGGTCTATGGCTCTGACGAGGAAGTAACCTACGACCCACAGAAACGCACTGGAGTGATGTGCTCTAAGATAGGAGCGAGCAAGGCCATTTCCCTCGGCGCCTACGCATTTGCTCTTGAACAGTTAGAAAAATAAAAGCTTAGAAATATAAAACGAATATGTACCCTCTTAAATTCGAACCTTTCCTGAGAACCATGGTCTGGGGCGGAGAGAAAATCGCCCCTTTCAAAGGCATCAGGACCAACCAAGAAAAGATTGGCGAGAGCTGGGAAATTTCCGGCGTGGAAGGGCATGTCTCCACAATAACAAACGGGCCTCTCAAAGGCAGAAGCCTTCAGGAAGTGATTCATGAATATGGCGCCGAGCTCGTTGGGAGCAAAGTCCGACAGAAGTTCGGCGATGAATTCCCTCTGTTAATAAAGTTCATCGATGCGAAAGAAGATCTCTCCATACAAGTTCACCCGAATGATGAGCTTGCGGCGAAAACCCACCCGGGAATGCTTGGAAAGACGGAAATGTGGTATGTCATCGGCGCTGACGAGGGAGCCGCCCTACTGAGCGGGCTCACGAAGGAAATAACCCCTGATGAATACGAGGAAAGGATCCGGAACCACACCATAACAGACGTGCTAGCTAGGCACGAGATTAAGCCCGGCGATGTTTTCTATTTGCCAGCAGGCCGCATCCATGCAATCTGCAAAGGCGCTTTCGTCGCCGAGATACAGGAAACCTCAGACCTGACCTACAGGATTTACGACTACGGAAGGCTGGGCCTTGACGGAAAGCCTCGAGAGCTGCACATCGAGCAGGCCAAGGAAGCAATTGACTATAAGGTTTATCCTTCCTACGAGACAAAATATTCAGAAACCATCAACGCCGAAACGCCACTTGTGAAATGCAGCTACTTCACCACGAACCTCTACGACCTGGATGAAGGATTCGAAAAAGATCTTTCTTCTCTGGACTGCTTCTTCATCGTAATCTGCGTCAAAGGCTCTGGGAAAATCATTGACATTGAAGCAGATGGCAGCATCCACGAAGAGCCAGTGCACCAAGGCCAGACTGCGCTCATCCCCGCAATGTCAAAGCGTTTGCGTCTGGAGCCTGACCAAGGCATCCGCATGACATGCCTAGGAAGTTTCATGGAATGATGATAGGATTTTTCTCCTGTCCGTGCAAGATTCTGGGAGCAGCGGATTTAGTTCTGGTGTAAAGCAATATTAATTACAAAGCATCATGAAAAACTACATCAAATGCATTATGGTCTGCCTGATTGCAGCCTTCTCACTAATGTCATGCAATAAGAACAACAATGACCACGACCTGACTCCGGAGGAAATCAGCTCCATCATCAGCGGGTTCAGTGGACACTATCAAGGAAGATTTGTATCGGCAACCGACTACAATACCGAGATTCAAAAATTTCTTCAGCAGGACACCATCATGACAGAGGCTGCTTTCAACCTGGACACCACCGTGACATTCGCACAATTTCCGCTTAATTACCTTGCAAATAAAATTAAAAGCAACGGCAACGCAGAGCTGAAAGAAGCTTTGGAGACTGCAGGCATCGCTAGTGCCAGCGGGAAATTCGTTCCTGCCACCTTGAATCCCATGATTGTCCTAATCAACTACTTGAATTTTCCTCTGGAATATGGCGGAGAGCAGCACAACGTGACGATATCGTTCCTGCAGTACTACTCCTTCGCGCAAATCACCTCATCCAAAGTCGGGATTCAATTATTCCCAGCATCCATTTACGTGGATGGCAAACTTGCGGAAGACCTGATCCAGAGTTCGCAAGCCATCGACCTAGCATATTCTTTTAATCAGCTTTAAATATTATCTTTGCTTAACTAAAAGCAAAGATATGATCAAGAACATTGCTCTTGTGGCTCACGACTCTAGGAAAGACGAGCTCGTGAGCTGGGTGAAGTACAATGCAGGCTCGCTTAGCGAGTGCAACCTCTACTGCACCGGTACTACAGGAAGGCTTATCAGGGATGCCCTCGCTGCTCTCCGCGGCGAGGACATTCCGCCGATAATATGCCTTCTGAGCGGTCCTCTTGGCGGAGATTTTGAGATCGGCGCCATGATCGCGGAGGGAAAGATCGACATGCTCGTCTTCTTCTGCGACAATCTCATAATGCAGGGACACCAGAACGATGTGATGGGGCTCACTCGCCTAGCGTCGCTTTATAATATTCCTTTCGCCACCAACAGAAGCACGGCGGACTTCATAATATCCTCGCCGCTGTACGAAAGCAGGGACTACCAGAGGATAATTCCAGCCTGCATCGAATCTTACAAAAACAGAAAACTCAAATAATCATGTATAAATTCATTCAGGACGGTGATAAATACATTATCAGCATCGACAACCATCAGGAAATCATGTCCGCTCTGGCTGCCTTCTGCCAGGAGCAAGGAATACATGCCGGGGAGGTTTATGGCATAGGAGCCGTAAATAAAGCGACGCTGCGTTTCTTGAACCCTGTGACAAAGAAATACGTGGACAAGACTTTCGAAGAGCAGATGGAGGCTTCCAGCCTGGTCGGAAATATTTCCGAGAAGGACGGCAAGGTTTATCTTCACGTACATGCCAATTTCGGCAGGGCGGACTACACAGTCGTAGGTGGCCATCTTCTCTGCGCCACCTTGAACGGAGCCTGCGAACTGGTGGTGACACGTTTTCATTGCAAGATTGGCCGTCAATTCGATGATGAGACCGGCCTGAACCTGTATAAATTTGATTAGACTTTTTCCCTTGACGAACATAAACATAATCGAATGCCCTCTCGCCGAGGTCCGAAGCTACTTGAAAGCCTTCGGCGAGACATTCATAGTCTGCGACCGGAACGTCAGCGGAATATGCCAGAAGCTGGACGTGCCGGCAAAGGGCGTCCTGGAAATCGAGGCTACCGAAGACAAGAAGGTTTTCGACACGGTTCTGGGAATATGCCGCTGGCTGTTTGGGCAGGGTGCTGACAGGAAAGCTTTCGTGCTGGGCATTGGAGGTGGCATCACCACTGACATAACTGGCTTCGCGGCATCCATCTACAAGAGAGGAGTTCGATTCGGCTTTCTGCCTACCACGCTCCTATCCCAAGTGGATGCGGCAATCGGCGGCAAAAACGGGGTGAACCTAGATTCGTACAAGAACATGCTGGGGGTCATCCGCCAGCCGGAAATGACGTTCATCTGCCCAGAAGCGCTCGAAACTCTGTCAGATAAAGAAATCACGAGCGGGGCCGCTGAACTGCTCAAGACATTCATCATCAGAAACGAAGACGGGAATTACGAAAAGGCAGTGCAGGCACTGTCATGCTGGGCGAAAAGCGACTCCGAGAGAAATCCCGATTGGGGAAATCTGATAGGTGCGGCAGCCAAAATCAAGGCCGACATCGCCGGCAAAGATCCAAACGAACACGGAGAACGCCGCCTGTTGAACCTAGGACACACTTTCGCCCATTCAATCGAAAAGAATTCCGGGGAGCACATAGCCCATGGTCATGCCGTCGCCATGGGAATAATCTTGGCGGCACGCCTGTCAGAATCGCTCGGACTTGCTGCAGACGGGCTTTCAGGCCAGATAGTCGCAGATTTCAAGTCTTGCGGCCTGCCGACCGAGTGCCCATTCACAGTGGAGGCTCTTGCGGATGCGATGAGAAAGGACAAGAAAGCCGACGAGGGCATAATCCATTTCGTCCTGCCGTTAGCAATAGGGAGAATGGAAATTCGTGACCTCAGCGTGGAGGTCGCAGTCGAAGCCCTAAATAAAAAATAACCTGGCACCGTTCAGATATATTAATATAACATATTCATAAATAATGATTTGCGTCAGCATCCAGCACCATGGTCTCCAAGACATCCAATGTCTCCTTGAAAGCAGCAACCCAGCCATCCAGATGGCCGAAATCCGTCTTGACCGCTGCGACCTTTCTTCAGATGACATTGCGTCGCTTTTCATGGCTGACACTCCCCTTGTCGCAACATGCAGGGTAGCCGGAGACGGTTCCGGCACCTGGGAAGAGGCTGAGGAAAAGCTCGCTGCGGCAATAAAAAACGGGGCGGCGTTCGTGGACGTGGAGATTGAAGCGCCAAAGGAAATGGGCAAGCGGCTGCGCAAATTGTGCAATGAATATGGCACCACTATGATTCGCTCTTGCCATTTCTTTGATGGCACGCCCGATAGCGAGGAGCTGACTATCACTTTGGAAAAATGCAAGCGCTACGGAGGCGAGATAGCGAAAATCGTTGCGAAAGCTAATTCTAAAGAGGATTCAGAACGAATTATGTCACTTTATAACTGGGTCGGCCGAGGGGAACTGATTGCCTTTGCGATGGGTGCGAATGGCAGGGATTCCAGAATGAGCTGCCTGCGTTATGGGGCTCCTTTCACATATGCGGCGCTTTCTGAAAATGAGGCTGCGGCAGAGGGGCAGTGGGCATATCCAGAAATGCTTTCTGCTTTGTACGGTTCTAGGAAGCCTTTCGGCTATACTTCAGAAGACCTTCCGCTCGCAATGCCTGCCTCCAAGAGTTTCGCGCAAAGAGCAATCATTGCAGCCGCTCTGGCAGAAGGCACGTCTCATATTAATGGATATTCTCCTTGCGGAGACAGCGAGGCAGCGCTGAATGTCGCACAAAGCATAGGAGCTACCGTTGAGCGCAATGGCAATAAGCTGAGTATTAAAGGAATAGAAGGATGCAATAGGCAAATGGAAGGCAGCATATTCGTAAATGAATCTGGCCTGCTCACTCGTCTCATGATTCCCATTTCCGCTGCCATTTTCGATGGGAACGTTGAAATTAATGGGGCTGGAACGCTGTTGAAGCGTCCTTTGAAAGGAGCAGCTGAAATCATGGCTCCATTCGGAGTGCTGCTCTCTCCTCTCTCTGGTGCGAAGAGCGACCTGAAGGTGCCTCTGGCGGTCAAAGGTTCCTTGCTGCCTGGAAAAGCTGATATTTCTGGAATAGACGGCTCGCAACTGATTTCTGGGCTGCTCATGGCTCTGCCGCTTTGCAAGGCAGATTCGGAAGTTCATGTGTGCGACCCTAAGAGCATCCCGTACATGTTCATCACTCTGGACGTGCTGAAGAAGTTCGGAATCCACATCAGCAGCGAGATGGAAGGAGACGAAGAGTTCGCTGAAACTAAGGACTGGGCGCATTGCACTGGCATAACTTTCAAGATAAAAGGCGGGCAGCGCTATAAAGCAGCCGACTTTTCCATCGAAGGCGACTGGAGCGCCGCCGCGAATTTCCTAGTGGCAGGTGTTCTGTTCGGAAAGGCCTCTTTGAGCGGCCTGGACATGCATTCCCTGCAGGCTGACATTTCCATAATTGATATACTGACAGAAGCTGGCGCCAGGCTTTCAGAGACGGAAGAGTGTGAGGCAGATGAAGACCAAGAGACAACGGCTATTTTCACGGTGCAGAAGACTCCCCTGCGGGCTTTCAGCACCGACCTCAACAACAGCCCGGACCTATTCCCGATAGTCGCAATTCTCGCGGCTCTGTGCAACGGCAGGAGCAGCATATTCGGTTTCAAACGATTAGCTAGCAAAGAAAGCGACCGAGGCGAGGCTATTCTGAAGACATTGAGCAAGCTGGGAGTGGAAGCAGAGTCCTTTGGTGACAGAATGACCATATTCGGATACTCACTAGAATACCGCCTGACTAACGATTGCCTTCTGCAAGGCGGGAAATATTCTTCATTCCACGACCACAGGATGGCGATGGCTCTGAAAGTTGCTTCCCTTGCAGCTGACTCTCCTATCGAAATAGATGACACCGATTGCATCGCCAAATCATTCCCAGCCTTTCTGGAAACATGGGAGCAGGCTCAATAGATTCTTTTTCCGACACTTTACGACTGAATTAACAGGAATACTCTGCTAAAATTCTTAAATTTGCAGGTTGTTTCGTAAAATTATGCCACAAGTATTTACAATCAGCCTGAAGAGCATCAAAGACTGCCTGTTCAATGGCACGAGAATAGACCTTGCCAAGCTGCCTATGGATAAAGTTCAGGAATGCTACGATTTCCTGAAAGATTTCGCCGCAAAGAAAATAATCTACGGCATCAACACCGGATTCGGTCCGATGGCGCAATGGCGAGTGGACGATAAATATCTCACAAACCTTCAATACAACATAATCAGAAGCCATTCCACAGGGGCCGGAGAGCCTCTGCCAGATATTTATGTTAAAGCCTCAATGATAGCCCGTCTGGGGACGTTTCTCCAGGCTCGCTCCGGAGTGCATCCAGATCTCGTGAGACTGCTCGTCGAGATGATTAACAGAGGCATATATCCTTTCATCCCACAGCATGGGAGCGTTGGTGCCAGCGGAGATCTTGTGCAGCTTGCCCACATGGCCCTGTGCATGATCGGAGAAGGCAAAGTCCACTATCATGGCGAGTGGAGGCCATCAGCCGAAGTGCTAGCAGAAAACGGTCTGGAGCCATTCAGGATACATATTCGCGAAGGTCTTTCCATTTCCAATGGCACCTCCTTCATGACGGGAATCAGCCTGGTAAACCAGCACTATGCGGACATCCTGCTTGACTGGGCCACGCTGGCATCCGTAATGATGAACGAAATCGCATCCTCGTTCGACGACCTGATGTCCGAAGAACTGAACGAAGTACGCAGGCATGAAGGCCAGCAGATTATCGCTGCCAGAATGCGCAGGCTCGCCGAAGGCAGCCGCTGCCTTGAGAAACGCGAGCATGAGCTCTATGACGGTGGGCACGAGGGTACAAGAACATTCGATCACAAAGTGCAGGCGTACTATTCATTAAGATGCGCGCCGCAAATTCTGGGGCCGATTTACGAAACCTACGCCAATGCCAGCAGGGTGCTTGAAGAGGAAGTGAATTCAGCCTGCGACAACCCTATAGTAGACTCTGTTTCTAAAAATGTCTATCATGGAGGCAACTTCCACGGTGACTATATCTCTCTTGAGGAGGACAAGGTGAAGATAGCCACCGTGCGACTGGCGATGACGGCGGAAAGGCAGCTCAACTACCTGTTCCACGACCGCATAAACGGCATCCTTCCCCCATTCTTGAATATGGGAACGCTCGGGCTGAATTACGGCATGCAGGCCTGCCAGTTCACAGCCACATCCACGACCGCAGAGTGCCAGACGCTCGCCATGCCGAACTACGTTCACAGCATCCCGAACAACAATGACAATCAGGACATCGTGAGCATGGGTACGAACTCAGCCTTGCTGACTAAAAGAGTGATAGACAATGCCTACCAAGTGTTTTCCATTCATTTCATTGCCCTTGCGCAGGCGGTAGACTGCCTCTCAATAGCAGACAAACTGGCTCCGACCAGCAAGAAGATATATTCCGAGATCAGGGACATAGCTCCGAAGTTCGTGGAAGACAGGCCTTTCTACGAGCAGATAGCGAAGGTCGAGGAATGCCTCAGAGAGAAACCTTTAGCACTTGACTGAATATGAAACTTTTCCCAGAACTTGAAAAGAGATACTCAGAAGACCAGTATTCCACTCGCGAGTCGCAGCGGATGGCTGAATTCATAGCTTTCGGACCAATGGTGTTCCAAGCCACCAGATTGATGCTTGAATATGGCATATTGCAGCTGCTGAGAGACAATGACGAAGGGTTGACTCAGGCTGAGATATCAGAGAAGCTGAACCTGAAGCCATACGTCGTAAAATGCCTCACGGAGGCTTCGCTCTGCATCGGCAGCATATTGACATGTCCCGAGACCGACAAACTGAGAATTTCCAAAATCGGGTGGTTCCTGCTGACTGATGCTGCCACGAAGGTGAATTTCGGCTTCAACAACGACGTGAATTACAGGGGCTTCTTCTACTTGGACGAGTCTTTCAGGAATGGGAAGCCAGAAGGGCTGAAGACGCTCGGGAACTGGGATACGATTTACGAGGGCCTCTCAACCTTGCCGGAGCCTGCTCGCAAAAGCTGGTTCGCTTTCGACCATTTCTATTCCAGCGAAGCGTTCGACCTAGCCCTGAAAGTAATATTCGACAGGCGCGTGAGGAGCCTTCTGGACATCGGCGGCAACACGGGGAAATGGGCGTTGAAGTGCGTAAAGCAAGACCCTGGCGTGGAAGTCACTATTCTGGACCTACCGCAGCAGATTGCCTTGATGCGAGAGGCAACAGCTGGGAAGGAAGGGGCTGAGAGAATCAAAGGGATGGAAATGAATATATTATCCGACGAGGATATTCCTTCTTCCAATGAATATGACGTAGTCTGGATGAGCCAGTTCCTGGACTGCTTCTCTCCAGAGGAAATCGTGAACATCTTGAAGAAGGCTTCAGCCGTCATGGGCGCAGACTCAAGGCTTTGCATAATGGAACTGCTTTGGGACAGGCAGAAATATGAGCCTGCTGCCTTCTGCCTAACCATGACCAGCCTCTATTTCACTGCCATGGCCAATGGAAACAGCAAGATGTATTATTCCCAGGACTTAATCGCCCTCATTGAGAAAGCAGGGCTCAGGATAGAAAAAATCGTTGACGGGATAGGCCAGGGACACAATATATTAATATGCAGAACATAAATTAGTTATGACTAGACAGGAGATAAAGGCTAAGGTAGATGCTTTCCTCGTGGGGGAATTAGAGATAGATGAGGCGAAAATCAGCGATGATGCTCTTCTGAAGAAAGATCTGGGAATAGACAGCCTGGATCTGGTAGATATCATCGTCCTGATTAAGAATGAGTTCGGGATGAAGGTGGAAGCTTCTGACCTCGGCAGGCTCCAGACTCTCGGGAACTTGTACGATTTCATCAAGCAGAAAATTCAGGCCTAGATAATGGAGCAGATAGTGCAAAGACAGTGGCAAGGAAAGACGGACGGCGCTCCGTGGATGCACAGAGCATTGATTTCAATGTTCAAGTTCGTTCCGCTTCCCGTCATGTACTTTTTCATGTCTTTCGCCATCCCATTTTACTTAATCGCTCATGGAAAGGCTCGCAAGGCCATTTATCATTATTTCAGGAAACATCTTGGATATTCGCCGCTGGCAGCCTCGTTGCACACGATAGCAAATCACTACGTATTCGGAGCCATAGTCATGGATAAATTCGCCTCGTACGCCGGAGTGAAATTCAAGGTCGAGGTCGAGAACATGAATATGTTCAAGAATCTGGTTTCCTCCGACAAAGGCTTCCTGATGCTGACAGCCCATGTGGGGAATAGCGAGATTTGCGGTTACTCACTCGTAGCTCCAAAGCGAATGAACGTTTTGGCTTACGGCGGGGAGGCAGAGACGATTTCTCAGAATCGTTCCAGAGTACTTACTTCCAATAATATACGCCTTATTCCAACCGATGAGGACATGGAGTATCTGTTCGTGATCCGCAATGTTTTGGAGGACGGGGAAATCCTGAGCCTGCATGCTGACAGGGTTTTCGGTTCGAACAAGACGGTGGATGCCAATCTGCTAGGCTCGCCTGCAGAATTGCCTTTCGGTCCGTTTGCGATTTCTGCGATGGGTGACGTGCCAGCGATAACGGTGTTCGTGGTCAAGAAATCGTTGCACCGCTACAAGATATTCATTGATAGAGTGAAAAGCGGCTCCGCAGATGCTTCCATTGGGGATAAGGTTGCGGTGATGGCGCAGTCCTATTGCGATAATCTGGGAAAGGTGCTCCGAAGACAGCCGAATCAGTGGTTCAATTATTACGAGTTCTGGAATGACTGAGGAACAGCTGCATAATTTCGATTTCGCCTCGGTGGATATCTCCGAAATCTTGCCACAACGCAGGCCGTTCGTGATGGTCAGCGGACTGCAATCATTCTCGATGGAGGAGACCGTCACGTGGTTTAAGGTTGGTGGTGACAATACTTTCATGGACGGGGATCTCTTGGAAGCCGAAGGGCTGATAGAGAATGTGGCACAATCTTGTGCGTTGCGTATCGGGTTCATTAACAAGTATATACTAAATAAGCCAGTGGATATCGGCTATGTCTGCGCAGTAAAATCATTCAACATTTTGCGCTCCGTTCACTTTGGCGAGGTGCTTGTGACGAAGATATGCGTGACTAGTGAGTTCGGTTCGGTGCTGATGGTTGACGCTTCGGTGCGTTCCGGATGCGATGAGGTTGCAAACGGCTCGATGACAATTGCCTTGGACGAGGCCAGGCCAATGAATATTCCGAATGCCGTGGTCAAGGTGGCGGACAATGTAATCTCCCCGCTTGGCACTACGACACCCGAAAATTACGAAGCTGTCAAGGCTGGCCGCTCCGCACTCAGGCTTTATCCGGCCACGAAAGCCCTTCCAGAGGCATATTTTGCCTCCCTGATAGACGATGAAATCATCGATGCGGAATGGAGTCGCATGGCCTCCTCCGGAAGTTATCCTGAGCGGCTGAAAATGCCGCTCGGTCCGAACTTCCAGTCGGATGCCATCGGCAACGCTCCTGTCATCCTGAATTCAATTCAGGATCCATGCACACGGTTCGAAAAACGGCTGATCCTTTCCATTGCGAAGGCGTTGAAAGGCACCGGAATCGACCCAGCATCAGACAAAGTCATATTCATAATCTCTTCTACGAAGGGCAATGTGGAGCTATTAGAGCATGGTTTTGATGAAAGAGAGCCGTTGGGGGCATCCGCCGGAAAAATCGCTCGCTTCTTCGGCAACGCGGTCCCTCCGATAGTAGTGTCGAACGCCTGCATCTCAGGACTTTGCGCACAGATAACCGCATCGCGCTGCTTACGCTCCGGCAAATTTGAGCACGCAATCGTCGCAGGCAGCGACGTGCAGAGCCGTTTCATCATCTCCGGTTTCCAATCCTTCAAGGCATTGTCTCAGGAAAATTGCCGACCGTTCGACGCAGACCGCTGCGGACTCAACCTAGGCGAAGCCGCAGCCACCATCATATTCAGTTACAAAAAGCCATCGGCAGATGACTGGGTACTGGAAAACGGAGCCATTCGCAACGACGCGAACCACATCTCGGGTCCTTCCAGAACCGGCGAGGGTAGCTATAGAGCCTTGAAAACTGCGATGGGAGATTTTCCCACAGAAGATCTTGCGCTTGCATCGGTTCACGGCACATCGACCGCCTACAATGACGAAATGGAATCCCGCGCCCTTACTCGCGCAGGACTGCAGAACGTGCCGGTGAACAGTTTGAAAGGGTATTACGGGCACACTATGGGAGCGGCAGGAATACTTGAGACCATACTATCGATGGCATCCATCGACGACCATACGGTTCTTGGCACGAGGGGATATTCAAAAAACGGAGTCTCTTGCCCGGTGAATATTTCTCCGAAGCACAGGCAAACCGAAAAACGAGCCTTCATCAAGCTCCTGTCAGGATTCGGAGGCTGCAACGCCGCATCATTATTCATAAAGGGAGGAAGGAAATGAAAGTGCTGCGCAGAGTCGTCATTACCCCGGAAAGCGTGATTCTTGACGAAAATAAACTTATATTTGATGCGTCTGGACAGGCTCTGATAGAGAAGCTGTACGATGAATATGTCGCTGACTATCCGAAATTCTACAAGATGGATCCGATGGCTAAGCTTGGCTTCATTGCCTCTGAGGTGCTTCTGGGCAGGTTCGAGGACAGGAAGAAGGACAGGGAAGACATGGCGGTGATACTGTTCGGAAAGACGGCTTCCCTTTGCGACGACATGCTGTACCAGCGGTCAATTCAGAATCCTGACGAATATTACCCCAGCCCGTCCCTGTTCGTATACACGCTGCCGAACATAGTGACAGGGGAAATTGCCATCCGCAACAGGTACTATGGGGAGACTTCATTCTACGTTCTGGAGCATAAGGATGAGAACGTGATGAATTCGATGGTAGAGATGGCTTTCCAAGACGAGGCGACTGGCTCTGCCATCGCAGGATGGCTGGAATGCCCTGATGAAGAGCATTTTGAATGCGACTTGAAAATAATAGAGAAATAATGAATATGGAAGATTTGGTTTTGGAGATCAAGAACAAGATTATCGAGGCGCTGAACCTCAAAGGAATGTCTCCCGACGAGATTGATGAGAACGCCCCGCTTTTCAAGGAAGGGCTGGGGCTGGATTCCATCGATGCTCTGGAGCTCATGCTCTTGCTCGAGAAAAATTACGGCATAAAGCTGAAAGGTCCTGCAGAAGGAAAGGAGATATTCAAGTCGGTGAAGTGCATCGCCGACTATGTGGCTGCGCACAGGACAAAATAGAACGATGGGTGACAGGATTGCGATAACCGGTGCAGGAATCATTTCTGCGATAGGCGCTGGCAAAGAGGAGACTTTACGCTCGCTGCTTGCATGCCGTAGCGGCATCGGTCCTCTGCGCCATTTGCGCACGTCGCATGATCTTCCTTGCGGAGAGGTAAGCATGTCCGATGACGAACTCAAATCTACCCTCCGCATCCCCTCCGACAAACAAATCGCCCGCACTTCCTTGCTTGGCATTTATGCCATCCGCGAAGCACTGAGCCAGGCATCCTCAAAAGAACAGAAAATCGCCTTGGTGTCTGGGACGACAGTGGGAGGGATGGACATAACCGAAGAGCACTTCCTAGAAGTTTCAGGGACTAACGGATACGGCGACCTGACGCGTACCCACACATGCGGGAGTTCCACGAGCGACATAGCCAGCTATTTTGGTATATTCTATTCACTGACAACCACTTCCACGGCTTGTTCCTCGGCAGCCAATTCGCTGATTCTGGCAGCAAGGCTCATCCGTTCCGGCAGGGCGGATGTCGTGGTTGCTGGCGGGGCGGAATGCCTCACGAAATACCACTTGAACGGCTTCAATTCGCTGATGATTCTTGATTCAGAGCCTTGCAGGCCGTTCGATGCCAGCAGGGCAGGCCTCAATCTCGGCGAGGGAGCCGGATTCCTGGTTCTGGAAAGCCAGGCTCATGCCCAAGCCAGAGGGGCGGAACCGCTCGCTTTCCTAGATGGCTACGGCAATGCCTGCGATGCCTTCCACCAGACGGCGTCATCACCGGATGGCGACGGAGCTTACAAGGCTATGAATGAAGCGATTGCCATGGCAGGGCTGGAGCCTCGGGACATCGATTACGTGAACGCTCACGGCACTGGAACGGTGAATAATGATGAGAGCGAGAGCCGTGCGCTGAAGCGAACGTTCGGGGAGGGCATGCCTCCGGTTTCTTCCACGAAGTCTTTCACAGGGCACACCACGAGCGCATCGGGCGGAATAGAATCGGTGATATGCCTTCTGGCTATGTTGAACGGCTTCATCCCCGTCAATCTCGGATGGAAGACCCCGTTCGAGGGAGGAATAATCCCTTACGTGGATACACCCACAAATCAGGGTTCCGGTTGTGCCTCCTCCGCTCGCAAGGCGCAGCTAGAGCATGTCCTTTGCAATTCATTCGCCTTCGGCGGCAACGATACGAGCCTATTGTTTTCAAAGATATGAGACAGAAAGCCTACATACGGGCAGCCAGCCAGATTTCCATCCAGAAACCGCTCTGCGACGACTGGATGAGGGAACCGCTGGAATATTCCCAAGGCTCGCATCATTGCATAGACCCAGACTGGAGCCCGTACTTCACTCCTATTCAGTCCAGGCGCATGGGCAGCCTCATGAAAAGAGCCTTAGCCACGTCATTGCAGGCAATGAGGGATTCCGGAATAGGGAACCCTGATGCAATCATGACAGGAACGGGGCTTGGCTGCGTGGAGAATACCGAGATATTCCTGGAGAAAATATGCAAGGACGGTGAAGAAATGCTGCCTCCGACGCAGTTCATGCAGTCCACCCATAACACTATCGGTTCGCTGGTGGCAATAAATATTCATTGCACTGGCTACAATTGCACATATTCACAGGATGAAATCTCATTCGAGAGTGCCTTGCTGGATGCTTTCCTGCAGTTGCAGTCTGGCGAAATCGACACCGCTCTGGTGGGCTCGCACGACGAGATCACGGAAGTGGCCTACGAATTTCTGCTGAAGTCTGGCTGGCTGAGCCCGAAGGACATCGCTTCTGAGGGCTCGGCTGCGCTGATGCTCTCCTCTTCCCCGGAAAATGCCCTCTGCGAGATTGCCGACATGCGGATTTTCCGCGCCACGGCGAAGGGCGCTGATGGGAAAACAAGGGGGCTGGACGGAATCGTGGACGGCTATGGCGCAGAATATGTTATGAGAAGCCCGGATTATCTGAATTTGTTCGGGAAGAACTTTTCCGTCTCTGGCCTCGCCTGCGTCGCGGGAGCGGAACTGATAGCGAATGGGAAATGTTCAGATATATTGATTGTTAATGATTTAGGAGCCGACATCGGGTTGGTGCATCTTAAGAAGTCATGTGGGAACTAATTGGACTGGCGGTCGCGCAGAGCCTGCTGCTCTCTGGCGGCCAGGTGTTGCTGAAGTTTGCCCTTGAGCAGATGGGGAAGTTCGAGTGGACCTGGAGGTTCTTCGGTCATCTTCTCGTCAACTGGTGGTTCCTCGGCTGTGGTCTTTGCTATGTCGGTGGCACGGTGCTGTGGATGTATATTCTTAAGAAATTCCCTTTTAGCATGGCATACCCTATGATAAGCCTGAGCTATGTCTTCGGCATGCTCGCTGCAATATTCATATTTCACGAAAATATCCCCTTCACTCGCTGGATAGGGGTTTTCCTAATAATCAGCGGCTGCGTTTTAATTGCAAGATAATGAATATGTTAAAGAATATATTGCTGGCTCTCGCCGCTCTCTTCGCCGGGGTGACATGCCTGGCGGCGGACCTCACTCCGATGAGCCCTGACGATACGCAGAAGGCTACCCAGGAAATCATCTCAGCTTGCGCCGAGATAAAGAGCCTCCAGGCCGATTTCACTCAGGAGCGGAGCAATTCCATGCTGAGCGAGACTCTGATTTCTAAGGGCAAGATGTACTATCAGGAAGGCAGGCTGCGCTGGGAATATACGTCTCCGGCCGCATTTCTCTTCGTTTCAGACGGTGCCAACACTGTCCTAAAGTCGGGCGATGGCATTCGGAAGATTGATGCTTCGTCGAACAGAATCTACAAGCGCATCGCTGGCATGATCCGAGGCAGTCTCACCGGAGAGGCGCTTTCGGGCACGGATGATTTCAAGGTTAAGATGTTCTCTGACGAGGGCAAGTATGTCGCTGAATTGGTGCCTCAGAAGCGAGATCTCCGACAGATGTACAAGTCGGTCAGAATGCATTTCGACAAGGACTTGAAAGTCATTCAGGTGGATCTCATCGAGAATAACGGCCAGACGGTGATCCACATCTGCAACGCCCAGTATAACAAAGGGATAAATCCAGAATGTTTCTCTGTGCCACAATGAAGCTTGAAGGATGTTTCTATCAGATGCTGAGAGAAGTCCAGCATCCACGCTTCATCCTGAACTTGATTCAGGATCTAAGCTTCCTAATCCGGCTTCTGCCTGACAATGACATATTCAAAGCCCATTTTCCGGAATACCCCATCACCCCTGGCGCCATCCAAGTGAGGGTGGCGACCGAACTGCTCGAAAAAAAACTTGGCTCTCTATCGCTGCGAGGAATTTCGAACCTGAAATTCATTGCGCCCATCTACCCGAATGACGAGGTAATATATTCATTTACAAATATTAAAGCCTCCGATAGCACAGCCACCGCCACATTGGAAATTTCCGTCAATGACGACATCCGAAGCAAAATGTTTCTTGAATATGCCATCGTCTGATTCAACATACATGTCGCCCACCGACTCCATGAACATCTTGAAGCGGCTCAAATGCTGCGTAATCATTCCTTGCTACGACAATGCGGGGACGGTGCGCGGTGTCGCTGAAAGGGCATTGAACTTCTGCTGCGACGTCATCGTGGTGGACGACGGCAGCACAGACGGCTCTGCTTCAGCTTTGCAAGGTCTTCCCGCCAAGGTCGTCAGGCATGACCAGAATCGAGGCAAGGGGCATGCGCTGAAGACGGGGTTCTGCGCTGCCGCATCGCTTGGCTTCGAGCGAGCAATCACTCTGGACTCCGACGGGCAACACTATCCAGAAGACATCCCTTCATTCACCGCCGCTCTTGACATGCACCCAGATTCCATGCTCGTAGGATGCAGAAATTTACGGCACGAAAACATGCCAGGTGGGAACGCCTTCGCAAACAGGTTCTCGAATTTTTGGTTCAAAGTCCAGACCGGGAAGAGGCTCTCCGACACCCAATGCGGCTTCCGCCTCTACCAGCTACGCAAGCTTGGCTCCATGGCTTTGCTCACGAGCCGTTATGAAGCCGAACTGGAACTGCTGGTATCCCAATGCTGGAAAGGTGTTGACATCCAGGAAATTCCCATTCAAGTCTACTACCCACCCCATTCCCAGCGCATCACCCACTTCCGCCCATTCTGGGACTTCCTGCGCATAACCATCCTCAACATCGTCCTCTGCTTCCTCGCCCTCATCTACGGCTATCCACGCAAACTAATTAACGAAATCAAAAAAATAGGCTGTAGGCATTAGAAGCCGTTTTGAAAAATCCTTATAAATAACTGCGGCAAACATTTCAAAACAGCTTCTAAATCATAATTTCTGGGGATTGACGACCAGTCCTTTCAGGGATAACTTTGCGACGAAATGAAAAAGATTGTTCTCTTATTATTTTGTTCGGCATTTCTAGGTCAGGCTGCTTTGGCCCAGAACATTGCGGCAAGTGCTTCCGACAGCGTCTACGAACATATCGGCGGCAGAAGACTCACTCTCGGTGGGTACGGCGAGGCGGTATATTCAAGAAACTTCTACAGCGATAATGTCTACAGATACTCAAGTCCCGCAAGTTACAAGAACGAGCCTAGCCACGGCAGGTTCGACATCCCACACGCCGTTTTTTACATAAGCTACGACTTTGGCAAAGGCTGGACGCTGAGTTCCGAAATAGAATTCGAGCATACTGGAACTGGTTCTGCCACAGAGAAGGAGTTCGACGAAGGAGGAGAATGGGAGCTTGAGAACGAGAAAGGCGGAGAAGTTGAGCTGGAGCAGTTATGGATCCAGAAGACTTTCGCATCATGGCTGAGCATAAGAGCCGGGCACATAGTCGTGCCGGTAGGACTCACAAATGCTCACCACGAACCGCTTAACTATTTCACGGTATACAGGCCAGAAGGCGAATACACGATTCTCCCTTGCACATGGCATGACACTGGAATCAGCCTCTGGGGAAGAGTAAAGGACTGGAGATACGAATTGCAGCTGTTGGCCGGCCTAGATGGGTTCATGTTCGACAGGGAAGGCTGGATACATAATGGAGCCGGCTCCCCTTACGAATTCAAGATCGCCAACAAATACGGTCTCGCGGCAAGGGTTGATAACTATTCAGTCAAAGGGCTCAGAATAGGAATGAGCGGATATTTCGGACGCTCCATGCACAACTCCTATCCTCATGACCTTGAAGGAGATGGCAAGAAATACGACAACGTCAAGGGCAACGTTGCCATCGGCAGCATAGATTTCACCTACGACGACCACAACTGGATCATAAGAGGCAATGCCGATTACGGCTACCTCAGCGATGCCTCGACCATTAGCTACATAAAAAGGAACCTAGCTGCGAACAACTCCCCTTACAAGAAAAATCCAGTAGGGAGAAACGCCGTAGCGGTAGGAGCCGAAGGCGGTTACGATATATTCTCTATTTTCAACAGCAAATGCTTGGACGGGCAGAAATTTTTTGTCTTCGCGCGTTACGAATATTACAATTCCTATATTCCCGCCAAAGACCAGCAGAGGTACCCGTATACTGGGAAAATCAGAGTTGCCGGAGGAATAAACTATCACCCGATAAGGCAGATAGCGATAAAGGCCGAGTTCAGCGAAAGGTTCTTCCACAAGACCTACAACAATGAGCCATCGATAAACATAGGGATAGCCTACGAGGGATTCTTCAGATAATGAATATTAAAATCATCAATGAATATGAAAATAGCTACTAAATTTATTCTCTCAATGCTAGTGACATTGACTTTGCCGCTGGCAATATCGTCTTGTAACAATGGCAAAGATAACAAGGACGACAATGGAAAATACGATGCAGATTTCGAGGCCATCGCAAAACAATATGTAGGCAGCACGGTCAACCTTACCTACAGCCTGCTAGCCACCGAGACACAGAAACTTTACGAAGACCTGCTCGCCTTGAAGACCAAGATGAAAGGAGGAGCGTCTGCCTCCCAGAGCGAAATAGACGACATCTGCGCCGAATTCCTCCTGGCAAGAGGATACTACGAGGAGTCTGAGGCGTTCCTTTTCGGCGCGGCCACTGACTTCGGAATCGATCCACACATCGATACCTGGCCGTTAGACCTGCAAGGCTTAGCCGATGCGCTCAGCAACAAGACTCAGATGGCCAACCTAGACGCCGAAAACGAGGACGACGCAATCGCCTATGCCGCAGGGAAACTGGGTCAGGAACTTTTAGGCTTTCACGGAATAGAATTCGTGATATTCCGGGATGGAAAGAACCGCGAGGCATCAGCCTTCAATGGCAATGAAGGGCATGCCACATTCAAGAATACTGGCGTAACCGGGCTGGAAGAGATCATCTACGCAACCGCGGTAGCCGGCGACCTGCGCGACCGCTGCTGGCAGATGGAAGTGAGCTGGAACGAGAATGCCCCTGCCGCTCATCTTAAAAGAGTCGAAGACCTTGAAATACCTTCAAGGATTCAAGGCAACGGCTACACATACGGCCAGAATTTTCTTTCAGCCACTAAATCAGGCTCCACGTATGCCACTTGGATTGCAGCAATGAGAGACATCGTCAATGCAGGGTGCATGAATATATGCAACGAAGTCGCCAACACGAAGATAGGCAATCCATATTCAGGAGAAGATCCAAATTACATCGAGTCACCATATTCACAGAGGTCGTTCTACGACTTCCAGGGTAACATCGAGAGCATCTGGGACAGCCTCAACGGCGGAAGAGAAGAGAAAAGAAACACTAGCAGCTCACTTCTCCAATTCGTCCAGGAAAATAATCCGGCAATGGCAAAATCCATCAACGATGCTTACGATGCATCCATCAAGGCACTTAAAGCCTGCCAAGCCTTACCGGGTGGATTCGTGAACAATACGAGGGCAAGTGAGGTTGGCATTGCGCAGGCTGCGATCAACAACTTGAACACCGAATTGTCAAAGCTTGACCAATGGCTTGGCACTCTATAGCATAGATTGATTTGAATCAGGAAGCCGGCTGATGCGCAATCATTGGCCGGCAATTTATGGAAAGACAAAATGAGAAAACATATTAATATACTGTTGGCTGCATTGGCTGCCATCTGCGTCGCCTCCTGCAAAGATAAAGATTTCGTGAACACAGGAACGACGATAAAGGAGCATGAGTATATTGGTAAAGCAGTCGGGAATTTCTCTGCTGACGAATGGTATCCTGGAGGTGCGCTAGGGACTACGGATAATGTGCAATCTGGATGCTATGAGGATGAGACTCCCGCCGTCACGAACCAAGGACTTTTCACTGCATTCCAGAATGGAGAAGCTTCGTTCGAGAGAAATTTCACAGTGGACACTAAGCCTTTCAATGGCCTTGGACCAGCATACCTGAGATCCAGCTGCCTTGACTGCCACCCCGGGTATGGGCATGGGAAACGCCAGAGCAGCTATCCATCTAAATTCGGGAACGGGTGCCTTTTGGCAATTTATCACCCGGCAGAACCTAGCAGCAATGACGGACCTTATATCAGCGAGGTGACAGGAATGCCACAGACCAATGCATCATATCCTTTCAAAACTCCTTTGGATGGTGAACAAATAACTATCACGTGGACTCCGGTTTCAGCTATGGAAAGCGGGCTTCCGATGCAGTTCAAGGACGGCGAGACTTACGGACTTATCTACCCTACCGTTTCCATTCCTACGGATGCATTCAACACTGACCCGCAGCCATCTGACATAGAAGTCCGCCTGGAGTCTACGATAGGAATCATCGGGACAGGAGTCATAGATGCCATCCCGCAAGATTCCATAATAGCTCAGTACAGGAAAGAGGCCCAGTTCGTCGAGCTGAACCCACGCTTCTGGGACAAAGAGGCAGGCGACATGGCGGCTACCGCATGGTACAGCCTTACGACGCCTGGGCGCTATGCGGACGGCACTTCTACTACTGCCAGCGACAAGCTTCTCAAACGCTACACCTACGCTCTTACCAGAGCCACCCTTCAGGACGGGCCAGGAGCGAACGCTATCTGGAACATAACCAACGTAAGCAGGAGCGACCGCCATTTCCTCTACACGACGAATGCGTGGGCAAAAGCGATGAGCGAAAATAAAGAGGTCATCGCTGCGATCAAAGCCAATCCGGAGAGTCCTTATTACGCCGATGGCACGGACGAAGGGATAGCCGCCGCAGTTAGAACCCTCCTCAGCCCAGGCACAGACCAGTTCGACAACGAATACCACAATTTCTCTCCAGAGATGGATGATGACACATATTACAATTTTCTAGTATGGCACAGGGGCTTGGCGATTCCTAGGGCACGCAACCTTCAGGACAAAGACGTCCAGAGAGGCAAAGGATTATTCCTGGCGATGGGCTGCGCAGCCTGCCATAAGCCTACATGGCATACCGGACCGGACAATTACTGGGCTCCCGAGAGCATAGGAGGCAGGCAGCTTCCTCGTTATGCCAACCAGACTATTCATCCATATTCAGACTTCATCCAGCACAGGCTGCACATGAAGAACGACATCCACGGCTCTTGGTGCCGCACTACTCCGCTTTGGGGCAGAGGCCTTAGCTTCTCGAACACGGGCGCTGAAGACCGCCTGCACGACTGCCGCGCCCGTAACGAGGTCGAAGCAATAATGTGGCATGCCTACAGCAAGGAATCCGATGCCTACGACTCTGCCGTGCAATTCTACAATCTGCCGAAAGAGGATCGTGACGCGGTGGTCAAGTTCCTAAGATCAATCTAATTTTGAAAAGGATTGAGAAAATACTTGGCTTGGTCTATGCGGCGTTGATCCTGACAATGGGTCTCGCGACCGTGGCCGAAAAATTCAGAGGAACGGAATTCGCATCTGAACATTTTTACAGCTCATGGTGGTTCATCTGCCTATGGGCTGTTCTCGCCCTCGCAAGCACGATATTCATAATCAAGAGATTGAGATATTCCGCCGACAAGGTTTCCGTTATCCTGACGCATTCCTCGATGGTAGTCATTCTGGCAGGAGCCCTCATCACTCATCTAACCTCGCAAGACGGAATGGTTCATTTGCGCGAAGGTGAGACCTCGGCTACATACACCACAATGGCGAAAGGTTCCGAAAGAACAGCATCTCTGCCATTTGAGTTAAAGCTTATCGATTTCGAGGTTAAGCATAATCCAGGAACAGAAACCGCAAAGGATTATGTCTCATCGGTCGAGCTCATGGGACGGCCTTATGAAGTTTCAATGAACCATATTCTCAAATATAAAGGATGGCGGCTCTATCAGGCCTCTTTTGACGAGGACTTGAAAGGCAGCTATTTTCGGATCACGGTAGACCCCATCGGAGTGCCGGTGACATATTCAGGATACCTCATATTCTTCATTGCCATGCTCTGGGTCCTGCTCAGCCCTAAAGGCCGCTACCGCAGAATTATACGGAAATTCATGGCTTCAGCTCTTGTGGGAGCCACAATTTTCCTAACATCTGGATTTTCGGCAGCGGCAGCGCAGCTACCAGACGAAAAAACGATTCCTGAAGACATTGCTTTTGAAATCGGGAGGCTGCTAGTAAATTATAATGGCAGGCTCTGCGAGTTCGACGCCTATTCTCTAGATTTTCTCAGGAAGGTAAGTGGGAAATCTGACTACTACGCACTTACGCCCTCGCAAGTGACGGAAGGAATATTTTTCCACGCCGACAGCTGGGAAGGTAAGGATCTTATCAAAGTAAAGTCCAAAGCACTTAGAGATGCGGTGGGGCTTCGAAAGCTTAGTTCAATGAAGGACTTCTTCCAGAATGGGCACTACATATTAAATAAATATGTTCAAGAATATGCCGAAGGCAATAATGACAAGCTTCATAAAGCCGCCGCTGATGCCGATGATAAATTAGTGCTGATTTCAACCCTCATTCAAGAAGGACCTCCGTTCGCAGGAGACAGGGATTCCGTTAAGAACGCTCTCGCATATCTGTATTTCTGCATGCGCTCCGGAGACATGAAAGGGGCTAAAAGCGCGATAGGAAAAATCCGAGCTTTGCAGGAAAACATCGAAGGAAGGCCATCGGAACGCAAAATAGCGGCAGAAAGGCTGTACAATGCCGTGCCTGTCCCTACGATACTGTTCATGCTAAACCTGACTGTCGGCTTCCTCCTGCTTTTCAGTCTCATCATCAACATCACATTAAGACGCAGCCTGCCATCCAAGGTGGAACGCATATTTTCATACTGCCTACTTGCTGCAAGCTTCCTTTTGCTGGGCTTCCACATGGCGCTAAGGTGGATAATTAGCGGGAATATTCCGATGGGCAACGGTTACGAAACCATGCTGTTGCTTGCATGGCTCGTAATGTTCTTCGCGCTACTGATGATAGTCCTGACCAGGAATCCAAAATCAGTGGTGATTCCTGCCTTCGCTCTGATGGTCAGCGGATTCTTTCTGCTGGTAAGCCACATCAACCTGATGAATCCGGCGATTACGCCAAGGATGCCGGTGCTTAATTCCCCTATCCTCAGCCTGCACGTAAGCCTGGTGATGATGGCTTATGCGATGCTCTCGATAACATTCATAAGCGGCATCGCTGGCATCTGCTTGGCAGGCGAGACGAAAGCCTGCGACAGTCTTGCTGACCTTTCCAGGCTGTTTCTCTACCCTGCGATAGCATGCCTGGGCCTTGGGATTTTCATCGGGGCCATCTGGGCGAACATCAGCTGGGGTACATACTGGAGCTGGGACCCGAAAGAGACCTGGGCGCTGATAACATTCATGATTTACGCCGTAGCGATTCATGACACTCCGCTCACTGGCAATGCGAAACGCTTTCACATATTCATGATTCTGGCTTTCATGAGCATAGTCATGACCTATTTCGGGGTGAACTATCTACTAGGAGGAATGCACTCTTACGCATAAGAAAAATAAATTCGTTATATTAAAACAAAAAAGTAATGATGAAGAAATTCACTCTTGGTGTCGTGGACATGCAGCAGAAGGCATGTTCAAATTCCAGCAACGATAAAGAAATTCACATTCTCATAAGCATCAATGACCCTTTACTGGATTTCCAGCGCCAGCTTTCCGCAATTCTTGATGCCTGGAGACAAGTAGCGGAGACAGAAGACGTAAAGCCAGTTTTCCAGAGGTTCTACCTGAGTGACATAGCCAATCAGGCCGAGGCAGTGCAGGATGCCGTCATAGGACATGAATACCCTGTCTCCATGATTCAGCAGGCGCCTGCGAATGGAACGAAAATAGCGTTATGGGCTATCTATATAACAAATGCTCAGACAAAGAAGCTTGAAGACGGTTTTTTTCAAGTCACATCTGGTTATGGTTGTTTCTACTGGTCCACATGCATGACCGACCCCGAAGGAACACCAGAAAAACAGACTGACAAGATAATGCGCAGATATATTCGACGACTGGAAGACAAGAATATGACACTGGCTCAGAATTGCCTGCGCACATGGTTCTTCGTAAATGACATTGACAATAACTATCACGGAATGGTCGTGGCAAGGAACAAGATTTTTTCTGAACAAGGGCTGACCTCTGACACGCATTTCATCGCAAGCACAGGCATTGGCGGCAGAATTGCCAATCCGCATGCACTGGTAACCATGGAAGCCTTAACTGTATCAGGAGTCGATTCGTCGAGAATCCATTATCTCTACGCTCTCGACAGATTGAACCGGACAAGCGAATATGGCGTAAGTTTCGAGCGAGGAACTTTTATTGACATGTCTTCATGCCGCAAGGTCTTCATCTCTGGCACAGCAAGCATAGACAACAAAGGCAGAATAGTATTTGAGAAAGACGTTCTGGGCCAGACGAAACGAATGATGGGCAATATCGAGGCCCTGCTGAAAGAAGGAGGATGCTGCCTAGGCGATGTTCAGGAGGCTGTGGTATATTTACGCGATCCCGCCGATTACCAAATCTTGAAAAATTTCTTCGACGTTGAATATCCAGATTTCCCTCACCTCATCGTCCTTGCTCACGTCTGCCGCCCAGGCTGGCTGATAGAGACCGAGTGCATGGCAATGAAATATAAATGAAGAATTCTTAAACAAATTTTGACATTTCAGGATTAATCTATATTTTTGCAAACCGATTGCAGGTCAACTGCGGTCGTCTCATTGAGATATGGTGTAATGGTAGCACTACAGATTCTGGCTCTGTCAGTGAGGGTTCGAATCCTTCTATCTCAACTTCAGGCACGGGCGTTTGCCGGGCAACCGCCCGTGCCTTTTTGATGAAAATCGTTTAGATTTTCCCCAAAAAAGGTATCCTGGCGGGGTAGCTCAGCTGGTTAGAGCGTCGGATTCATAATCCGGAGGTCGTGGGATCATGCCCCACTCCCGCTACTACAAATTATTACTGTAATGGCTAACGCATTTCATTATTCTATCGGAAGAAAGTTCATCCAAGCAGTGAGCGGAGCATTTCTAATCCTCTTCCTCGGATTGCATGTCACCATCAACTTCTTTTCCGTGATTGACAGCTTCACAGGCAAATTCGGAGATCCCGACGGCCTGTTCGCATTGGGATGCGATTTCATGTCGCTCCCAATCGTAACCATTATGGTTCCAGTCCTTGCGTTAGGCTTCATCGTTCACATAATCTATGGAATATGGATTTCTTGGAAGAACGTGCAAGCCCGCGGAGGTCTCAAACGTTATGAAGCTGGCCGCAAAGGAGCCGCCGATTCCTGGGCATCCCAGAACATGTTCGTGCTGGGAATCATAGTCCTGGGCATCCTCTTCATCCATCTCACCCACTTCTGGGCAAACATGCAGCTCCAGGATTTCATGGGAGCTGAACGCATTGACCCTTACCTCCTTCTAATGACTTATTTCGGACGATGGTGGATTCTCCTACTCTACATCATCTGGTTCGTGGCTATCTGGTTCCACCTGACACATGGATTCTGGAGCATGTTCCACACCGTTGGATGGGATAACGGAGTCTGGTTCAAGAGGCTGAAGGTAATCGGCATAGTGGTCGCAACGCTGATTGTTCTCGCTTTCATAATAGTGGCGCTTAATGGATTTTTCCAGGCACAAGCACTAATGTAATCGAGTAATCCTTGAAGAAAATTATCAGGTCGGCCACAGAGCCGGCCTTTTTTCGTATATTTAAACCATAATTAACTAGTAAACGAATGAAACAGAAGAAATTCTTGCTCCCAGAGAGCGCAATCCCCACTGCATGGTTCAATATGCAGACAGTAATGCCCAACAAACCACTGCCAATCTTAAATCCTGTAACCCACGAAGCGCTGAAGCCACAGGACCTCTACCCTATTTTCTGCGAAGAATGCGCAAACCAGGAATTGAATCAGAAAGACGAGTGGATTCCTATTCCGGAGCCTGTCAGGGAGCAATATGCCGTCTACAGATGCACTCCTCTGGTCAGAGCTTATGATTTAGAGGCCGCCCTAGGCACTCCGGCGCATATATATTTCAAGAATGAAAGCGTGTCTCCTGCGGGCTCTCATAAACTGAACTCCGCCCTTGCGCAGGCTTATTATGCCAAGCAGCAAGGAATCACCAACATCACGACGGAAACTGGCGCAGGCCAATGGGGAGGAGCTCTTTCGTATGCCGCCAAGAAATTCGGCCTGGAGTGCGCCGTGTACATGGTTAAGGTCAGCTACGAACAGAAGCCCTACAGGCGTTCCATCATGGAGACCTTTGGAGCCACGATAACTCCTTCGCCATCGATGTCGACCAGGGCCGGAAAGGACATAATCACGGCTAATCCCAATGACCAAGGCTCGCTGGGCTGCGCTATCTCCGAAGCCATAGAGCTGGCTGTATCGACACCGAACTGCAAATACACCTTAGGCTCCGTGCTGAACCATGTGTGCCTGCACCAGACGGTCATCGGTCTGGAGGCGGAAAAGCAGATGGAGCTTGCCGGGGAATATCCAGACATAGTGATAGCCTGCTTCGGCGGAGGCTCGAATTTCAGCGGCATAACCTACCCATTCATGAGGCATAATATTCAGGAAGGGAAGAAGACTCGTTTCATCGCTGCTGAACCAGCATCATGCCCTAAGCTGACAAGAGGGAAATTTGAATATGACTTCGGCGATGAGGCCGGACTCACTCCGCTGCTGCCTATGTACACCCTAGGCCACGATTTCAAACCAGCCTCCATTCACGCCGGCGGCCTTCGCTATCATGGCGCAGGTGTCATCATGTCCCAGCTTATGAAAGACGGATACATGGAAGCCGTTGACATCGAACAGCTGGACTCATTCAAGGCTGGAGTGATGTTCGCAAGGACAGAAGGCATCATCCCTGCACCGGAATCCTGCCATGCCATCGCCGCAACCATCAAAGAAGCCCTGAAATGCAAAGAAACCGGCGAGGAAAAGACGATTTTGTTCAACCTCTCCGGCCATGGGATGGTAGACATGAGCGCCTATGACCAGTACTTCTCGGGCGAGATGCGCAACTACGACATCTCCGATGAAGAACTGCAGAAACACATCAAGTCAGCAGATGCTCTGAATAAATAGCTCATCCTGAAGATTTCCACAGGGCCTAGTGTCAGCGGCTAGCTATTCTGCAGAGAAAAAGTTGCATATCAACAAGGTACGCAACTTTTTTGTTTTTCCCTGATCCTAGATTTATGCGTTACCTGAAATATTTGAAAAATAGCCAAATTTGGGATAATTTTACAAAAATATATTCATTCTATTTATTAGAAAGAAATGACTGACACTAGAAATATGATAGGCTGCTTCATCGTTGCGGAAGGCCGATCTGCGGCAGCGAAATTAATCCTGGCAATGATGCTCCTGCTGCCACTGTGGCAGGGAGTCGATGCGAGGCCGGCATACCCGTGGCCTATAACGGTGACTCAGCCTGATGGGACGAAGATCCAGATAAGAATTCACGGCGATGAATTCGGGCATTACATGACCGACATAAGCGGCCATGCTGTCACGAGGAGCATTGACGGCACTATCTGCTACGCCTTGTACGAGCCAGATGGAACGTTGAGCAATTCCGGTTATGCTGTCGGTGACAAGAAAGCGCCATCTACCATCCTGAATGCCAGCCAATATATTCCTCGACAAATCATTCGCCAGATGGCTCTTAAGAAGCAGCAGATTCGGCAGATGGCTCTCCAGCAGAAGACGCTAGAGATGCAGAGCATCAATCCACAGGAGGACACGAAGAAGCAAATGAAAGTGCTTGTCATCCTCGGTGAATATGCCGACGTGGCATACTCCCATACAAGGCAACAATTCGTTAACCTGTTCACTCAGGAAGGCTATAACAATTACGGCAGCGTCAGCGACTATTTCAATGACCAGCTAGGTGAATTCTACGATTTTCAATTTGACGTAGCGCCTACCATCGTAAGACTCTCTAAGAAACGTGCATATTATGGGGGCAATGACGATGCGAATGCGTACAAAGCATTGATGGAGGCATGCGAACTGGCTGACCAGGCAGGCGTAGATTTCTCGCAATACGATGCTGACGGGGATGGAAAAGTAGATGCGGTGAGCTTGATCATGGCCGGCAATGGAGAAGAGTCAGGCGGTGGAGAAGACTGCATCTGGTCCCACCAATGGAATCTGGAATATGAAGGAGCGGATTTAACCCTGGATGGGGTAAAAATAACTGGTTACAATATCTGCTGCGAATGCCGTGGGACAGAATCAAAAATTTCGGACATTGGAGTATTCTGTCACGAGCTCAGCCATAATCTGGGTCTGATGGACATCTATGACACAGATGATAGTGAAAGTGGAGGAGACTACGAGCCTGCGTGGATGGCGACCTCCGTGATGGCCACAGGATGCTACTGCTACGATGGCGACTGCCCGATAGGTTATGATGCGATGGATTATTATGTACTTGGCCTAGGAAGTTCCACTACAGTTTCAACCGAAGGTGGAATCACATTGCAGCCCGTCAACGGCAGCGGACATCCGTACCTGATTATGGAAACTGACACGCCGAATGAAGTATTCCTGATTGAATATAGGACTGCAGATGGCTGGAACGCATATCTGAAAGAAATGAATCATGGCATCGGAGCCTATCATGTGGATATGTCCGAGAACGATGCTGAAGGGAATCTTACTGCCGCACAACGTTGGACCGCGAATGTAGTGAACGCAAACCCTGCACACCCTTGCGCAGATATGATCACCTACAGAAACTCTACCGATGCCCTACCGTATTTCCCTGTTGGCACGACAACTTTCCTCAATAAAGACTCGAATTCGAAATATTCAATGTGGAATGGAAAAGAGCCAAAATACAAGATTGGCAACATTGCTTTGAATGGTGAGACGGCAAGCCTGACTTTGATAGAGAGTGGCAGCGAACTTGACATGGAACCAGTAGTGAATGCCACAGACATTTATCAGGACGCTGTCATAATCAACTGGAGCTGCAGCGACACGACCTATGACGGCTCGGCTTACATCGTCGTAGCGAAAAAAGATTCCACAAGCGAGGCGGTGGAAGTAAAGCCATACGAAAAAGGCAAGTACGCTTATCTTGCGGATTACCTGAGCCATGCTACGGAATATTCATTGAATATATATTTCACCGATTCTTCTGGCAACAAAAGCAAAGAATATAGCGGCGTCTTGTCGACTAAGGATGTGATGCCAGGTACCCAGCCTTACATCATCTTGCCTGTTTCCGGCAGGAATTCCGATGGCTCTTATAGCTCTGGATCAAGGCTACCTCTAAGGGTGGCGAACCTGCAGGAAAAGGGCACGGTAAAATGGACCTTGAATGGCACGGCGATAAGCCTCGAAGACGATTGCTACTGGACTTTGACAGAGAGCGGCATCTTGAAGGCAGCCGTAACTTACGAAGATGGCACGACTGAGAAAATAATTAAAACAGTGACCGTAAAATGAAAAAAACAATATTCAATATATTGATATTCATCCTTGCCATCGTCGCGGCGGGGTGCACGAAGGATGGCAGCGGGGCGCCAAAGGCCTTCAAAAACCAGACGGACATCTGCCTGATGTCGGACGGCAACTTGATAATGTCCTACGATGCTGCCCGTTGCCAGCTCAGCTTCAATCGGAAGCGGGGAATGTTCAGGGTCGGCAACGACGACATGAGCGAATATTTCATGCTTCGCGCTGGAGAAGGTTCTGGTTTTGAGCTTGTCGAGGGCCTGACATTCACCGGAGACCTGACCTACTGCACCGGCGGCAAGGTCACTGAAGTACCAGACCAGACTTGGGAAATAATCTCTTTTCTTACCGATGACTATGGCACCAAAATACATTTATGGTGCAATGATAAGAAAATCGGCGCCGTCATGTATGCCGTGAAATAGTCAAGTGTAACGAAATACGAGAACGATATGCTTGCTCAATGGAGGTCGTGCATCATTCGATTCGTCCTTCTCGGTAGGGCCATCATTCAATAGCAAGGATTCTACTACCAGAAATTTATATCGGCTTCGTCTTGTCACGAAGCCAGTGAGCGATCTCGCGTGGAAGGTGCGAGGAGAGAACCGTGAACACGCCGGCGTTATATTCATTTAGCCAGTCGATCTCAGCCTTGTCCATCAGGTCCTTAAGGATTACTGAAGTGTCGAAATGGCAGAGGGTGAGCGGCTCGAACCTGAGCCAATGTCCGAATTCATTGGTACCGGCATCAACCGTCAGCAGAAGGTTCTCGTGACGGATGCCGAATTGCCCTTCCCTGTATATCCCAGGCTCATCGGAAGTTATCATGCCAGGCAGCAGTGGCTGGCTGTTGAAATTCTGGCGGATGTCCTGCGGCCCCTCATGCACGTTCAGGTAGAATCCCACTCCGTGGCCAGTCCCATGACCGAAATTCCGGAGCGATTGCCAAAGCGGTTCTCGCGCTAAGGCGTCTATCTGACAGCCAGCTGTGCCATAAGGAAACACTGCCATAGCCAAGTCGATGTGGGCTTTTAGCACAAGCGTGTAGTCTTCCCGCTCCAGGGCGGTGCAGGAGCCAAGTGGCACGGTTCGAGTGATGTCAGTAGTGCCATAGAGGTACTGTCCACCGGAATCGCAAAGATAAAGACCCTCCGAGAACATCTCCGCAGAACTCTCAGAAGGGGTGACGTAATGTGGGAGGGCGGCATTCGCCTCGTAAGCGGAAATGGTCTCGAAACTTTCCCCGCGGAAGCCCGGAATGGCACTGCGGAACTCGTGCAGCTTCTCCGAGGCAGCATATTCAGAAACCGTGTCCCCGCTCTCCATCATCTTGTCCAGCCAGTAAAGGAACCTCTCCATCGCCAGCCCGTCCTCCAGATGAGCCTCCCGCATGCACTCTATCTCTACCTCGTTCTTAACGGCCTTGCGGAGAGCGACGGGCGATTTCCCCGACATGACTTTACTACTCTGCCCACTATCTTTCAGAACATTATAAAGGTCGTAGTTCAATGAGGAAATGTCTACGTACAACTTTCCGAAATAGTCATCGTTCATCAGATCCGACAGAGCCAGGCCGACATCGGAATAATCATCAATGATTATTCCGCTTTCCTGGACTTCGTCAAATGCCGCTTCGGTGCCCTGCCTGCCTGCATCCAGCGAAGGTTTTCTAACGAACCATCTTACATCGTCTGTGCTAACCAGCAGATAGGACATCACTACAGGATTGTAGGCTATGTCGCTCCCACGCACATTCAGCATCCATGCAATCTCGTCTAGAGCTGTAAGCAAGATGGCATCAAAGCCTTTCTCTCCAAGCCATTTACGAAGCCAGGAAATCTTTTGTTCCCTAGACCAGCCAGCGTATTTCACATCCAGCACGGAAACCGGAGCGGCTGGCACCGCAGGCCTGTCTTTCCAGAAAGCATTCATGAAATCGGGGGCATTCACGATCGTGACCTTGCCTCCGAAAGCCTTAACGATGTCAAGCACCGAAGAAGCACTCTGCGACAAGCCGTCCACTGCCACCACGGCATCATCGTAGCCCTCGAATTGCTCAGCGAGCCATTGCGGAATGAGCACCTGATCCGGCACCCACATCTTATGCAGATCAATGCCCGTTCCAGGCAACTGCCGTCCTGCCTGAATGAAATAACGAGAATCTGTCCAAAGACCAGCACTGTCAAGGGTAATCACTAAATCTCCCTCGCCAGAGTAGCCAGAGACCCACTCTATCTGATGCCAGCGTGAGGCCTGATATTCGCTGCCATGGGGATCAGAACCAGTAATGACAATGGCATCCCAGTCCTTGGCACGAAGCATGGAGCGGACCAGTTCTATCCGCTGAGAAAAAATATTCATTTAATATCTTTTAATGACTTTAATGAGATAAGTCACCAAATTCAGCATCAGCCGCCGGAAAGGGAATACCTCCGACACGGCCCCAAGGCTGCGTGCCATTATATTCCTTGGCGAATATTCCTCCTTCATGTTCCTGAAAGAAGAAGCTATCGCGCTTCCTTCATCCCCTATCTGCCGCCTTATGCTCTTCTGGCAAGCTTCCAGCTCGTCCATCGTCTTTATATCCTTAATCCGCATCTTCACTTCCTCCATCAAAGAATAGTTTCACGAAAAGCGGCACGAACGTGTCCCGGAACAGCCTTTTCCGAAGCAGGAGGAGCACAATGAAGGCAATTAGGAATATTCCGACGATGATGAAAGCTGCGGCAGTCGTGCTGCCAACCAAGTCGCCCAGCAGAAAGAGCCCTCCCACTGCCAGCGCAATCAGAAGCACCGCCAGAATTAGGATGAGCACCTGAATATATACAAGCTTTCCTAGAGCGATGGACAGCCCCTTTACGGTGCGCAGCTTTACATCTGTAATCTGGAGGTCAGCATAATCCTTAGCCCTCTGCCCCAGGTCCTCGACTTGTTTAGCGAAATCGCTCATGTTCAGGCATTTTCAGGGCTTTGCTCATCGACACTGTCCAGCCCGCCAACGTCAGTCCTAAGAGATGCCTCAAGTTTCTCGAGCTGCTCCAAAATCCTAGCTTTAGCATCTTCTTTCAAGTCCCCAGCCTGAGCCTTCAGTGTTTCTTTCAAATCCTTGAGATCCCTACGAGCCAGCCTGGCACGAGCCTTCATCTCAAACGCCTTGTCAGATGCCTGTTCCTTGACATCTCCGTATGCTTTCTTTACCTGATCTACGCCATCTTCAGCAGCCTTCTTAACTTTATCGCGAGTCTCTTTGCCAGATTCCGGCGCAAATAGAAGCCCGAGCGTAAGACCTGCTGCCACTCCGGCGAATAATGCGAATAATGATTCCCCTTTCATAGCTAATCGATTTAAAATGTGTTACTAATATAATAAATTCAAGCGAGCATTCGAATAATTTCATCCGAAGTGAACAGATGATTTTCCGCAATGCGCACTCTGCCAGCGTCAAGTTCCATGCCGCCATCGGCCAACAGACTGTCTATTATCGATTTATCTGCCAATGAATATAATTTTTCTGCCTCAATTCCTCTCCGAGTCCGAAGTCCCAGCATCAATTCCTCCACCCTGACATCTTCGGCCGTGAGCGTCTCCCTGCTATATGAATATGTCGAAGCAGCGCCGTCAGGGAGCCTCTGCTCGTTCCACGAACGCACCTGACTGCCATCTGGGAACATGCTGAATGAGTGAGCCCCCGGACCCAGCCCGACATAAGGCGTGCGGTCCCAGTAATGACTGTTGTGGACAGCCTCGCACCCCGGGAGAGCGAAGTTTGAAACTTCATAATGAATATATCCAGCCTCTCTGAGCCTCTGACAAAGAATATCATATTGATGCCTGCACTGATCATCCGATGCCTCTTTATACATGCCAGAAGCCAAAAGCCCAGCCAGAGCGCTTCCATCTTCAATCGAGAGCTGGTAAGCAGAAATATGGTCTGGACGGCCACCAGAACCGCTTAAAGACAAGGCCTTCGAAATGGTGTCATTCCAGACCTCGTCGCTGAGCTGAAATATTCCGAATATTAAATCTATGCTGATTCGAAGAGGGTTTGCTTCAGGATGGCCTCGCCTCCACTCAGCATCAGATTCACGCAGGATCTCGTACGCTCTCGCTGCCCTAGATGAATCGTGCCTGCGGTTCATCCAGCGCAGGATTCCGTCATCAAAACTCTGGATGCCCATGCTCACTCTCGATACTCCGAGCCCAAGCAAGCCGGCAACATATTCATTGCCTTTCTCCACGATATCCTCTGGGTTTACTTCAATCGTGAATTCCTTCCATGGGGCAGCAGATAGCGGCATGCCCGTCGCAAACCCCGGCCTGAGCAAGCAGATCTTTTCAACGATCAGAGACAAAACGTTCAGCGGAAGCACAGAAGGTGTGCCTCCGCCGACGTAAAGCGTGTCCGCATCAGGATATGCGGCTATATTTTTTGAAATCTCGTCCTTCCGCCTCTCTACCTCCGAGAGCAGCGCCCTTGCATATTCATCGAATGAATTTCTCACCTCCGAATAAAAGTCGCAGTAGGTGCAGAAGCTCCTGCAGAAAGGGACGTGGACGTAAATCACGGCGTTACCTCAGCAGCAGTTCGGTCTTGCCGAGGAAGGCCTGCGACGTGTAAGCCTCGACAGTGTAGATGCCAGAGCTATAGGAAGGAATGCCGTTCAGATAAATGCTAAGGTCAACTTCTTTGCCTTCATAATCTACCTCACGCGAAGCAGAAGCAACCATAGTTTCGCCATTATAGTTAAACGAAGTCTGAACATCGTTCGTAAGAAGCACGCCCTGAGGATCCTTAACCCTAAGATAAACTCTCACCGGGCCTTTCGGCGCCAGATCGTTCTCTACCAAAGTGATAGAGGCTAGCAACCTGGTAACTCTGCTGCTCCTGTCGGTGACCTTGTCGGAAGAATTGTATGCAGCGACGCTCAGGCCTCTTGCCTTGATGACAGAACCAGTCGCCACTTTCCCGGAGAGATCCTCGACCTGCCCCTTCAGCTCGGCATTCTCGGCCTTACTCTGAGCAGCTTCCTTACGAGCAGCGGCCGCATCTGCCGTAAGCTTGTGGTTCAATGTGTTCAGCGAATCAATCTGGACGATATAGCTCTTCATTATGCTGCGCAGCGTACCCAATTCCTTCTGGTATTTGCGAATCTGAGCCCTGTTCGTAGCGTCTGTCTTCTTGATTCTCTCGACGAGCTGATTCACTTCCTCGCGGGAAGAATCCAGCTGAGAATTGATGGTTTCATAATCGGACTGCAAATTATCGTAGTCGCTCTTCAAAGCCTCGACTTGCTGAGTAAGGTCCTGTTTCTCAACGTTCAAATCCTTCACGAGCATCGATTTTGAAATCCAGATGTAAGCGAGCAGGATGAAAAGGGCCGCAGCCACGCCAATCATAATGTACATGGTTTTCTTTAAGCCTTGATTTTTTCTTTCCTGTTCTTCACGCTGTCTGCGTTCTTCTATTGGATCAATGTCTGCCATAGTTTCTATGTTTTAAATTTCAACAACCATACAAAAGTAGCAAAAGTTGTGCTATTGCGAAAATGATTATATTTGTCAAAAAAGATTCCGACTATGAGGTATTTCCTTAGAGCGATTAAATATTTCATAACTATTTCAGTGCTGCTGGCGCTGATCATGGTTGTTCTGGCATGGCTGAAGGTGATTCCTGCCAATCCGGAGCTGATGTTCCGCGGCGGCTGGAAGTCTGTGTTCGAAATTGCCGTCCTATTTGCTGCCTTTTCCGCCATTTATCCGAAATTCGGTTATTGCAAAAGGGATGCTGACATAGCTGGAGAATATTCAGAGATACGACAGAGAGTAATTGAATATATGAACGGCCGCGGCTATGATTTGGAGATCGAGGATGGGGAGAATATGCTCTTCCGTTCCAGGAGCGCTTACGCGAGGATTGTCAAGATGGGTGAGGATAAGGTGACTCTGACACGTAAGCTTGGCGGTTTCACGCTTGAAGGAATATCAAAGGAAGTAAACCGGCTCACCAGCGGCCTGGAATACAAATTCAGGTCCGATGACGAAAACACATGAATATATGGAAGAGGAATTTAAGACTGTCGCTAAGTTCAGCGACCCGATGAGCGCCCACATCACGGCGGGAATGTTAAGGGAGAACGGAATCCTCGCGGAAGTTTTCGGGGAGAATTCTTCCTACACGTCATTAAATTACGTAAATCCGGTGGAAGTGAAGGTGGTAGCCTCGGACTACGAAGCTGCATTGAGATTAATCGCTGCCGCAGACAAGGCAGAATAGAACTCTTCTCCGAATATTGCGATCAAAGGCTCGCGAAGGAACTCGTAAATGCGGATTCCTTCGCGTTTTCCTTTCTCATAAGCGTCTTTGCAGAGCCCCCAATGATGCACGTTCAGAGCCAAGCCGCCACTGCTCAGCTTCGTCACGCGTATAGGATACAGCCAGCAGGACTGTGGCTTGCGGAATTTGCAGGTTCTATTGAAGAAGCATTTTTCCATCGAGCAGAAACAGTTCCCAGCCTCATCGAAGGTCGTGTAGGCACACTCGCCAGAAACATCCACGATGGGGGTCACTATGTCGTTATCCCTATCAATTATGAAAAAGCCGTTCCTGGCAACCTGAGCGCGACCTTTTTCCGACATCAGTGGAAAGAACGACTCGTAATTCTCCTCAATCTTGTCCAGCTCCGCCTCTTCCAGAGGGGCGCCACTATCACCTATGACGCAGCATATTCCTTTACATTTAGAGTAGTCGCAGGCAAAATATTCAATGACCACATCCTCAGAAACTAGAATGTCCCCTATCTGGATGATTGTTCCGAAGTCTTTATTTGACGACATATTCAATTCTCATCCCCTCCAAAAGGGCTTTTTTCACTTGATTCACTCTCTCGGCAGTGATACCGTTTATTCTATTCCCATAATCAGTCAGAATGTCTTTGCCATAAGCATATCTGAGCAGTATGGCATCTATGAAACGGCTTGGCACGGCGATGCTAGCGGAATACCGGTTGGAAAGCAAAGTTTTATAGGCTTTCAGCTCGCCATCAGTGATAGGTTTCGCCAATACATCGCTGATAACCTTCTTGGCGACATTCACAGCCCTCATAGGGTTTTCAGACCCGCTGTCCACGCCAAGCGGAAGCCCGTATTCCGGAACGGGCTGGCAATTGAAAATCAGCTCGACGGACTCCATGGGATATAGTTTCAGATTCGGAGTCATCTCAACGTAAAAGCCATTCTCTGCCATCTTTCCTGACAATGTCTGATGCAGTTGCAAGGCGGCAGCTAAGAAGGCTATGTTGTTTTCCGTAGTGAAAGGGAGGGCTGTCGCAATGCCTATGTCTATCATTTTGTCGTCCCCTGAAGATGAGAATGTCACGTCTCCCTGACGGTATTTATATTGGATAGCCGGCCTTCCAGGCACGACTTTGCTTATCCTGAAAGCACCAAGATAACTTTCTAGAATCTTCCGGACCCTATCTTTGGACAAATCACCGGCAATGACCAGCACACCGTCATTAGCCTTTATGAACTGCCTCCCAAAATATTCGTCTGCATCCATCTGGGTTTTGTCAACTAAGCCAGCGGGTGTTTTTTTCAATGAATATCTATAACCAGGGTACATCAAGCTGTCCAATACTGCCCTCTGCGGCTTCTCTAAACGTTTGTAGGACTCGAAAGCAGCCGTATTCAAGGCCCTGTCGTTAGCGACGGAAGTCAGAGCTTTAATGACGAGCAGGAATTTGTTTGAGGGTGCCGAGCCATAAAGCCTCATGTCCGAGAGGGTCACGGACGATTTCAAGTTCACGTTATTAGCGTTCAGTACTTTCTGGAAATTATAGCCTGACATTCCAGCAATGTCGTAAAGCCATAGCATGTCTGAGAAGAAAGCCCCCTCCCCGATTGCAAGATCCTTAACCGTGGAGAATCCACCATTAATCAACATCGAGAAGCTGAATTCCTTGCTTGGTGAAGGCTGCTGCTTGAATATTACCTTCATGCCGTTCTCGAAAGTCCACATTTCTCCGCCAGAAACAGCGTGTGGGCTAGAAGACTTAAGCTTCGTCTTAGATCTTTTCTTCCCGATCATCAACGTGTCGCCATCGCTGACTATCCAAGGGTATTGAATATTCCCCGCTGCTGAAACAGCATTCCAGGTAAGCCCGAAAGCCGTTTCTCTGGTCCAGTCATCACACTCGCCCTCGCTCCCTGACCAAGAAATGTTAAGATTTTCGGGATTATCCAAGAGAGCCTTCGCATAATTATTGAAAAGCTCCAGTTCGACATCCGAGTCCAAGTTCCTGGAACTGACATAGTTAAGCTTAGATGCCATGGTCGCAAGGTCAGAGCCATGCAAGTACGAGGCTACGCATTTCTCAACCAGATCAGAATTGTCCTGAGCCTCAGACAGGTAGCCATGTATCACACCCATTGCGGTCTTATACTCAGCTTTGGTAACCCCATTCTTTGCCAGCTCTGCGACTATCGAAGCCAGGCAGAGCGACGCCTGAATCATCTGCCCCTTGGCCGTGCAGAAGCGAATCTTCAGGTGCTCGTCTTCCGAGGTCATGGAGCTGTTGACATACTCAGAAGATAGGGAAAGAACAGGGATATCCCTCGCCTCGGCTGTTTCCACTAATCGGCTCTTGATTATTAATTCCAAGCTATTCACGTAAATGCTCGTAAGGAACGGCTGAATAGTATTCATCATTCCTTCTGGCGTCCTTGGGGACCGGAGGTCTAAGGTGACAGCCGTGGTTTCGGATGGCGAGAAACTGAATTCCATGGCATCAGAAGGCTTCCATGAATATTTTCCCTTCTTTTTGGTGGGATTTCTTTTTGGAACAGACATCGAGAAAACGGTCATTCTGTTTACCAAGTTGCCGACATTGATGTCCCCTGATATGATTATGGCGCATGGAAACGAGTGATCGTAAATGATGTCGAAAATCATCAGCAGAGTGGAGTCAGAAGAAGCCTGGTCAATGATCGGAACATCATCGAACCTGTAAAGCGTCGCTCCGTCAGGGTAAGAAATATAGCCTTCTGGCCTGCAGCCTATTCCTTTCCTTGCAAGAAATTTATATGGCTTCGTCTTATTGAAATGATGCAAGGATGCGAGGCCTTTTCGCGCATCTGCCGTATCAGGCCTGCCATTAAGGACTAAGGCGAAATCGGCGACTCCTTTAAGCTTCGGGTTATTGACCAGATAGTAAGAAATTCCATTCTGCAGTTGCCCCGTAGTGATATTTCCATCTTTTTGCAAAGGCGGAAGATTTTGCCCTGGCATTAATGTTGAAATACACAGCAGGACTAAGGCTATGAACACTCTGAAATTATGCATGCTAACAAACTTCATAAGCAAATTTACGCAAATAAGGACAAAACCAGCAATTTTTTATTACATTTGTGTTCGTGCGAATTTTGGAAGATAATAAGTTGAACATAAATTAAACAAAACGATGAAAAAGTTAATTTTGATTATCGCTACGCTTACCCTCAGCGGTGCGCTATTGTCAGCTCAGGACATGGCTCAGGCTACTGAACTCTACAATAATGGAGCCACCGCATTAACCACTAAAGATTACGCTTCTGCATTGGAAAACTTCCAGAAGGCTTTGGAAATGGGGAAAACCATTGGTCCGGATGCCGACGAGCTAGTCGCGAACTGCAAGGCCGCCATCCCAGGCGTCGCTCTTCAGATTGCTAAGGACTTGATCCAGGATAGCAAATACGACGAGGCTAAAACGAAAATCGATGACGCAATCAAGATTGCCACCGAATATGAAAATAACGATATTCTAGCCGAGGCTAAAGCTCTCATTCCGGATATGTATGCGAAGAAGGGGTCCGAAGCTCTCAAATTAAAAGACTATGCTGGAGCAGCTGCCGCATTCGTAGATTCCTATAAGGCAGACACAACTAACGGCAAAACTGCGATTACCGTGGCTCAGCTTTATGGCCAGCTTGGCAAGTCGGACGAAGCTCTCGACATGCTGCAGCATGCTGCTTGGAATGGGCAGGAAGCAGAGGCAAAGGAACAGGCTTCCAACATTTACCTTAGGGAAGCCAGCTCACTCCTGAAATCTCAGAAATATGCTGACGCAGTTAAAGCTGCCGATAAGGCGAATAGTTACGTTGAGAATGCCAACGCTTTTCTGATTGCCGGACAAGCTTCACAGAAACTCGGGAAGAATAACGATGCCATCGAGAATTTCACGAAATATCTCGATCTGAAACCGACTGCAAGCAACGCCTCCGCAATAACCTTCACAGTCGGAGCTCTTTATCAGGGAGCTAACAACAAGGCCAAAGCACTTGAATATTACAAGAAAGTGCAAAACGACCCTAAGTTCGGCGCACAGGCTAAACAGCTGATTACCGCCCTGAGTAAATAATATCTTCGAAAATAAGATCCTGCAAAGGCGGCCGGAATTTCTCTGGCCGCCTTTTTTTGCCCAGACAGGAACACCTGCGTTTAAGCCAAAGAAAGCGGCTCCGTTGTACGATTCCGTGTTCGGAGAGGCTCCGGATTGGAACCGTGGGGATGCATCTGCATGTCCAAGACATCCGAGGAGAGAGGAGACCAGACGAGGGTTTCCCTGTCCAGCCTTGCCACGGAGGTAGCGTCGGCTTGAAAGCGATTTTAAGTCGGTCTTTTTTTGAATTTTGAGGAGTAATATATTGGATAATAACTAGTAATTGAGTACCTTAACGTATTGTTAAAGCAACATTAAAATAACATTAATCGAATAATCATAACCAAAGAACACATGCATCTAAAAAGCTTTATCTCGCATCTTTTTGCGTCTATTGCCACATTGCTCATCTGTGCGACGGCAGTTGCCCAGCCTGGCTCGGATGGCTCAATCAAAGTAAAAGGAACGGTTGTCGATGCCAACGGTGACGTAATCATCGGTGCCGGAGTTCTCCTAAAAGGATCCACGCACGGCGCAGTATCCGACATAGAAGGAAAATTCGAAATTGATGTCCCGCTTGGCTCTGCTCTCGAGGTCTCCTGCATCGGATACAAAACGATTGAGGCCAAAGCCGCGCCAAATCTCAGCATCATTCTTCCTGAAGATGTCAACAAACTGGAAGAGGTTGTGGTCGTAGGTTACGGTACCATGAAGAAGAAAGACCTCACCGGTTCAATCGCTCAGGTCAGGGGCGAGAACGTCGAAAAAGAGGCTCCACGTTCCGTTCAGGACATTCTCCGTGGAGGCGTCGCCGGTGTCACGATGGCCATGTCGACCACTGTCGCTGGTACTGCAGACATCCAGATTCGTGGAGACAACACCCTTACAGCTGGTTCATCCCCTCTCATCGTGCTTGACGGCGTGATTTACAATGGAGCCATGACCGACATAAATCCAAATGATATCGAGAGCATCGATGTGATGAAGGATGCCTCTTCCATTGCCATCTACGGTGCAAAGGCCGCATCCGGCGTAATCGCGATCACTACCAAACGCGGCTCAGCAGGAAAGCCAAGAGTCACATTAAACGTCAACGTAGGAATCGCAAAAGCAGCCAACACGACGCCTATCGTAGATGGCGCGGGCTTCATCAAATTCCGTCAGGACTATCACTACAGCCTCCTGAACGAAACCGAACTGAGCGAGATGCCAGGAATCTTCGATGATCCCAGACACCTCCAAGGCATCGACCAGTTAACTTGGTACAAATATGGGAATTCAACTCCTGCCACTACGCTCCCTAGCGAATCGGAACTTGTTTCGGCCTGGCTCAGCCGCTTGGGCATGTCCGAGATTGAGATCACTAACTACCTTAATGGAGTGGAAACAGACTGGGACGATTATTTCTTCCCAAGAGCGCTTCAGCAAGATTACAACGTCAGCGTCTCGAGCAAAGGACAAGCCGGTTCTTACTATGCTTCTTTAGGGTACACGGATCGCGAAGGGACGATCGCAGGCTCTGGCTACAAGAACATCAGAGGCCGCATCAATCTGGATTCGAACATCAGCGAATGGCTTACCATTGGAGCCAACACGCAGTTCGCTGCCAGGGACGGTGCTTTTCTCCAAGCTGATACTGACCAGAGAGAAAGGCTTTCGCCTTTCACGACAAACAACATCGACGACTTGACCAGCCCCTACCGTCGCTGGCCGAACGGAGATTCGCTGGTAGAGAATCCGTTCTTCAACAACGAATACCGTGACCGTTACCAAATGGACTACGATCTCACTATGAATCTCTATGCCATTGTCAATTTTCCGTTTGGATTCGAGTTCCAGAGCAATTTCTCGCCAAGGCTCCATTGGTACGAGTACTATGACCACATGCAGGATGCCAATCCAGCCTGGGGCCGGCAACGGCGGAGAGAGCGAGCGTACCAATTCAAAGACTTACAATTGGCAGATAGACAACGTCCTGCGTTGGAAGAAGGAATTCGGAGACCATCGTTTCGAAGTCACCCTTCTCCAGAATGCGGAAAAGAACCAAAGTTGGTCCACGACTGCCGGCAATCAGAAATATTCCCCAAGCGATGTCCTTAGCTTCCATTATCTGAATGCAGGTACAGAACCAAGCGCTTCTTCTTCAGATACATATTCAACTGGTAGCGCCCTCATGGCTCGCCTATTCTACCAGTACAACAACCGCTACATGCTAACCGCATCTATTCGTCGTGACGGGTACTCAGCCTTTGGAATAGAAAATCCATATGGAACATTCCCTTCCATCGCCCTTGGCTGGGTGTTCTCCCATGAGGATTTCCTCCGTAGCACCAGCAAATGGTTGAACTACGGTAAACTTCGCCTTTCCTACGGAATCAACGGAAACCGCGACATCGGTGCCTATGCGGCACTCGCACAGCTCAACTCCGGCCTCTACACTTACATCGGAACGAACGGGACGCCTTACCAAGTTTCCCAGATCTACATCAACGTACTAGGCAACAGCCACCTGAAATGGGAGCAGACAGCCGCATCGAACATCGGACTTGACTACACCCTCTTCAACAATTTTGTCGATGGAAGCATCGACTATTACCACTCAGTGACCACCGACCTCTTGGTAAGCCGTTCGCTTCCTAGAATCACGGGCTACGGAAGCATATCCTCAAACCTAGGAGAACTGCAAAACAACGGATTCGAGATCCTAGCAAATTTCCATACTTATAATGGTCAGAATTTCAAATGGAATTCCACTGTCACTTTCTATCTGAACCGCAGGAAAATCAACCACCTCTATGGTGACATGGAAGACGTTCTAGACGATAACGGCAACATCATAGGTCAAAAGGAAGCCGACGACTACACCAACCAGTGGTTCATCGGACACGACCCCGACGAGATCTGGGACTATGAAATGGACGGCGTTTGGCAGCTCGGGCAAGAAGAAGAAGCGGCTGTGTTCGGAAACAAGCCTGGCGACTTCCGCTACGTAGACCAGAACGGGGATGACAAGCTGAATCAAGACGACAAGATATTCACTGGCTATTACACAACGCCTCGGTATCAACTATCTTGGAGAAACGACTTCACCCTATTCAAGAACTGGAGCATCGGGTTCATAATGTACGCTAAGATTGGACAATGGGGTACCTACAATAGGGCAGCTAACGCCAATGGAAATTATGACCGTTACACTGCATATAACATCGGAAGGTGGACTGAGACCAACCCTACAAATGACTATGCCCGCATCGGCTCCACCAACTTCGGAAACCATTACGTGAATAAGAGTTTCCTTAGGATGGAGAATTTTAACGTGTCATACACCATTCCTAAAACTCTGCTTAAGAGAATAAAGGTCGACAACGCCAGAATCTCACTCGCCATCCGCAATCCGTTCGTCCTCACCAAGTGGGAGTTCGGTGATGTGGAAGGTGGTGACTACACCCTGCGTTCAGTCAACCTCGGAATCAACGTAACCCTGTAAACCCTAAATACACAAGAATATGAAATTTAGAAATATTATAGGAATAGTAGCTGTCATTCTTGTACTTACATCTTGCAGCAAAGACTGGCTGAAACCTATGCCTCTCTCCTTCTTCTCCCCGGAGAACACCTATATTGATGAGGATGGCATATACTCAGCCATAACTGCCTGCGAGCGCAACATGCGCCACCTGTTCTTTGGATCATCAGACAACGCCCCCATCTGCACTCAGCTGGAACTTTCGGATGTTGCAGTATTCGGAAAGTCCGATGAATCGATGGGCCTCACCGACATCGATGCCTACCTCACTCCCTCCCACATCGTGGACAACTCCAAAGGACGCTGCCTATGGTTCTGGAATGAAGGATGGAACGGAATCAAATATGCCAACATCGTGCTGAACCGCTTGTCCGTAGCGGCTGAAACCATGTCGGAAGAAGATCTCAATGCGGTTCGCGGCCAGGGGTATTTCCACAGGGCTTACCGCTATTTCAATCTTATAAACGAATTCGGTGACGTGCCATGGCTTGACTTCGAAATACAGGAGCCAAAGCTTGACTTCTACACCTATGACCGATGGAGCATTCTGGAGCAGCTCGAGAAAGACATGGAGTACGCCTACGCTTGGGTTCGTGAGGTTGAACCTCGCGGCCGTGCGAACAAGTGGTCCTGCGGCATCCTCTACATGAAAATTCTCATGTCCAACGGCAAGTTCGATGAGGCGATAAAGGTAGGGCAGGAAATCATCGCCGCAAATCCCATGGTCACTAAACCGATTTCCAACGGATACTCCAACCTCATGCTGGACCTCAATAGCATAGATACGAAGAAAAACCTCCTCAACACAGAAGGCCTCCTGTACATAGTCAGCCTTCCTGAATTCAATGCCACTGATTCCGAAAAAAGCTACACCATGCGCAACGGTACTCCTTACTGGGCCAAGGGATCAGCAATCAAGACCCCCGCCTACGTGGATGAGAAGACCGGCGCAACAGTCGCTGCCGCAAATGGAACCCAAAACTCGCTCGGGAACAACGACCCAGACAAGGATTCCTACTTAGACAACGACTACTGGGTCGGTCGTGGAATAGGTTGCTGTCGTCCCTCAAACTATTACCAGTACGATCTGTGGACGGATGCTGAGCGAGAAGACATGCGCGGCCGCTACAATTCCGAAAGTTGGCGCAAGATGGAAGACCTCTACTACAACAACACGGGTCTTCGTGGCAAGAACAAGTACTATGGACAGCACCTAGTACGTCCGGACAATATGTCAGTAGTAGATTCCATACGCTGTTGGTTCTCATGGCCTCATTACAAATTATGGGTGCCGGATCCTTCAGTGACTTCCGACCGCAGAGGCGGAGAGTCCCCTTGGTACGTCTACCGTACCGCTGAGGTCTACTTGATGATAGCCGAATGCTACTATTGGAAGGGAGACCTTGCAAATGAGCTCGCTTACATCAACCCCGTAAGGGTTCGTGCAGGTGCCAATCCTCTGACAAGCGTCACGGGCATCACCGAAGTCCTTAACGAGAGAGCACGAGAGCTGTACTACGAGGAACTCAGACATGACGAGCTGGTCCGCATCGCATTCACCTACGCCAAGACCGGAAAGGCATGTGAGGCGTTCGGAGGAAGAATTTACGATATGGCGAAATTCAGCGGAAACTCCGATGGAGAAAACCTGAAACAGGAAGGTTACAACTTCTACTGGGACTGGGTCAACAAGGTCAACGGGATATTCAATCGAGGAGTCGTGTTGGGCAGTTACGGCGAGTATAAGATTTCCGTGCACCATGCGCTTTGGCCTGTTCCGGAGTCCGCAATCACCTCAAACACCGGTGGCGTGATTAATCAGACCCCTGGTTACGTGACCTCATCAAAGAGGATAACTCCTCTGAGGATTGGGGAGAACTCGCCGTCTGAATAAAAATTTCTTTTTAGAAGCCAGAGCCCGGTCAGGAAGAGATATATTCGTTATCTTTATAATAAATTTCAAATTTCGCAAAGATGAAAAGAATATATTGCTTGGCCTCTCTGGCTTTTGCCTTTTTCTGCATTCCAAGCTGCAACCAAGAACAATCCTGTTTCGCCATGCTGGATCCGGTGGATTACGTAAACACGCTGGCTGGCACGGAGTCTACTTACCAGCTTTCTACGGGGAACACTTATCCTGCCATTGCCATGCCTTGGGGGATGAATTTCTGGACCCCGCAGACAGGCAAGAATGGTGACGGCTGGACTTACACATATTCAAACAATAAGATCCGAGGCCTGAAACAGACCCATCAGCCAAGCCCTTGGATCAACGACTATGGCACTTTCTCGCTGATGCCGGTGACAAAAGGCCCCATGTTCGATGAGAAAGAGAGGGAGAGCTGGTTCTCGCATAAGGCAGAAGTCGCGAAACCATATTACTACAAAGTTTATCTCGCAGACCACGACGTGGTTGCAGAAATAGCCCCTACCGAAAGGGCAGCGGCTTTCAGGCTTACTTACCCAGAGAAAGATACCTCTTTCCTTGTGGTGGATGCCTATCAAGGAGGTTCTTACGTCAAGATATTGTCTGAAAAAAATATGGTAGTCGGATATTCCTCCTTCAACCACGGCGGAGTGACCGAGAACTTCAAGAACTGGTTCGTGGTGGTCTCCGACACGCCATTCTCGTATGTAGGCACTGTCGCAGACGGGCAGCTTTCGGAAACGACGGAAGCCAGATCGGATCACTCCATGGCCTTGGTGGGCTTCAAGACTACCAAAGGACAACAGGTGAATCTGAAAGTCGCATCCTCTTTCATAAGCCTGGAGCAGGCTCAGCAAAACCTGAAAGAGCTGGACGGCAAGTCCTTCGACCAGGTTGCCGAAGCCGGGCGCTCTCGCTGGAACGAAATTCTTGGACGCATAAAAGTTGAAGATGACAATCTGGATAACCTTCGCACCTTCTATTCTTGCCTCTATAGGGCCACTCTTTTCCCTCGTGACCTCTCCGAAATAGACGCTTCAGGCAAAAGGGTGCACTACAGCCCATTCGACGGCAGGGTGCATGAGGGTTATCTGTTCACCGACACTGGATTCTGGGACACGTTCCGAAGCCTGTTCCCTCTCATGAACCTTGTTTATCCAGACCAGAGCGCGAAAATTCAGGAAGGACTCGTGAACGATTATCTCGAGAATGGTTTCCTGCCAGAGTGGGCAAGCCCGGGGCACCGCGGATGCATGGTGGGAAACAATTCCGCCTCAGTTGTGGCCGATGCCTATATTAAAGACATCCGAGGCTACGATGCCGAAAAGCTGTGGGAGGCTGTGAAGCATGGAGCGCATGCGGTTCACCCCGCCATATCCTCGACGGGGAGGCTAGGCTGGCAGCAATACGACAGCCTGGGCTACGTGCCTTGCGATGCCGGCATAAACGAAAGCGCCGCCAGGACCCTTGAATATGCTTACGACGACTGGTGCATCTACACATTCGGGAAGGCCCTCGGCAAGAATGAGGAGGAGCTTGCTCCATATTCAAAGTCGGCGATGAATTACAAGAATATATTCAATCCTAAATATGACTTAATGGTTGGACGCAAGGCGGATGGATCCTTCAATGAGCCGTTCAACCCTCTGAAATGGGGTGGAGATTTCACCGAAGGCAACAGCTTGCATTATTCATGGTCGGTGTTCCATGACGTTCAAGGACTCATAGATTTGATGGGCGGCAACGATGGCTTCAATGCGATGATGGACACCGTATTCGCCATGCCACCACTCTACGACGACAGCTACTACGGAAGGCCAATCCATGAAATCATAGAAATGACCATCATGAATATGGGAAATTATGCTCACGGGAATCAGCCTATCCAGCACATGCTGTATCTCTACGACTGGAGCGGCCAGCCTTGGAAGACCCAAGGCAGGGTGCGTGAGGTAATGAATAAATTCTACAACTCCAACTTTCCTGTTTTCCGCAATGGGACACCCATTTCAGCAGTTAGCTGAGATTATGTCGAGCAATTCGGAGACCTCAGGCTGCTC
>DCKG01000005.1:160180-160414 GCA_002320605.1 Bacteroidales bacterium UBA1680 | reverse complement strand
AAGCAGGCCGTGTCCTTTCCATCGCTTCCCTTCCGGAGTTCCTCGAGGAGCGCGGCGGCAGAGTAGTACACCATGCGCTCGCAGAAGAAGGCCTGATAATGCAGCTGCATTTCCACGATGTACTTTGCCCCCTCTTCGTCAGTGCACTCCACGTCTACCACAATGTCCTTCATGCCCGGGATGGGGTTGGTGTGTTCGGTGGGAAGGAACCTGATTTCCTTGATCGTCCGCTCT
>DCKG01000005.1:0-160075 GCA_002320605.1 Bacteroidales bacterium UBA1680 | reverse complement strand
TTTTCTCTCGTCAGATTTGCCTCAGAAAAACGCTTTCGGTATTTGCAAACAGGGGAAATATGCCTTCTGCGGCGATGTAGAGGCTGATAGCCGTTGAAAACGGCATTTCGGGCCTGCGGAAGGCCTGTCGGATGCCAATCGCTGTCATGCAACCAGCCTTGCGGTGTGTGAAAACGCGGAATTGCACACGGAACGATGGTTTCGGGTCTTGGGGTGTGCAAAAATGCAGAATTACACACCATGCGCTCTTGCATCCTCCGGAAGTTATCCTGAGCGGCTGAAAAATGCCGCTCAGTCCGAACTTCCAGTCAGATGCCTAGTCGCGGTCACACGACCGGCGGAGGCCGGGTATTTGCGTGTGCGACAAGCCGAGCGAATGCCACAAGGCCGGGAGCCGCGGGGGATAGTAGGGGGCAGCGCCTCCTCACAAGGCCCAGTGGCCGATGTCGGTGCGGTAGAAGAGGTTGTCGCAGTGGATTTTGCTGATGGCCTCGAGGGCTTTGTCGTGGGCATCGCTGAGGGTGGCGCTGCGGGCAAGCACCATCATGACACGTCCGCCATTGGTGTAACAGCGGCCTTCGGAAAGATCCGAGGACTTTTTGATGGTCGTTCCCATGTGGTAAATCTTCACCGCTGGATCAGCGAGAGCGTCGTTCAGTCCAGTGGTTTCAAAGCCTTTCTTGTAAGAGCCAGGATACCCCTTTGAAGCCAGCACGAAACCTATCACGGCATCATCCGACCATTTCAATTCCGGCATGATGGAACTGGCAGGCACATAGCTGCCTGGCAGCGAGATTGTGCCGGATGGGGAGGCAAGAGGAGATTGTCCGATGGCTATGGCAGTGAATATCTCGAATATGTCGCTTTGCAGGCGAGGCAGCACGACTTCGGTCTCCGGATCGCCGAAACGGCAGTTGAATTCAACTACCTTGATGCCCTGAGGAGTTTTCATAAGGCCGCCGTAAAGAACGCCTTTGAATGGGCAATCATCCTCTACGAGCCCCTCGGCAACAGGCTTCATGATGTGCTCGAGAGCATATTCATAATCCTGAGCATCTATGAATGGCAGTGGAGAATATGCCCCCATGCCGCCAGTGTTCGGCCCCTTGTCCCCGTCGAAAGCACGCTTGTGATCTTGGGACAGCACCATCGGGAACACTTCCGAGCCGCAGACGAAGCAGAGGAATGAAAACTCAGGGCCGGTCATATATTCCTCAATGACAACTTTTCCCTTGCCGAATTTGTCATCGACGAGCATGTCTTTCAGGGCAGCATCTGCGGTCTCAAAGTTCTCAGCTATCACTACTCCCTTGCCGGCTGCCAGCCCGTCGTATTTCAGCACCACGGGGAAAGAGCCGCCCCTGACATATTCAAGGGCATCATCATAGTCCTCGAAGGTCTTGTATGCGGCAGTCGGCACCCCTTTGCGGGCCATCAGGCGCTTGGCGAAATCCTTGCTTGACTCGATGCGCGCGGCAGCGGCAGTCGGGCCGAAAACCAGTTTGCCAGCCTTGGCGAATTCGTCCGCCAGTCCAGCGGATAGAGAGACCTCAGGACCTACGACGGTAAGGTCGATACCTTCATTCTCGGCGAATTCAAGCAGCTCGTCAATCTGCGTGTCCTCTAATGGGATGCATTTCGCCTGCTGGGCGATTCCTGCATTTCCAGGAGCGCAAAAAATCTTTTTGACGTGGCTGGATCGCGACAAGGCGTCTATGATCGCATGTTCGCGCCCTCCGCTGCCTACGACCAGGACTTTAGCATCCCGTGTCGCAGACATACGTTTTCTGAATTCGTCGAATGCCTGCCGATCAACTTCGGAAGCGTTATGCTTCCAAGGAAGTAAGGTGCTGATTCCCATATTATTAATGTTTAAAGTGCCTTTCTCCAGTGAATAGCATCGCAATGCCGTCTTCGTTGGCAGCCTTGATGGAGTCTTCATCGCGGATTGAGCCGCCAGGCTGGACGATTGCCTTTACGCCATATTCATTGGCAACTTTCACGCAGTCGTCGAATGGGAAGAATGCATCTGAACCCATCACGAGACCGGAATTCCTGACAGCGGCATCAGCTTCTTCGGCAGTTAGCTCCTTTCCAGCAGCCTCGGCAGCCTCTGCCTTCAGGGTGACCGCTGCCTCTTTGAGAGCTATTTCCGCAGAACCTACTCGGTTCATCTGTCCTGCGCCTACGCCGTAGAGCATCTGATTCTTGACCACGACTATTGCATTGGATTTCACGTGCTTGACCATCTTCCAGGCGAACGTGAGGTCGTCTATCTGACCAGCGGCAGGCTTGAGGTCGGTCACTGCCATGTCTGGAGTAAGCGGCTTTATCTCAAGGTCTTGATCCTGATACAGGCAGCCTCCGTTGACGTAAGTGAACTGCTTCATTGTCTTCGGCATCTTGCTCTTGTCCATGTCCAAGACTATGACACGGGTGTTCTTCTTGTGCTCTTTGAAGAACTCGACTGCTTCCGGGGTGAACGAAGGAGCCATGATGATTTCCAGAAATATGTGCCAGAGTTCTTTTGCAAGTTCCAAGGTGACTTTGCGGTTGAATGCCACTATGCCGCCATAGATGGAAACCTTGTCACCCTCGAAAGTCTTTTTCCAGGCATCGAGAATATCCTTCCCTACCGCAGCCCCACAAGGGTTCATGTGCTTGAGGCCCACGGCGAATGGCTCATCGAATTCGCACACGATGTTGAGGGCAGCATTCGCATCCTGAATATTATTGTAGCTCAATTCTTTCCCGCTCAGCTGGGTGGCTGTTGCTAGAGAGAATGGCATCGGCTCCATCGAGGCATAGAATTTCGCGCTCTGGTGAGGATTCTCTCCGTAGCGCAGAGGCTGCTTCTCCTTGAATTCCAGGAACAGTCTCTCATCCAGCCCTGCCTGCTTGCGCATGTAGGCGGCAATTGCCATATCATATTCAGCTGTATGGGTATATGCTTTAGCGGAAAGTTTAAGGCGAGTCTGCCGTGTAGTGTTTCCGGTGGCTTTGATCTCGTCCAGAACCGTCTTGTAGTCTTCAGGGTTCACGACTATCGTCACTGACTCCCAGTTCTTGGCTGCGCTGCGCACCATGGAAGGACCGCCGATGTCGATATGTTCTATGGCATCTTCCATCGTGACGTCTGGTTTTGCGATTGTTTCGCGGAACGGATAGAGGTTCACACAGACGAGGTCGATCGTCTCAATGCCGTTTTCGGCGAGCTGCCTCATGTGGTCCGGAATGTCCCTGCGGGCAAGCAGCGCCCCATGGATTTTAGGATGCAGGGTCTTCACGCGCCCGTCGCATATTTCCGGGAAGCCTGTCACTTCGCTGACGCTGGTCACCGGAATTCCGGCATCTTTCAACATTTTCATAGTCCCGCTCGTGGATATGATTTCCCAGCCCAAGGCCGAGAGTTCGCGGGCGAAATCCACTACGCCCGTCTTGTCACTGACACTTATTAAAGCTCGCATTATATTATGAATGAATATATTATCTTAATATGCCACCTCGTCCGTCGCAGATGGAATTTCAAATATACTCAAAAATCAGCGCAAGCCCTAAAATATCTTTTTCAGGATTTGCGTGGCGGAGACGGGGTTATCTGGCTTCGATTTGTTTCATGTGGCAGAATAGTAGGCGGCCTGCGTCATCGCGTAAGTGCATGCCGTTGCCCTCGCACCACTTCCAGTACTTGCATCCTGCGCACTCATCCTTTTTCATCCATGACCTATCCCTGTAAGGCTGGAAGCGATTCTCCCACACATCCATGAAATCGTCCTTGTAGATGTTTCCCTGATGATAATTCGCCCGGATGCTGGTGCAGGCAGAAATGGAGCCGTCAATCAGCACGGAGCCCACAGTCACGCCAGCGTTGCAGGAGAAAAATTGATCCCGGACCTCGCCCTCGTAATGCCCGAGGAAGCCCTCGCAGCCGTAGCTCGCCTTGATCCGACCTTCTTTGCGGGTGTTCCGGATGAAGTCCATCATGCCGCGAAACATCTCAGGCGGAAGCCGCAGTTCCGGATGCTGGGCAGCTCGGCCTTCCGGGAATATGGAGAATATCCTCCAGGCTGGCACTCCGAGACTGATGAGAAGTTCCTTTATCTGAGGAAGCTGCGAGAAATTGCGCCGGTTGACGCAGGTTACGACATCGTAGATGAGCCTGGACCCAGAGAGCAATTTCAGAAGCGCGATGGCTCTCTCGAAACTGCCGGGAGTATCACGCAGCCAGTCATGGTCTTCTTTTAGCCCATCCAAGCTTACGGTCATAGTGTGTATTCCTGAATGCAGCAGGCGATCGAAGCGTCCAGGAGTCATTGCAAACCCGTTCGTCACCATGCCCCACGGAAAGCCACGGAGATATATTCCTTTGCCACATTCTTCCAAGTCCGGCCTCATGGAAGGCTCTCCGCCCGAGACTATGACGAATACCTTGTGAGGGTCGGTCTTAGCCGCTATCGAGTCCAGCACTTTGAAAAAATCCTCCCTGGGCATATCCGGCGCCGAAGAGACGTGTTTGCAGTCACTCCCGCAATGCAGGCAGTGCAAGTTGCATCTCAAAGTGCTTTCCCAGAACAATTGCCTAAGGGGATGAGACTCGACTATAGGCTTACGCATCGATTTGGCGATGTCGAGCGCAATTCTCCTGCGTAAAGAAAGCTCAGCCACTTCTACTTGTTTTTTTTCAGTGATTTCTTGCCGGAAGCTTCGTAAACGCCCTCGTACCAGTTTCCGTCGCCCTTCTTGATTTTCTTGACCTCGAATGTTTCGGTGGCACTCTCGAAAGTCCCTCCATTTTCTTCTCCATCAACGTCATCGAAAGCCAGCTTGTATTTCTTAGGCGGGGAGATAAGACTATATTCTTTGCTGACCTTCCCGTTTTCATCGGTGTAAAGAGTGTCTCGGATTAGCCCCTCATCAACGTAGTCATTCGATTTAACAGTGGTGACTCTGATTCCTTTCAGAGGCTTTCCGTTCTCGTCGGTCACTGTTATGTCGTTCTTGAAATCGCAGTGTGGAGTTCCATATTCGAGCAGCCCTCCTCCGTTGTTTATCCCATCATCGCACCCTGAGAAGCCAAGGGCGGCCATGATGCCACTGGACATGAGGTAGATTAACTTTTTCATAATGCTTTCAAATTAATGACCGAATATATAAATCCGGCTATCCCGAATACTTGCATGATGCTTGGCAAATAAAGATTAATTATTTCTCTTCGATCCAGATGTTGCGGACTTCTAGCGGACCGCCTTCGGACTGGACGGCGATGTAGCCTGAAGTGAGGTCGGTGTCGCACTCGTTGATCAGTTTCCCGTTCACCGAATATTTTACGTGGCCGCCTTTTACTTCTACATCGATTGAATTCCATTCACCGATAGGGTTTTCAGGATCAGCTATGTTCTCTGGACGATGCTTGAAGCCGAATCCGCTTTCTTCCGGCGTGACGCCTTCGATCTTGGCTCCGCTGAGAGCGACGAATTCTCCAAGGCTGCCATGGCAGAGCTGGCACTCTATGCCGTGAGGCCAGACTGTGTCGTCATTCTGGACTCTCTGGAAGAAACCGGAGTTTGAGCCGTTCTCGTCTGTCCAGCGAAACTCCAGGTGAGCCTTATAGTCACCATAAACCTTTTCGGTGCGAAGATACCCGTATGGCTGGCCAGCAATCGCTATGCAGCCATCCTTTACGGAGAATGGATTGGTGCCGGTCGTGTCTTTCTGATCCACTACGGGAACCCAGCCTTCGAAGTCTTTGCCATTGAAAAGCTGAGTCTGCTTCTGGCTGCCGCATGCTGTTAGAGCGAGAGCGGCGGCAATGATGGGTAAAATGCGTGATTTCATAATACTGAATATGTTATATTAATATATGGATGACCATTCAGCTTTTGATGACCACTCCGCTCTGAGCGGTGACATGACCGATGACGGAGGCATGGTCGCCATGGGAGGCGAGGATGCCGATGGCCTTCTCGGCCTCGCTCTCATCGAGGGCTATAACCATTCCGATGCCCATGTTGAATATGTTGAACATCTCTCGGTGGTCTATCTTCCCGTATTTCTCAAGGAACTTGAATATCGGCAGAATCTCCCACGAGCCTTCTTCCACCTCGATGCCTTGTCCCTCGCGAAGGATGCGAGGAATGTTCTCATCGAAGCCGCCTCCTGTAATGTGAGCAACCCCATGCACGTCGCAATTGCGTATCACGTCCAAAACCTGCTTAACGTAGATTCGAGTAGGAGTAAGAGCGACAAGACCGAGCGGCTGTCCGGAAACCCTAGGCTTGGAAGGGTCTCCGTCCAATGAAACCGAGCCGTCCAGCTCAGGGTATGCCTTATGCAGGTCCAGCTCATTGTCGGAAAATATTTTGCGGACAAGGCTGAAGCCATTGCTGTGGATGCCTGTCGAGGCTATTCCAACTAGAGCATCCCCGACTTTGACTTTAGTGCCATCGATCAGCTTGGATTTCTCCACCACGCCTGTCGTGAAGCCGGCGATGTCATATTCGCCTTCGGCGTACATCCCGGGCATCTCTGCGGTCTCCCCACCGACCAGTGCGCAATTAGACTGCCTGCAGCCCTCGGCGACCCCTGCCACGATTGCTTCAACGATGGTAGGAATTGTCTTGCCCTGAGCCACGTAGTCAAGAAAGACCAGCGGCTCCGCTCCCTGAGCCAGCACGTCGTTCACGCACATGGCCACAGCATCGATGCCGACTGTGTCGTGCTTGTCCATGGCGAAAGCTATTTTCAGCTTCGTGCCCACCCCGTCAGTCCCGCTGACCAGGACAGGCTCTTTAATGTTCAGCTTGGAAAGGTCGAACATCCCTCCGAAAGAGCCGATGCTGCCCATCACCCCAAGCCTGTCGGTGGAAGCCACGTGCTTCTTGATTCTTCTGACGACATCGTAGCCTGCCTCGAGGCTGACGCCTGCCTTCTCGTAGTCTATAGCCATATTCTATTAATATAATATATTCATTTAGAATTTATCCTCGTTCCTGTATTCCTCATAGCTCGAATAAAGAGCGGTAGGGTACTTCCCGTCGAAGCATGCCATGCACAGGTCACTGCGGTGTCCTGCCTCCAGCAGCCCTTTGAATGAAAGGTAGCCCAGCGAGTCTGCCTCGATCACTTGGCGAGCTTCTTCAAGCGTTCTGGAAGAGCAGAGGATTTCTTCTTTCGTGGACATGTCTATTCCGTAGTAGCAAGGATTCTTCATCATCGGGCTAGCGATTCTCACGTGCACCTCCCTCGCCCCTGCCTCACGTAGCATGCGCACGATTCTCAGCGAAGTCGTGCCCCTTACTATCGAATCGTCCACCAAGACGATTCTCTTGCCGTTCACGATGCTCTTCACCGGAGAAAGCTTCATCTTCACGCCCCTTTCCCTGAGTTTCTGCGACGGCTGGATAAACGTCCTGGCAATATATTTATTCTTTATCAGGCCCATCTCATTCGGCAGTCCGCTGGCTTCAGCATAACCAGAAGCAGCGCTGAGGCTGGAATCTGGAACCCCGACCACGATGTCGGCATCCGCTGGCTGCTCCCGCCAAAGAATCTTTCCGCTTTCCTTCCTGAAAGAGTGCACGTTGCATCCCTCGATGTCGCTGTCCGGGCGAGCGAAGTAGATGTATTCCATAGCGCACATCGCATGGCGCTGGTATTCCGAGTAGAACTGACTTCTGATGCCGTGGTTGTCAATCGTAACAACCTCGCCTGGCTCGATGTCCCTGATGAATTCGGCTCCTGTCACGCTGAAAGCGCAAGTCTCGCTGGCCACAACGTAGCCGTTTCCGAGCCTGCCAATGCTCAAAGGCCTCAGTCCGTATTTGTCTCGCATTGCATAAATCCGGTTCTTCGTCATTATGACAAAGGCGAAAGCCCCTTCTATCATATTCAGAGCTTGCAGGATAGGAATTATCCTAGGCTTTTCCCTCTCAGTAGGATCCTTCCTGATGAGGTGTGCGAGAATTTCGCTGTCGGATGTCGATTGAAACAAACTGCCGCGATCTTCAAGATATTGCCTTAACTGGGCTGAATTTACTATATTCCCATTATGGGCAAGAGCGAAATCTCCGCTGTTGTGCCTGAAAAGGAAGGGCTGCACGTTCTCGATGCCCTGCCCTCCGGACGTAGTGTAGCGAATATGGCCGATTGCCATGGAGCCTTTCAGTTGTGATAAATTCCTCTGATTGAAAACTTCGGTGACAAGTCCCAGGCCTTTGATTCGGGTAAGGTGTCCGTTCTCATCGACTGAAACGATTCCTGCGCCTTCCTGCCCCCTGTGCTGCAAAGCGTGAAGCCCGTAATAAGTTACCTCAGAGGCATCCGGTACATTCCATGCGCCAAATATTCCACATTCTTCGTTAAGCTCTTTCTTAAACATTTTTGCGGATTGCTAGACCACAAATTTAGTCAAATAAAGCGATAATGCGGCAAAATTTCATCAATGTTCTTATCTTGCTGAAAAATTCCAGAAATGAAGATTTTCCATGTGACCTCAGTCATCATCGCATCATGCATGTTCACTAGCGCTTTTCCCCAGGCACTTGAGCAAGGTTTCAGGAATCCCCCGATGGAGGCACGTCCGATGGTCTGGTGGCATTGGATGAATGGTGATATCACCAAGAATGGCATTCGGAAAGATTTGGACTGGATGGGAAGCGTTGGAATAAGCGGGGTTCAGCTTTTCGACATAAACATTGGCAGTCAGGCATCGGCAATGGATGGGAAGACAGTGTTCATGAATCCGGAGTGGAAAGATGATTTCAGGTATGCCCTTGGATTGGCCATGGAGAAAGGGATGACGTTCGGCATAGCATCATCGCCAGGGTGGAGCCAGAGCGGGGGACCTTGGGTGAAACCTGAACAGGCCATGAAAAAGCTTTGCTGGAGCGAGACAAACGTTAAAGGCGGAGCGCTAGTCAGGCAGAAGCTGCCTACGCCCCCTTCCGGAGCCGGATCATTTCAGAATGTGCCGGAGCAAGACTCATTTTATCGCGACATCTCTGTCATTGGCATCAGGCTGCCAGTGAAATCTGAATTGCCAGAGCCGGAAGTCTCCAGCAGCGGAGGGCGATTCTCTGCCGGCCAGTTGCTGGACGGGAATTATACGGACGGCGCAGAGCTGCCTTTCCGTATGCCTGGGGAAAGAATCTGGATACTTTATGAATATCCCGTATCGCAGACGATCACCGCAGTGGATGTGGCTCTGAGCGAGCCTGGCAGCAGTTATGAGAAGACAGGCTGTGACGAACTTCCAATTCTTGAATATAGCTTGGATGGCATCAGCTTCACTAAAATCGCGGACATACCGCAGAGCGGGGTATCGCTGACGTCGGTCTCCTTCAAGCCGGTGAGGGCCAGGTTCTTCAGGCTTTCGCTGACCTCTCCGGAATACTCGGCAAGGAATCCCAGGACTCTCATCTGGAGGGCTCCTGCGCTGAAGCCGACCGGAATAATGGTCGCTGAATTCAGGCTGCATTCCATGCCTCGCGTGAATCGTTTCCAGGAAAAGGCAGGCTTCGCCGCCTCTGTTTCCGCAGGTGACCCTACTCCTGAATATTCATCTGAAGAGGTCATTCAGCAGAACGACGTGGTCGACCTGACGCCGCTCATGACCGCTGACGGAACCTTGAATTGGGATGCGCCGGAAGGGGATTGGAGAATACTTCGTTTCGGATATTCTCTCACAGGGCACAAAAATGGGCCCGCAGCGAAGGAGGCGACAGGGCTTGAGGTGGATAAAATGAATGCGGAATATGTCAGAGGCTATTTAAGCACGTATCTGGGCATGTTCGACGAGGCCTCCGGAGGGATGAAGCTTAACTCCATGGTGACGGACAGCTGGGAGGCCGGATGCCAGAACTGGACTGATTCCATTACAGAGGATTTCAGGTCGCTCAGAGGTTACGACATGACTCCCTGGATGCCAGCCTTGGCCGGATATGTGATTGGATCCTCGGAAGACACGGATAAATTCCTGTACGATTTCCGCAAGACCATAGGCGATCTCATCGTAAGGAATTATTACGAGATGATTACTCAGATGCTATCTGACAAGGGAATGCAGAGGTATTCGGAGTCTCACGAAAGCGGTAGGGCTTTCTACGGAGACGGGATGGAAGCAAAGCGCTCTGCGGACGTGCCGATGGGGGCTATGTGGCTTCCGCCTCATTCTCAGGAAGGATCCGATATAAAAGAATCTGCATCGGTCGCACATATTTATGGCCAGAAATATATCGCCGCGGAGTCATTTTCGACTTCCGGAAATTCATGGGGCTGCGTGCCGGAGGATCTCAAGCCTACCGCCGACATGGAGATGGCTTCCGGGTTGAACCGCTTCGTGATTCATTCCTCCGTGCATCAGCCTCTTGACGACCACCTTCCGGGTGTCACCCTTGGGGCTTTCGGGCAATGGCTCAATCGTCACGACACGTGGGCATGGAATGCCGCCAGGCCGTGGATGGACTATCTTTCCAGAAGCTGTTTCATGCTGCAGCAAGGCAGCAGCATGGCAGATATTCTCTGGTTCTACGGAGAAGGCTCTAATATTACTTCATGCTATCCGGACGGGCTTCCGGACATTCCGAAGGGGTATGATTTCGATTTCGTGAATGCCGATGCCATCCTTGGGGCCATTTCGGTGAGAAACGGTAAGATAGTCGCTAAATCTGGCAATGAATATTCATTGCTATGCATCGATTCGGTCTTCGCCAGGAAAATTTCCTTGCCAGTGCTTCATAAGATTGGGGATCTCATCAGTGAGGGAGCCATGGTCGTGGGACGGAAGCCTTCCGGGAGTCCCAGTCTTGAGGACGATGCAAATGAATATGCCGGATTGGTGGCACGTCTGTGGGGCGATGGCGAGAGATTCCGACGCATAGGGAAGGGATGCCTGTTCCCCGACATGGACGCTGCTCTGGAATATATCGGCATGTCTCCTGATGCCTCGGTCTCGGGAATGGATGAGAAAGATTTCAGATTCGTTCACAGACGGGAGGGCAGCCGGAATTGGTACTGGGTACTTAATTGTTCCGGAGAACATCAGGAAGCTGAGGTTTCGTTGAATGTTCGTGGATATATTCCTGAGCTGTGGAATGCGGAAGACGGTTCCATCAGGCGAGCCTCATACAGGGTCGAAGGTTCCAGGACCATCGTCTCCCTGCACTTGGACCCACTCCAAGCCATATTCATAGTGTTCCGCAAACGCACTGGGGAGATGTCTTGGACGGCTCCGTCCCTCGTCCTCAAAAAGGCTTTCAAGGTGGATGCCGGGTGGAATGTTTCCTTCGATGGTTTCGACGCCCCGTCAGACACCGTTTTCGATGCTCTTTCGGACTGGTCCCAGGCCTCCAGCCCTGCCGTCAGATACTATTCCGGCACAGCGACATATTCCAGGAAAATCGTTGTCGATGAGTCGATGGTCGGCTCCGGAGAACTCTGGCTGAACCTTGGCGATGTCAGGAACATCGCAGAAGTCTGCATCAATGGCCATAATGTCGGCATCGGCTGGAAGGCTCCGTTCCGGTTCAATATCTCTGAATATGTCAGAGTGGGTGAGAATGGCCTGGTCGTGAAGGTGACCAACTCATGGGCGAATCGTCTCATTGGCGATTTGCAGCCTGGCGCTAAGAAATTCACATGGACCTCCCGTAATCTTTACGTAGAAGAATCGCCTCTCCGGCAAGCCGGCCTCCTCGGCCCCGTCACCCTTGAGGTTCTGTACTGAAGCGGATAATTTGAGTTATTCGCATGGGAAGGACATGACAAAGAAGAGAGGGGGCCTCGGAGTCTGTCAGACTGTAGAGGCACCCTCGCATTCGATTCGTAATATTAAGAAAGCTTTTCTAAAGCACTTCTATCTTCACGTTGTCGAGGAACCAGCGGTGGAGGATCTTGGTCGGCGATACAGAACCAGTGTAGTCCGTAGGATGGATAATCACTCTGGTGTCGGCATCTGCGCCCTTCACCATGAAGGACTCTGTCTTCCAAACCCAGTAATCATTGGTGTACTCAACCTTCTTTTCTCCATTGATGGTACCCTTTCCTTCGACCTCGACTACGAGGTTGAAGACGTCGCTGGCATTCTTGCCCCAGTCGAAACTTACGATCATGTTTCCGGAAGAGCCCAGAGTAACTGCCGGGAGCCTGATGCCGTTGACATTGGAAGTCTTGCTGAACTTAAGGTAGTTTCCTTCGCAGACATAAACGGTCTTGGAAGAAGGGAAGAGAGCCTCATAGCCCTTCGCCGTGAAAGCGTCCACGAAGCCAGGGATTGAATAAGAGCTGCCGATATTGACAGTCTTCTTGTCCTTCATGCTGTCACCCTGAGTACGTTTATTGTCCTTGTCCCACTGGACGAAAGGTGCCACCCAATCGAAGTTGTCCGAGAAGACAACCGTTCCCTTAGGGGTCTGGCTGACCGTGAGTACAGCCTCAAGGTTGTTGGCGGTGTTGAAGAAGCGGATTGTTCCGGTCCTGTTGTCACCGCTCGTATTAGCCCCGACGCTGTAAGAATGGGAAGAGGTTGAAACTATCGAGGAGACAGAAGGCGACGGCTTAGGGGAAATCCAGTCGCCATTGATCTGGATCTCATAGCTTACGTTAGCTTGGACGTTTACCGTGAAGTCGCCTCCGTCGGAAGGGATTGAAATAGAGTTGCCGCTCGAGAGAGAGATGAGCGGGTCGAGGTTTCCGCCCGCTGCTGACTGGACGACGTTCACGATTGCGGTCGAAAGACCGGAGGTGACGGTAATCTTGGCCTGACGCAGGCTGGAGAGGGTGCTAGGTTCGCAGGTTACCGTAATCTCGGCAGGAGTTCCAGCGACGCCGGCCTCTGGTGTTAGAGTGAGCCATGAAGCGTCACTCTTCAGCGTGAAGGCCTGATCAGAGCTTACCGTGAAGGTAGCCGGAGCGGCAGGAGTCCCATCGAAGGTCAGAAGATCAGTGGAGAGCTCTATGTTGGCTTCTACCGGATCAGGCTCTCCTGACTCGACCCCGTCACCCTGCTTCGTTACATAGATGCCAGGCTGAGGGGCGGTCACAGGGGATGCGCTGCCGGTGTTGCTCCTGATTGAAAGACGAGCGGATCCGCCATTGCGCTTGCTAAGGGTACCCTTGCCGTTTGCCTGCCAGTTAGCGACGCAGCGGAAGCGCACCTGGAGCTGGTCCATGTTCTTCGTTATCTTGAAGTTCTCGTTGACGATGACATTGGTCTGGCCGTCGGAGTTCATGGCTGCAGAATATTCGACCTGGCCGGACGGAAGGTCGGTGCTAACCTTAGGGGTGCCGGCCGTCTTCCACACCTTGCCGTCGAGATATTCGAGAATCCAATACTTCATGCCAGTAGCGGAAGTCCTCGCACCGAACTTGATGTTGAATTCGCTGTTGGCCTTGACAGTGGCATCGCTCTCGAATAGCCAATAATCCTCAGGCCATGGGCCAGTGCAGCGAGGATCATTGTAATGGGCAGTGGACTGGTCGATATCCATCTTGAACTTTCCGTCCGGATCGGTATTGGCAAGGTCGTAAGGGATGTACTCGATGAATCCGCTACCGGTCTTGGCAGGGAAGCTGTGCGTAGTGCCGTAAGTCCCCTTGTAGGTATTATAGAAGTCATCAGTGCCGATTTCGAAGAGAAGCAGAGGCACGGCCTCCATTTCAATATCTTGGATGTCGACAGGGAGGACATAGCAGAGTCCGTCGGAAGCAGTTCCGAGATAGAATCCGGTGATACCTACCTTATGGAAAGAGTAGGACTGGATCTGGGCAGATGAAGGATTGTAGACATAGCCGACCTTGGTCTCGCCGCTGCTCAGCGCACCGCCGTCGCCGTAAGATACCGTGGCGGTGACATATTCAGCCTTGCCGGGAGCATATGCCGTGGCACTTGTGATGTCTGTTGCCTCCGGATACTTGACCTCTGAGGCAGAGGAATAGAAGGCATCATACAATTTGATTGCGGTGATGGAGTTGAAGGCTTCGACATCTCCCGTGAGAGACAGCTTGTCGCCTACCGCAAGTGACCCATCTTTGCCGATGACGAGCGAAGTGGAGGCCTTCTCTACGAATATGTTAGAACTCCCGTCGCTCACAACGAAGCCATTGTCGGTCATTGCCATCACCTGGCATTCTGAAATCTTGGCGAGCTCGTCCGCAGTCAGCTCAAGAGCTTTCGTGACGGAGACCTCGCTAACGCTGGCGAAGCGGTCAACTCTCTGCTTCACGGTTATTTCGGTCTGTGGTATTGTCGATGCACCGATCACTACGATTTTCCCCTCGCGCTCGCTTAGATCGGTATTCTGTGCAACTGACAATGTGATGTCCATCGTGCCGTTGCCCTTGCGAGGTTCTATTGAAAGCCAGTCGTCAGTTACGTCCGCCTCCCATTTCCCATCTGCGTAGATGGTGACAGTCTTGGTAGAAGCCATGCCCGGAACCAAGATCTCGGATTCGGCGGGGAGGATTGCCTTTGATTCTGCGGGTCCATCGTCTTTGCAACCAGTGAAAAACAGAGAAGCCGCACCGAGAAGAGTCAATATGTAATATTTGAGATTTTTCATGATCATTCGGTTTTAATAATCGAGTCCGTCGTTCCATCCAGGATTTTGTGTGAGATTTGGATTGAGGGTACGATCATCGATAGGGATAGGATAGAGGTAATCCCTGTTCGGATCAAAGCTGAATTTGAGGTCTGGATGAACTTGCATGTAGCCATGGTCTCCCTCGCTCAGGATGAAGTCCTTTCCAAGTTCGCCGCTGACGGTGGCGGTTACACTCTTGTCTTTGCTCCCGGAATAGATGTAGTAGTCGTTGGTCCCGTCGCCGTCTATGTCATAGACACCGGGGCCAGGGAAATAGACTCCGTAGTATGGCTCGGCGATCATGTCACCGTATTTCCACCTCATGAGGTCATCGTACCTGAGACCTTCCTGCGCCAATTCGACAGCCCTTTCGCGGCGGACTTCAAGCAGGACAGGATCGGTTATGCCAGGATTGATTTCCATGAGATACGGGTCTGCGACGGTAGGCAGGTTGTCCAGGTCCCCGCCGGTGATTCCGGCCCTGCGGCGGAGAGCTCCGATGGTCAGGCTCCAGTCGTCAGCCGTAAGGGTTCCGAGTTCAGCTTTGGCTTCGGCATAGTTGAGTAGAACCTCCGCATAGCGGAAGAGGGCTATGTCATTGTAGGACTTGTCGAACTTGTCCGCCGAAGCGTTGTTGTCAGGCATCACGAACTTCGCCATCTGGTAACCGGTAAGGGTCACCTTGGCATCAACTCCGGACTTTTTGGTCGAATAGGAATATTTCCCTCCATCTTCGGTAATCCTGCTGTAGCCTGGAATTCTGATGGTCTGGGCGAGGCGAGGATCGCGGTTTGCTGTTTCCTCAGCGAATTGCATGGTCTTCCAGCCTTCTTGGTCAGTGAAACGGGAACCGTCCCTCATCAGGTAGAGGTTCACGAATTTCTTGGTGAGGCTGAGGCGCCCTTGGCTGCTCATGACAGCCACCGCCGTGGCGTTATGGTAAAGAGCCGTTCCGTTGTCGAAATTGATGGCAAGTATGTCCTCGTTAGTATTGGCGTCATACTCGGAGAAGAGTACGGCGTAGTCGAGGTCCGGGTTGCCGGTAGAATAGAGCGAGAAATGTCCTTCATCCATGAGTCGCTTTGCGGCGTCGGCGGCAAGCTGGAGGTAGTACTCGTTGGTGTTGGCGCCTTCGATGTTGATTCCATGGTACTTTCTGTAGATCCCCTCATAGAGGCAGAAACGGGACTTGAGGGCGAGCGCAGCCCACTTCGTCACGCGGTAGTTACCGCTGCCGTAGCTCTCAGGAAGCCCGGCTATAGCCTCATCGATATCTTTGATCATATGAGTCATGACGACCTCGCGGGAATCTCTTGCCTTGTAGAGGTCAGGGTCGTTGGAACCGAGTTCATGGTCAACCCATGGAACATCACCGAAACGCTGTACCTTGTCGAAGTAGAGGTAGGCCCTGAAGAATTTGCAGAGAGCCGTGTACTGTACTGCAGCCGCCGGATCCTCGCACTGCTTAGGAATATAGTCCAGGCAGGTGTTGATTCTGCGGAGGTCAGTCCAGGTCCAGCCGCCGCCTGATGCAGGGACAGTCCTGAAAGTGCCGCCTCTGATGAGGTTTGAAGGATTGTCGTTGATGTACTGGTCACTCTGCTCGGAATAGATTGATTTCGGAAGAAGATTATTGTAGAGTGGATTCGTGAAGAGCTGAAGGTCTGTCGCGGTTCTGAAGTATGATTCAGGGCTCAGCTGGGACTTCGGTTCCTTGTCGAGAATGTCATCGCAAGCAGACAAGGAGAGGGTCGCGGCAGCTAGCAAAAATATATATTTTTTCATATTTGCGAATTTTAGAAGGTTATGTCAATTCCGAACATATAGGATTTCTGCCAAGGGTAGAAGGCTCTGTTGAAGTCATTGGAACTCCTGTTGTAGGCTCCCTCCGGGTCGATGTACTTGGAATGCTTCTTCAGTGGCGACCAGTAAGCGAGATTCTCGCCTGTGAAGTAGAACCTGACATCGTTGATTCCGACCTTCTTCGTGAACTTGGACGGGATGGTGTATCCCACTGAAAGATTCTTGAAGCGGAGGTAGCGGATGTTCTGGAGATATCTCGAGTTGACCTTGTTGAGCTGTCCGGAGCCGTTGTAGGCATAGTAGGCCACAGCCCTCGGGAAGTAAGCGTTGGTGTTGTTGTAATCCCAGACGTCATCGAGGAAATTCTCAGGCAGGTATGAAGTCATAGGCTGCGAGAAAGGTCCCCAGAATGCGAATGAACGTCCGCTAGGGTACCAGTAATGGTTGCCGGTGCCCTGGAAGAACGCTGACACGTCGAAACCGAGGTAGTTGAAGGCGAGGGTAAAGCCGTATTGCAAGCGAGGGAGGGAATTCCCGAGAATCTTGCGGTCGCCAGGCTTGTCGACGTTGTTGGATCCGATGCCTATGATTTTGTCCCCGTCAAGATCCTTGTACTTGACGTCTCCGGCTTTCCATGTCCCGCCAGGTAGTTGGCCGCTGACATAGGAAATATTGACCTGGCTTGCATATTCTGCGGCCTCCTCATCAGTCTGGAAGAGACCGTCTGTTTCGAAGCCCCAGATTTCACCGAGCTTCATGCCCTTGTAGTATTTCTTCGCAAATGTCTTCTGAGGGTTGTCGTACTTGGTGATTTCGGAATCATAGTCACTGACCATACCCTTGACGCTGTAGTTCAGAGGTTTGCCGAAAAGCTCGAACTCATCCTTCCACTCAATGGAGAATTCAATTCCCTTAGTGCGGAGGTCAGCCGTATTCTGCCTCGGAGCATCTGCGCCGTAGAGTGCCGGCAGAGCGTAGCCTTCGGTGAGCATGTCCTTGGTGTCGCGAATGTAGGCTTCAGCGGTGAATTGCAGACGATTCTTGAGCATGTTGAGGTCAAGTCCGACATTATAATGGATGGCCTTCTCCCAGGTCAGGTCGGAAGAGTTCGGCGAAGAAATCGAAGCGTACTTGGAAACCGTGCTCCCTTCTCCGAAGTTGTAAGCTGCGAAGTTATTGATGGAAATTGTCCTGTAGGAGATGTAGTTAGAAACATTCTGGTTGCCGAGGCTTCCGTAGGAGAAGCGGAGCTTGAGATTGTCGATGTAACGCTTGGCAGGTGCGAAGAAAGGCTCCTCGGAGATTCTCCAGCCGACGGATGCCGATGGGAAAAATCCCCACCTATGCCCGCGGGCGAAACGGGAAGTCCCGTCGTAGCGGCCGGCTGCCTCGAAGAGGTAGCGGCCTTGATAATCGTAATTGAAACGTCCGAAGAAGCCCAGCAGGGCATACTCAGACTGGCCTCCCGTAACCTTCATGATCGTTTCTCCGTCAGCGTTGGTGCCGACCAGATTGAGGTCGTTGAGTTCCTCGCTGAGGAGATACTGTCCAGTCGCACCAACGCTCTTCTGAGCCTGGGTCTCGTAGTTGCCTCCGAGCATGAGGGAGAAGTTGTGGCTATCGGCTACTGTTGTCTTGTAGGTTCCGTAGAGGTTGCCGGAGTAATAGTTGTAGGTAGTCGTAGTCTCATTGAGTTCGTCCAGACCTGCTCCGGTATCATAGTAGAGAGTAGGTCCGTCAGGATACTGCTGCTTGTAAGGTAACTTGACATCCCTTCCAGTGTTCCTGCTCTGATTGAAGCGATAGGTGAAATTCGCCACTACCTCAAGTCCCTTGACAGGAGTCATGGTCAGCTCTGAAGTGTTGGAGAAGTCAGTCCTGCGACGGTTATTCTTATTCTTTCCCATGTCCAGGATGATATGGCGGCCGTTGGCAACGGCGTAAGAGCCGTTGAAGATTCCGTCGAAACGGTAGACGTAGGAGCCGTCAGGGTTTTTCATCGGGAAGATAGGCAGGGCGTGGGCCGAGCTGTAGGCGATGACGTTTTCCACATCTCCGTCAGCGGCCACATACCTGTAATTGGAGCTATAGAAAGAGGTGTTGTTGCTCAGTCGAATCCACTTGTTGATCTTGGTGTCAATCTTTGAGCGGACGTTGAACTTGTGGAAGACATCAGGGCTCAGCTTCATGATTCCAGTCTCCCTGTCGTAACCTCCTGAAATGAAATACTTCGTGTTCTTGTTTCCTCCGGAGATGGAGATGTTATGCTGCTGTACCGGATGCTGGTCTCTGAAGAGCATATGCCACCAGTCATTGTTGCCGTAGTAGCGCCACTGGTTCCTTCCGTTGATGGTACGCTCCACAACCCATGGACGGGCAGGGTTCTCGGTCTTGTCGTTGACCCTGGCGAGCAGCTGCTGCATGTCGTAGTCATCATATAAGATGTAGTTGGATCCGTTGGAAGCCATACGGAACTTATTGATCGTGTAGACTGACCAATAGCCTCGGGTCTCGTAGTCGGTAGAGGTCGTAGGCTCTTCCCAGCCCCAACGTCCGCTGTAGCGGACCGTGGACTTGCCTTCATCGGATTCTCCGCTCTTGGTGGTGACGAGGATTACGCCGAAGGCGGCACGGGCACCATAGACGGCTGCCGCTGCGGCATCCTTGATGACGGAAATCGAGGCTATGTCATTAGAATTTACCCTGTTGATGTCTCCAATCGCTCCGTCGATGAGGACAAGAGGAGAGGCTCCGTTGATGGACGTATATCCGCGGATGTTCAGAGAGCCCGTAGACCCAGGACTTCCGGCTGAAGTCGTGATGTTAAGTCCAGGCACAGAACCCTGAAGCATATTGGATACCGAATGTGCGGAACGGTTCTCGAGGGACTTGGAGTCCACCTGGGTGACGGCTCCGGTGAGGTTCACCTTTTTCTGGGTGCCGTATCCCACGACGACTGTCTCTTCGAGCATCATGGTATCATCCTCCAGGGTGATTGTAAGCATTGATTGCGTGGCGAGCACGATGACATCTTTAGTCATGTATCCCAGGCAGGAAACCTCGAGGGTGACATTGCCTGACGGTATCTTCATTGAGAAAGTGCCGTCAGAGCCTGTTACAGAACCAATGGAAGTTGCGTCCTTGACCATCACTGCCGCGCCTATTATGGGCTGCTGCTGCGAGTCCAGGACCTTCCCTGACAGCGTCCTGTCCTGGGCATTGAGGGACATGATGCCCGCTATTGCCATGAACAAAAACGCAACAATAGTTTTCGTAAATTTCATATTGATTGACGATTAGTGTATAATTGCTAAAAATTACTTGACGAGTTCTTTCGAATAGGTGTCTATGTCAAAAGCCTTAGGTCGCTTCATGGTCTGCGTATAGACGTTGCCGAAGCTGTCTGTCACTTTGATTTCCAGGGTGCTGGTCGGGCTTGAGGCAGTGACTTTCCAGAGATGTGGGCAGACCGATGTCGTGTAATATGTTGTGCCGGCAGTGGATTTCATGTATTTCACGCTGGTGGTCAATATGTGGAGAGGATCCCTGTAGCTGGCTGCGGTCAGGTTGTTCAGTGCTTTCCCGTCCTCGGTGACTTCTATGCTCCAGCCCGGAGCGAAGTTCCATACGTTAATGTATACCTCGTTCGCAGTGCTGGTAGAAGCCCATGTTGAAGCAAAACCGTTGAAGAATGTCTTGTTGGCCTCAGGGGCATCCGGCATGTATTTGGCGGCGGACAGCTCAATCTGGTTCCTGTCGTATGTCCTGAACTGATAGTTGGTGCTGAATCCTGTCGGCTTAAACTGCCAGCTGAAATCTGTTCCTCTGATTTTGAAAATCTGATACCCTGCCGGAGAGCCGTCAGTGCCGACGTTCAGGGCACCATCCGTGTTGTAGACTGATGCCCACCAGTCTGCGCAGAGGGCTCCGGAGTTGTGGTCCATGTAATTGGAACCAGTCTGGTTAGCCACGATGTGAGTGTGTCCCGTTATGAAATGCACGGTCTTGAATGCCGAGAAAGCGCTAAGCAGCTTAGTTTTGTCGGAGGCGGAGAAATTGAAGGTTGGCGCATGCATCGAAACAACAAGAGGAGTACTCGTGCTGATGTAGGAAAGATCTTTGCTGAGCCAGTCAAACTGCTCCTGCGTGACCTTCACCGAATATTTGCGTCCGTCGCGTCCTGTTCCTGTATTGGTGCAGAGGATGTCGTCTAGTACGATGTAGTGAACCTTCCCTATGTTGAACGAGTAGTAATCCGGTGCGAGCAGGCTGACGAAAGGCATGATGGTTTCGAAATCGCCAGCCTTGTTCATGTCATGGTCGTGATTGCCGATGGTCTGATAGATTGTCAAGCCTTTGATTGCATTGACATCTGCGAGATATTGGCTGAACTGGTAAGAATTGCTGTACCAGTAATAGTCCCAAGTCATGTCGCCAAGGGTGATGCCGTAAGTAGCCTCACCCTTGTTCGTGGCGAGATATTCATTCACGTCGCTGCAGAAGTTGGAGAACCATTGCCTGTCCTTGTTCCTGCCACCGGCGAGATGCATGTCTCCGAACACGAGCATTGCATAGTTTGTCTGATCCGGGGCTTTCTGCAAGGTGAAATCCACTCTTTCGGCAACCGCAGCCGTCTTGTAAAGCTTGAAGTAATTTATTGGAAGGACTCCGTTGGATGCCGTCTCGTAGCCGCTCGGAGTAGAAATGAAGATGTAGCCGTACTTCTTCGCAGACTTGAGCTGGTAGACTCCTTCCGCATCAGTCTTCACAACCTCCACTCCGTCCGAGATTACCACGTTCGGAAGACCTGTGCCGTCACAGCTGACTTTGCCGTATACCGTGGAACCCTTTTCTGGCTGCACTCCATCGGAGATAGTCACCGTCGTGTCTCCCATTTTCTTCTTTTGAGAGCCTCTGGCTACATAGACGGAGTAGTTACCGAAAGCAGTGACATTCTTGCAGTCCACCGTGAAGTGATTTCCGTCAACCTGCACGATGGGTGCCTTGTGGTCTACTCCTGAGGCGTCGGTGAATATTATGACGTCGTCTGTGCGAGGTGCCTTGTCGAAAAGCACCTTGAATGTGAGCACTGGATTTTTCTGGTCGATTTCTACTGAAGAAGGAACTGAGAATTGAACGTTCAGGTCTTCTTCATTATTTGAGCTATTCTTGCTGCATGATGTCAGCGTGACACATGATGCAATCAATAAAATAAGGGTTTTCCCTATAAAATGTTTTGTGTTCATAAATATTTTCAACTATATATTTATTTCAGGCTATTAGCGAGACTGTTACGTTTTAGTTCATAAGTCTTTCGTTTAGTTTCGAATGGGACATAATAATTTGTGATAAATTTAATCATATTTTTCAAAATGATACATATGTTCCCTTATGGATATTTATCATTTGTATTGAAATTGTAATATTATCCTTTTCAAAGTCATTAACTCGTGCCTTTTCTCGGCTAGTTTCTTACTAATTCCAATCTACAAGCTGCTATATGCGAAAAATGAAAATATTCGAAATTCAAAAAAGCCGTACTGGGAATACCCAATACGGCTTTTCAACAGTTGCTTGACTTCGCTTACAGCTCGTTCATCTCCTGCTCGTACTCGTCCTTGCGCCCTACGACTATGTCCTGATAGTCCTTAAGGCCTGTTCCTGCAGGAATGAGGTGACCGCAGATGACATTTTCTTTCAGACCTTCCAGATGGTCAACGCGAGCCCTGATGGCAGCCTCGCTGAGCACCTTCGTGGTTTCCTGGAACGATGCCGCTGAAATGAAGCTGTTCGTACGAAGGGCGGCCCTCGTGATTCCCTGGAGGACGAGCTGAGCTGTCGCAGGTTTTGCCTCACGGGTCACCATCATCTGGAGGCTCTGTCTTTCGAGAGAGGCATTCTCGTCTCTCAGGTCACGTGCCGTGACGATGTCTCCCTTCTCGAATTTCCTTGAGTCGGCAGGATCTACGACATAATATTTGCCATAGATCTGGTCGTTCGCATCCATGAAATCCCACTTGTCCACGAGCTCTTCAAGCAAGAAGTCTGTGTCGCCCGGATCGGTGATTTGGACTTTGCGCATCATCTGGCGGACGATGATCTCGAAGTGTTTATCGTTGATCTTAACGCCCTGCAGACGGTATACGGCCTGAATCTCGTTGACAATGTATTCCTGAGCCTTCACGGGGCCTAGGATATTCAGGATGTCGGTAGGGGAGACTCCACCATCGGAGAGCCTTGTCCCAGCCTTGACGTAGTCATTCTCCTGAACTAGGATTTGCTTTGTAAGAGGCACAAGGTAGTGCTTCTCTATGCCGGACTTGTTCTTCACGACGATTTCGCGGTTTCCTCTCTTCACCTTGCCCATTATGACTTCGCCGTTTATCTCGGAGAGAATCGCCGGGCTGCTAGGAATCCTGGCCTCGAAGAGTTCGGTGACGCGAGGCAGACCGCCTGTTATGTCGGTAGACTTGCCAATCGCGCGCGGAATCTTGACGATTATGTCGCCAACCTTCACTTCCGCCCCATCGTTAACGGTGACATGGGCGCCCACAGGCAAGTTATATTGCCTGATTTGCACGCCATTCTCATCGACGATCAGGATAGATGGGTTCTTGGACTTATCCTTAGACTCAATCACGACTTTGTCTTTGTTGACAGCCATTGCATCGGAAGCCTCTTCTCTATAAGTCGTGCCATCTATCATATTCTCATACTTGATCTTACCTGCAGTCTCCACGATGGTGTTGGCATTGTAAGGATCCCACTCGCAGAGCAAGTCGCCCTTCTTTATCTTGTCGCCATCTTTGAAGTAGAGGACGGATCCGTAAGGAACGTCGTAATGTGAATATGTGATGCCTGTGTTTTCGTCTATGATGCTAACCTCTGCCATACGGCTTACGACGACGTCGCATGATGTCCCATCATTGCCGATTCTCTTGATGGTCCTGAGTTCCTCGAACGCAAGCTTGCCATCGTATTTAGACTCGATGGAAGAATCCGTAGCTGCGCTGGAAGCAGTGCCACCGACATGGAATGTACGCAGAGTCAGCTGGGTGCCAGGCTCACCAATAGACTGAGCGGCGATGACGCCGACAACCTCACCTTGCTCAACCATGCGGCTGGTAGACAGGTTACGGCCGTAGCACTTGGCGCAGACACCCTTGCGAGACTCGCAAGTGAGCACGGAACGAATCTCAACCTGCTCGATAGGGAGCGAGTCTATCAAGTCTGCGGTGGCTTCCCTGATTTCCTCGCCAGCCTTTATGATAAGATCACCAGTGAGAGGGTTGAATATGTCGTGCACGGAAGTCCTACCAAGGATTCTCTCGCCAAGAGACTCAACGACCTCGTCCTTGTTCTTGATGGCCGTAGCCACTAGACCTCTAAGAGTGCCGCAGTCTTCCTCGGTGATGATCACATCGTGAGATACATCCACCAGACGGCGGGTAAGATAACCTGCGTCAGCTGTCTTCAAGGCGGTATCGGCAAGACCCTTACGAGCGCCGTGCGTAGAGATGAAATATTCCAGCACCGACATTCCTTCCTTCAGGTTGGAAACGATAGGGTTCTCGATGATTTCATTACCAGAAGCTCCGGATTTCTGAGGTTTTGCCATCAGGCCTCGCATGCCGCAAAGCTGCTTGATCTGCTGGGTAGAACCACGGGCACCGGAATCCAGCATCATGTAAACTGGATTGAATCCCTGCTGGTCTGAAGAAATCTGTTTCTCTACTATGTTCGTGAGCTTATTGTCGATGGAAGTCCACAGGTCAATCACCTTGTTGTAACGCTCGTTATTGGTGATGAAGCCCATCGCATAATTGCTCTTGACTTCCTCTACCTGTTTGTAGCCTTGCTCGATGAGATCGTATTTCTCATTAGGGATAATCACGTCGCCCAGGTTGAATGAAATTCCAGCCCTGAATGCCTGTTCGTAACCCAGATTCTTGATGTCATCAAGGAATTTAGCTGTCCTGGTGACACCGGTGTTCTTGATGACGTTCGTGATGATTTTCCTAAGGGCTTTCTTGCCTAGAACCTCATTCACGAAAGGAACTTCATCAGGAATATATTGATTTACGATTATTCTTCCTGCAGAAGTCTGGACCATCTGTGTCCCCTTCGAAGCGTCCTGCTTATCCACCGAAATCCTGACGTTGATCTTAGCGTGCATGTCGATCGCTTTCTCATCGAATGCGATAATCACTTCCTCTGGTCCGTAGAAGGTCATTCCCTCTCCCTTGGTGCCTAGTCTTAATTTAGTAATATAATAAAGTCCAAGGACCATGTCTTGGGAAGGCACGGTGATAGGCGTACCGTTGGCAGGATTAAGAATATTCTGTGAGCCAAGCATGAGAAGCTGTGCCTCCATGATGGCTGCGTTTCCAAGCGGAAGATGGACGGCCATCTGGTCACCATCAAAGTCGGCGTTGAATGCCGTACAAGCGAGTGGGTGTAGCTGAATGGCCTTGCCTTCGATCATTCGTGGCTGGAATGCCTGGATGCCAAGCCTGTGCAGGGTAGGCGCACGGTTCAGTAGAACCGGGTGTCCCTTCATCACGTTCTCCAGGATTTCCCAGATCACAGGGTCTTTTCTGTCGACGATTTTCTTCGCAGACTTCACTGTCTTCACGATTCCTCTCTCGATCAGTTTCCTGATGATGAATGGCTTGTAGAGCTCAGCTGCCATGAACTTAGGCAGACCGCACTCGTGCATGTTCAGCTCAGGACCGACGACGATCACAGAACGTGCTGAGTAGTCAACACGTTTTCCAAGCAGGTTCTGACGGAAGCGCCCCTGTTTGCCTTTGAGGGAGTCTGACAGGGATTTAAGTGCCCTGTTCGTCTCGCTCTTCACGGCGCTGGACTTCTTGGAGTTGTCGAAAAGTGAGTCGACAGCTTCCTGAAGCATACGCTTCTCGTTTCTTAATATGACCTCAGGAGCCTTGATCTCAAGCAGTTTCTTGAGTCGGTTGTTCCTGATTATCACCCTTCTGTAAAGGTCATTGAGGTCTGAGGTAGCGAACCTTCCGCCGTCCAGTGGAACGAGAGGACGAAGATCCGGCGGAATCACAGGTATGACCCTCATGATCATCCATTCCGGCCGGTTGATGTCCTTGGACTCCACGAACCATTTCACGACGCTGAGCCTCTTGAGGTCTTCGGTCTTTCTCTGCTGAGAAGTCTCGTTAAGCATCTTCTGCCGGAGATCTCTCGCGAGTTCTACGACATCTATTTCTTTTAGCAGGTCGTAGATTCCTTCAGCCCCCATCTTGGCGATGAACTTATCTGGATCATCGTCTGCCAGGTTGTCGTTATCTGGGAGCTTTGCCACCACGTCGAGATATTCATCCTCGGAAAGCATATCCATTTTCTTGACAGGCTCTCCAGAAGGATTCGTGGCTTTCCCAGGATTAATCACTATATATTTCTCATAGTAAATCACGCTCTCAAGCTTTTTCGCAGGCAGGCCGAGCACGGCGGAAATCTTGTTAGGAGCGCTCTTGAAGTACCAGATGTGAGCCACAGGAACTGTTAGGGCAATATGTCCCATCCTTTCCCTGCGGACCTTCTTCTCTGTCACCTCTACGCCGCACCTGTCGCAGACGATTCCGCGGTAACGGATTCTCTTATATTTTCCGCAATAGCACTCGTAGTCCTTCGTCGGGCCGAAGATTTTCTCGCAGAAGAGTCCGTCTCTCTCAGGCTTGTATGTCCTGTAGTTCACGGTCTCCGGCTTCAGAACCTCTCCGCAAGACCTCGCGATGATGTCCTCAGGGGAGGCCAGCGAGATGCTTATTGTCTGGAAGTTGCTCTTTACCTTATTTTCTTTATTGCTGAAAGTAGGCATATTTATCAGATATCAAAATTCTTGAATATATTAATCCAACGTTACCTTGAGACCTAAGCCTCTAAGTTCATGCAGCAGCACGTTCAGGGATTCTGGAATGCCCGGAGCAGGCATAGGGTCACCCTTCACGATGGCTTCATAAGTCTTAGCACGGCCAGTGACATCATCGGACTTGACGGTGAGGATTTCCTGAAGTGCGTTGGCTGCGCCAAACGCCTCAAGGGCCCAAACCTCCATTTCTCCGAATCTCTGGCCTCCGAACTGAGCTTTACCTCCGAGAGGCTGCTGGGTGATGAGAGAATAAGGACCAATTGAACGGGCATGCATCTTATCATCAACCATGTGGCCCAGCTTAAGCATGTAGATCACGCCGACAGTCGCGCTCTGGTCGAACCAGTCTCCGGTGCCTCCATCGCGCAGGCGAGTCTTGCCGTAGCGTGGCAGGCCAGCCTTTTTTGTGTAATCGTCGATTTCTTCGTTGGTGGCTCCATCGAAGATAGGCGTGCTGAATTTAACTCCGAGCTTCTTGCCAGCCCATCCGAGAACGGTCTCGTAAATCTGACCCAGATTCATACGAGAAGGCACGCCGAGAGGGTTCAAAACGATGTCCACAGGAGTTCCGTCATCAAGGAACGGCATGTCTTCCCTACGAACAATCTTAGCGACGCAGCCCTTGTTACCATGTCGACCTGCCATCTTATCACCTACGGTGATCTTTCTCTTCTTAGCGACGTAGACTTTAGCAAGCTGCATGACTCCGTTAGGGAGCTCGTCCCCGACTTTAACCATGTCGAGCTGCCTTTTCGTCTTAGCCTCAAGTTCCTTGTAGGTGATGCAATAGTTGTTGATGAGTTCCTGAATTAGCTCATTCGTGTCCTTATCAGGAGTCCACTTGCTCGAATTGATATTCTGATACTCGATGCTCTTGAGTTTCTCGGCGGTGATTTCTTTTCCCTTAGGGATGATCTCCACTCCGTAGAGGTCGCCGATGCCAGCGCTCTTCTTCCCTTTCACGAGGGTAGAAAGCCTCTTGATGAAATCAGCATAGAGCTTTGCGGCTTTCTTGTCGAAATCTTGCTGAATTGCGTCCAGCTTGACTTTCTGATCGGCCTTTGCGCCTTTCCTGCCAGTCTCCTTCGCAGCCTTAGCATAGAGAGCTGTCTTGATGACTGTGCCGCTGAGTGAAGGATTTGCCTTCAGAGAAGCGTCTTTGACGTCACCTGCCTTATCTCCGAATATGGCTTTGAGAAGCTTCTCCTCAGGAGAAGGATCGCTCTCACCCTTAGGGGTGATTTTACCAATCATTATATCGCCCGGATCGACGTGAGCGCCGACCCTGATGATACCCTGCTTATCGATGTTCTTGGTAGCATCCTCGCTTACGTTAGGAATATCTGAGGTAAGTTCCTCTGGGCCGCGCTTCGTGCCGCGGACTTCGGTCAAGAATTCATCCACATGCACCGAGGTCAGGATATCCCATTTAACCATATCCTCAGAAATCACGACAGCATCCTCGTAGTTATAACCTTTCCAAGGCATGAAGGCAACCATCAGGTTGCGGCCGAGAGCGAGCTCGCCGCCTTGAGTAGCATAACCTTCGGTAAGAACCTGTCCCTCTTCTACTCTCTCGCCCTTGCGAACGGTTGGTTTCAGAGTGATGGTCGTGCTCTGGTTAGTCCTTCTGTAAATAGGAAGCTTGTAGACTGTCTCTTCAGGAGAGAAGCTGACGAATTTCTCGTCATCAGTCATGTCGTATTTTATTCTTATCTCGTTAGCGTCGACATATGTCACCAAGCCTTTGCCTTTAGCCCTGACCTGAGTCCTGGAATCCAGGCAGACTCTCTCCTCAAGGCCGGTGCCCACGATGGGAGCCTCTGGGTTGAGGAGCGGAACTGCCTGACGCATCATGTTGGCACCCATGAGTGCGCGGTGTGCGTCATCGTGCTCCAAGAATGGGATGAGGGAGGCCGCGACAGATGCCATCTGGTTAGGAGCCACGTCCATGTAATCAACTTCTTCCTTAGAAACTACAGGGAAGTCGGCTTCTAGGCGGCATTGGATTCTGTCTGACTCGATGACTCCGTCATCGGACATCTTAACGTTGGCGAGAGATACCTTCTTGTCCTCTTCTTCCTCTGCTGTCATATAATGCCAGCCCTTGTCCGAGAGATCCACCTTTCCCTCGTGTACCTCACGATAAGGCGTCTCAATGAATCCAAGGTCGTTGATCCTGGCATAAACGCACAGGGAGGAAATAAGGCCGATGTTAGGCCCTTCAGGCGACTCGATAGGGCAGAGACGGCCGTAATGCGTGTAGTGCACGTCACGTACCTCGAAACCTGCTCTTTCCCTGGAAAGTCCTCCAGGACCGAGTGCGGAAAGTCGACGCTTATGAGTGATTTCAGCAAGAGGGTTCGTCTGGTCCATGAACTGGCTCAGCTGAGAGGTGCCGAAGAACGAATTGATCACGGAAGACAGTGTCTTCGCATTGATTAGGTCGATCGGGTTGAACTGCTCGCTGTCGCGAACGTTCATCCTCTCCCTGATGGTCCTGGCCATTCTGGAGAGGCCTACGTTGAACTGGTTCGCAAGTTGCTCGCCAACCGTCCTGACTCGCCTGTTGCTCAGGTGATCGATGTCATCGACGATAGCTTTAGAGTTGATAAGCTGAATCAGGTACTTGATGATTTCGATGATGTCATTCTTCGTGAGAACCCTCACATCTTGGTCTGTCGTCAGGCCAAGTTTCTTATTCAGACGATACCGGCCTACGTTGCCCAAATCGTATCTCTTCTCTGAGAAGAACAGCTTGTCGATGACATCCCTTGCGGTTGCCTCATCAGGCGGTTCGGAATTACGCAGCTGTTTGTAAATGTAGTTGACAGCCTCGATTTCCGTGTTCGTAGGATCTTTCTGAAGGGTATTGAAGATGATGGCATATTCATTTGCGTTAGCCTCATCTTTCTGAAGGAGGATGTTTTTCACATCAGTGTCGCAAATCTTGGCGATGGTATCATCGTCTAGGATCTCGCCTCTGTCAACGATGGGAACAGTTCTCTCGATAGGGATGACCTCTCCGGTATCCTCATCTTCGAAATCTTCTGTCCAAGTCTTGAGAACCTTGGCCGCCAGCTTTCTGCCGGCGTTCTTCTGAAGGTTCTTCTTGTTCACAGCCACTTCCTCAGCGAGCCCGAAGATATTGATTATGTCTTTGTCGGAGCTGAAGCCTATAGCACGCAGAAGGGTAGTGACTGGCAATTTCTTCTTACGGTCGATGTAGGCGTACATCACGTTGCTGATGTCCGTAGCGAATTCAATCCATGATCCCTTGAAAGGAATGATCCTAGCTGAATATAACTTCGTGCCGTTCGCATGCATGGTCTGATCGAAAAATACGCCTGGAGACCTATGCAGCTGGGAAACTATGATTCTTTCTGATCCGTTGATTACGAATGTGCCGGCATGAGTCATGTAAGGGATATTCCCTAAGTACACGTCTTGGACTCTTGTATCGAAGTCCTCGTGCTCCGGATCATTGCACGAAAGGCGGAGTTTTGCCTTAAGAGGGACACTGTAGGTGAGGCCTCTGTCAAGACATTCTTCGATCGAATACTGAGGCGGGTCGATGAAATAATCGATGAACTCTAACTTGTAGTTGTTTCTCGTGTCTTCGATCGGGAATATCTCCTGAAATACCTGGTACAAACCTTCGTCTTTCCTATTCTCAGGCGTAGTCTCCAACTGGAAAAAATCCTTGAATGATTTAAGCTGAACTTCCAGAAGGTCAGGATATTCCAGAATCTTTGATTTAGCGAACATTATTCGCTTATTGTTGGTCTTTTTTGACATTTTCTGCCTTTAGGATTTGGAGATAAACTTAATACGACAAAAAGGTTTAGAGCCAATCCTAGGCTCTAAACCTGAAATATTTCCCTGCAAGGGGAAGCCGGGGTTATTTAACCTCAACTTCAGCACCAGCCTCTTCGAGGGCTGATTTAAGTTGTTCAGCCTCAGCCTTAGATACTTTCTCCTTAAGATTAGAAGGAGCGCCATCTACAAGATCCTTAGCCTCTTTCAGTCCGAGACCAAGAGCTTCTTTAACTGCTTTGATCACCTGAAGTTTAGCCTGGCCGGCTGACTTGAGGACAACATCGAACTCAGTCTGCTCAGCTGGAGCAGCCTCAGCAGCGCCTGCTGCTGGACCTGCTACTGCGACAGCCGCGGCTGCAGGCTCGATACCATATTCTTCTTTGAGAACTTTAGCAAGTTCCTGAACGTCTTTTACAGAAAGGTTAACCAACTCTTCTGCAAGTGCTTTTACATCTGCCATAATTGATAATATTTAAAATTGTTTTTATTGTTGATTTTATTCTTTTTCCGAGAGGGTCTTGACAATGCCTGCGAGCTTTCCGCCAGCGCTCTCGAGAGCGGAGATGACGTTGCGAGCAGGGCTCTGGAGCAGGCTGATGATATCGCCAAGGAGTTCCTCCTTAGACTTGATAGCTGCCAGCTCGTCGAGCTTATCAGCTCCTACGAACACGCATTCCTGCGCATATGCTCCTTTCAGCACAGGTTTTTCCATGCCGTCCTTATTCAGCTTCTTGATAAGCTTGCCAGGAGCGCTGGCAGTCTGCGTATACATGATAGCAGTGTTGCCTTTCAGCGTAGGGAGTAGCTGGTTAAGATCTTCGTTGTTGATCTGCTTGAGGACGTGAGCGAAGAGAGTGTTCTTCACTACGGTCAGCTTAATGCCTTGCTCGAAGCAGGAACGGCGAAGTTTAACGGTATCTTCAGCATTCAATCCAGAAATGTCAGTTACATAGAAGTGTGGGTACTCCTTAAGCTGAGCGGATATGCTTTCAATTACTTGATCTTTCATTTCTTTCTTCATAGCGCAAAAATATTTTACTCAGCTGAACCGCTAGTGAATGCTTTAACGTCAAGCTTGAGGCCTGGGCTCATAGTAGTGCAGATGGATGCGCTCTTTAGATATGTGCCTTTGAGGCTCTGTGGCTTGAGCTTGATTATTTCATTGAGAAGGGCAGTGGCGTTTTCGCGAATCTGCTCTGGCGTGAATGATGCCTTGCCGATGGCAGCGTGAATGATGCCCGTCTTGTCGACTTTGAAATCGATCTTACCGCCTTTGACATCCTTAACGGCATTGCCTACCTCCATGGTGACAGTGCCAGTCTTAGGGTTAGGCATCAGGCCCCTAGGTCCGAGAATACGTCCTAAGGTACCAACTTTAGCCATGACAGAAGGAGTGCATATGATTACGTCCACGTCTGTCCAGCCACCCTTTATTTTTTCTACATATTCATCAAGACCGACGTAATCTGCTCCGGCCTCTTTTGCCTCGTTTTCTTTGTCCGGAGTGCAGAGCACGAGCACTCTCACCACCTTGCCAGTTCCGTGAGGAAGAGTTACCACGCCACGAATCATCTGATTGGCCTTACGAGGATCAACTCCAAGATTTGCGGAGAGTTCGACGGTTGAGTCAAACTTGACGTAGGTTATGTCTTTCAGAACTTCACAGGCTTCTGAAAGAGAATATGCTTTAGAAGGATCGTACTTACCAGCGACCGCTTTCTGATTTTTTGTAATTCTGCTCATTTGCTTGTGAATTTTTAAATGTCCTTAGGAAACTCGCCAGTTACTTTTATGCCCATGCTCCTAGCTGTACCAGCTACCATTTTCATGGCGGAGGAGAGCGTAAAAGCATTCAGGTCAGGCATTTTCCCTTCGGCGATTGTCTTAATCTGATCCCAGGTGACTGATGCGACCTTAGATCTATTTGGCTGCCCTGATCCTTTCTGAATCTTCGCTGCCTCTTTTAGCGAGATTGCCACTGGAGGCTGCTTTACCACGAAGGTGAAGGATTTGTCTGAATATACCGTGATGACCACTGGCAGAATCTTTCCCGCTTGTGCTTGAGTGGCGGCATTGAACTGCTTGCAGAAATCCATTATATTCAAGCCTTTAGAACCAAGTGCAGGTCCTACTGGTGGCGCTGGATTTGCTGCTCCGGCTTTGATCTGGAGTTTAATGAATCCGGTTACTTCTTTTGCCATAATTGATTGTTATTCTTTTGTTACTTGACTGAAGCTGAGCTCGAGCAGGGTCTTCCTGCCAAAGATCACAACTACGACTTTGAGTTTGCTTCTATCTTCTTCAATTGCGTCTACCGTTCCGCTGAAGCCGCTGAACGGTCCGTCGGTGATCTTAACAGGTTCACCAATTTCGTAATTTACCTCTGTTTCTGCAGGATTATCTACATTCTCATCTTGATTGCCTAGAATACGCTGGACCTCTTCATCTCTGAGAGGGATAGGGATTTTCTCGATGGTGCTTTTGGCACCTTCGCCAGAAACCCGACGATTCTCAGTCAGGAAGCCAGACATGCTAGGGACGAGATTACGAATTATGTACTCAAGTTCGCCGCTTAACTCGGCTTGGATGAGCACATACCCAGGGAAAAGCAGTTTTTCAACTACCTTCCTCTTACCATTCTTGGTTACAATCTCTTTTTTCACAGGCACTAAGACCTGCCCAACCTGATCTTGCAAACCGCTTCTTTCAATCTCTTTCTCGAGATATCCGGCAGCTTTCTTCTCTTTTGTTCCAGCCGTCCTGAGGACGTACCATTTCATATCCGCCATGGCAATCAATGATTTACAATGTGTAAATTGCAGTCATCAGATGCTCGAAAGTGAAGTCGATTATGAAGAGCGCGATTGAAAGGATGATCGTGGCAACGATAACCAGTAGAGCAGAGCTTTGCAACTTGCTCCAGGTCGGCCATGTCACTTTCTTCGTCAGCTCTACATAGCACTCTTTAAGATAGTTAATGAACTTTCTCATCTTTGCATTTAATGGACCCCGTAATTTGGAAGCTTATTGCGAAGTCTGTTAAACAATTACCAAATCGTAACCTTTGATATTGGCAGGGGAAGCAGGATTCGAACCCACATCGACGGTTTTGGAGACCGCTGAACTACCCTTGTTCTATTCCCCTAAAAACGGACTTGCCTTTTGGGCCAGCCCGCTTGTCATAGAGTATTAGTCAAGAATCTTAGTAACCTGACCAGCTCCTACCGTACGGCCACCCTCACGAATAGCGAAACGGAGCTGCTCGTTAAGAGCCACAGGAGTGATGAGCTGAACGTCAATCTCGACATTGTCACCAGGCATAACCATTTCAATACCTTCTGGGAGAGTAATCTCGCCAGTAACGTCAAGAGTTCTGATGAAGAACTGAGGACGATAGTGATTGTGGAATGGAGTATGACGGCCGCCCTCTTCCTTCTTCAGCACATAAATCTGAGCCTTGAAGTGTTTGTGAGGAGTGATGGTGCCAGGTTTAGCTACGACTTCACCTCTCTTAACGTCTTTCTTGTCGATGCCACGGAGAAGAAGACCGACATTGTCTCCTGCCTCACCTTGGTCAAGAAGCTTACGGAACATCTCGACGCCAGTAACAGTCGTAGGCCTTGGAGCGTCACCGAAACCGATGAGTTCTACAGGGTCGTTGACATGAATGGTTCCCCTTTCAACACGGCCAGTAACTACCGTTCCACGTCCGGTAATGGAGAAGATGTCCTCGATAGGCATCAGGAATGGCTTCTCGTTATCACGAACAGGAACAGGAATATATTCGTCAACCGCATCCATGAGCTCCATTACTTTGTCTTCCCACTGTTTCTCTCCATTGAGAGCACCGAGGGCAGAACCACGGATGACTGGGCAGCTGTCACCATCGTATCCGTAGAATGTAAGCAGGTCGCGGGTTTCCATTTCAACGAGGTCAAGCATCTCAGGATCCTCTACGAGGTCAACCTTGTTCAGGAAGACAACGATCTTAGGAACGTTCACCTGACGGGCGAGAAGGATGTGCTCGCGTGTCTGAGGCATTGGACCATCGGTAGCGGCTACTACGAGGATTGCACCATCCATCTGAGCGGCACCGGTAACCATGTTCTTCACATAATCGGCGTGGCCTGGGCAGTCAACATGCGCATAGTGACGCTTTGCGGTCTCGTACTCGATGTGTGCGGAGTTAATGGTGATGCCACGCTCTTTCTCCTCAGGAGCGTTATCGATCTGGTCGAAAGACTTGATTTCCTCGCTTCCGAAGCCCCTCTCGTGGAGAACCTTGGAAATTGCGGCAGTCAAAGTCGTCTTACCGTGGTCAACATGGCCAATTGTACCGATGTTGACATGCGGCTTTGTTCTTTGGAATGTTTCTTTTGCCATAATATTATGATTAAATGTGTTAGCTTTAATATATAATGCTGAGCCGGTGATGGGATTTGAACTCATGACCTCATCCTTACCAAGGATGCGCTCTACCCCTGAGCTACACCGGCTTTAATGGAGCGGAAGACGGGGTTCGAACTCGCGACCCTCAGCTTGGAAGGCTGATGCTCTACCAACTGAGCTACTTCCGCAAAAAAGTGGGAGGAGGTGGACTCGAACCACCGAACCCGAAGGAGCGGATTTACAGTCCGCCGCAATTGCCGCTATGCGATCCTCCCGATAACGTTCCGGCACATTACTCCCCGGAAAGAGAGCCGATAGAGGGAGTCGAACCCACGACCTTGAGATTACAAATCACACGCTCTAGCCAACTGAGCTATATCGGCGATATTTCAAAGACCCTTTGAACACAAAGGGACAGCAAAGATAGATATTAATTCCGATTCGCCAAAAAGTTTTTTAAATTTTTCCCCAAAGCGCTCTGATTTCTGAAGCAATGCCCTTTGAATCCAGGCGACATTCCGTGCGTTGCGCAGCCTGCGAGGCCTGTTTTATGAATATGTCAGGCACGCCTATTCCTGAGACCTTGCAGCATCTGCCGTGAGCCTCCATCCACTCGCAGACCTCACTATAAAGCCCACCTTTAAGGGTGCCATCTTCCACAGTCAATATATTCATGAAATGAGAAGCCTCCTCTAATATGTCTTCGTCAATAGGCTTGAGGAAGCGCATGTTGAAGACGGCAGGGCATATTCCCGAATCTTTTTTTAATATTTCGACGGCCTCTGCAGCCCTTGCAGCCTCGGGTCCCAGCGTCAGAACCGCAACCCTCTCGCCATCGACGAGCTTCCTGCCTTTACCTATTAATATATCGTCGGCTGTGGCGGCCTTCCAATCCGCACCTTCCCCCAGGCCTCTTGGGTAACGGATGACTAGCGGGCCTTCATGGATATTCAGCCCAAGGTGCATCATTCCCTTGAGCTCTAGCTCATCCATCGGCGCAGCTATGGTAACATTTGGTATGCACCTCATCGAGGCCATGTCAAAGACTCCTTGGTGCGTGGCGCCGTCTTCTCCGACCAGACCGGCCCTGTCTATGCAGAGCACCACGGGAAGTTTCTGCAAGGCTACGTCGTGGATTATCTCATCGTATGCCCTCTGGGCGAAGGTGGAGTAGATGCAGCAATAAGGCTTCATCCCGCCTGCGGCCAGGCCTGCGGAAAAAGTCACGGCATGCTCTTCTTCTATGCCCACGTCGAAAGACCTCTCAGGAAATTCTTTTGCAAAGCCGGAGAGGCCGCTGCCGAAGGCCATCGCAGGAGTGATTGCGACCACTTTCGGGTCTTTCCTGGCAAGCTCGCACAGAACCTCGCCGAATACATCCTGGTAACGGCTTACCGTATATGCCCTGTGGATGCGTTCTCCTGTTTCCGGATTGAATTTCCCCGGGGCGTGCCAGGTGGTGGAGTCTTTCTCGGCCGGAGCGTAACCCTTTCCTTTAATGGTATATGTATGCAGGACTTTCGGGCCTTTGATGTCTTTCAGCCTTTTGAGAGTATCCACGACGGCATTCATGTCGTTGCCATCGATCGGACCGAAATACCTGAACCCGAAAGCCTCGAAGAAATCTCCTCCGGATTCGGTAACCAGGCCTTTTTTCGTTTTCCTAACGAATCCCTGAAGGATATTTCTGACTTTGCTCTCGCCTAGGCGGTTCCAAACGCTGTTCTTTATTCTATTATATGTAGGATCGGTGGTAAGTCTCAGCAAGTACGAATGCAGTCCGCCCTTGTTTCCGTCTATGGCCATCTCGTTGTCGTTCAGGACGATGAGCAGGTCGGCATCGCTGTCGCCGGCATTGTTCAGTCCCTCCAAGGCAAGGCCTCCGGTCATGGCTCCGTCACCGATCAGGGCGATTACTTTTTCATTTGAGCCAGAGAGCTGCGCAGCTTTTGCGAAGCCGAGCGCTGCCGATATTGAAGTCGAAGCATGGCCTGCACCGAATGCGTCATATTCACTCTCGCTCCTGACTGGAAAACCGCTGGTTCCTCCTGGCATACGGTTCTTTTTGAATGCCTCGCGTCTTCCGGTTATTATCTTGTGGGCGTACGCCTGGTGGCCGACATCGAAGATTATCTTATCCTTCGGGGTATTGAAAACGTAATGAAGCCCCACGATCAGCTCTACCGCACCGAGGCTGGAGGCGACGTGGCCGGGGTTCACTGCGCAGCACCTGACGATATATTCCCTGATTTCATCGCAGAGCGTCTTCAGCTCCTCGATGCCAAGCTTCCTCACATCGTCAGGCGAATTGATTTTTTCAAGAATCATGAATGCAAAATTACGATATTATTCCGACTTTTTTTAACTTTACGCTTCGTTGCTGTTAGGAAATAAATAAAACTTGATACGATGGCAGAAAAAGTAAGGCAATTTCTCAATGACTATCCTGCCGCCAGGTGGGCGGCGCTGATTCTGATTGCGCTGATGATGTTTTTCGGGTACATGTTCGTGGATGTGCTCTCGCCTCTGAAGTCGCTCGTCGAATCCCAGCGTGGTTGGGACAGCGGCGTGTTCGGTACATATGCTGCAGCTGAATACATCTTGAATGTCTGTGGTTTCCTGATAATAGCCGGCATCATCCTGGACAAGATGGGAGTCAGGTTCACCGGAGCGCTTTCCGCTTCCCTCATGGTCGCAGGAGCCCTGATCAAATATGTCGGTGTGAGCGACTGGTTCCAGACGACCGGCTTCTGCAACTGGCTGAACACATGGTGGGTGGCAATGCCAGGGAGCGCCAAGATGGCCGCTCTTGGCTTCATGATATTCGGCTGTGGCTGCGAAATGGCGGGGACGACCGTTTCCAAGGCCATTGCCAAGTGGTTCAAAGGTAAAGAGATGGCTCTTGCCATGGGCTTGGAGATGGCCATAGCCAGGCTGGGCGTTTTCGCCGTGATGTGGATTTCTCCTCTGCTCGCTGACAAGTTCGGCAATGCCGACGGGATAATCGACTCTGGCGACACTGTGGTAGCTTCGGTGCTTTTCTGCGCCTGCCTGTTGATAATAGGCTTGATTAATTTCTTGGTGTTCAACGTCATGGATTCCAAGCTGGACAAGCAGCTGGTTGCCGCTGGCAAGGCCACTTACGAGAAAGATCCGGAAGACGAATTCCACATCAGTGACCTTGGGGCCATCTTCAAGAGCAAGATGTTCTGGCTGATTGCCCTTCTGTGCGTGCTGTACTATTCAGCCATATTCCCATTCCAGAGGTATGCTCCGAACTACCTGCAGGAAACTTTGGGCATTGACGCTGCTGCCGCTTCAAGAATGTTCAGCTTCTTTCCAATTCTGGCTATGTGCCTGACTCCGGTTCTGGGAATATTCCTGGACAGGGTAGGGAAGGGTGCTACCATGATGATGTGGGGGGCGATAATCATGATAGCGTGCCATCTGAGCTTCGCTTTCATTCTTCCGGCTTATCCTCAAAAGTGGTTCGCTATGACGCTGATAGTGATTCTCGGAGTCAGCTTCTCCCTCGTCCCTGCGGCCATGTGGCCGAGCGTGCCTAAAATTATCGACGAGAAGATACTTGGTTCGTCATATTGCCTTATCTTCTGGGTTCAGAACGTCGGGCTTTGCTTCGTCCCTATGCTCATCGGGTATCTTCGGGCTTCCACTGGCAGTTATTTCGTGCCAATGCTGGTATTCGCAAGCTTTGGCGTTCTCGCTCTGATTCTCAGCATATTCCTTAAGAGGGAAGACAAGGCGAAGAGTTACGGGCTTGAGCTTCCGAATATTCAGAAATAGTTATGTCGCAGAGAAAGGGGGGGATTTTGTGCTGGCTGGCGCTGGCATGCCTTGTGGTGCCGATGTTCGCATCGTACTACTTCGACGACATGTTCTCCACTCTGTCGCATCTTTTCGAACATCCGGAATGTCTTGAATTAGGCTGGAATTCAGCCAATTATGGTCTTTATGCCAGTGGCTATTCGGTTCTCTGCATATTCGGCGGACTGGTAATATGCGGCATGCTCCTCGACAAGTGGGGCGTCCGCATTACAGGCTCAATCTTCGTCGGCTTGATGGCCGGTGGTGCTGCCTTGGTCACTTGGGCAATAACTTCCGGTCTGCCGCCGAAAAGCTCGATTGCAATAGCTTATATCGGCTGCATGATATTTGGCTTGGGAAGCGAAATCGCCGGAGTCGCTGTGACTCGCTCCATCGCCAAATGGTTCAAAGATGGTCCCATTGCCTTCGCCATGGGCCTGCAGCTTGCAATCGCAAGGCTCGGGACAGCTTTCGCCTTAATAATCTCTCCTCGCCTAGTCGCTACCAAGGCTCCCGGGGAGATATATTCATTGGCAGAGACGGCCCGTCCTGCATTCTTGGGATTGATGTTGATGCTGGCAGGAATGATTCTATGGGCTATTTTCGTTGCCATGGACGCTCGTTTCGACAAGCAGGCTGGTCTTCGCGACCACGTGGACATGGCGCAGGAGGACAAATTCTCCTTCAAGGACGTGTTTGGGCTCCTGAAGAATAAAGAGTTCATAATGATAGCCTTGCTGTGCGTGTTTTTCTACAGCAGCATAGTCTCTTTCAAGAAATTCGCAAGTGCCATCCTGATTCCACGGTTCGAGGTTCCGGTAGAGGCTGCCAGCTGGATGGTTTCCATGCTTCCATTCGCAACCGTTATTTTCGCTCCGCTGTTCGGAATCATGGTCGATAAAGCAGGGAAGGGGACTCGCTGGATGGTTCTTGGGGCCATCCTGGCTTTCATCGCCCACCTGCTACTGGCCTTCGCCCCTGCCGGAAGGCCGCTTTTCGGCTACCTGAGCATGATATTCCTTGGCTTCGGCTATTCGCTGGTGCCTGCCGCCATGTGGCCTAGCGTACCGAAGATAGTGCCAGACAAAGTGCTGGGTACGGCATATTCATTAATATATTGGGTTCAGAACCTTGGGCTCATGTTCTTCAAAATGTCCGCAGGCGGTATCCTGGAGTCATCGGCGATGGAAACCGGTCCTGTGAAAGTGGAACTGATGTTCGTTGGCGTCTGCATTGTTTCTTTCCTGCTTTCGGTCGGGCTTGCTCTTTCCTCCGGGAAGCATCCGGAATACAAATTAGATGCTCCTTCGGGGAAATGAAATGAATATGATGCAAGCATTTTGAAGTCGGGGATTTGGGAATAAGTATTTTTATTATTTTTGTACAGATTAAAAGAAATGATAATGAAAAACTTAACTCTTATTATGCTTGCTTCCGCCGCTATCTTTGCGACGTCCTGCCTAGGTTCAGGGGTTTCGAAGTCTGATTACACCATCATTGGGAATTTTGACGGCTATGCCTCCAATGATCAGCTGGTCGCTCAATATTTCAAAGACAGCCTGCGATTCGCGAAGCAGATTCTTACCGATGAATTTTCCTGTCTTAATTCCAGTTACGATGAAAATAATTCCATTTTCAATGGCGGATTCTGCCTATCGATGAAAAAGGATTCTCTGGATGCAGAAAAGACAGGCATTTCGGATTATTCTTCCGCAGGGCCGGGCGCAGGAGCTTTTGATTCGAAAGTTTATGCCGTATTCTTTTATCCTGCGAGCCAGGAATATGACTGGCAGATATTTTTGAGTGGCTATGATGTAGGAACTTGCTCCATGAAAGGTCTTTACATAGATAATGTTAGCAAGACCCTCAAGGCAATAGAAGACAAGCCTTTGCAGGATGGCGATTACCTTACCGTAACTGTCACTGGATATTTGAATAAGGCAGCGGTAAAATCCGTGAACGTCGATCTGGTTCGGGATGACAGCATGAAGAGGACCGTCATAACGAAGTGGACTGAAGTGGATCTTAGCTCGCTTGGATTCGTCGATGCATTGAAATTCACCGTTGAGACGAACAGGGTGGATTTCCCTCGTAGTTTTTGCCTTGACAACCTGACGGCTAGCGTGCATATTGAATATTAATATTCTGCTCAACCAATCATTAACCAAATATGAAAGAAAACGTACAATACAAAAACGAGGCTCTGGCCTCTTTGAAAGGGAATTGGGCTCAGGCTGTCCTTGGAATTCTCATTCTGCTTCTGATTTCTTATGCACTGGTCACGCCGATTTACGCTATGATCCTCAAGGATCCTACGGATCTTGAATCTATTACCGCTGCGCAGAATCGTTTCACGCCTCTTATCTGGATTCTCAGCATATTCTTCATCAATCCGCTCCAGCTGGGGTACGTCATTTCTTTTAAAGTGATGAGTCAGAGTGGCGACGGAAGAGTTGTCGGGAATATGTTCCGGATTGGTCTTGGCAATTACTGGCGTCACGTGTGGGCTGCCCTGCTCAGGGGCATCTATACTGTCCTGTGGTCATTGCTGCTCGTCGTTCCAGGCATAATAAAGGCATTGTCATACGCCATGACGTACTATGTTCTGGAGGATTATCCGGAGCTTTCCGTGAACAAGTCCATTGAGCTGAGCATGGCGATGATGAAAGGGCGGAAGTACGATTTGTTCTATCTTTATCTTAGCCTGATAGGCTGGTTCCTGCTTTCGATTCTGACTCTGGGAATAGGCCTCCTGTGGTTCTTTCCTTACGCCCAGGCCTGTCAGCATGCATTCTATCAGGATGTGAAGCATGACTATCTGATGCGTAGGAATGCGGAAAAGGCTGCTTCCGAATATGCTCCTGCGGCTCCAGCCTCCACCACACCTGCCCCTGAAGCCCCTAAGGCTTCTGAGAACCCAGAAGATTACATGCCAAAATAATCGGTGTTGTACGATTAAATCAGCCCTTCTGGAATATGGAGGGCTATTTTTTTGTTATCCTCATCAATCTGGACGATGAGAGCATCGTTGAAAGGAATCATTGATTCCGCGCCATTTCCCAGCCGGACATAAAGACACGTATTCCCCGGAATATCCTCCCAGCCGGAGACCGCCCCAACCATTTTCCCATTCTCATTCAGCACAGTCCAGCCAATGAGGTCGTCCGGAGACAGTACACCCTCGCCGTCGTCATATTCATTTATCGCATCTTTTTTGGCGAAAATCTCCCTCCCTTCCAGCTCTTCTGCATCAGCGAGGCACCTTACGCTAGTAAGCCTGACGGCAGCCCGGCTGCCTTTTATCGAGAAAGATTCAATGAAAAAAGGAACCGCGAGCCCATCAAAATAGATGTACAGCGGTTCCTCTAGATTTATTTCCTCTGGAGCATATTCGCGAAAGCCCATGATGACTTCGCCATTGGTTCCGTTGGATTTCAACACCCTGGCAACGCACAGAAGATCTGCTCTTGCCTCGGACATCGTTTAAGCCTCTGGCTTAGCTTCTGGTGCGCTTTCAGCAGCAGGTCCATCAGCAGCCTCTGCGGCAGCCTTGGCGGCGGCAGCTTCCTCAGCAGCCTTGCGCTCTTTCTCCGCAAGCTCCTCGGCTTTCTTTGCGAGAGCCTCAGCCCTTTCGGCATTGACTTTCTTTTCTGCGTCAAGGGCAGCCTTAGCCTTAGTCTGCTTGCTTTGTGCGATGCCCGCCTTTTTGGCCTCTATCTTAGCATCCCTCTGAGCTTTCCAGGCATTCCATTTCTGGTCGGCCTGCTCCTGAGTGAGAGCGCCTTTGTCTACGCCTTTCTGAAGATGGAACCTCAGGAGAACCCCCTCGTAAGAGAGCAGCCTGCGGGTTACGAGCGTAAGCTGTGCTCCAACCTTAAGCCAGTTCAGTGCTTTCTCGGAATCGAGAGTGATGGTTGCCGGATTGGTGTTCGGGTTGTAAGTTCCGAGTTGTTCAATGTAACGTCCGTCGCGAGGTGCGCGAGTGTCTGCCACGACAATGTGGAAGAATGCGAAATTCTTCTTACCGTGGCGTTGAAGTCTGATTTTAACAGCCATTGTGAATCTGTTTTTTAAATTAATATTTACCTGTCGCTCCCAGCTCGTGAGAGCCTTTCTCTTGTCGGAGAATGGATTTCACCTCAGAGAACGTACAAAGTTAGCCATAAATTCCGGATAGGCAAGAATTTTTCCTGAACTTTTTCCGCAGAAAAGTTTTGCTATTTACGAATATTCCGTTACCTTTGCATTCACCTTTCAGAAATGCGGTAGTGGTGAAATGGTATACACGCTACTTTGAGGGGGTAGTGGGCGTAAGCCTGTGTGAGTTCGAGTCTCACCTACCGCACTAGATTGAGGGGCTGTTGTCCCTTGTGGTGATGGACTTTTTTGCGCCTTGCCAACTTTCCGGCAAGGCGCAATTATTTCAATTAAAAACCTCAAACCTCGTTTACCTATAAATCAAGTCCATAACTTCTATGCTTTTATGGTCACATAAGATACGATAATTTTGTTGATTATGCTGAACAAAGTAAAATAATTTTGATATTCGTCCATTATAAATTATTCAGATTAACCCTTCAAGCTTCGTCATCGAACTCGTCTTGATGGAATCAACTATGGCGGTATAGGGCTTCATGGCCTTGTAGTTGGAGAACATGAAAGAAAGGGAAAAATCCTCCAGACGGTGTCAGAGATGGAACCGCAATAAGGGATATTATCAGTATGTAGTGGGAGTGGCTCTGTGAGATGTTCTCTGTCTGAAAGCGTGGTGCAGTACACTGAGCGGCTAAGTCGTTGTAATGTGAGGGAGCAATAGAAATTAGTGACAACGTTTGCGCAAATGACATTGAAATCCGAGAGTGTTTTAATATATTTGCAACAGTAGTAACTGCAAGTTAATTTTTGAAACACAATTTATGGATACAAAAAAAATCATTTCAAGAGCCCCAGGCTTGGTGTTTTGGGCTCTTTTCCTTTTGTGCTCGGTCCATTTGCCGGCCGCAACCCCGGGTTCTTCAGTGAAACTGAGCAAAGAAGTCCTCATGGACAAGATTAGAGGCGGCTGGGGAGGCCAGGCAATCGGATGCACTTACGGCGGGCCGACCGAATTCAAATACAGCGGAATTATCGGAGACGAAGTGAAAATAGGCTGGAACGAAAACAGCGTGAAATGGTATTTCGACCATTCGCCGGGACTCTACGACGACATCTACATGGACCTCACCTTCGTCGAGGTTTTCCAGAAAGAAGGGCTGGATGCCCCTATAGAGTCTTTCGCGAAGGCTTATGCCAATGCGCCGTATCCTCTCTGGCATGCCAACAAGCAAGGCCGGTACAACATACTGAACGGCATAATGCCCCCTGAATCCGGCTATTGGGAGAACAACCCCCATGCAGATGACATCGATTTCCAGATCGAGGCCGATTATGCAGGGCTTATGGCTCCCGGGATGGTCAACGCTGCCGTGCATTACAGCGACGGCATAGGACATATCATGAATTATGGAGACGGCTGGTACGGCGGGGTCTACGTCGCCGCGATGTACGCCCTGGCATTCGTCAGCGACGATATGGATTATGTCGTGACGGAAGCTCTCAAGACGATTCCGAAGCAGAGCAAGTACTATAAGGCGATGGCAAGCATAATAAAATGGCACAAGCAGTACCCTGCCGACTGGAAGACGACATGGGCGCTTTTCAACAATGAATATGGCGAGGACATCGGCTGCCCGGACGGAGTTTTCAACGCATTCAACATAGATGCGGTCGTGAACAGCGGCTACATATTGATAGGCCTGCTTTACGGCGATAAAGATTTTGCGAAGACGATAGACATATCGACTCGCTGCGGCCAGGACTCGGATTGCAACCCTGCTTCCGCCGGCGGCATACTTGGCACGATGCTTGGCTACAGCAATATTCCGGAAGTATGGAGACAGCCTCTGGACATCGTGGCAGACAGGCCGTTCGTCTACACCGACATTTCTTTCAACAAAGCTTCTGAATATTCATTCGATCAGGCGCTGAAGGTGATAGAGCTCAATGGAGGCAGGGTTGGCGATGAATATGTCACCATCAAGACGCAGTCACCTCAGACAGTCCGCTATGAGAAATCCTTCGAGGGGCATTATCCTAAGAAACTCGTGCGCTTCTGGAAGACCTTCAGCCAGTTCCAGAAATTCGAGTTCGAAGGGAACGGAATCGTGGTCGCAGCGTCATACAAGAAGGATAAAGGCTACAAGGATCATGGCCTGGTCGGAGTGATTGAGACTTATCTGGATGGCAAGCTTGCCGCCACTTGCAAGAATCCGACTAAGGGGAATGGAGCGAGCAGCGAGATATTCTATAAATACAACCTGCCTGAAGGCAAGCACACGCTCACGTTCAAATTCGTGAACAAAGAGCCAGGAATCGATGTCTATGTCCACAGGTTCCTCATCTACACCGGAAAAGAGGAGGCGGGCAAATGACGAGACGTTTCTTTGCGGCCATCGTAGCTCTCTCCCTTCTCGTGCCAGTGATTTGTTCGAATGCAGCCGATAAGAAACGGATGTCGGACAAGGATATCCTGCGCCAGTTCGAGAATCCGGAAATGCGCTACAGGCCTTTCGTGCGCTGGTGGTGGAATGGAGACAGGGTAGAAGCCGAAGAATTGATACGAGAGCTGCACGTGCTTAAAGATGCAGGGATAGGCGGGGTTGAAATCAACCCCATATCGCTTCCCTCGGGTTCTGATTCTGCCGGATCCAAACCGCTGACTTGGCTCAGCGACGAATGGATAGACATGCTGAAAGTCGTTTTCGATGAGGCTGAGAAGCTGGGAATGACTTGCGACCTCATCGTCGGCTCCGGCTGGCCTTTCGGAGCGGAATCCCTGCCGAAAGGAGACAGGGCGGAAGTGCTCCTCACTTACGCTCGCAAGGTAACCGGCGGAGAACGGTTGGAACTTTCTGAATTCAGCATATTCAAAGACCTTGATCCGGGGGTGACCGTAGTGAACAAGCGCAGGATTCCGACACTTGTCTCTGCCTATCTGGTCCCGGATCCTATAAACTCGCTCAGCGAAGCTGTCGATGTCATCAATGAATTCCAGAATGGTACCATCAGCATCGACGTGCCGAAAGGGAACTGGCAGTTCTATGCGCTTGTGAAATACGACTCTTTCGCTTCGGTAATCAACGGCGCCCCTGGAGCGGCTGGCTCCATACTCGACCACATGAACGCCGAGGCAGTGAGAGCCTACCTGGACCACATGACGGATGTTATCCAGGCCCGTATCGGCCCACTTTCAAAGCATCTGCGGGCCTTCTTCGTGGACAGCATGGAGCTTGAAGGCAGTAACTGGACGTCCGATTTTGCAGAGGAATTCCAGAAGCGCCGTGGCTACGACGTGCTGCCGTGGCTGCCTTTCACCATGTTCGAAGTCGGCAGGCTAGGAGATGTGAAGAATTTCGACTACGGTTCTAAAAAAGGCCCTGAATTCCAGGAGCAGGTGAACCGGGTTCGCTTCGATTTCGAGCTCACCAAGGCAGAGCTGCTTTACGAAAGATTTTCGGAAGTGTATGCCGGATGGGCCAGGGACAATGGGGTGAAATCCCGTCACCAGGCGTATGGCAGGGGATTCTTCCCGCTGGAGAGTTCTTTGGCCGTGGACATCCCGGAAGGGGAGTCCTGGACGACCAACTGGCTGAAGCACAAGCTCGGAGAAGAGATGGGAGACGAGGACTATCGCAGGGGAAGAGGATACACCATGATCAATAAGTATGTCTCTTCGGCGGCTGCCCTGACTGGCAAAAGGGTGGTTAGCGCGGAAGAGATGACAAATACCTACAAGGTGTTCACGACATCCCTGGAATTCCTGAAGCTGGGTTCGGACATGAGCGCATTCTCCGGAATAACGCATTCCGTCTGGCACGGGTTCAACTATTCCCCGAAGAATGCTGCATTCCCCGGATGGGTGCAGTACGGCACTTTCCACAACGAGAAGAACACTTGGTGGAAATATGTGAACCTGCTGAACGACCACAGGGCGAGGATGAGCGCGATGCTGCAGAATGCCGACATGGTCACCGACATAGCCATACTGCCAGCGAATTATGACATGTGGGCCACCATGGGGGTGCAGACGGAGCCATTCCCGGTTAAACTGAACGTCCCTTACACTTCCTTGATATGGGAAGCCGTCCACAAGACCGGGGGCGGGGCAAACTATGTGAGCGAGAACATCATAAGGAACGCCGTCATCAAAAACGGCAGGCTCTGCTACGGGCCTAAGAAATATGGAACATTGTTCTTGGTTGAAGTGACCAGCATCTCGCCCGAGACCCTTGCGAAGCTGGAAGACTTCGTGAAAGGCGGGGGAAGAGTGTTCTGCATAGGAAAATATCCGGAAAAGTCTTTGGGCTTCTATGAATATGCCGCCAGGGATAAAGAAATAAAGGAAAAGGTCGATAGGCTGAAGGGATACCGCGATAATTTCATCTTGCTGGAAAAACCGTCGGATGGGAAATATCTGGAATGGTATGAGAAAGTGATGGAGGAATATTCATTGCCTCACGCCATAACCATCTCTAAGCCGGACAGGTTTCTCCTGCAGAATGAATATGTCACCGATGACGGCAGTCATTTTTTCCTGTTCGACAATGCCAGCCTGCATGATAGCAAGGAGACCGACATCTCGTTCCCGAGAGACGTCACGAAGGGCATGAATGCATGGATTTACAGTCCGGCGGACGGGAAAATCTACAGGATGCCGATCGACAAGGAAGGGAAGGTGCATTTCGTTTTCGGCCCTGCGGAGAGCTATCTTTTCGTGTTCAATAAACTGAACATCAAAAATGCCCTGCCTTGGAGCCGTTTGCCGCTCAGCGCTGATGATTCCATTACGGTTGAGGGCAAATGGCAGCTGGCCATGCACCAGAGCTATCCTGATTCTTCCTGGACTGCGTCTCTGGACACCCTGAAAGACTTCAAGGACATGAAAGATACAACGTTCAAGAATTTCATGGGCGATGTCACGTACACGATAAAAGTCAATCTCGATGGTTCTTCGCTGCCTCGGTACATTAACCTGGGCAAGGTGGCGGACATCTGCGAATTGAGAGTCAACGGACAGGAAGCCGGAGTGAAATGGTTCGCTGAAAGGGTTTACGACATCGGTTTCATGCTCCGCAAAGGGGAAAACACGCTGGAAATAAAAGTAACGACGTTAATGGGCAATTACATGCAGACCTTGAAAGAGAACAAAGTGGCTCAGCGCTTCGTGCTTAAGAGAGGCCAACCATACGTGTCGGCAGGTCTGATCGGTCCGGTAAAACTATATAAATGAGAACAATGCGTAAAATATTCATCTGCGTTGCCTTGAGCCTTGCCTCGGCAACGGGAATTTCGCTGGGAGCGGAAGAAGTCCGCTCCTTCGGCGCCGTCGGGGACGGAACCACCATCAACACAGCCTCCATACAGGCGGCGATAGACTATGTCTCGTCCAAAGGTGGCGGAAAGGTAGTGTTCACGCCAGGAGATTACGTCACAGGCTCTATATTCCTGAAGAACGGGGTGGAACTCGAATTACAGGAGGGCGCGACGATTCTTGGCTCCCTCAATCCATGGGATTACGTAAAGGATCCTTCCGCTGGCTGGACTGCCTTGGTGTTCGCCGTCGGCCAGAAGAATGTCGGGATCACCGGTAAAGGCACGATTGACGGCCGTGGGTATGATGTGGGCGTAAGGTTTGTGGATTTCGTGCACATGGGATTGATGCAAGACAAGCTTTCCAACGATAGGGTTAACGAGTCCGTCAGACCGGAGAATATTCATTTCTACAAGTGCGACAGCATTGAGATAAAAGGAATAACCATCAAGAATTCAGCCTGCTGGACTCAGCAGTACGACAAATGCACGAATATGCTGATCGATGGCATCACTGTGGATTCCAAGAACTATTGGAACAACGATGGTCTGGACGTGGTGGACTGCAGCAACGTCGTCATCAGGAATTCCTACATAGATGCCTCAGATGACGCTTTCTGCTTCAAGAGCCATCAGGCTTGGGGCGTGAGCGAAAACGTGCTGGTCGAGAACTGCACCGGAAGGAGCAGCGCGAACGGAATCAAATTCGGCACTTTCACTCTTGGGACGTTCAAGAACTTCAAGTTCAGGAACATCAAGATTTTCGACACCTACAGGAGCGCCATCGAGATTGCCACCGTGGATGGAGGCACCATAGAAGACGTGGAGGTGGACGGGTTGCAGAGCATCCATACCGGCAACCCTATTTTCATAAGAATCGGTTCCCGTCGTTCCAGGCCGGACAGCACATTGCCGTACTTGAGGAATGTCGTGATAAAGAATGTCTATGCCGAGGTTCCTTTCGACAAGCCGGATGCGGGCTATTCCTACGAAGGACCTGTCGAGGATCTGCCAAGGAACGTTTGCCCAAGCATTATATTCGGGCTTCCGAACGTCCCGGTCCAGAACGTCAGGCTAGAGAACGTAGAAATCGTCTACCCTGGGAAGGCCGACCCTGAATATGCCTACAGAGGCACTTCCAAGGCCCAGCTCGACTCCATCCCGGAGCTGGAGAAGCGTTACCCTGAATTCTCTAACTGGAAGGAACTCCCGGCCTGGGGATTCTATATCCGTCATGCGGAGGGAGTGACGTTCGACAACGTGATGCTGAAAGTGGCGGATAAAGACTATCGCCCGGCAATCGTTGTGGATGATGTCAATGGGCTGATGCTTAAAAAGTTGCAAATCACTGACGATTTTGTCGACAAGAAGATGAAGCAAGTCGTGACGAAGGATGTCAAAAAATTGAAAAAGAAATGAAAAGAATAATCATCATTGCGATAATATCGCTAGTATCGCTCCAAGGGTTCGCCCAGAAGCAGATTTACAAGGCTTCTAAATTCAGCATCAGGAGCGACGGAAAGCAGGACAACACTACGAGCATCCAAGGGGCTATAGATTACATTGCAGCCAATGGAGGCGGGACGCTGGAATTCAGCGTGGGACGCTACCTTACCGGTGCCGTGGAATTGAAGTCCGGAGTGAACATCAAGCTTCTTGAAGGGGCAATCATAGTGGGTTCCACGAATATATATTCCTATAAAGGGCATCCTGCTATATTCTGGGCCGAAGGCCAGAAAAACATCCTCATCGATGGACAAGGAGTTTTCGATGGCAGGGGCGCCGAACTGACGGAGAATGAAAAAGAACAGAAGTCGCTAGGGCATGTTCCTGAAAACTATGCCGTTCCTGCGCTGATGTCGTTCAAGGATTGCGAGGGCATCGTGGTGAAAGGCATCATACTGAGGAATTCGGCGGCGACGGTTCCTATCTTGTCCGGCAAAGCCGGAATCGAAGTGCAGAATGTGAGCATCGAATAAAAATCAATGAATATGAAAAAGGCGATATCCATATTAGCATTCCTTTGCATCGCTTTCTCGGCGTTTGCACAGGTTCAGCTCTCCCAGCTGTTCTCGGACAACATGGTTTTGCAGAGGAACAGCGAGGCTCCGATATGGGGCAAGGCAAAAGCCGGGGCTACTGTTTCAGTCACCACATCCTGGGATGGCAAGAACTATTCTGCGGTGGCAGGACCCGACGGGAAATGGTCTGTGAAGGTCAGCACTCCGGATGCCGGAGGGCCGTATTCCATTATCTTCAAGCAGGGACGCAAATCCACTGTCTTGAAAAACGTTATGTCCGGCGATGTCTGGCTCTGCTCCGGACAGTCCAACATGGAGATGCCGGTGAATGGCTGGGGCAAGGTGAAGAATTACGAACAGGAGGTGGAAGAAGCTTCGCAATACCCTGGCATTCGCCTATTGAATCTCAAGATGACATATTCAGACACCCCGGAGGACGAGTTTGATGTCAAAGGTGAATACGGCTGGAACGTCTGTGATCCGGCATCGGTAGCGAATTTCTCTGCCTGCGCCTATTTCTTCGGCCGCGAGCTGTACAAAGACCAGAATATTCCTATCGGACTCATAAATTCCTCATACGGCGGAACTTGCATCGAATCCTGGATCAGTCCGGACGCTCTTGCTACAATCGCAAGCGAGAAAGAATTCATCCAGCAAGGAAAGACCATCGTTGGCACGAGGCAGAACGTTGATTCCTTGAGGGCGATTTGGTGCGGCCAGATCGATGAGAAGGAACGTGGATTCTCAGGCAAGAAAGCAGTGTGGGCAGAGACTGGCTTCGATGATTCGTCATGGAAGACCGTTCATGTGCCGGGGGACATCGGATTGCGAGGCTTCGCTGATTTTGACGGCAGCGTGTGGTTCAGGACAACGTTCGACATGCCCGAATCCTTCGCAGGCCACGAGGTCGTGCTGAAGCTTGGAACGGTGGACGACAATGACATCACTTACCTGAACGGACGCAAGATTGGCGAGACCAAAGGTTACCCTAAGGAAAGGGAATATGTCATCCCTGCCCGTTTTGTCAAGGCCGGGAAAAACCAGCTGACCGTGCGCTGCGTGGACACTCATGGTTCTTGCGGAATCATGGGGCGTTCGGGCAAGGTGGAGATAGCATGTGGCGGCAAGTCAATGGACATCGCAGGGGATTGGAAATATTGCTTCGGGGCGACCTCTGACGAGGTCATGAAAATCCCAGAGTCCTCTCTCCGGCCGGATTATCCTTCGAACCAATTCAATGCGATGCTGAACCCTCTGATTCCTTTCTCCGTGAAAGGAGCCCTGTGGTACCAAGGCGAGACCAATGCCGATGCATCTTATCAGTACAGGGAGACGCTTCCGCTTATGATCAGGGACTGGAGGGATCAGTGGGGGATGAAGATGCCATTCTACATCGTTCAGCTGGCGAATTTCAGGGATGCCCAGACCGAACCTGACGAGAAGGACGGATGGCCAGAGCTTCGTGAAGCTCAGGCTTTGACCGGAAGTACCGTAGAGGATGCTCACGTGGCCGTGATAATCGATCTTGGGGATGCCAAGGACATTCATCCTAAAAACAAACAGGAAGTCGGCAGAAGGCTCGGCTTACTGGCTCGTAAATACACCTACGGCGAAAATGTGGCGGCTGACAGCCCTATGATGGAATCCTATGCCATAGAGGGGTCTTCTGTCAGGATTAGCTTCAAGAATGCCAAAGCCCTGAAGGCAGACGGTCCTGTGAAGGGATTCGTCATCGCAGGCGGCGACCATGTCTTCCATTTCGCTGATGCCAGGATAGACGGCTGCGACGTGGTGGTTTCCTGCCCTGAGGTGAAGTATCCGTTGGCTGTACGGTACGCATGGGCGAGCAATCCGGTCTGCAATCTCTACAACGAGGCCGGTCTTCCTGCCGGCCCGTTCCGCACAGACGACTGGCCAGGGGTTACAATAGGCAGAAAGCATCATAATTGATATTCCATGAATATGATTGATTCTCATCTGGGTGCGGTTGCGCTGTCAGTTGCAATCCTGCTGTCATCCTGCTCCAGCGTCGACTGGCGCAATGCATCTGTTCCGGCTTCACAGAGGGCGGAAGCCCTGCTTCGCGAGATGACTCTCGATGAGAAAATTGGCCAGATGTGCCAGTACGTGGCACCTTGCTACGTCCCCCCTGGCCAGGGCTCGCCTTACAAGAACATCGATGCGACGGACGAGAATCTGGGGAACAAAGACCTGGCGGACAAGATACGCCGAGGCGAGGTGGGAGCCTTCCTGCACGTGATGACCTCGAAAGAGGCTGTCGCCCTCCAGCATCTTGCCCAAGAGAGCCGCCTGAAGATACCTCTCCTCATCGGCATAGATGCGGTTCATGGGAATGCGCTTCTGGAAGGATGCACAGTCTACCCTACGAACATCAACATGGCCTCTACCTTCAATCCTTCCCTAATGGAGAAAATCGGGGCGGAGACGGCTGACGAAATGCGCCAGACGGGGTCCTGCTGGACATTCTCTCCGAATCTGGACGTGTCCCGCGACGCTCGCTGGGGGCGGATGGGAGAAACCTTCGGCGAGGATCCTCTGCTGGTTTCTGAAATGGGGAAATATCTCATCTGGGGCTTGCAGGGACGTGGTCAGGAATATTCCGACAATCATGTCCTGGCCTGTGCCAAGCATCTCATGGCTGGCGGGGAGCCGCGTGGCGGGCTGAATGCTTCTCCGATGGATGTCTCCGAGGGGAAATTGCGCGAAGTTTTCCTGCCGCCTTTCGTCGCTGCCGTGAATGCAGGCGTCGCCACTATGATGCCTGCGCACAATGAGATCAACGGCATCCCTTGCCATGCGAATTCCTGGCTGCTGAAAGACTTGCTGAGGAACGAGCTTGGCTTCAAAGGTTTCACAGTCAGCGACTGGATGGACATCGAGAGGCTCTATTCCATGCATCATTACGTAAAGGACTCCACCGAGGCGTTCATAACTGCGGTAGAGGCCGGAGTGGACATTCACATGCAGGGAGCCAAATTCTTCGAAGCCATCCGCGATGCCGTAAAGTCTGGCAGGATTCCGGAAAAACGCATAGACGATGCGGTACTGAATATTCTTACGGCTAAGTTCGCTCTAGGACTGTTCGAGAATCCGGTGCCCGTATCGAAACGTTCGATAGATAGGTCTGACGAGCATCGCCAGACCGCCCTGGAAGCGGCGAGACAAGGAATCGTGTTGCTGAAGAACGACTCGTTCGGCAGCTCTGAGAAGGTTCTGCCTTTGCGCAGTCCAAAAAGAATTTTTTTGGCTGGCCCTGATGCCGACAGCCAGACGATTCTTGGGGACTGGGCCGCCCCACAGGCCGATTCGCTGGTGACCACTGTCTACGACGGCATGCTCGAGTGCTTCCCGGATTCGGAAATCGACACGATGTTCTTCGGCGGCAGGATAGCGTCGGTCGATGCCAAGGGCATTTCCGATGCCGTCCGCAGAGCCGCTGCTGCTGATGCCTGCGTCTTGGTTCTGGGAGACAACTCGCAGAGGTATTCTGCGTTCGGCAGGACGTGCGGAGAGAATTGCGATAGGGACGACATCGATCTTCCGGGCATGCAGGAAGAACTTCTAGAAGTCGTGGCATCTGCCGGAAAGCCTGTAGTGCTAGTCCTCATGAGTGGCAGGGCTCTCAGCGTGCGCTGGGCGGCTGAAAATATTCCTGCTATTCTTCAGGCCTGGGAACCGGGGGCGCTCGGCGGACAGGCCCTCGCCGAGATTCTTTGCGGCAAGGTGAACCCATCGGGAAAGCTGCCTGTGACGATTCCGCGCAGCGTCGGCCAGATACCGACCACATACGACTACAAAGGGTCGCAGTATTCCCGGCAATATTCCACCTCACGCACAGGCTGCCTGTTCCCGTTCGGCTACGGACTCAGCTATGCTACGTTCAAATATTCAGATGCAGTAATCGCATCAGATACCATCGTCGCCACTGATTCCGCGGTAGTCAGCGTGAAAGTCACCAATGCAGGTTCTATGGACGGGGACGAGGTCGTCCAGCTGTATGTCCATGATGAATATGCCTCCGTGACTCGCCCGCTGAAGGTATTGAAGGCCTTCCGGCGCATAAGCCTCAAAGCTGGCGAGACGAAGACCGTCGATTTCACCATAACTCCCCAGATGCTCAGCATCTGGAGCTCTCGCGGTAGATGGGAAACCGAGCCGGGCGACTTCAAGATTTTCGTCGGCTCATCTTCATCCCCATCCGACCTCCAGTCCGTCACCCTTGCCCTCAAATAGCATCAGCGATAATCATCCAGCCCTTCTGCTCCCAGTCGGGAAACTAGTTGATTTCGATTGTCACCTTGTCGTTAATGCTGATAGTGCCGAGATGGAGGCGGAGGGTGCCGTCTGAATATTCCCAGTCGGTGGCGGCACTGCCGTTGATCGCAACGTAGGAAGGTTTCGAGTCCGCTTGGACTTCCATTGAATATGTCTTAGTCTCAGCCATCCCTTTGAAACTGCCCTGCACGGGATTCAGCGTTATGGTAGTCTTGACGCCGTCCTGCCTGCACTCGAACAAAGTCGAGCTGAGAGAGCCGTTTTCATATTCATAGCTCTCGCCATCGTCGTCGAAGAGGGTATAGGTGGTGCTGCCGGAAGGATATATCCGTAAAGTCAGATTCTCGAATGGTTTGGTTCCAAGGTAGGATATTCCTTCAGCAGGCGAGTCGAAGCAGCCTCCGAGAGTTGGGATTATGGCACCGGCACGCACGAAGAGCAGGCCTGCGCGGCCTTCCGGCACTGTCCGCTTGAAAGTCTCGCCTTTGCTTGAAATCTTCTCGCCGGACCAAGCATCGAACCAAGTGCCGGCAGGGAGATAAATCTCGTCTGTGAATATTCCGACGCAGAAGCTGTCCCCGAACATGTACTGGTACGTCATGTCGTCGCAATTGCGGTCGTCCGGGAAGCTCAGAGGCATGGAACGCACTATAGGCATGCCGTTCTGGGTGGCTCCCAATGCCATAGAATATATGTACGGAGCCAAGGAATATCTCAGCTTCACGTAGTACCGGTACATGTCCTGCTCCGGCTTGTCGTAGAAGAACGGCTGCATCATGGAGAACCAGCTGTTTATCTGTACCCAAGGCAGGAATAGCCCGAAATGAAGGCTCTGCATCTCCAGCTCGCGAGGCACGCTCATCACGTCGCAGGAGGTGTTCAGGAATCCGCTCATCCCAAGGTTAAGCTGGTCGTAGAGAGCCGTCTTGCCTCCGCCGTTGTCGCCGCTGGTGGATGCCGTCCAGTGCTGTGTGCCAGCCCAGCCGCCGCAGTAATGGTGCCATGTGCGCTTCCCGTTGTATTTGCGCCCAAGTTCACGCATCTGTTTCGGCAGCAGCACCTGGTTCAGATTGTGCATCTCCTTGTCCGTGCGCCCGTTGTAGTATTCCATGTTAGGATGATTGTCTATCGTCCTGGCAGGATCCAGCTTGAATCCCTCAACCCCTTGGTCCATGAATCTGGTCAGGTGGTTCATCCAGTGTTCCTTGCCGGAAGTGTCCCTGCCCTCGCGTAAAGCTATCTCGTCTTCCTCGGTGATGCTCAAGTCGTAATTCTCGCAAAGCCAGAGGCCAAGATGGAAGCCCATCGAGCGCAGCTTGCCGATGAACAGTCTGTTGTGAAGCTTCTTCGGATACTCATCGTGCGACCAGTAAGGCTCCGGCGAGAATTTGTCGAAATTCCAGTTTTTCTCCGTAGAGAAATCGTAGCGTTTCTCCATCCATTGAGGCTCAAGCCAGAATACATCGCAAGGCACATCGGCCTGCCTGAACATGACGGCATCGCGCAGGATGTTCCATTGATCCTCAAGCATGTTCGGCCCGAAGCAAAGTCCGTAGGCCCATTTCGGCAAGACATAGCTACGCCCCGTCAGCAGAGTATATTCATTCAGAATGGCAGGCATGTCCTTGCCAATGAATATATAGAAGTCGGCTTCCTCCGCCAGGTCCAGGATGTTGAATCTTGATTTGGAAGTGCACCCGACATCGAAGAAGCTCTTGGAAGTGAGGTTGTCGTAAACGCCCCATCCTCGGGAACTCATCATGAAAGGCATAGGGATTTCAGTGTGCTGGTAAGTAGTCCACATGCGCAGGAATTCCCCACGATGCTGTATGTGATCCCTGCTGGTGCTTCCTCCGCCGTAGAATCGCTCTCCGTCCTCGATGCTCATGCTCAGGGTTCCCACCGACGCAGCCCCCTGCACCTCTCTCTTGTCCACTTTGGCGAATTTTCCGTTGTCGTCCCCGATTATCCCGCCATCGTTCGCCACGACATGCAGGTCTTCGTATTTCTTGTTCGCATATTCCCTCATCTCATTGGAAAGCTTGCTGGCATTGCCTGAATATGATATATTCTTAATCACGACATTTCCCGATGCGTCCTTCACTGCCATGGCGCCACTCTTCTTGTCTATGCTTAATGAATATCCCGCCGTCGCCAGCGTCCAGCGCCCTCCGCTCGTCCTGACGTCGGCCTTGACAGGCTCCCAGTCGGTCTTGACGATGCTGTAGCGCTCCATCAGCGATTCGGTGAAATCCCCGTCCTGCGAGATTCGAATGCGCAAAATGTTCTCAGAGCACGGCTGCACCTGCATGCTCATGCCCCCAGCCTTCAATGAATATGTTTTGTTCTGTGCCTGTAATCCTGATGTCAGGATGCCTGCTGCCACGACCGTCGCAGCCCAAAATCTAAATAAACTCATGCTGTGTGTTTAAATTTGTCTAATTTACGAATAATTCATCACATCTTCCGGATTCTGTGACTGAATGTCCCAGGACACACGGAAACTTGACCCGAAATCCTTATTCAGTTGGATTGAACATTATAAAAAAGAAGAAAGAGGACAACCTGGGTTAGAAGCTGCCCCCTTCTCTTATTTACAGACGATCAGCATTATTGCTTCTCGAAGAATGCCCCACCAGAAGCACTCCAGGTCCACATGTTGTTGTAGTTGAGCTGATAGATGGTGGTGTATGACCCTTCGGCATAGCCCTTCTTCACGACTGAGAATCCGCAGAAATAACGGTCTGAAACGATTTGACGGTCTTCTCCCGGTCCCATCGTGATTTTTGGCGCCGTGAATGCATCGGTCAGATCCCAGCCTATCCAGCAGTAGTCGCAGCCCTCAGGTCCGAATGTCAGAGGAGCGAAGTAGCCGGTTCCGTAGGTCACGCTGTTGGTCATTTCAGGAATGATGGCAACCTCGGCTCCGGTGACTGTCTGGAAGTCCAGTGATAGGTAGGTGTAAACCTTCACGCCATCTTCTGTCACGACCAGGGATGCTGGGCATTTGGCCTCGAGGTACATTCCGACGATGTCGAGGTTGTGCGGATGTCCGTTCAGGTCGGATCCATCTGCGACTTCGATTTTCATGGTCGTGGCGTGCCTTCTGGTGCCAAGCTGCTTAGTGTTGCTTAAGCCCTTGAAAGCGTTGCTGTAGAGGATGTAGTTTCCCGCTATGTCCTTGGCATCTATCTGCAGGATCGTAATCTCGGATCCGGTGGAAAGGGTGAGCGTAGCGCGGCGCGGCTTTCCGGTAGCATTGGCCGTCCACCTTACAATCCCGTCGCTGTAGGTGAGCCAGCCACCGTCCCCGGCTGATTTGCCATTGTCGGATGCTGCTCCGAAGAGTCCGCGGTATCCGGCCTCATCGCTCTTCCAGAAAGTGAGCGTCTCTGGCTTGGTAGGAGCGCGAAGCGTGACTTTCACGTTGCAACTTGCCTTCATCCCATCTGCGAGGGAAGCCGTAATCACGGCTTCTCCTATGGAGACAGGGGAGACATTGCCCTTGTCGTCGACGGTGGCCACTGAAGGGGCTGAACTTGTCCAGCTCACTTCAGGGAATGTCACATTGTAAGGCTCCACGGTCGCCACTAGCTGGATGCCACTCTCGTTCTCATAGAGAGTGGCAGCTGTTTCGTTCAAGGTGAGCGATGACGCAGCTACATTCGAGACCGTGACGCTGCACGTAGAGGAAATTCCTCCTTCCAGAGTGGCGGTGATGGTTGCCGTGCCGGCTGCGATGCCGGACACATAGCCGCCTTTGACGGTAGCGACGTTTTCGTTCGAAGAAGTCCACGTTGGAGTGGCAGTTGAGCCGCCAGGAGTGAATTTCGGAGTGAGAGTGGCTGTCTGTCCAACGTAAATCTGGATAGATGACGGATCCAAAGATATGCCTGAAGGAAGAGAATCATCGTCCTTGCAGGAATTGAACGAGATTGCGCCCAAGATGGCGGCAAACGCGAATATTCTGTTTATTTTCATGATTCTTTCGTCTTATGGATTAGTTCCAATATGGATTGCCTTGGCGTTCCCTCTGAGGAATTTCCCATGTCCATCCCTGGGCTTCCACGCCCTTGGTGGACCAGTGGTTCGCTCCGCGGCTGAACTGAGAGCCCCAGCGCTTCTGGTTGAAGAATGCGAAGTCACCTTCGCCCCACATTTCTATTCTCCACTGGAGCTTCACGAAGTCGAGCATGGATCCTTTCTTGCAGGATGCCACAGTCATCGCGCTTTCGCCAGGAAGAGTTCGGGCTGCAAGAAGTTTGTTCAGCAGTGCCTCGGCTTGCGATTCCTGATTGTTCATCGTGTAGGCTTCCGCTGCCATGAGCAGAACTGCGGAAGTACGGAACACAGCCTCATCGGACTTCGTCACGTTGTTGGTGTGAGGAGCGTAAGTATCTCCAAGGTCACGTCCTTCCGTGGCAGCGAACTTCATTGAGGTGTAGGCCGGCATCGTGTAGTTGTACCAGGTGGTGTCGCCACTGGATGTCCCGTAAATCCAATAGTCGGAATATGCCTGCTTTGTGATTATGGCCTTGCGCACATCGGAGTCTGAGAGCGCGTCCACGATGTCCTTGTCTACCTGCAAGAATCCGGATTCGGCGTTCTTCAGGTTGTTCAAGCCCCTTAGCGTCCAGCACTGGTTCGATCCTCCGATGGTCGTGAAGAGAGCCTCCGGGTTCTTGCTGATGTTGTAGAATGCGTTGTTCTCTGCATTGAAAGACCCGCCGCTGAAGCTCCTCTTTCCGTTTCCTCTATCCATGGTGGCCGTAACGTCAGCAACCTTGCTTGCGAGCATTCCGTAGTCTTCTGCCTTTATCAGATTCGGGTATTTGGAATTGATGTCATTGTAAGCATCGATTACGGTTGCGTAATCCTTCCTGTCAAGGGCTACCATGGCACGAATGTACTGAGCGACTCCGCAATCGATGTCGTAAGTGTCGGCAGCTTCCGAAGTGCCAGTCGTGTAGCCATGGTTGCCAACCTGGTGGAAAAGCGAAATGGCCTCGTCGAGCAAGTCTGCGATGTATTTCCATGTGTCAGCCACTGAAGAAGGGGCTACAGGTGTGTTGTAAGCATACTTGTCGTAGATTGGCATTCCTTGTGCCGTTGTTGAGGCAGGGTCTTTCAGATCCGTGTAGCGTTCCATCAGACGGGCATACCCATATGCCTTTGAAGTGAGGGCCTGGGCGCGGGCATTCTTCATCTGCAGGGTACCAGCCTCGCAGGCTTCCTTCGTCAGGAAGTCAAGCGCTTTCTGGGCTGAAGATATCTTGTAGACGGCAGCCAGGTAGTAGCCGTAGTTGTTGACATCCTGTATGGTAGTCCAGTACAGGTTGTCCGCTTTGTTCTGGTACCAGGTGCTGAATGCTCCTGGATTGGCCTTCGTCCCTTCAACGATGTCACCGGACTCCATCACCATTCTGAAGTCTTTGTAGAACTCGTATCCTCCGGAGTTTGAGTATCCTCCGTTGAGGTCCGCATTATAGGCACGCATGTAGCCGTTCAGCCCACCGACTAGTCCCGTGAGGACTTGTTCCTGCGTCTTTTCATCGGACTGCATGAATTCCATCATTTGTTCATCGGTGATCTTGTTCGGGTTTTTAACCTCCAGCTCGCCTGCGCACGAAGCAAGCGCGAGACTGCAAAGACCAACTGCAATAATATTTAATGATTTCATGTTTCTCTATAAATTAAAAATCAAGGTTAATGCCGAAAGTAAATGTCTGCATTTGCGGATATACGTAGGTGTCGATTTCCTTGCCTCCGATGATTGAGAGGGTTGGGTCAACTCCCTGGGCCTGCGAGAAGAGCAGGACGTTGTCGGCAGAAGCGAACACGCGAAGCGCATCGATGTTCACCTTTCTGGTGATTGACTTAGGGAAGGTGTAGCCGATGGTGATGTTCTTCAGACGGAAGTATGACGCATCGAACAGAACCATGTCCGTAAAGTCGTGGCTTCCAGTCGTTCCGACGTAGGCACCGTCCAGCTTGAGACTGCTCGTGGATCCTGAAGGGAACCACTGCATCGGGAAGTACGCTCCTGTGTGTTCTGGCGTCCATGTCTTGCCGATAAGTTCCTTTGACATAGGGATGTTGGTCCTGCCCATCGTCGAGCCGGCGTAAAGGTAAGTTCCATATTCCCTTGAGAAGATTTTACCACCGATCTGGTAAGCGCCTACGATGCTGATGTCGAAGCTCTTGTAACGGAAGTTCAGGGTCATGCCGCCCATCCAGTCCGGAGTAGCGGATCCGACTTCGTAGAAGGATGCGTCGGCAGCTACGTTCGTTATGACATTCTCCCCGATTTTCTTGTCGGCATAGCGTCCGCCGTGGTCTCGGTTGTGGACATCGTTATAGGTTACTCTGTGCCAGTAAGTAGGAAGGCCATATTTATCGACGCCTGCGTACTTAGGGAAGTATAGGTTGAACAGGTCGCGACCTACGCCGCGGAGGTAGGTTGTGCCTCGTCCGGCGTGACCAGCGGTGCCGGCGGAGGCCATGTCTTCGCTTTGGGAAATCCATGTTCCCTCCGGAACGTCCATGGTCTCATCCCATGCAGGAATGACTTCGTCCGGAACCCCGGCCAGGATAGTGCGGTAGTGCGTTCCGTTTACGGTCAGGTTGAGCGTCATGTCCTTCGTGCGAAGGATGTCCGCTGAAAGCTCCATCTCGAAGCCACGGTTACGGACTTTGGCGGCGTTCTGCTGTTTGGTCGAATAGCCTGCGGACGCAAGAGGAGAGACGGCTCTGTTGTAGAATGCGTTGACCGTTAGGTTATTGTAGAAGTCGAATGAACCGGTGATCCTGTTCTTGAGCACGCCGTAGTCCAATCCGAGGTCGAACTGGTGCACGTTCTCCCATGTAAGATTTTCATCGATCAGGGAGTTTGCGCTGGACACTCCGGTCTCAGCCGCTACTCCGGTACCGTTTGTGGAGGTGGTCCAAGAGCTGACGTTGTAGTTCCAGTATTGGTTGAGATACCACGTGGTCAGACCGTTGGCATTACCGGTGACGCCGTAGCTTCCGCGGATCTTCAAATTGTCCAGCCAGTTCTTCGTCTGCTCCATGAACGGCTCTTCGGAGAGCCTCCAGCTTGCGCCTACCGACCAGAAATCACCCCAGCGATTCTTCGAGGTGAATTTGGATGAACCGTCGCGGCGTCCGGATGCGGACACGTAGTATCTGCCGGCATAGTTGTAATTCGCGCGGGCGAGGTATGATTCCGTCCTGTATTTTTCTTTCCCATAGTATGGAGTCCAAGAGTTCTGTGCCCCATAGGTGGTGTAGCGGTTGACGAAGTTGCCTGGGATTGCAAGTCCCGGGATAAGCTCATAAGTAGATCCCCAGTTGACGTCTGATCTGTCATACTGCTCGTACTCATGACCTACCATCGCATCTACGTGGTGCTGCCCGAAATCCTGGCTGTAGGTGAGCATCTGCTGGGTGTTGATGATAGTCCTGTTCTGGCTTTTCACTCCGAAGGAACCTTTGGACCCTGTTGCTCGGCCTGCCTTCCCGTTCATGTAGGATGTTCGCTTGAAATACTGCTGGTCCATGTTGAACGCCACATTGAAGTCGAAATAGCGCAGGAATTTTATGTCTGCGTAAGTTCTGGTGGTCCAGGTGTCTGTCTGAATCCTCTCGATGTTGGTTTTCTGAAGCCATGCGTAGTCTGAAGTGTATTCAGAGCTGGCTGTTCCAAGAGGAGAGTAAGATTTGTTGTTTACGTTCACGACCTTGTCCCCATTTGCGTCCAGGACATAGTTTCCATCTGCGTCCATCTCATAGACAGGAGCGATTGGAGTCCATCCCTTGACCCACAGCATGGCATTTCCGGAGGAACCGCCAATCTGACGAGGCCCCCACTTCCCTGCCTGAGCGCGCGTGTTCGTTTTTGCGTATCCTACGTTAGCTCCGATCTTCATCCACTTGAGAACTTGAGCATCGACGCTCACGCGTCCGCTGTATCTCTTGTACTCAGAAGATTTAAGGTAAGATGGCTCATCCTGATAGCCCAATGATGCGTAGTACTGAACCTTTTCAGTTCCGCCGGAAGCGGAAAGATTGTATTGCTGGCGGAACGCATTGGAAATGAGCAGATCCTTGCCAGTCCCGCTATAGAGTTCATAGGCATCCGAATTGAGTTTCCCGTCAGGATTCACCAGATAGGCTCCGGTCATCGTAGAGGATTGGTTCTGTCCTGTCCCCATGTCTTTCGTGTAGATTGCGCCTGGAATCCTGTAGGCAAGATTGTTGCCAAGGGCGTTCCTCTGGAATTTAGTTTCGCTTCCGTAGTAGTTGAACAAGTGCTGAGATGCGAACTCGCAAGCCTCTGCGTCGGAATGGTTAGGATTATTTACGTTGGTGTAGTATGTGCCATCAGCTGCGACCCCAGGAGCACCTGTCCCGTTTACGCCGTAGCGGTAAGAGTTGTAGATGCTCTTCCATGCATATTCGTAGTAATCTTTGGCGTTGCCTATCGCATTGACATTGTAGTTGCCCAGAGAGTTCCATCCTACTCTGGTCTGGAAAGAGATCTTCGCTCTGCCTTCCTGCCCCTTTTTCGTCGTGATTAGGACAACTCCGTTAGCTGCGCGGGAACCGTAAAGGGCTGTCGAGGCGGCATCCTTGAGGACAGAGACTGAAGCAATGTCGTCAGGGTTCAGCTGGGACAGAGGGTTCTCGTAGGTGTCTACCATCTGCTGAGCCACGCCATCGATGACGATGAGTGCAGCTGCAGAAGCTCCATTGGTAGAGCTGGTTCCACGGAGGCGGATTGCCATGTCAAAGCCTGGCTGGCCATCGACGGATGCTACTTGGAGACCAGGCGCGGAACCCTCGAGGGTTCTCGAAATCGTGGAAGTGTTCTGAATTGCGACGATGTCGGATTTCACCTCGCTCATCGATCCGGTGAGGTCCTTTCTTCTCTGAGTACCATATGCCACGACGACGACCTCATCCAAGTACTTGTTGTCGTCCTGAAGGACAACGTTGATGACGCTTGAGTTCCTGACTGTCACATCCTGTTGGGAGAAGCCAATGCTTGAGAATACCAAGACATTGCCTGATGCAGTGCCCTGCAAGTTGTAGCGGCCGTTCTCGTCTGTCATCGTCCCGTTGGTCGTCCCTTTGATAAGCACGTTGACGCCAACGAGAGGTTCTCCCTTGGCATCCGTGACCTGTCCTGAGACAGCCGATTGCGCAAACGATTGAGCCACAAAGGCAAAAAAGATGACTAATGTCATTGAAATACGTTTACCCATAAATGACTTTGTTAGTGATATTGTAGTAGAAGTTAAAAGATGATATGTAGTTTATTGTTAGTAAACACAGGGGAAATTGATTATTAATAGTTAATCGCATTAAATAAGTATTGATGATGCAGTACGATTGTGGATGCTGTCTGCATTTAATCCTATCTTTTTCACGCTTCAGCATGCAAAAAAACGAATATATTTTCTTTTGCTTCCGTTAATATTTGGCAATAAGGCTTTGGTTTTTGATATTTTTCATAATTCACACCCCTCCTTTGCACTGAGGATTCAGGGGCTGTTCAGCCTACCAGTGAATCGTCCAGCGAATCGAAGGCATTATTGGAAAAACGCTTATCTGCTTCCATTCGTCCTCTTCGAAGAAGTAGTTGTAAGGGTTTCTCCTGTTGAGGAGGTTGTAGACGGAGAGGGAGAACTCATTCAGGCATTTCTTGCCCAGGACAGAAAAAGAGTAGCCAGCATCTATCCTGAAGAAGTCTTTTGCTTTGTACCCATTCTTGTCGGACATCAAAATTCTGTTCTCGTCTGTAAGGTCGAAATCGTAGGTTGCTCCCCATGAACGGCCACCGTTCGTGTTCCAGTAAGGTGGGGTGATTCCTTTATAATTCCCTAGTGGGAGCGTCATTCTATTGCCTGAAGTATAACTAATCGCCAATGAAGCGGAGTGTTTGGTTCTCCGACCCCTTCTCGTCAATCTTTCAGCTATGTCATACTGTCCTTGCATGTTAAGGATGTGGCGCCTGTCAAATTTAAAAGGATATGTCTTCCCGTAGTTTATATTAGGAAATTTTCGATCCGTTTTCGATAGAGTGTAGGCTAGCGTGGCGTTAAAATCTTTGCCTCGCACTTTTGCAGATGCTTCCATGCCATAAGACTTCCCTTTGCCTATGTCGACTTCCTTTTGCCAGGAAGAGGTTTCTACGCTGAATGAGTTTGCCGGATTAATGAAAGACATCATGTTTTCCATTTCCCTATAGTACCCACCTAGCGTAATGTTCGCTGTCGCAAGGCTGGATTCCAATTTTGCAAAAACTCCGGAATAATACTGCTTCGTAAGCTCTGGTTTGTATTCGTTGCTGCTTGGAGTCATTATGCTGAGTGACCATCCCGTAGGCAAGCCTTCCAGCACGTGGTAGAATTGGTATTGTCTGTCGTATGCAATTTCCAGCCCGAACTTTCTGGTAACGTAGACATGTGAGAGAATGTGCATGTCAGCCTTGTTGAAAGAGGTTCCTTTTGTCTCTTGGTGCGTGAAACGAATCCCCGGGGTTATTTCTAGCCATTGGTATGGCTTTACGAAAGACTCGATGTATGCAGACAGCATATTACAATGCTGGCGGACATCGTTTGAGCTAAACTGATGGGCTTTGATGTGTTTTTTATTGCCTGGGGCAAAAGTCTGTTTTTGGTAGTCAGCTCCGATTTTGAAGGATAGCTCGTCTTTTGACGTGAATTTAAGATAGGCTTTCCCGGCAAGTTCCCTGATTTCACTGCTTAGCTCCAAAAGGGTAGGGTCTACCCTTTTTCGCTTGAAGTATCTGGCTTTTTTTGACTGTTCCATCATCTCGTACAACGTGATTCCAGATTCGATTTTGTCCGATATTTTATACTTCCAGCCTAGTTTCGCTGCCTTGAATGCTTGATGTTCTCTATCTTCAGTACGATACAATTCCCAATATTCCTTATCGTTGAAATAGTCTTTTGTGTTGGCGAGCATTATGTCCAGGGAATGCTTTTCGGAAGGTTTATAGTCGGCCGTCATGTAAAGGTCATAGACATCGATACGGTATCTGACATCGGAATGGTTGAATTTATCAATTATATATGGAAGGTATGTGGACCTTGCGGAGAGCCGGATGCTTAGTTTGTTTTTTACGATAGGGAAGTGTGCGTATCCCGAGACCAGATAAGGCGATATGGACGCATCAACTCCTATCTTCTCTTCTGTTTCGTGTCTTGTCTCTATTTCGAGGAGGGAAGAGGATTGATTGCCTCTGGACGATGGCAGCCCTCCTGAGTAAAACGTCGCTCCGCTAGTGAGACTAGGAGGAATTATCGAAAAAAGCCCTAGCATATGAGTGCTGACGTACAAGGGAACGTCATTGAGCACGATTCCGTTACTGCCATTGCTGCCCCCTCTGACGAACAAGCCCATAGTGCCCTCAATGCCAGAAGACACTCCTGGAAAACTCGAAGTGTGTCTTATGATATCTGGTTCCCCTACTACCGAGATGGTGCCTTCTGCGATTTTTGCATTGTATTTGTGGATAGTGCCTTTGTCGTCTCTACGGGTTTCGGACTTGACGGCTTCTGCGATGCCGTAATATTCTTGAGGAAGAAATATGACTTTCCCCTTTAGTTCGTCAATGAGTATAATCCTGCTTTGATAACCAATGCAGGAGACTGCTATCTTGCCTACTGTGGAAGGTAATTCGAATTTCCCGTTTTCATCGGTGCTAATCGTAACGTTATCACGACCGGACAGGTATTGAACCTTGCAGGCTGAAATGGGCTCAGCCGTGAGACTGTCCCTGACTTGAAAGATAACTTTCCCATCCTGCCCGTAAGCCATCGCCATGCAGAAAAAGAAAAACAAAGATGTCACCAGCCTGTTCATAGTCTTCAGCGCCATATGTAGACTTGGGGGAACTCATCGTCAGAGTACTCATTACAATACATCACTATGTCGTAGTATGCTCCGAATATCCCAATTCCGTTATTAATGTTATTGTAAACAGATGTTTCGTCAAGCCATGTTGTCGGATCGTCATTTTTCATGAATCGCATCATTTTTGTCAGGCTCGTTTTCAGGTACCGGTCATATTCCTCTGATGGAGTCCTGAATACTACCTTGCCTAAAATGACATCATAAATGGAAAACGTCGTGTCGTCATTTGGCAGCATCCTTATGTAAGTTAGGTATTTGCCTTGATTCCAAGAGTAATTCCCGTCGTTGAAGCTTGCTATGTTGAAATTGTCAACGTTCGGGAATGATGTCCCGATATAATCTATTTTCTTGTCAGCAGGGTCAATGACGACAGGTCTTATTCGAGGATTAATATAGATGTTATCATCCATAGAGAAGGCGAAAGTCCAAAATACTTTTGTGCGTTCAAGAGTCATGAATTTCCTTATGGCGAACTTCTTCTTTAAGTCGACATTGTCTTGATACGCTGACCTTGCGATTGAAATCGGCTGCGGGAATGTCGTGGTTGCCCATACCAGCGGGAATTGTCCTGCCTTGACTTCCAATCTGTATTCCGTGTTAGGAACGGGAGTGTATTTAAGCGTCCAGTCATGGCTGATGCCTTTCCTTATAAACTGGCCGACCTCTTTGCCATTGGCGAAAAGCCTTGCATCGGCATCTTCTACTTTGTCATACATTAAGTCTCCGAGTCGGTTCGAATACGTCAAAGTCATGGTCTGAACCGAGTCTTTGGTAAGCAGGCAGTTGACAACCAACTCCCTTGGTGCCTCGACTGGGGTATCGATTCTTTCCACGCATCCATTGGCTAAACTTGTGGCGCAGATTGCCATTGCAAGAATGAATTTGCTACCGTCCATCAATTTACGGTTTTAGCGTAATGTCGTGGGTCGCTGCGGTTAGAACCTTCCCATCCCGTCTTGTCAATGTTACCGTAAAAGATGCCTTGACGGGGCTGGAAATCGAAATTCCGTCTCTGAATCGGATAAACATCTGCGCAGGAGCCATTGGGTCATAAGAAAGGAATTCAGGAATGGTTATGTCTCTGATATTCTCCACGATGACCTCCTCGTCAGCTGTTATAATGAAGTCATAATGTGGAGAATAATTGTATGCAAAGATGCTAAGAAGGCTATTGATTGACTCTCCTGCCTTAATCCCACAGAGGTCGGCCGTGCTTTTAATGTCAATTTCCGAAATAGGGGTGATCCTGTAATCTAACGGAATCTTCCCGTCGCTGTCCCAAAAGTCGAGGCGTGTTGCTATCCTATTGCTATTGCTATTGCTATTGCTATTACGTTTCCTTTTACCGTAAAGGACTCTCTTTAGGTGTCTCTCGATATTGACGTTCGGTTCGTCACATAAAGCTCCTTCAACCACTTCAACTTTACCGAGGTTGCTCAGCACGTAAAATGGCGGCTCCTCTACGCAATCTATTTTCCCATCGAGATAATTCTCCTTGTAATTTGGGATGGATTTAATGGAGTCAAGACAAACGTTGCAAGTATTGAATTCCAGTAAATAACGTGAAAATTCGACTTCCGTGCTTCCTGTGATGCCATTAAGGGTAAACTTAAGCTCTTTGTCACTTCTTGCATTATCCGCCCACATGAAATTGCATTCGCGGCTGCAATAGTAAAAATCCGTCATGTCTCCAATGATTTCAGTGTTGTCTCTGTATACTTTTTTGCAGCTGCAAAGCCCTGCCAGAATAGCCATTGACAAAATGACGGCGTAACGTTTATTCGTTTTCATGTTAATGATTTAATATTCTCTAATTGAATAATACATTTTAGCATCGTATTTATATGAGTCGAAGCCATGAGTCCCACTATTGAAGTATGGATCATATTCGGCATTATCCCCGCTCCCGTCATGACCCCAATTCATTAAAATGCTGTAACTTTTATGATACGTGGATGTGGTTGTTGCAGTTTCTCCTTCGTAATGGCCGAGAGAAATAGCTGTATCATATTCATAGACTTCATCGTAATATGGTCTTAAATATGCAATGTTATTTGATGTTAGCAGTTCTTCGCCATCTACATAAGCTGTAAAGTATCCATTGTGGTCCCAATATGTCGTTACGACTTCCCAAATATAGTTGTTTTCTTTCTTATTAAGGTGATCTCTTATGCCATCAATTATCCAACAATGTCCAGTGGAATTAGGGTAATTTTTGGGCTGTGTGTATGCAGAAACCATGATGGGTTTACCGGCTAGCAGTTCATTTTGGATGCTATGGAAATCGTAATCATCAATATTGCAGGTTACTCCATAATTTTGCATCCTTCCCTTCGTGATATAGGATGAACTTCCATCGAAAGAATAATCTGTATTAAAGTTATGACCAATATCGGCAAGGAATTCGGCAACGTATTCCCGAGCAAGAACATTTGTGTCCAAAGAAGAATGAGCCATTGAATCCCATCTCGGAGAATTGCTGACGTAGGTCCCTGGTATAAACACGGGGCCTGTGCTTCCACCTGCCGAACCTTCAAAGTGAGAGCCGTGACGTAGGCCGGTTGGTATTCCGATAGTTTTATGGGTATAGTACAAAATCTGGCCCACTGCTACTGCAACACATCCAACTGGGCATTTGTGTGATGTTGCGTAGTCAATAGGAACTTTTGAATTCCATGGTTGTCCTTGCCCCCATTTGGTTTCGATAAAGTGATTGATGGGTGCTGATGGTTCTATGTCCGTAATAGAAGAAGAAGTGAGCCTTTTGCAGAGATATATTCTTTCATGAACGGCGTAGGCGGAATCAATCCTAGTCTTTATTCTTCCTACAGGGGTGTTTTCAAGTCGCCATATGTCTAGCCACATACTTGATTCTGGATTGTTGGACAAGTCGTTAACGGTCATTTGGGAATCATCATCTTTTATGCGCCTTATGTTGTCAGCGTACATGTCTATCAAGGTCTTAAATCCATGGTTGTCTTCTTTGTCAGTAAAATGTCCGTCGCTTGATTTGGCAAGGATAGGATGTGCGCGCATGTCAGCAGATAACAGAAGCCAACCCTTATTGAAATCGATTGCATATAAAAGTGTATCAGAGTATCCGAATGTCAAGGGGAGTACTTCGACAATGTCTTCTTTTGCAACAATCATGGCTAATCTTTTTGCCATACCCTCTGTTACATCATAGTTGGAGAAAGGAACATCAATGTCAGGATGCACTTTGTTTTGTGGAATATCGTCAATGGCTCTCTCGCACGCAGTAAGTGCGATTAGGCTAACACAAGAAAGAAATATTTTTTTTATGGCCCTCATGTCGTGGTATAATTAGTTATTCGTCTTTTGCAAAAATATTATCTTTTCATTAATATATCAACAACTTGTAATAAATTCTTCACTTATATGATTTTTAAGGATTTACAAATACTAACGACAACGCTGTTCCTCATGAACGCCCCGTCCCGCCATCCCGAACGAGCCACCGCGTGTCACCCTGAAGATGACCTCAATTTCCGGATTTTGTGTGGAGTTGCGACTCGTAGGGCACAGAGGACGCGGTTTTCTTGTCGCAACCTTAATTTTCCCGTCGCAACCTGGCCAATGGTGGTAATCTTTGCCTTCGGCTGTCGGAAATGCTCTTAACGTTTGCGTTATTCGGCTCTTTTGCTATATTTCCGTCGTCGGATGCGGCTAGAACTGTTCATCCAGTTGCGGAAATGGCTAAATGGTAGAGTTTTGAATTTGAAATATTTTTGATATTAATCGTTTTTTTGTGTAGTTTTGGCGATGAAATATAGCGAAAACAGTTGTTGCGCAAACTTTTGCGTTCAATGCGGTTCTTATAAATGGGAATAGTAGAATTATTGTTGGAAATTGCATGTTACAAGCAATATAAATCATTAATCCAAATCATGTATTTATGAGTAAACGTTTGTTCACGTTCATGCTTGTCCTCCTGATTTTAGGGACACAGGCATTCGCACAGAGATCTGTCTCCGGAAAAGTGACAGATGCCTCTGGGGAACCCCTCGTCGGCGTCGCTGTCCAAATCAAGGGCACCAATGCTGGTACGTCGACTGACATGGACGGTAACTGGTCTCTAAATTCGGTCAGAGACAATGCCGTCTTGGTTTTCTCCTCCATCGGTTATGCTACCCAGGAAGTCGCAGTGGGCGCCCAGAGAACCATCAATCTGGTTCTGAAGGACGACACTACGTTCCTCGACGAAGTTGTTGTGGTAGGTTACGGTACAGCAAAGGCAAAGGATGTTTCTGGTTCCATTTCCAGCGTGAAATATGCCGATAAGGAAATCTCCAACCTTCCTAACCCTAACGCATTAGTCGCCCTTTCCAGCAAGGTTGCCGGAATGAAGTACAACCCTACCAATTCGGTGGGTGGCGACAACACCGGTTCCATGAACATCCGTGGTAAAAATGCCATCGTTCAGAGTTCTTCGGCTAGCAAACAGGGAGTCAATTCTCCTCTGTTCGTAGTCGATGGAGTCATTTTCCACGGCTCAATCAATGAAATCAGCAATAGCGACATTCAGTCCATCGATGTTCTGAAGGATGCATCTGCCGCAGCTATTTACGGATCCCGTGCGGCTAACGGAGTCATCATCATCACCACTAAGAGAGGTACCACAGAGAAGCCAACTGTCCGCTTTGGCACGCAGCTCAGCATTTCCGATTGGTCCAGGATGCCTAAGATGGTTGACAATCCTGCTGACCTCCTCACCAACAGGTACAACCACGTCAAGTCGTCATCCTCAACTCTCAAGGACTATCCTGATTCTTATTCTCAACTTAGCGGAGATCAGCTTTCTACGGTTAACGGCATGCTTATGAACACCGTTGAGCAACAGGCATATGACCAGGGTGTTTGGACTAACTGGATGGATGAGGTGACTAGAAAGGGGACTGGACAGAAATACGACCTAAGCGTTTCTGGGCAGAACAAATATGTCAACTATTATATTTCAGGCGACTACACTCTTCAGAAAGGCATAATGAAGGGCAACGACTACGAGAAATATGACATCATGGCGAAACTCGAAAGCAAGATAAATGACTATGTCACCGTGGGACTCAAGGGCAATTTCCTTTCAGCTAAAAGCTGGGGGCAGTCACCGAGTCTAGCGTATGCGATGTGGTATTCTCCATTCTCTTTCGTCAAGGTCGGTGACAACACTGTAAACGAGAAGCTCATCGAAGGTGGTTACGGAGACTGGTACTCCAGAACCCCTGACGGCAACGTTGCCAGCCCGTTCGTCGGCTCAGGTGCGAATGATTCTTATCTCTACACGTCCAGGGAGGGACACAACTACAACCTCAATGGCGTTTTCTTCTCGGAAATCACCCAGCCTTGGATAGATGGTCTTTCCTACAGGTTCACTTTGAGCGGACAGCGCAACGCTAGCAGAAGCGATGTTTTCAATAGTCCTAAGCTCTGGGTCGACACCACGAATCCTAGCCAGATGGACAATCCTTCACAGTATCTTGAGCAAGTCCAAGGTTCTTCAAGCATGAGCCAGTACGGCTCTTGGACTTTGAACCATCTGCTTAGCTACAATATTGATTTCCTGCGGAACCATCATTTCGATGCAATTGTAGGTTATGAGCGAGAGGCCGCCAATAGCGAAGGTCTGGGAACTTCCTATAGCAAGTTCTCGACGCCTGTCACTCTGAAATGGTATATCCAGTCCTATTCAAATCAGGATACAAAGGGAATAAGTAGAACTCGCACTCGTACGCAGACGGTTTCCTACCTTGCGCGTGCGAACTACAATTATCGTCAGACCTACTACCTTACATTCAATTTCCGTCGTGACGGTTATTCTGCTTTCGCTGACGGACACAAATGGGGCAACTTTTATGGAGCATCTGCCGCTTGGGTCCTCTCCAACGAGAATTTCTTGAAAGACAACGTCTCTTGGCTCGACTTCCTCAAGCTTCGCGTTTCCTACGGCCAGAATGGCAGCCGCTCCGTGAGTGCTTACGCAACTAACTCCACCCTATCTTCATGGTACACGTGGCTGGACGATAAGTCAACTCTAGGATTCATACCAGACAATCTGCCTAACAGAACTTTGACATGGGCAACCGTGACCAAGTTCAACGTCGGTCTCGATTTCTCAGTGCTGAAGAATCGCTTGGATGGTAGCATTGATGTGTATGCGGGTAAGACCACAGATATGCTTGTCTCCCGTTCTGTCCCTTATCCATCGGGATATGATACAGCCAAGGACAATGTCGGAAAGGTTACCAACAAGGGCGTTGAAATCACCCTGCACTCGGTCAATCTGGACGGCAACGGTTCCAATACTCTACGTTGGGAAAGCGACCTCACTTTCGACAGCAACACCAATAAAATCGTGAGTCTGTTCGGAAAGAACTATGCCGGCGAGGAGTCCGACGATGTTGCCAACGCTACTGCTTACGGATTCGACAGCTACTATGCTCTCATGGTCGGCCACCCGATTGGTGTCGCTTACGACCTTAAGAAACTGGGTATATTCCAAAGTAAGGATGAGATAAAAAATTACAAGAACGCCGACGGCAATCCTATCCAGCCGGATGCTCAGCCTGGCGACATTAAATTCGAAGACACGAACAAAGACGGCAAAATCAACGCAAACGACCGCGCCTATCGCGGAACCCTCGATCCGCTGTTCACCGTGAACTTCGGCAACACTTTCACTTGGAAAAATTTCTCGCTCTACTTCAGCCTCCGCTGGATGCAGGGTGACGATTCCCATTTCCTCGGATATGACCCATACGCTTTCTCATACCATAGCGGAATCCAGCTTAAGAAATATCACGCTTGGATGAAAGAAGGTGACGGGAACAAATATCCAAGATCCAATTACAGCAATTCTCTTGACTACCAGTTCTGGAATAATCGTAGTTTCCTGAAACTCAAGGACCTCTCATTCTCCTACAATTTCGATCAGAAACTTGTAAGCAAGATAGGACTGCAGGGACTCAGGCTCTACTTCTCCGGCACCGATCTATTCACCATCACAAACTGGTCTGGACTGGATCCGGAAGACGGCGGTACGCTTGTCGCCGGCTCAGCGTCGGGTAGATTCGTAAGAAATGGAACTTACCGTACTTTCACTTTTGGCGCAACCATAACCTTCTAAACACTTGATGAATATGAAACTATATAATTACATATTTTCCGTTTTAGCAGGTGCTGCCGTCGCATTTGCCTTCTCGAGCTGCAATAGCGACGATGATTTCCTCAAAGAACATTCCTATACCTACGACAGTGGTGGTTTCTACAGCACCGAAGAGGAAATGCAAGAAGCAGTCAATCCTTGCTATCGCGAAGTCCAGTACCTTGTTCAGGGGCAGTCTCACGGCTATCATTCCTGGATGCTGATGGGTTGCGGTCTCGATACGTTCACGGAGAATAATGGCAACGACCACTTCTCCAACTGGAACACCTTCACTTCTAACAGCGGTTACTCTCGCCACTGGTACAATGAACTCTACTATCTGGTGAACTTTGCGAACACTGCAATTGATGCCATTGATGAAAACACGAGCGTAAAGTACAAGTCGGAGGCTACGAAGAGCGGTCTGCGTGCCGAGGCTGTGTTCCTTCAGGCTTGGGCATACAGATGCCTGGCCGGCATGTTCGGCAACGTCCCTATCATAAAGCACCATACTGCGGAGATTACTCTTGGATACGTGCCGAACACTCGCCAGGAAGTCTGGGAATATTGCTACGAGCAGCTCGTGTGGGCTGAGGAGAACCTTCCTACGACCCCACGTGCTAAAGGCACCGTTACCAAGGCTGCTGCGGCTACACTTCTGGCTGAAATATGCCTCGACCTCGGTAAATTCCAAGAGGCGCTTGAAGCTACGAACCGTGTGATAGACAAGAAGGATGGCGACTACAACATCATGACCACCCGCTTCGGAAACCGTAAGAACGAGAAAGTAGACCGTTACGGCAATTCTCTTGCCGCTCCTGCAGGAGCATACTGGGACCTGTTCCGCGAAGGTACCGGCAACAACGACAACAATGCCGACCTTCCGGAGAACAAGGAAGGAATCTGGGTGCTTCAGTATTCCTACAATAACTACACTCAGGGAGGTGGCGGAGATTCCTGGTGGCGCGTACGGGCCAACACCACTGAGGCAAACTGGCTTTGCAATTCCATAAAGATGAACACGACAGTACGCACGTATCAAGAGGGCGACCCTAACATCACCGGAGGCGTTACCAAGTTCTATCTATTCGGAGACGATGCCGCGACTCTTCCTGCAGGTGTCAGCACCGGTCGTGCGGCCGATGCCGCAACGACTGCAGGTATCGCAGGACGTCAGCTTCCTCCGAACCAGAGAGATTCCATCGGAGCGGGCTATGGCTATGCAGGAAACAACCTGTACCCTACGACATGGGTTCAGTATGATTTGTGGAATGGTACCGGAGACGATATCCGTGGACCGAAGAACATGATTCAGCGTAACTGGTTTACTCCTGGAGGAACTCGCCGTTTCGATGCCCTCAAGTATGCACTTGACCGCGAAGCCGCCCATCCAGGCGTTGCAGCTTATAAGGTCAATGCTTCCGACACTATCGCAATGTTTGCCCGTTTCTGGAAATTCTCCGATGATAAGCATCCTAATGGTGACACGAAAGCTTACGACGTAGAGTGGTACATGATGCGCGTAGCCGAGGTTTATCTTCTCAAGGCGGAGGCTCAGCTTGCTCTTGGCGACAAGAGTGGGGCTGCCACCACTATCAACGTAATACGCAATCGCACAGGAGCTACCCCTGTTACGGCAAACGACATAAACATCGACTTCATCCTCGATGAGCGTGCCCGCGAGCTGTTTGGGGAAGAGCACAGGTGGATTACCCTCAACCGTTTGTCAGTCAATCCTAACGTGAATTCTTACGTGAGCGAGTGCTATCCAGTCCAGGACGAGACCACGAGCAACACTCTCTATGAGCGTACTCGCAAATATGGTTTCAGCTACACCAACATGACCGATGAGCAGAACACCGGCATGGGTCGTGTGTGGAACGAGGCCGAGCATAGGTGGATTCCTAACATACATCCTTACAACTACCAGTATCCTATTCCTATCCAGGTTATCCAGTCCAATGTCGGATATGAATACCCTCAGAACACAGGATATTAATAGTCATTCTGTTCTTGAAAGTCGGAAGTCTTAATCGGGCTTCCGATTTTTTTTTGACTATATTTACAAACAAGTATGACACGAAGAATAATCATCATTCTGGCTACTCTTCTGGCGTTATGCGCTTGTGCGAAAAGAACGCCTGAACTGGTACGACTGGCCAAGGCGCAGATGCCAGCCACGATAGATTCGACTCTCACTTACGAATACGGTGCTGTCAAGGACATCCAGATAGACTCCTTCGCATTAGTGTATCATGACGACTCGATCTGTATGTTGCAGTGCAGGGTGCGTTGCCGTACGTTGAATGAAGAGAGCATCGAAAAGGAGTACCGTTATTATTACCTCTTCGACATTCTCCAAAGCAATCTCAACAATAGGATGATATTCAGCGACGGACTCACTGAGCTACCTTTGCTGCCTGAGGAACGCATCGAGAGCAGTCTCAAGGAGGTTGGCGACAACCACGAATCAGTCTACGACAAAATGTATGTCCGGACAAAGCCAATTCGTCATCCTGTGGGCAACAAATACATGAGTCAATGACACCTTTCTCGCTTGCATGCCGCGAACAACAGCAATTGTTCGAGAACAGCTGGGACTATGTAGCTGACTTGGCTGCGCAGCCTGGCGGTGTCTCAGCCGTTGTGGCAAGGTTCGTCATTCAGTGCTTTCACTCGCCAGTGGCGGCCATCTCGCTGACGATTTCGCTTCTGGTCTTGGCCTCATTCCTTGCATGGAACATATTCAGGAAGCGAGCGCACTGGATTCCTGCTATTTTGCTGTCCGCTGTACCATCGCTTCTGCTTTACGCCTCGCTCGCAGACAACAACCTGCATTACGACATCCTCGTCGGCTACATATTCGCTCTTCTGGGACTCAATGTCTATTTGAATGAGAGGCTCCAATCGAGTTATCTTGCCCGCCCGGCGATGGGGATCCTGATTACAGCCGTCCTCTATTTCATTGCCGGGCCGTGCGCATTCCTTTTCGCCCTGTCCGCTACGGCTTTGGACATATTCACTTGCGGAAAAACGAGTGGGAAGTTCCTTTCCTTGTCGTACATCGCAGTTGCCGCTTTGGCGGGACTTCTGGCCTTCTGGAACGGAGCCTTCGGGACCATTTCCTCGGTCTTCCTTCCCGATTTCTTCTACGAAGAAGCTGAAGTCATGAGAAAATTCCATCTGGCATTCTGGTTTTCACTTCCAATCTGCTGCCTTGCGGCCAGCATCCATGGAAAATCAAGAAGGAATATGATGCCGGCAGGAGTTGCTGCCGTTCTGGTGGGCATCTCTGCGGTGTGGTCAAATGAAGGCAGATTGAAAATCCTTTCCAGAACCGACAAGGCTTTTTACAAATGCGAGTTCTTTGCCGTGAACGGCCGCTGGGAGGACCTTGAGAAAGAGAGCCGGAAGAACATTCACCAGTATCTCATGTCCAATTACTACAATATGGCAAAAGCCGAGCAGGGACGGCTCACCGAAGATCTCTTCAAAGCTCCTCAGAACGGTCCGATGAGCCTTGTCTACATCGAGGATGGGCACAACGTGGACGTGCGTCTCGCCCATGTGCTCTATGCCATGGGAAACTATGCGGCAGCCCAGAGCGTTGCGTTCAACCTGCTGCAGTCAAATTGCGGCTACAATCCATCCATGATGAAGATCGTGGCTGACGTGGACATAAGAAGAGGGTCATTCAAAACGGCTCGGAAATATCTGGCGAAACTCGGCAAGGCACCTCACTACGCAGAATGGGTGGCTTCACGAAAACTTGAGGCTTCGCCGGAATCCTTTCCCGAGAAGGAAGCTTTCGTGCTGAACGGGTCGGTCATGGACGACCTCTTCAACATTATCGATTCAAATCCCACGAATGCCCGTTCAATGGACTATGCCCTGTCCTATCTGCTTCTCTGCAAGGATATTACGAACGTATATCGCCTTATCGACAAGAATTTCGGAAGGCCGGGATTTGAGAATCTTCCAACCCCGGTCCAGGAGGCACTGGTCTTTTTCTATGACTATTTCCAGACCACTACCAAGGAATATGCGATCGCACATGGGATTTCTGCCCAAGAATATGACGAATTCAATTCACTGACTCCGGAATACCTGCATTCCCATGGTGTCACTGAAGAAACGATCGCTCGTTTCGAGACCTTCAAGGAACAATATGGCCGGGCCGAAGGTTCCCATGCACCTGGCGGGTATTCCGACACGTTCTGGAATTATATGCTGTTCACCAAGATATGAAAAAGCTCTCACGAATGTCGCTTCTTGTCGTTGCGATGACTCTCATATTTTCCTGTAACCAAAGAGTGGAAATATCCGACGCTGTGCTGGACGGAGCCCCCGGAATTTTTCCGGACTATTCCGATGTCACAGTGCCTCGGAACATCGCTCCGCTGAACTTTTCCTACCTCGGCAGTGAAGAATGCCGCCTTGTCGTGAATGGAAATATTCAGTTGATGGGTGATAGAAATGGTCTGTTCTCCTTCCCGCCTTCACTGTGGAGGAAGCTGGTCTGCGAACCTCAGATAGAACTTCAGATTGCTGTCAAACAGGATGGCCGGTGGAAAGCTTACAGGCCGTTTTGCATCCATGTGTCTCGGGACGAGATTGACCCGTTCCTGTCCTATCGCCTCATCCCGCCCGGGTACGGTGGCTGGAAACGGATGGGGCTCTACCAAAGGGACCTCCTCTCGTACATACAGACTCCGATTTACGAGAACAAGCTTGGCGAAGACAATTGCGTCAATTGCCACACTCCCAAGTACAGGGATTCACGGCATGTAGTTTTCCATGCGAGGGCAATTTTCGGGGGAACTTACGTGATTGACGATGGCCATATCGAGAAGCTGGACACTAAGACGGACTCTACCATCAGCAACCTGGTGTATCCTTTCTGGCATCCATCGGGAAAGTACATTGCATTCTCAGTCAATGCCACGAAACAGTCTTTCTTCAACCACGACCCGAACAGGATCGAAGTATTCGACTCTGCCTCCGACATTGTCGTCTATGATGTCGAGAATCACTCCATCTGCTGGTCTCCTCTTACGAAGTCCAGCACCGAGTTCGAGACATTTCCGGCTTTCTCTCCAGACGGAAAGTACTTGTACTTCTGCTCTGCAAGAGCGGTGGAGAAGATGCCGGAGGACTATGCCAAGGCGAAGTACAACCTGGAGAGAATCGCCTTCGATGCTGCAACTGCCACTTTCGGAGACAGCCTGGAAACTGTTTTCGATGCCTTGTCCATTGGTAAAAGCGTTTCATTCCCAAGGGTTTCTCCGGATGGAAGACATCTCGTGTTCACGCTCCACGGCTACGGGAACTTCAGCATATGGCACAGGGATGCCGACTTATGGTGCCTTGATCTTGCGAATGGCGAGGTCGGCCCAATGGAAGCTCTCAATTCCGACGATGTCGAAAGCTACCATTCCTGGAGCGGGAATTCACGTTGGCTGGTCTTCAGCAGCAGGCGCGACGACGGACTCTACACCAGACTTTACATTTCGCATATTGACAGTGAAGGCAAGGCCTCGAAGCCATTCCTCCTTCCGCAGAAGAATCCAAGGGAATATTACGATAATTTGTTATATTCCTACAACATTCCGGAATTCATGACCGGGGCTTCGACCGTTTCTCCGCACGAAGTCTCCCAGGCCATGCGTAACGGCAGGAGCATCCCGGTGAAAGTCCGTTAATTTTTTAGCGGTTAACTTATTCAGGGTCAATCTATGCGGCGAAGGCTTTCTTCGCTGGTTTCTCGGACATGACAAAGTGCAGGTCCGCTCCGTCTTTTATGTCGTCGTAGGTGATGACTGGCTTGCGAAGGCGCTTGCCGTCGAAATGCGATGCAATGTAGAGCACCCATTTCTGGCATTCCCATGCTTTTCCGAATTCGTTGAATAAATATGTCACGTGGTGGCAAGGAGGCACGGAGGGAACCGTATAATAAACTTTCGGCAAATTTTGGAATTATTGCCGAAAATTGTATCTTTACGATGCAGGATAAAAAGGCAGTTGAAGAATGACAATTGAGAGTCAAATACTGGATGCGGCGGCTTCTCTGGATATTTTCACGGTGACAGAGCTGATGAAGGGCCTCGGCGGAACGTTGAGCTTGGAGAGGACACGCCTTAACTGGTATCTTGCCAAGCTGGCGGAGGACGGGAAAATTGTGCGGGTGTCCCACGGCAGGTACATGGTGGCTGGCAGGGCGAAAGTGTTCCGGCCAGAGCCGGGACCGAAGGCCGCCGGGCTTTACCGGGAGTTCCGTGAGGAGTTCCCTCAGGTGGGTATTTGCGTGTATGAAGGTCCCTGGCTTTTCCAGTTCATGCACCATCTGGCTTCCAACCAGGTCACTTACATCGAGGTGGAGAAGGATATTGCCGAGACGGTGTTCCACCGCCTGCAGGATGAGGGTGAGACGGCTTTTTTGCGGCCGGATGCCGATCTGATTTACAAGTATGTAAACATGGACGGAGGCGCAGTATTTGTCAAGAACCTTACGAGCGAGTCTCCGCTCCAGACCGTTTCCGAAATCAAGGTTCCTACCCTGGAGAAATTGTTGGTGGATATGTACTGTGACCCGGATTTCTTCTATCTGCAGGGAACGGAATATAACAGGATTATGCACAACGCCCGATCCCGATACGTCATCAAATTGTCCCGGCTGTCGCGGTATGCCCACCGCAGGAACGTGGCGAAAGCTATCCAAACCATTTACGAGAGTAGCGAGTATGATATCGACTGAATCTTTTTCCAAAGAGTGGATACTCAGGCGTTCGGAGGAACTGGGATACAATAACAAGCAGCTGCTGGAGAAAGTCATCCGGGTTTTTTCCCTGCTGGAGATGCTGGTGGATGCGGGTGCCCCTGTTGTTTTCAAGGGCGGCAGCTCGCTGCTGCTGATTCTTAAGGACACGCTGAACAGGCTCAGCATAGACGTGGATGTCATCTGCCCTCCCGGCACGGAAGTCCGCCCTTATCTAAAGAATCTGGAAGAGCATGGCTTCCTGAACATTGTTCCGGTGATGACAGAGCACGGCGGAAAGGATCTTCCCGCCAGCCATTTCAGGAGCTTCTACGAAGTGGTCTTCGGCGGCGCTGAAGAAGACGAGGCCTTCATTCGGCTGGATATCCTGTATGAAGACAATCCCTATGAGCGCACACAGCTTCTGCCCATCGACAGTCCCTTCCTGATACAGAAGGGAGAACCCCTGCAGGTTCGCGTCCCCTCCAAGGAAGACATTCTGGGCGACAAACTCACCGCCTTTGGCCCCAACACGCTGGGCATACCGTATTTCAAGGAAGACAGAGCAGGGCAGCAGCGCCGCTGCTCGCTGGAAATCATCAAGCAGCTCTTTGATATCGGCTGCTTGTTCGACTCCGTGAACAACTTTACCGGTGTCCTTGCATCCTTCCGAAAGGTATCGGCTATTGAGCTGGGCTACCGGAAGATGGAAGGCCAGATGGACCGGTACTACGAAGACGTCCGCCAAAGCGCCCTGTGCCTGAGCACTCGCGGCCAGATTGGCCAGGGACGCTTCGAAGAGTTCCGAGACGGCCTGATCCGCATCAAGGGATATATGTACCAGCGGAACTATTACATTGAGCACGCCACCGTGGATGCCTCCAAAGCCGCCTATCTGGTCACCTGCTTCCAGCATGGCCAGACCGACATCAAGAAATACGACAAGGAAACCGACCTGAGTTCTCTGGCCATCTTCCCCACTATGCCCAAAGAACTCCAGCGCCTCCGCCGCTCCCTGCCCGAAGCCTTCTGGTACTGGGCCAAGACCTACGAACTGCTGTAAGCACTGGCGCAGATTCTGTCCACGTCCACAAGGCGTAGACATTTTTGTTGACCGCGGACAGCACTTTGAAATCCCGACAATTTTACATGCATTTGTACGTGCATAAAGAATCTCGCCGCAGGAGCATCCCGGTGAAAGTCCGTTAATTTTTTAGCGGTTAACTTATTCAGGGTCAATCTATGCGGCGAAGGCTTTCTTCGCTGGTTTCTCGGACATGACAAAGTGCAGGTCCGCTCCGTCTTTTATGTCGTCGTAGGTGACGACTGGCTTGCGAAGGCGCTTGCCGTCGAGGTAAACAGCTTTTACGTAGACAGCATCCTCGCTCCAGCCTTCTGTGGTCACATTCAATATGCCACCGCCATTCAGGCGCACTTTCAGCCCCGGGACGCAAGGGGAGCCGATGGAATACTCATTGCTCCCCGGGCAGACGGGATAAAAGCCCATGCAATTGAATATGTACCATGCGCTCATCTGGCCACAGTCGTCGTTCCCGCTCAGCGAGCCTGGCTCGTTGCCGTAGAAATGTGAGGCTATGAAGCGCACCCATTTCTGGCATTCCCATTCTTCTCCGAATTCGTTGAATAAATATGTCACGTGGTGGCAAGGCTCATTGCCATGCCAGTAGCCTCCGATGCGCCCCCAGATATCGTGCGCCCCTGGAATGTCCTCAGGAAGCTCTACGAGGAATAGACTGTCCAGGCGTTCCTTAAGTCTTTTCCTTCTGGCCAGAGCGACGTAGCCTTGGAAATCATGAGGCACGGTCCATGTGTACTGCAGCGTGAAGCCTTCGGTGATGTCTCCCCAGCCGTTCACCGAGCCGGGACCCTGATAAGCCACCGGTGCGAAAGGAGTGCGCCAGTTGCCCTTTGAATCTCTGCCGCGCATGAAGCCGGTCTGCGGATCTACCAAGTTCTTGTAGTTCATCGAACGGCGGAGAAAATATTCATAATCCTCCTCATGGCCTAGCGCCTTGGCGGCCTGAGCAATGCACCAATCGTCGTAGGCATATTCCAGAGTCTTGCTGACGCTCTCCTTCTCAAGATCGAAAGGCACCCAGCCCAATTCAGAATATTCCTTTATGCAGTCATAGTTTGGGTTGGTGGCGGTGGCCTTCATCGCCTGGAAGGCTCTTTCGTAATCGAAGCCCTTGACCCCTTTCACGATCATGTCGGCCAGCACGGAGCATGCGTGATAACCTATCATGCACCAAGTCTCGCCCCCGTAGAATGACCATATCGGCAGCATGTGCTCCACGCTCTTGTCGTAATGGGCAAGCATCGAATTGGCGATGTCGGCCTGGAGAGGCTGGTTCACCAGATTCAAAAGCGGATGGAATGCCCTGTAAGTGTCCCAGAGCGAGAAGGTGGTCATGTTCGTGAATCCCTGAGCCTTCTCAATGTTCTTATCCAGCCCACGGAAGCGTCCGTCGGCATCCTGGAACAAGAATGGGTGCAGGGCGGTGCGGTAAACACTGGTGTAGAATGTCTGTCGCAGATCTTTGTCATCGGTGTCCAGCTCGTACCTTCCAAGCTCTTTCTCCCATTCGGCCTCCGCTTCCTGCAGCACTGCCTCGAAATCTTTGCCATTCAGCTCCTCCAGATTCAGCAAAGCCCCCTGCGTGCTGACTCCGGAGACCGCGACCTTGACCTGAACCTGTTCTCCTGCCGTAGTTGCGAATCGCACGTAAGCTCGCAAACCTGTCCCGAAGGCTTCCAGGCTGCTGCGGAAGCGGTTGGTGTTGTATATGACCGGCTTGCCGTCCTGAAAAATCCGGAAATCCTTGACCGGCCTGTCAAAGCGGGCGGCAAAGAAGACGTAACGTTCCGGGTTCCAACCTTTAACTATCTTGGTTCCCACGATCGTGCGGTCATCCTCCAGCCTGATGTCTGACCATGCGCAATCCCATTTCAGCGTGTGCTGGAGGTCAATCATCACGAATGCGCTGTCCGACGCAGAGTAAGTGAATCTGAATATGCCAGAGCGCAGCGCTGCCGTCATCTCTGCCTTCGTGCCGTAATCCAGCAGGTCTACGCTGTAATAGCCTGGGTGCCCTTCTTCCTTGCTATGTGAATATTTTGACGGCTTCCCCTGCGAGCCGATGCCCGGAAGGAACAGAAAGTCTCCGCAGTCGGGAATGCCCGTGCCGCTGAGGTGAGTGAGGCTGAAGCCTTGGATGTCTGGCTTTGAATATTTGTACCCGGCGGCGCAGTCATAGTCTTTGTCATCGCAGTCCGGGCTTATCTGTATACCCCCGAATGGCACTTGGGCGCCAGGATACACGTTCCCGAACCCGTCGGTCCCCACGAACACGTTCACGTCGTCAATCAGTCGCTTCTGTGAGAACGCAGTCGTGGCGTAAAGCAGCATCGCTGCCGCCAAATACTTCATATTCATAATGTCCCTAAAATGATTAATCAATATTTTTGATGAAAATTTCCTTGGGCAGATGCCGCAGCGTCGACATTACCTGCTGTCGTGGAGCGGCGTGATTGAATATGGCTTGTCGTTGGGTTTGGTGCCGCGGGAGCGATTTGGCTTAGCCGTCATCTGGAACTCCAGCGTGCCGCCTGCCATGATGTCCGAGTACGTGATGTAAAGCTTGTCGTAAGGCTTGCCGTTGAGGAGGACCCTGCGCACGTAACGATTCTTGTCGCTGATTCCAGGGGCATTGATTTCCAGAGTCTTGCCATTCGGCAACGCAACCTCGGAATGCTCCAGGTAAGGCACGCCAAGGACATATTCATTGCTCCCAGGGCAGACCGGATAGAAGCCAAGGGCCGTGAATATGTACCATGCGCTCATCTGCCCGCAGTCATCGTTGCCACCCAGCCCCCGCCTTTCCGGCTTGTACATCCGGTTCATTATCTCGCGGAGCCAATATTGGGTTTTCCAAGGCTGCGAAGTCCATGCATAGAGATAAGGAATATGATGACTCGGCTCGTTGCCATGGACGTAGCCGCCCATCAGGCAGTCCTTGGTTATGTCCTCATTGGTAGCGTAGGCATATTCAGGAAGATCCTCGCTGAACAGTTCGTCCAGATTCTTCAGAAACTTCTCCTCTCCGCCCATGAGCGTCATCACGCCGTACACGTCCTGTGGGGCGTGGAAGCTGAAATTCAGGGAGTTGCCCTCTATGAAACCCTCTCCCATGGTCTGTAGCGGATCGAAGTCCTTCTTGAAAGAGCCGTCGGCACAGCGAGGCCTTGCGAAACCAATGCTTTCATCGAATATATTCCTGTAATATAATGCCCTCTTGGCATATTCAGAGGCCGTTCCTGCATCTCCGAGCATTTCGGCTGAATGGGATATCGTCCAATCATCGTAGGAATATTCCAGTGTGTTGCTGGCGGCAGTGGATGTCTTGTCATAAGGCACCCATCCCAGCCTCATGTAATCCCCAAGACCGCAGTACCAATCCCTAGTGGATGTCGTCACCATTGCCTCCAAGGCTCGCTTCCCGTCTATGTCCAGCCCCTTCGCTATAGCATCCGCAAGCACCGGGACGGCATGGTAGCCGCTCATGCACCAGTTCTCGTTTGCCATGTGGCTCCAGACCGGAAGCATGCGCAGCACGTTCTGGTCGTAGTGCGCCAGCATTGACTCCACCATGTCGCGCTCCCTGTCCGGCTTCAGGAGAGTGAGCAATGGATGCTCTGCTCTGTAGGTGTCCCAGAGCGAAAAAATCGTATAGTTCGTGAATCCGTCGGCATGATGGAGCTCGTGATCGAGACCTCTGTACGTGCCATCTACGTCCATGTAGACGGACGGATTGATCATGGTGTGGTACAGAGACGTGTAGAACATTGTTTTTTCGGCATCGGAAGTGGTCCCAGCCCCAGATTTCCCGGTGCCTGGATTGTTCAGGATGTCGATTACGCTAAGTTCCTTCTCCCATTTCGCATTGGCTTCGGAAGCAATCTGGTCGAACGATTTTCCCGAAGTCTCGGCGCGAAGGTTTTTTAGCGCCCCGGTGCATCCAGTGGCCGACAATGCCACCTTGATGACTAGCTTCGGCTGCGCCTGGGCATCGAAGTCGAACCACGCCACGAGCTTGCGCCCTGCCATTGCCGGGAAGTCATGCTTCACGTCGAATTTACCCCATCCGCCATTGTACTTTATTTTCTGGCGATCTTGGTAGCCATAATGTTTGATTGGCTGCGAGAAGGAGATTGCGAAATAGGTGTAATTCGTCCTTGCCCAGCCGTTGGTGATTCTGTAACCAGTGACGAGAGTGTCGTTCTGAACCTGGATTTCTGCCCAGAGAGTCTTGCCGTCGTAATTGTAGATTCCTCTGTCCAAATCCAGTATCACGTGGCTTCCGGAAGCCGCTTCGCTGGAATGAGGGAAAACATATTCATGTACTCCGACCCTCTCGGTAGCTGTCAGGCGCACCTTGATGCCGTAGTCGTCGAGCGTCACCCCGTAAAGCCCCGGCCTGGCATATTCATTCTCATGGGAAAACCTGCTGCGGTAGCCTGAATCAGGGTTTTCTTCAGTTCCGGGATTCAGCTTCAGCTCTCCTACGGTAGGCATTATCAATATGTCGCCAAGGTCCGAGTGCCCCGTGCCGCTGAAATGCGTGTGAGAGAAGCCCACGATGGTAGGATCCTCCCAGCGGTAGCCGGCGCAATATTCATAAACCCTTGGCTGGTATTTCCCATCCACGTTGTGAGGGATTGTGTCGGTGTCGGGGCTCAGCTGCACCCCGCCGAATGGCACGCAGGCTCCCGGGAAGGTGTGCCCCATGCCATCCGTCCCGATGAACGGATCAACGTAGGATGTTTTCTGGGCATTTGCCAAGATACAAAAGGATAGCGCCGTGGCAGCCGCAAAAGATTTCAGTGTCATATTCGCAATGTCATTTTACTATTTCTATTCCGTCCGGAGCGTCGATGCTCGTGACAGGCTTGCCATCGGAGCCCTTCTTTACGAAAATCTTGATCGCGCCGTATGGAGTCGGGACCGTCCCTTCCGCCCAGTCGAGCTTGCCAAGATGTGGGCTGACTCTTATCTTGCTGAACCCTGGAGCCACAGGCTCGACCCCCAGGACATGCTCGCTGAGCCAGGTGGTCGGTCCTGACGCCCATCCGTGGCAGAAACTGTGCCTCAGGCCAACGTAGCAGTAGGCGCCTCCGTCGGCGTGAATGTCGAATTTGCCCACAGGGACGACTTCGTCGATTCTGGCGGCGTTGGCTGCATCGTCGTAATTGAAATCTTCCCAGAAGGTGGTGGCTCCGAGGTCTATCATCTTGCCCCAGTATTCAGAGATGAGGTTCATCGCCTCGCTGTAATTCCCGCTCTTCGCCAAAGCTTCCAGCATGTAATAGCCCATGAACGATGAGAACCGGCGTGCGCCGTCCTTCATTATGACTTCGGCGGCTTTCCGTGGCTCGTACATCCCGGCGAGCGAAAGCAGAGCTGCAGCCTGCTTGCTTCCGGCATGGCCCGGCACATATCCGTGCATCTTCCTGGCAGTCTTGGAGCATTCTCTCCGGAGGTCTTCGTCTCCGAGCCATCCGGCCATGTCGGCGGCTGCCTCCAAGGCTTGCACGGTTATGGCTTGAAGTCCTGCGTGGACTACGGCCGGCTTGTCGTTGGAAGGCCAGTCGATGAATCTTCCGCTCTCGTAATTCTCTTTGGAACCATCCACGTTGGCAATCACCGTCCGCGCCAGCTGCCGAAGGTAGTCATGCTGCTCCTGGAGGTATTCCTTGTCGCCATAATACCAGTACAGATGGCGCTGGATTATTATCCACCAAAGAGAATACGAGCAAATCCCGTTCATCCATTCCGCCGGAGGCGTGCCATCCCGCACGAAATCCAGGCTCTTGCGCACCACGCTGTGGTTGCCGAAAACGGTGTTCACCGTCATCACCTCGGGATGCATGTCTCCTATCCACACCAGGCGGTCACGCTTTATGCCGTCCCAGAGGTAATCCTGCATGTTCAGATGCACTGTCCTCGCACCGGTCTCCCATATCTGGTTAAGGCGCTCGTCGCTGCATTTGAATGTCCCTGAATATGGGATGTTCCTGTATCGGGAGATGGCTCTCACTGCGACCAGAGGCACATCCGCATCCTCGGAGAGCAAGTCCAGGCGCACGAAGCGAAAGCCCGTGTTGCCATATTCATAAGCCCCCAGCCATGGCACGGAGGCCTCGAAATCTCTCATCGCGTGATCGTTCGTCGCGGTAGACCCGCTCTCATCCACGCTACTAAGCGCCTCTGAGACGGATTCCCCGAAGCATATCCTGAAACGCGCCGGTTTCTGATTGCTGGAAATTGCCCGCACGATCTGCAAGCCTCCCTGCATCTCCTGTCCGAAGTCCAGCAGGATCGAGGCTTTCACCCCTCCGGTGGTCTTGAAAGTAGCCACCCTTTTCTCGGTCGTGGTTACCTGTCCGGAATATGGCATGAGCAGCTGGCCGGCATCCATGATGCTGCCTTTTGACAATACTATCCTGGACGGGGTGACGTAGTCGCTCACGAATTCCGTCTCTCTCCGTTGTATTGGGTCCTGTCCCGTGGCAGAGATAGAAAGGCATGTCGTCAGAATCGATGCGATTGCGAAGAGGTGTGTGTTGTGATTCATCGTTTTTAGTTTTTCGCGTCAGATGCAAACTTACGAAGAAATACTTGGTAAGTAATTTTAATTTTGACTGATTTACTTTGATTTCTATAATCTTGTGCCGTCCGAATAGCATATTATTGGTATATTTGAATATTTGAAATTGACGTACAAAAAACTAATTCCAATAGATATGAAGAAGATCGTGGATGTGAACGCGCATTTGCACACCCCATATTCGTTCAGTGCCTTCAAAGACATCGGCCAGGCTGTCGGCATGGCAGCCTCGGAAGGCGTGGAGGTAGTGGGAATCAATGATTTCTATAGCACGGACGGCTATAGGGAATGGAACGAAGAATGCTCGAAAAGAAGGCTGTATCCGCTTTTCAACATCGAGTTCATCTCATTGAACGCAGAAGACCAGAAAGCAGGGCTGAGGGTGAATGACCCTAACAACCCAGGCAGGACGTATTTGAGCGGCAAAGGACTTGCGTACCCAGTGAAACTGAGCGGAAAAGAGGCTCGGATGCTCTCCGATGTCAGGCGGGAGTCGAATGCGCAGGTCGAGAAGATGTGCGCCAAGCTGAATGACCATCTGGATGAGGTGAAGGCTGGTTTCAGGATAGACTTCCGGAAATTGACCGAGGAACTCACCAAGGGTCTGGTGCGGGAGCGCCACTTGGCTAAGGGCCTGAGGCTGGAGGTGGATGCTGTCGCTAAGACCGACGCCGAAAAATTAGGAATATATGAACGAATATTCAGTGGCAATCTTCTGAAAGCTCCTTTGGGTGACGTTGCTGCGGTCGAGAATGAGATTCGGAGCAAGCTGCTGAAGGCAGGGGGGGCGGCTTTCGTGCCGGAAGACCCTAAGGCTTTCCTGCCGATGGAGACTGTCCAGGAGATAATTACCGCTGCCGGCGGCATTCCGACGTATCCATTCCTTGCCGACAATGCCAAGGGCGATTTCACGGACTTCGAGGCTGACTTGCAGAAGGCAGCCGACACGCTCCGCCGTCGCGGAATCAGGTCCGTCGAGTTCATAACGACGAGGAACACGACCGCCGTGCTTGAGCAATATGCCGGATTCCTGACAGACGAGGGATTCATCGTCACGTTCGGCTCGGAGCACAATACCCCGGCGATGGAGCCGATCAAGCTTCGCACGAGAGACCATGCGGAAGGTCTCAGTGAGAGGCTCCGCGAGATTAATTTCCATGGCGCATGCTGCGTCGCCGCCCACCAGGAGGGCTTGGCATCGGCGGAAGAAGGGGAAGAGGCGATATTGAAAAGAATTGAAAACAGTTAATGAATATGAAAGAAATTGAAGATCTGATAGCGATTTCTCGCAAATATGGCGCGGATTCGCGTTTCGTGATTGCCGGTGGGGGAAACACGTCGTTCAAGACTGCCGAAAAGCTGTGGATCAAAGCTAGCGGCCATGCCCTGGCGACCATCGATGAGGATGGCTTCGCCGTGCTGGACAGGGCAGTGCTGAACAAGATGGGAATAAAGGAATATAGTTCCGGGACATCAGAGCGCGAGGCTCAGGTCAAGAAGGACCTGGCGATGGCCTGCATTACTTCCGATCGCCGTCCATCCGTGGAGACATCGCTGCACAACTGCATGGATTTCAGCTATGTGGTTCATCTTCACCCGACTCTCGTGAACGGGCTGATGTGCTCGAAGAATGCCGAGGCTGTCTGCAAGGAGCTGTTTTCGGATGCTCTTTACATTGAATATACCGACCCTGGCTACACCCTGTTCAAAAAGGTGTACGACCGGATTGAGGCTCACAGAGCAGCAACGGGCAAGGAGCCTCAGGTGATATTCCTGCAGAATCACGGGGTATTCGTCGGGGCGGATTCAACGGCAGAGATTGAGAAAATCTACGATGGCATATTCGCTGAACTTTCCGCAAAGGCTGCCGCTCCGGATGAGGCAAAAGTGGATATTCCTGACTCTGTGACCGAAATCGTTCCTGTCGTCCGCCAGATCTTGTCAAGGAGCGGACGAGGCCTTAAGACTGTCAAAGTTTTTCGTAATGCCCTTACTGAGAAATATTTGTCAAGCGCAGAGGCTTTCTCGAACGTCAGCGTTTCGTTCACTCCCGACATGATAGTCTATTGCAAGAGTGAATATGTTTACGTGGATGCCGCCTCTGTCGAGGATGTCCTCAGGCAGGCGGAGGAGAAGATAGAGGCCTTCGCCACAAAGCGTGGCTATACTCCGAAGGTGGTGGCAGTGAAAGGCCTTGGCCTGCTCTGCGTTGGCGATGACAATAAGAGTGCACAGATCGTCGAGGATGTTTTCGCAGACGCAATGAAGATTGCTTCTTACGCCGAGAGTTTCGGCGGCCCTCATGCCATGGAGCCGGCTTGGATTGACTTCATAGACAATTGGGAGGTGGAAAATTATCGTCGTAAGGTTGCTTCCTCTGCCTCCAGAGGCAGGGTCGAGGGGAAAACCATCATTGTTACCGGTGCGGCTCAGGGTTTCGGGCAAGGAATTGCTCAAGAACTGCTGAAGCAAGGCGCAAACATTGTCGTGGCCGATCTGAACGAGGTTACAGGCAATGCGACAGTTGAGGAATTCAACAAGCTTGCGAGAAGCAACAAAGCCATATTCGTAAAGACTAATGTCGGCGATCTGGACAGCCTCTCCGCCCTTATGAAAGAGACCATCGTCACGTTCGGGGCTCTCGACGTGTTCGTGAGCAATGCCGGCGTCGTCCGCGCAGGCAGCCTGGAGCAGCTTGACCCTAAGGATTTTGACTTCGTCACGAAGATTAATTACTACGCATTCTTCTATTGCTCAAGGCTGGCTTCTCACATAATGAAGCTTGAGACAGCCGCCGATCCGGAATATTTCGCCGACATAATCCAGGTGAACAGCAAGAGCGGGCTGGTCGGCAGCAAGGCCAATTACGCCTACGCTGGCAGCAAGTTCGGCGGCATCGGGCTCATTCAGTCTTTCGCCTTGGAACTGGCTCCGTTCCGCATCAAAGTCAACGGAATCTGCCCTGGGAACTTCTTGGACGGTCCGCTTTGGAGCGATCCTGTCAAGGGATTGTTTGTCCAGTACCTCAATGCCGGGAAAGTTCCTGGAGCCAGGAATGTTGAGGACGTGAGGGAATATTACCTCAGTAAAGTGCCAATGCACAAAGGCTGTACGCCGCTGGATGTGTCCAAGGCGATTATTTATGCCATCGATCAGACCGGCGAGACAGGACAGGCCATTCCGGTGACCGGCGGGCAGGTCATGCTCGCCTAGGAAAGGCTTCGGGCAAAGTCCGGAATGACATATTATTGGAATATTAAATTAGCTTGTATATGAAACAATTAAACGTTAAATTGATGCATCCTGCCGAGCAGATTGCGATTATTATCGGCAGAATCTATCACGGCGGAATGACGACCACTACCGGCGGCAACGTATCCATCATGGATGATAATGGCGACATGTGGATTACTCCTGCCGGAATTGACAAAGGCAACCTCACTCCTGCCGACATCATGTGCGTGAAGCCAGATGGAACCATCATCGGGCCTCATCGCCCATCTTCCGAGTATCCTTTCCACAGAGCTATCTACAAGATGAATCCTAAGGCGCATTCAGTAATTCACGCCCACCCTCCGGGACTAGTAACGTTCAGCATCATCCACAAAGTGCCGGACACCAGCATACTGCCGCAGGCGCGTGCGGTCTGCGGCCCTGTAGGGTTCGCTAAATATGCAACGCCTGGAAGTGAGCAGCTTGGAAAGAACATAGTAGACGAATTCAAGAAGAATCCTGAATATAGGGCCGTCATCATGGAGAACCATGGAGTGGTGCTTTATGGTGAAGACATAGCTGATGCCTATCAGAGATTCGAGACTTTGGAACTTTGCGCTCGCACCATTCTGAATGCAAAGACTCTCGGGGAGCCGAAGTACCTCACTGACGAACAAATACTCAAGCATGATAAAGCTGTCAATACTCCTTTCCAGCATTTCATGAATGTGGAATATCCTTCAGATGAGAGGGCTATCCGTTCGGAAATATGCCGAATCGTGCGCAGGGCCTGCACCCAGGGCCTTATGTGCAGTTCATACGGTACAGCATCGGTTCGCTGGAGAGGGAACGATTTCCTCATAACTCCTTCCAACGTTCAGCGCTGGGACATAGAGCCGAACGATATTGTCCAGGTAAAGGATGGCATGGTCGAAGCTGGCAAGATGGCCAGCCGTTCAGTCGCGATGCATTTCGAAATTTATCGCCGTAACCCTAACATTAATTCAATAATCCTCACGCAGTCGCCGTCTCTGATGGGATTCGCCACGAGCGGAGTCAAGTTCGACGTGAGGACTATTCCGGAAAGCTGGATATTCCTTCAGGATATTCCAATCTTCCCTTTCGCCAGCCAGTACGACGATCTCGACAAGGTAGCCGAAGAATTCAAGGTGCGTCCTATGATAATGCTTGCGAACGATTCCGTTGTCGTGACTGGAAATCAGCTTATTAATTCGTTTGATAAATTGGAAGTTGCCGATTTCAGTGCCAGGTCGCTCATCATGGCAGCCCCTGCAGGGAAACTTAATCCTATCACCGACAAGGAGATAGAAGATCTGAGAGTTGCATTCCACGTTGGAGAGAAAAAATAATGAAAAGCAATATATTAATGAATATGGCATTGGCCGCTGCCGTTGTGGCGGCCTTTGTTTCTTGCAAAAATAGCAGTTCTTCTGGCGCTAAAACTCAGTCGCAGGACACGACTTACGTCTGCGCATACGTATGGCCTTCTTGCCATGACGATTCGTTAGCGCATCACTGGCTCTGGCAAGAGGGGATTGGCGAATGGGAAGTCATCAAGCAGGGCGACAAGCGATTCCCTGAGCATTATCAGCCTCGGCAGCCTCTGTGGGGTTACGAGATGGATGACGACCCCCAGGTGGTGGAAAAGTGGATCAACACTGCGCTGAAGTATGGCGTGAACACATTTATTTATGACTGGTATTGGTTCACTGACCCGGATGGCTACAGCGGGCCATATCTGGAAAGCGCCCTGGACAATGGATTCCTGAAGGCTCCTTCAAACAGGAAGATGAATTTCTACATAATGTGGGCAAATCATTACGTGGTTTATAATTATTGGAACTACCATAAGTGGGGAGACAACACGGATCTTCTGTTCAGTCCTGAAGTAGACTGGACAAAGTTCAAGAAAATAGTCGCCAGGGTAATAGACCAATATTTCAGGCAGCCGAATTACGTGAAAATCGACGGCTGCCCAGTATTCGGGATATTCTCCATGGATGCGCTCGTTAAAGGCATGGGCTCTCTGGACGAGGCCGCAAAGGCATTGGACTATTTCCGTGAAGAGGTGAAGAAGGCGGGATTTCCCGGGCTTCACATCCAGCAGATTCAGGGCGGCGGCTCGCTGATGAGCCAGGAGCGCATAGACAAGATGAACGAGATGATTTCGAAGCTAGGCATTGATAGCGAGGCTCTCTACAACATGGGCGGCTTCGATCCTGACTATCTGGTGCATGGTGCCAATGCGCTGAAAATCCGTGCACAGATGGATTCGGCATTCAATATTCCTGTCTTCCCATGCACGTCGATCGGGTGGGACGACAGCCCTAGGTTCCCTGCCAAGGGTGCCAGAGACGTGACCTGCTTCCACAACACCCCTGAGAGCTTCGGCAATTCCTTGCAGAAGTCCAAGGAATATGTCGACGCTCATCCGGACCAGCCTCGCTTCATGATGATCAACGCCTGGAACGAATGGGTCGAGGGCAGCTACCTCCTTCCTGACATGCTGAACGGCTACGGCTACCTTGAGGCCGTCAAGGACGTTGTCAAACCCGCAGAATAAGATTATCGGTGCTCAGGGTGCTTTCCCCTGTTTGCTCCGCAGAGACAGTAATATCGCTCTGGGCAGCACGTAAGCTTTTTAGGCTCTGCGCTCGGCTTTCGGGTTGTCCCATGTCTCGCATGCGAAATTGTTCGCCACTTACTCGCCCTCCACTAATAATTTCACACCGGTTAGCGAAGATACGTTATTTGAAACGTTTTATTTTGGTGCGAATATTGCAATAAATCGTTGCGAATATGGATCTGCGAGAGACAATATAATAACCAAAATAATTACTGCTATGCAGAAGTTCAAGATAAAAACCTCGCCTGACGGCTTAGAGCTGTCGGGTATAGTCGTTGAACCAGACTGCCGGAAGATGCCCTTAAGCGGTATATTCCAGATTGTTCACGGCATGTGTGAGCACAAAGAACGCTATATTCCTTTCATGGAGTTCATGGCCTCAAAAGGTTACGTTTGCGTAATCCACGATCACAGGGGGCATGGGGAGACTGTCTTGGAGGAGGGAGACCTCGGGTACATGTACAAGGGTGGTTGGAAAGCGTTGGTCGAAGACATCAGGCTAGTCAACGAGTGGATTAAGGGCAAGTACCCTGGGCACAAGTGCGTGATGCTTGGCCACAGCATGGGCTCAATGGCGGCTCGGGCATTCACGAAGCGATACGATGACCATATCGACGAGCTGTTCGTGTGTGGTTCCCCGAGTCGGAATCCGGTCGTTGGCCTTGGCAAGTTCCTGGCGGATACCATCGCTTTTTTCAGAGGAGGGCGATACCATTCTCCCCTGCTTCAGAAACTCTCGTTCGGCAAGTTCAACGAGCCATTTAAAGACGAGGGCTTTTCCAGCGCATGGGTCTGCTCGGACATGGACACACTTGTTGCCTATCACAACGATCCCCTGTGCATGTTCACCTTTACCGCCAACGGTTTTTCAAACCTCTACGGACTCATGCGCGACTGCTATTCCCCCAAAGGCTGGAAGATGTCAAAGCCCGGCATGCCCGTCCACTTCATTTCAGGATCGGAAGACCCATGCCTTATCTCAAAGAAAGATTTCGAGAAGGCTGTTCATGCCATGAAGGCCGTCGGATACCAGGACACAGACAGCAAGCTCTTCAATGGGATGCGACACGAGATACTTAACGAGACCGACAAGGCCATGGTCTGGGACTACGTCCTGGAAAGATGTCTCAAAGACGAATGAGTATCCGGCACAGCATCCCAAGGGGTGAGCGTGAAGGAGGGGTAAGAGGCTGCAGAGCTCATTTCCTCATCTTCGCTTTCTTGGCGAACTCAAACAGTGACGCAGATATATGGCAGTATCCCCCCGGATTCTTATCGAGGTAGTCTTGGTGATAGTCTTCAGCCCTGAAGAAATTCTTAAGCTGGCCGCTCTCTACGGCCATAGGAGAGTCCAGTCCTTTGGACACTTGAGAAAATACCTTGTCGATAACTTTCTTATCCGACTTGTCGGCATAGTAGACCCCCGTGCTATTAGGGAGCAAGTCCTCCAAAGCGCATCGTTGCCATTAGAGCCTCCGCTGATGAAGAATATGGCATGGCAGAAATAGAGCACGGCGCAAACAGCCGCGAACAGTGCCAGCTGTCTCTTTCTCAGGTCATTGCGCCTAAGATTAAGCAGGAGGATTATCAGCCAGGTGAGGCAGACCGCAAACGGCAGAGAAGAGAATATGTAATATTCAGTTGTCATCCGATGTAAAAATAGGATTTTTTGCTCATAATCTGCTATATACCGACTGTGTGAATTTCGTCTATGACATATCCATGGACTCTAAACCTTGCCCTAGCGACCTCAAACCCACGAATGAGCAGCCGCTTTACGCTCCAGCCATCGCCGCACGCCCTTACCTGTGAACCTATTACTTGCCCAATGACCTTTTGCTAGCCAAGAGTTCTTTTATTCGCCGGCGATTATCCTGGCATCTTCGGCCCTGTCGATGCCCAGCTTCTTGGCATTCGCATCGCGAATCTCCTTGATGCGTTCTTTGTGCCGTATCACCCAATTCTCACCAAGCATGCACATGCTCGCCGTGAAGAAATAGATGATCGTCTGGAGTATCATGCCGCTCATCTGGACGGTCGCCTCGCTCATGTCCCCGCCCGCCACGCTCATATTCAAGTAAGCCTGGCACCCGAAGGTGGAAGGAAACAGGTAAGAGAAGAATTTCCAGAATTTAGGGAAGGCGCAAGTTGGCCATGAGCAGCCTGAGAGGAACAGGCAGACAGGAGACATTGCCAGAAACAGCACGAATACGGATTCGCGCCTGGTGATGAGCGTGCTCCAGGTCATGCTGAACAACACGCAATCTGTGACGAAGAACACCAGCATGGCGAAAACGTCCTTGAAATCGCCTCGCTGAGGCAAACCGAATATGGCAGGGACTATGAATGCAATGTACGTCCCTATGGCCATGTAGATGAGCCAGTATGCCCCTGCCCTTCCCAGCACGATTCTGCCGACGCCGCTTTCTCCTTGCAAGTCATACGGGATGGAAGCGAAGCTGCGGTTCTGTTCCCTCTGCGTTCCTGCTAGCAGAGACATTCCGTAGAACATGGTCTGCTGAATGATTATGAGAAGAATCGCTGACACCAAGAAATAACTGTAGCTGAACGATCTGTTGTAAGGATTGTTGTCGTCGTACAGGATGGGCTTCGTCGATTCGAAGGCAGCCTGGTCTGTCATTCCCATTGACGAGTAGCGGACCATCTGGATTTCCCCCACCTCGTGAAGCATCACGAAATTCGCGGCAGACATGACGTTTTTATAGTACAGGAAGCTGCTCATGTCGGCGTAAGCAGAGAAAGTTGCCGTTTCCATGTGCGCAAGCTTTTTTCCGAAGTCGGACGGGAACATGATTATTCCCTTCACTTTCCTTTCCTGCATCAGCCTCTTCGCCTCCTCCATATTCATGCATTTAAAAGCCACGCTCACTTCTTTCGTTGCGTCCAGCTCACGTATGATCCTATGGGTGTCGCTGCAGTATGCATTGTCCACGACGGCGATGGGTGTCTCATGCACTATGCCGTTCAAGTACACAAGGTTGTAAAGCAGAGGGTATAGCAGTCCCGCCACCACGAAGATAAGCATCACCCCTCCGTCATGGAGCACCTGACGCAGCTCGTGGTTAAGAATATGCCAGAAATCCGCGCACCAAATTTTTAAATATGACTTGAATTTTCCCATAGCCCTTTAGTCCTTTGGAAAGTTTTGATAGATGTATGCTCTCTTCAGCCTGTTGAGGCCTATCGCAGGCAGGAACAGGAATATGAGAAGGTATGCCACTTCTTTCCACCAACCTTCGAATCCGGCTCCGAAGAACACCTCTTGCACGAAGAAGTTGAAGTAATGCCTTAAAGGGAAAGCCGAAGCAAGTCCCTGAATGTAAGGAGGCATGGCCTCGATAGGCAGGGTGAAGCCTGCCAGCGAGAAGCCCAGCGTGCTGTAGAGGGCGCCGATGCTGAGAGCGAGCCGCGGCACGGGCAGCATTTCCACTATGAATATGCCAATGCTTTCGCTCGCCAGAATCATGAGGAACATGTCCAGGAACATGTTCCATATCGAGCCTGCGATAGGGAAGTGCAGCCAATGGTACAGCAGCACTATGAGGATGAATCCTATCGCGGAGAAGATCGACGTCCACACCAAGAGCTTGCCCAGAAGGGCGGAGGTGATGGAATCCCCGGCTGTCCTGAGCAGATGCCTTGAAGTACCGTATTTCAGCTCCGTGCCTAGCGAATATATCAGGACTATTATGACGATCATCTCGACCACTCCCGGAAGCATTATGTTTGAGAGGTAGTAGCCGTAGTTCGTCGTCGTGTTGCCTATCTGGTGGAAATCCACGTTCACAGGCTGTATGAGGCCCATTATCTGCCGCTCATCGTAGCCACGCATCCTCAGCGCCTCCCTCTGCACGGCCCCGTTCGTCAGGTTCACCATGTAAAGCAGCTGCTTCCACGCAAGCGCACCTCCGACCAGGTACAGGCCGTTCGTGTACATCGTTATCTTCGGCTGCCTGAACGCCTGGATGTCATCGTTCATGCCTTTCGGAAGCACACACATCGCAAGTATCTTCCCGCTCATCAGATCCACCCTCGCAGACTCGTAGGTGTCGTAATGCACTACCTGGCCCAGTTGCGTGGCATCGAGCTGCTGATAGAAATTCCTCGATGTCGTGGATTCGTCTTGATCCACGACGCCGATCGGGATGTCATGCGGCAGGCCCTCTTTCATCAGCGTGAGATAGAATAGCGCACAAAACGTGATGACCCCCACCGAGCCCAGCAGATAAAGAGGACGGTTCCTGATTATCCTGAGCTCGCGCCGGGCGACCTTAATAATATTCTGCCAGATGCTCATCAATATATTCCTAAGGATTATTGTCTCATGATTCCGGTCATGCCTGGACGTATGCCGTCGATGGCCTCGTCAGGAATGGCCCTGACCTCGAAAGTCTTGGCATCGTACATGCCGGTTTCTTTGGTGGCCTTCCATGTGGCGTAAGACTCCCTGACGCTTATGTAGTTCACTGTCGCGGAAATTTCCTTGTCGTCGAGGGCCGGAATCAAGATTCTGACCTTATCTCCCTGTTTCAGTCCGTGCAGGTAATCCTCACGTACGTTGAACGTGAACCAAATGTCGCTCAGATCCAGCACGCTCGCCACCGGAGAACCGGCTCCCACCAGCTCGCCATTGTGAGGATAGACCTGCGACACGATTCCGGAAGCAGGGGAAACCAGATAAAGTTCTCCCAGATATGACTCAACCTCCATCACTGCGCCGTTAGCCTGGTCTACCAGAGCCTGAGCCGCTTCCTTGTCTTCTCTCCTGGCTCCGTTCACGGCCATGTCGTACTGGCTCTTGGCAGCCTTAGTCTGGGCGACAGAAGCATCGTACTGAGCCTTTGTCTCATCGTATTTCTGAGCCGAGATAACTTTCTGGTCGTAAAGCTTCTGAACCCTTTCGAAAGACTTCTTCATGACATCTTCCTGGACGAGTGCTTGCTGGTAAAGCTGGTAGGCGCCTTGAATCTGCTCGGTGCGAGCGCCGTTCCTGGCTTTCAGGCTCTGCGCAGAAGCTGCGGCTTTCGCTGCATCGGCCTGCGCCAATTTCGCCCTGACTTCAGGAGAGTCGATATGGGCGATGGTGTCTCCTTTCTGGACGTTCTGCCCCTCCCTCACGTAAATATCGTCTATCCTGCCTGTCACTTTGCCGGACACTCTGTATTCGGTAGCCTCAGCCTCTCCTTGGATTACAAGCGGCTTCGGCTTTGAGACAAAATAGCCGATTATCGCAATAAGGAGAATGATGACAATCAGCGCTACTATTCCTATTACCAAGCTGTAGCTTTTCTTTTTCGTTTCCATAATGTATTTCTCTTTTTAATTTTTTTACTTTTCGGAATGATAAGCGGCTTCGGCCTTGGCTATGTTGGCGGCCAGCATCTGGAGCTCGATTCCCGAGTCGATATATTCAGAGTGGGCTTGGAGCCATGCTGTCTGGGCAGACAGGGCAGTGTTTGTCGTGATCACTCCGGTTTCGAAGCCTATCGTCGCGGTTCTGAGGTTTTCCTCGGCGCTTTCAAGATTGCTCTTGGCCATGATGTATTTCTCAAGTGCCTCGTCCTGCTGCTTCCTGAGCTGGGTCACCTGAAGATTTATGAGATTCTTCGCATCTTCCAGCTGCGTCCTGTAAAGAGTCGCCTCTGCCTTGGCTTTCCTTGTCTTGTTGGTTGCTTCGAACGCATGGAATATAGGAATATTCACTACCACGCCGGCATTGAACATCCCGCCCCAGTCTTTCTTGAAGCCATGCTTGAGGTTAGGGTTCGTCACTGAATATCCTGCCATCAATGCCACCTGTGGCATCATGTCGGCCCTGGCCACCGCTACTTTCTTGTCATATATCTGCGATGCCAGGTCCAGGCTCCTTGTCTCTGGCCTGTCGGCATATATTTGTTCCATATCCTTCTGGGTGGTCATCTGCGGCACAGGTACCTCATCAAGCTTTTCGTCAGAGAGGGTTATGTCTGAATTCAGGTCCATGCCTATGAGCTTGCAAAGCAGCATCTTTGAAAGCACCAGTCCGTTGCCGGCCTTGGTCTTGAGCATGTCCGCTTCATTTGCCTTAACCTTTATCTGAAGAGCGTCAGATTCTGTCGCGACCCCTTCTTTGACGGAGATGTCCACATCTTTCTCCATTTTGTGAAGCAGGTCGGCGTAAGCCTCTGACAGTTTCAGCTTGTTGGCGACGGACACTATCTGCCAATATGCCTGGTCAACTTCGACGACGACTTCCTGATATTTCTGGTCGTACTGCGTTTCTGCCAGCTGTTCTGCCAATTTGGCAATCTTGTTGGCGGCGACGATTTTCCCTCCCATGAAGACCGGCTGTTGCGCCGTCACGGTTCCAAGGAATATGTTTTCGATGTCTGGATGGAAGGAGTCTGCTATCTCCTTGCCGAGCGCATTTAGCGTCTCCGACAGGTCTGTCTTCGACATCGCCCCCACCACGGTCTGCCACATCGGACTCTGCATGTACTCAGCGGCAGCCTGAGGATTGGAAGTTATGGCGGTCATTAAAGCTTGTGCGAAAGACTGCGTCTGTCCATGTATCGTCGTGCCTAGGTTGTTCAGCTTTGCCGTAGCTCCGTCGCTGATGAGTCCGAAATCGTTCGGGCTATAGACGTAGGCTCCCGTTGCCGATATATTTGGGAAATAATTCGCCAGGGCGATTTTGCGGTCGTACCCGGCCATCTTGATTTTCGTGTCTGCCTGAATCAGGTCCTTGTTGTTCTTGATGGCCATGTTTCTGCACTCTTCCAGAGAGAGGACCTGTTGTGCGTTCAATCCCAGAGGAATCATGGCCAATGCTGCCAGAACTGAGATTCTCGTGAACTGCTTTCTCATATCTTTATTCTCAATGTTTGTTTTCAGTTTATCAATATACGATTTTCTTTTTAACCGCAAAAAATATCTTTTTGCAAAAATTTAGCCTAAAAGGCACAAAAATTACTTGATTAAGCTGCTATAATATATCAATTGGTCGAAATTAATTATGCCTTTTTACATCCAGCATGCTCATATCTCATTTTCTCCTTCTATCATTTTGATGTCCCCTTCTATATCTATGCCTCTTCGCCGCCGTGCATCGTCGCGTTTTTCCTTCAGCTCTTCCTTGTGATGAAGCACCCAATTCTCCAGGTGCACGCAGGCACAAGCGAAGAAGAAATATATCATCGTCTGCCAAGTGATGTATTCAATCATTTCCTTCGCTATGGACATGTCGCCTCCGGCAACGCTCAGGCTGATATATGCCTTAGTTCCGAAGGTAGTTGGGAATATGTATGAGAAATATTTCCAGAACTTAGGGAATGCGTAATACGGCCATGCTACGCCAGTGAGGAAAAATGCCACGATTGGCACGACCAGCAGAAGCACGAATACGGTTTCTCGCCTGGTGATGAAAGTGCTCCAGACCATAGAGAAGAACACGCAGTCCAGCATGAATAGGGCGAGCATGTTGAACACGTCCCAGAAATTGCCTCTTTGGGCATGTCCGAATATGGCTGGGGAGATTATGGCAATGTATGTTCCTATGCCCATGAACAGAAGCCAGTAGGCAGTGCCCCTCCCAAGGACTATCCTCACGCGGCCATGTCCTTGCAGTTGGTCCGGCAGCGAGGCGAAGCTTCTATTCTCCTCGCGGTTTGTCCCTGTTAGCACCGACATGCCGTAATACATTATCTGCTGAATCATTATCAGCATGATAGCGGTGATTAGAAAGAAGCTGTAGTTAGCCTGTGGGTTGTATGGCTTGTTGTCTTCGTAGCCTAGCGGCAGGACCTGCTGGCTTGCAGCCTCGTCAGTAAGGCCTTTTGCCTTAAAGTCTTCCAGCTGAAGCTCTCGGATCTCGTGCAGCATGACCATGTTCGAGCCTATCAAATCATTCTTGCAGTACAGAAACGCACTCATGTCGCAATAGACTGAGATGTGGGCCTGTTCGTGACGGGCAAGCTTCGTCCCGTAATCTGCTGGGAAATAGACTATTCCTTTCACGATGCGCTTCTGGAGCAGGCCTTTCGCCTCTTCCATATTCATGCATTTAGCCGCTATCCTTATCTCCCTTGTCGCATCCATCTCTCTCGTGAAGCGGCGGCTCTCCTTGCAGCTCGCTAGATCCACGACGGCCACCGGCGTGTCGTTGATGATGCCGCCGTAGTAGACGAAATTGTACAGCAGAGGGTAGATAAGCCCTGCCACGACGAAGATTATCATTACGCCTTCGTCGGCGAGAATCTGCTTGAATTCGTTGCAGAAAATATCCCAGTAATCTTTGAACCAGGTTTTTATATATGCATTCTTCATGGCGTTACAGTCTTGGATAATTCTGGTAGATGTAAGCGCTCTTCAGCCGCCCGAGCCCGAACAAAGGCAGGAACATGAACGAGAGCAGAGAGATTATCTGCTTCCAGCATCCAGCGAAGCCGGAAGCGAAAATGCCTTCCTGGACATACATCAGATAATAGTGTCTGACGGGGAACGCCCAGGCCCAGCCTTGAGCCGCCGCAGGCATGGCTTCAATAGGTAGCGAGAAGCCTGTCATGGTGTAACCCAGAATGGAATACAGGGCACCGAGGCAGATGGCCATTCGCGACACGGGAACCATCTCCACGAGGAACAGGGCGCCCCCCTCGCTGGCGAGTATCATCAGGAACATGTCCAGAAACTGCCACCCAATCGCCCCGGCGTAGGGGAAGTGCAGGATGCCAAAAAGTAGTAATATGAATATGAAGCCTGCTGTGCAGAATATCAGCGTCCAGACCAGCAGCTTGCCTCCGACGGCCACCAGGATGGAATTCCCCGATGCCTTCAGCAGATGCCTTGATGTGCCATATTTCAGTTCTGTCGAGAATGAATATATTAACACGATTATCACAAGTAGCTCTAAGATTCCAGCCAGAATATTCGGAGATATGTAATAATTGTAATTCATCGTGGAGTTCCCCAAGTAGTGAGTGTCAATCACGATAGGCTCGATGATGTCTAAGATTTCGTTCTCCCTGTAGCCTCGGGCCCTCATGAACTCCCTCTCAACCGCTCCGTTTCCCATATTAATGAGGGTCAGAAGCTGTTTCCAGGCCATGGTTCCGCCAATGAAGTACATCTCGTTGGTGTAGAAGGTCACTTTGGGTCTTCTATAAGCCTGTATGTCATCGTTGAGGCCTCTAGGGATAATGACGTAGCCCATCAGCTTTCCTTTCATCATGTCCCGGCTCGCTTCCGATTGTGATTCGTAAGGGATTATCCTGACGAGTTGCGTGGCATCGAGAGCCTCTCTCACCATTCTGGATGTCGTGGAGCGATCCAGATCAACGAGGCCGACCGGATTCTTCTCCGGCGTGCCTTCTTTCATGAGCGTTAGGAAGAAAATGGTGCAGAACAGGAAACCGCCGATAGAGCCCCACAGATAGACAGGCCTATGGCGGATTATCGCCATCTCTCTCCTCGCTACCGCATGTAATCTTTGCCAGACTGTCATGACGTTACCTGTGATTAGGCTTGTCCCTCAGCATTATGACGGACATGCCGTTTCTATATTCTCCGACCCCCTCATCAGACATCGCCCTGACCTCGAAGGTCTTCGCATCGTAAGACCCAGTTTCTTTGACAGCCCGATAGGTAGCATAATCATCTTGCGCAGAGATGTAATAGACCGTGGCGCTGACCTCTTTGCCGTTAAGCGCCGGGATGGAGACGCGTATGCTCGCTCCGTCATGTATCTCTCTCAAGTTGTCTTCCCTAATGTTGAAAGTGAACCAGATGTCATAGGGGTCGGTAATGGTTGCCACTGGTGCTCCTTGGCCCACCAGTTCACCTTCGTGCACGAAGACCTTTGTCACTGCTCCGTCAACAGGGGCGACAAGATAGAGCTCGTCGGCGTATGACTGGACTTCCGCCACGACTCCTTCACCTTGGTTCATCCGAGCCTCGGCTGCCGCCTTATCTTCGGCTCTTGCTCCGTTCACCGCTATGTCGTACTGACTTTTGGCTGCTTTCTGCTGAGCCACAGCGGCATCGTATTTAGCTTTGACTTCGTCATATTTCTGAGACGATACGACTTCCTGCTCTCGCAGTTTCTCGATTCTCTCGTAAGATTTCCGTAATACTTCTTCCTGAATCTGTGTCTGTTGCCAAACTTGATGGGCCTTGGCAATTTCCTCCACCCTTGATCCATTCTTAGCTTTGTCGTTCATGGCTCTTGCCGCTGTGGCTGCCCCCTGCGCCTGTGCCATTTTAGCTCGCACTTCGGGAGAATCGTAGTGCGCAAGAGTGTCTCCTTTGCGAACGCTATCGCCTTCCTTAATATAGATGGCATCAATTCTTCCAGTGATTTTCCCTGAAACCCTACATTCCGTGGCTTCGACTTCGCCTTGTGTCACAGGCGGTTTTGAATAGGATACGAAATATCCTACGATGGCAAGCGCAAGCACTATCAGTAGCAGTGCTATGATGCCGATGACTAAATTGTAGTTTTTCTTTCTTCTTCCCATATAGTTGAATTTTGAATATGTCACGCTGCTTTTCAAGGCAGGGGAAAATCTACAAAAAAGTTGCCTTCATTTTACTATTTGGATTGATTTTTGTATATAATATTTTCGCATTTGGCTAAATTTGCGAAAAAAAGAAAATTGATGCCCAAATTGAAACCATCTAACAATTATTTATATTATGGATGAATATCTACAGAAAATCGACATGAAGCACATTAGAAAGCTGCTTTCAGCCAAGATAGACACCGAGCTGAATGAGGATCTCTATATACTTCGCATCCACTGCGATGAGTCTTATGTCCAGAAACTTCGTTCTTTCCTCGAATTTCCTTGCAAGACAGACGTGTATCTAACCTTTTTCTGCATAAAAGGTTCGGTGGAACTAGAAGTCAATCTTAGGACGCTCAGCCTCACTGAACACACCATGTTCATTAGCACTCCGGGCAACATCATTAAAGCTAAAGTCGACACGGAAAAGAAAAATTCCGGTAACGAACTTCTTCTTCTTGCCATTTCGCCTTCTTTCCTCTCGAATATCAGCCTGGAATTGAACAAGAGCCTAGGAAATCTCATCAGCTTTCTTTCCGATCCAGTCATTCATTTGGATGATGCGTCGATTCAGATTTGCGAAAGCTATATTGACATTGTTAGGAAACTTATTGATTCTGATTGCTCTAGCAAGAGAGAAGCAGTGGGTGCGCTGATTTCTTCTCTGTTCTGTTATTTCGTCGGTCTCGTGGCCAAGCGGGACGAGAATAAGAAGACGATGCCGATGAAGAACGCCTCCGTGAGGGTGACGCAGCTGCTAGAGAGATTCATAAAACTTGTCACTGAATATCATGACTCAGAGCGTAACATGGCTTTTTACGCAAGCAACCTTGGGCTTACTCCGAAATATCTCTCCAAGCTCATAAAGCAAGCTAGCGGAAGGTCGGCCCCAGAGTGGATTGATTCCTTCGTCATATTGGAGGCCAAGAATATGTTGAAATATACCGACAACAGCATCAAGGAAATAGTTTATAAGCTGCACTTCCCGAACCCATCGGTATTCTATAAGTTCTTCAAGGCTCACACTGGGATGACTCCTAGCCAATATAGGAACATATAACGAATTTTTAGTAAAACCGTTTTAAAAAATTAACGAATTCTTTTGGAAATTCAGATTTTGTTGATATCTTTGCAACGGACAAACAAAGTTCTTTTATTTGTTGTCTATTTGTTAAGTTCGTTTTATATACACAGGGCCGGCTCTTTGGGGAAAGCGCCGGCCTTTCTTTATATATCAGGCATGACACGGCCACCGAGACGGCCTTTCTTAGTATATCAGGCATGACACTTCATCCAGAACGTGGCTCTTGGGAGGCCTCGATGTCGAGACATGCCCTTCCCCATGCACTTCTGTGCAGCCTGCCTCGACAGCGTTTTGCGTGACACTTATTCCGAAGGGTTTGAATATCCGTATGCGATTCTTTATTCGCATCATCGACAAGGTTTTGTGAAACCTAGAAGATAGGTTTTAATTATTCACAATTGAAGGCAACGGTGACATTCATTTCAAGTGCCGAGGACACATATTCCCATTGCCGACCCCCGTTCAGTGAAACTGGGTGGGCGACGCAGCCCTTCATTACAAGCCAGTCGGTGGCACTATACCGTTGCCCATAAATTCTCGTCCTTCTAAGCGAGGACATGGATGTATGCTTTGCGGCCACAGCCTCACCGGCAGCCCTACATTTCACGTTGACGGGAAAACGAGTTCATCCTTCTTCAGTCATCCGGGCTTGACCAGAAATCCATTCCCACGAACCATGGATCCTGAACTTGATTCAGGATAAGGTTGTTCCGCCTATTAACCACAGCAAGATAGGGGAATAATCCTTTAGGAGGATACGCAGTTGTTTCAATGCTTGCTGGATGCGATAGTCTACGGTCTTGGGTGAGACTTGCAGCATCTCGGCAATTCCCTTGTAGCTTTTGTTCCCAAATCTATGTAATATGAATGCCTCTCGATAAGTGTCTGGCAGCGACGCTAACGCTTCTTTGATTTTCTGCTGTAATTCATTGAAATGAACCTGGTTATCCTCTACCAGCACATCCTCTACAGTCTCTAAGAAACGCGTCTCGGCTTTGTAGCGGGCTTGGTTGTGCAGGATTAGATTAACGCTGCGATGATACATCATGGAAAGCAAGTAGTGGCTGAGAGAACGTAAGATATTGATATTCTCACGGTTCTTCCACACCCAGAGCAAGATGTCTTGGCTGATCTCTTCAGCCTCTTCCAGGCTTACGAAGCGATTCCCGTAGGCACACAATACCGGATAATACCGCTTAAATAAGGTCCTGTATGCGTTCCAGTTGCCTTCATGGACAGCGGTCAGTAATTCGTTCTCTTTCGATGCCTGTGTTTCTTTGCTCATGATATTATCTTAGTTCAAAATTACATATTTTTTTGAAAAGTGACCCTCGAATGTATATTGGCTAATATCTATTCAAAAACATATTATTGGAGCAAAAAAAATCTGCTTTGTTTAGGAATGCGCTGTTTCTCCCTTGTCTATATAGAAAAGAGCAATTGAAAAGCTAGCTTTCTTCGCCGATTCATCATAGAGAAGGAATATGGATACGCAGCAACATATAGAAGAACAAGTATTGATTCGCTATTGCGCAGGGCAAGCCACAGAGCAGGAATGTGAGGTGGTTGAAGCGTGGTTGGCTCAGTCTGAAGAACATGAGCGGCTATTGAAACGGCTCATGTCGCTGTCCTGGCATGCGGATCTTCTGCGTGTTGCGCCACAAGTCGATGCCGACAAGGCATGGCAACAGGCTGACCGGAGGCTCAAAAGAGAAACCATTAGCCTGCCACGCCGCATCTGGAAAATATTCCAGTCGGTGGCAGCCATCCTAATCCTCCCGCTGATCGTGACCTTTGGCATTCTATATTATCATGATCATGCCGAGCAACCAGCGGAAGAGAGCGATCGCTTTGTGGAGGTATGCACCAATCCGGGCATGACCACCCACTTTGCACTGCCCGATGGCTCTTTGGTACACTTGAACTCGGAGTCAGTATTGCGCTATCCGGCTACTTTTGCCAAGTCAGAACGCCAGGTGGAATTGAATGGAGAGGCATATTTCGAAGTTGAGAGTGATCCAGAGCATCCCTTCGTAGTGAAGACTCCTCATCAAACGCAGGTTGAGGTAGTAGGCACCACTTTCAATCTGGAAGCATTTGGGTCCGAACCAAAAGTACGAGCCACGTTGCTCACCGGAAAGATTAGCTTCGCCTATGCACAAGGCACAACGACGCACATTGTCGAATTGAAACCTGGTCACAAGCTGATTTATGATGTGGAAGGCTCGAAAACACGCGTGCTTGCCACGAACGGACAGGCAGAGACAGCATGGAAAGATGGGAAAATCATCTTTAACGCTACCCCATTGCCCGAAGCGCTGCGTATGCTGGAAAAACGCTTTCATGTCCGGTTGATTCTGAAAAATCCAAGCCTACGGGAAGAGGCCTTCACGGGTACCTTCACCAGCCAGCGGTTGGAGCGAATCCTGGAGGTGTTCCGGCTGTCCTCCGGCATCCGTTGGCGTTACATTGACAATCCCGATAAGACAGACGAATTATTAACCATAGAAATATATTAAACACTAATTGCCATGAGAACCATAACCACGTAAGAAAAAAACATCCGACAGGGACGTTGGTGCGTCACAGCCGGATGAAATGAGAGAAACGGGAAATGCTTGTTTGGCGACAAGCAATCCATCATTTAAGTTTAAATAAACCAATTACAAAAGTATGTCAAATTTTTTGATCCCCCAACAAAATTGGGCGATAAAGGCGTTACGACTGTCTGAACAAGTCGTGCAACAAATTCCAAAAAGTATGAAGCTAAGTGTGTTAGCCCTGTTCTGCTCAGCAGGCATCGCTTGGTCAGCAGAAAGCTATGCGCAAGAGGCAAAAGTGAGCTTGAATGCGCAAAACGAGACGGTACAAACCGTATTAAATAAGATTGAAGATCAGTCTGACTTCTCTTTCTTCTTCAATGTGCGCCACATAGACCTTGACCGGAGAGTGTCGTTATCGGTAGAGGAAAGTGATGTGTTTAACGTGCTGGACAAAATCTTTGCCGGCACGGATGTGACCTATAAGGTATTGGATCGGAAAATCATCTTGACAAAGGCAGAAGGGAAGGCATCGCAGCAAAATGGCCATACTGTCACAGGTAAGGTAGTCGATAAAAACGGCGAACCCATCATCGGCGCCAACATCGTAGTCAAGGGCACGAATAACGGAACCATCACCGACGTAGATGGTAATTTCACTTTGGTGGCACCAGACAATGCGCGACTGGTAGTTTCCTATATTGGATATCTCACACAAGAGGTATCAATTAATAATCAGCATGAATTGTCAGTTTTCTTGGAAGAGGATTCGCAAGCCTTAAACGAGGTCGTGTTTGTCGGTTATGGCGCACAAAAGAAGGTAAATTTGACAGGCGCTGTGAATGTCGTGTCTGATAAGGATTTGAAAGATCGTCAAGCTACGACTGTCTCACAGTTGTTGCAAGGAACTTCTCCGGGCATGAATTTCTCCATCAGTGGAGAAAATGGTTTTGAACCGGGTGCGAGTATGAATATTTCCATCCGTGGAATGGGATCATTGAATGGTGGCTCACCTTATGTGGTGATCGATGGCTTTCCTGGTGATTTGAATAACTTGAATCCTGAGGATATAGAGTCCATCTCTATCTTAAAAGACGCAGCATCTTCTGCGATTTATGGAGCCAAAGCACCTTATGGTGTGATCTTGGTGACAACTAAAAAAGGAAAGAAGAATCAAAAGGTGAGTGTTTCTTATACCGGTAACTTGATCATCAAAACTGCCCAAAACATTCCGACAGGGTTGGATTCTTATACTTACACAAAAATCTTGAACGAGGCTGGAGATAACCGTGGAGGCCATCCATTTAGCAACGAAACGATTGATCGCGTGATTGCTTTCCAAAAAGGAGATTTTGATTTCATCAGGAAGTCTATTCCGAACTATCCAGCAGGAGCGAAAATTACAGGTGCCATGCCTGAAGGTGATGTGTGGAACAATGCCAATTTAAACTTCGCTAATACAGATTGGTGGGACATCTATTTTGGGCATAGTATCAATCAGAAGCATGATCTTTACGTACAGGGAGGATCAGACAAGGTTTCCTATTATGTTTCTGCCGGATATATTGATGATGGCTCTGTTATTAATTTTGGAACAGATAACTACCAACGTATAAATACTTTAGGCAAGCTTAATATAGCCATAACAGATTGGTGGGATATTAATTATGAGAATCGTTTCGCTAAGAAAATCAGAGAGAAGCCCAATATGACGAAAGAAGGTGACTATTCCTTCATGTTCCGTCATATTTCTCGTAACTATCCGATTACGCCGCTATATGATGGTTTCGGCCATTACATGTTTGAATCGCATATCCCCTCAATGGAAGCCGGGACAAACCGAGATGACGAGATTGACATGTGGAATAATTTTCGTACAGAGATCCGTCCGCTGAAAGGTTGGAAGATCAATGCGGATTTCGCTTATAACGTAGATCTTATCGAGACAACCAATGTGGACAAGAACATCTGGATCTACGATCTGAACAATGAGCCGTACGCACATGGCGTTGGCCTTCCCAATGGCGTCTTGCGTCAGAAATACACGAAAAAGTATTGGACAACAAATATCTTTTCTTCTTATAGTTTTGACATAAAAGACGATCATCATTTCACAGTATTGGCAGGAATGCAATTTGAGAAAGGAAATATTTCTTATTTGCAAGGCTACAAAAGCGATTTAATCTTAGATAAGATACCTTCATTCCAGACTGCTACAGGCACGTCTCGTTTGTGGGAATCGTTGCAACATAACGCCACGGAAAGTTTCTTCGCTCGCTTGAATTATGATTACCATGGACGTTATTTATTTGAGGCAAATGTGCGTCGAGATGGTTCATACGTATTTAGTAATGGAAAACGTTGGGGTACGTTCCCCTCATTCTCCGCAGGATGGAATGCTAACAATGAGTCATTCTGGGAACCGATTGCTCCCGTGATCAATACCATGAAAGTGCGTGTCTCATGGGGTCAGTTAGGTAATCAGAATATCACTCCCTATACCGATATGCAGTTGATGCCTATCTCCTCAGGTACGGTGAATTGGATCTATGGATATGGTTCAGCACGCCCTGTAGGTTATACCTCCACACCAGGATTAGTAAACCATAATTTAACTTGGGAGACCTCAACAACGACCGATGTCGGTCTGGATCTCTCGTTCTTGGATGGTCGTTTGTCTGCTACCGGCGATTGGTTTGAACGTAGAACAACCAATATGGTTGGACCTGCGACTGCACTACCCGGCGTGTTAGGCGCATCTGTTCCAAAAGAAAACAATGCGACTTTACGCACAAGAGGCTGGGAGATTGGTGTGAATTGGAAACATACTCTCCCCAATGGCCTATCTTATAATGTAGGTGCCAGCTTATATGATTACCGCTCGGTTGTCACTAAATACAATAATCCTACAGGAACGCTTTCCACTTGGTATGAAGGTGCTGAAGTTGGCGAGATTTGGGGTTACACAGTGAATGATTTGTTCCGCACAAAGAAAGAGGTAGACGATTATCTGTCTCGTGTTGATCTTTCTCACATCGCCGCCAATTGGCAAACGGGTGATGTGAAATATGAAGATATCAATGATGATGGCAAGGTGAACAATGGTAAGAATACGGTGGATGACCATGGAGATTATTCAATCATTGGTAATACTGAACCACACTTCCAATATACGATCAACTGCGGTGCTTCCTGGAAAGGTTTCGATTTCTCGATGTTGTGGAAAGGCGTAGCGAAGAAAGATATCTATTTTGCGAGTGGTTCTAATATGTTTTGGGGCTTCATGCCTGGTTGGTGGGAATCCTGTTTAACGCCAGAGCATTTGGACTATTTCCGTGATCAACCTGGAACGACGTACAGCGGTTTGTACGAAGGAGAAGCAAATATTAACACGGATGCCTATTTCCCTCGTCCCTATTTGAATTATAGTGAGGATCAAAAGAACAAAGCATATCCTAATACACGTTATTTGCAAAATGGTGCTTATCTGCGTCTGCAGAACTTGCAATTGGGCTACAGTTTGCCTAAAAACGTGATTTCTAAAATGCACTTGGAGAAATTCCGGATCTACTTCTCTGGAGAAAATTTACTGACCTTCTCTCACATGCCCAAAGGTGTAGATCCAATCGCACCGGTTGGATTTGGCACAGGTGGTAATTTCTATGGCGGAGGAGCCGTTGGCCGAATGACGTATGGAGCAGATCGTGTATTCTCATTTGGCGTGACTATAACTTACTAATTGTTGAATAATTGAAGATAATCAAAATATGAAACATACAATATTAGCGGTAGCTTCTTGCATGGCATTGCTTTGTTCTTGCGAGGATTTTATTGACCTAAAGCCGTTGGATCAAATCACGATGGAAGATTATTGGTCATCCGCAACAGAATTGGAATACTACACGCGTCAACTCTATCCAACATTTTTCGGGGAAAGCACGATGACTGGCATTTCATCCAATGATAATGATGATGCCATTATGTCAGGTGTAAGCACGATGATGAATGGACAACGTACAAAAGCGACAGGAAACTGGACTGGGGAATGGAGCGCGCTTCGAAACGTGAACACCTTTCTTATGAATTGGGAAAAATGTAAAAGCCCCTATTCAGATTTCAAGCAATATGTTGGCGAAGCCTATTTCTTCAGGGCCATGTTCTATTTTGATAAGGTGAAAAAATACGGAGATGTTCCATTGTATGACAAAGTGATTGAGATGGATGATACCGAATCGTTGATGAGGCCACGAGACCCGAGAACAATGGTAATCGACCATGTTTTGGCAGATCTTGATGAGGCACTGAAGCACCTGGAACTACGTTCATCGGTAGGTAACAACCGAATCAATAAGGAATGCGCTCTGGCATTTAAAACTCGTGTTGCTCTGTATGAAGGATCATGGCAAAAGTATCATGCCGGTACAGATTATGCCACACCTGGCGCGGATCCAAAGAAATACTTCAAAATATGCGTAGATGCCGCAGAAGAATTGATCAATGGTGATTACAAAAAAGGAATCTATAGCACAGGCAATCCAGATGAAGACTATTTCAAGCTGTTCGGTTTTGACGACATGTCGAATATCAACGAGGTTTTGCTCTACAAGGCTTTCAACGGAGCAGATGGTATGGGTTCCTGGGCACAAGTGTATGCCACCTACAATCCTGAAGGTAGAGGTATTACATGGGAACTCGTTTCTTCTTATTTGTCGCGTGATGGCAAACCCTACGACTACTTGGCGACAGCTCAGATGAAAAAAGGCAATGATTTCTTGACACAAATCTCTATGGATTGCGACCCTCGTTTGAAATCCACTATCTGGATTCCAGGTGATTTGATGTCATTCTCTGTCAATACGATTTTCAATGAACCCAATATTGATGCAGGTGCTTTGCAGTTATGCACCACAGGTTTCCAGATCAAGAAGACAGCTAATCCCTATTCAGCTGCGGCCGGTCGTTCCTGGGAGACTCCTTCTGAGACAGGTTTAATTCTTTTCCGCTATGGTGAGGTGCTACTAAACTATGCAGAGGCGAAATATGAATTGGATGGAACAATCGCTTATGATGCCTTGAACCAATTGCGCAAGCGTGCTGGAATGCCGGATTTCGCAGTGAATCCACAGAGTGTAGACAAGAATAAAGCGGAATATGGCTACACCATCTCTGATGCTTTGTATGAGATCCGCCGTGAGCGACGAGTAGAATTAGCGTTGGAAGGCCAACGGGATGACGATTATAGGCGTTGGGCTGCCGGTGCTTTGTTCAAGAACAAACGTCCGAAGGGCTATCCTGTAGACTTGGCTTTGCATCCGAATTTCAGTGATAAGGTGGATGAAAATGGATTGATCGACTACTTCAAGACGGTGATGCCAAATGGTTATCAATGGAGGGAAAATCAAGACTATCTCTATTCTATTCCGCAAGATGAGTTGACATTGAATCCAAATCTGACGCAGAATCCAGGTTGGAAATAATCATTTCTTCGAGAGGTTTGACCCTTGTTTAGACGATTAGGGCCAAGCCTCTCTTGCATCCATTAATAAAAATAAACAAGAAAGAACATCATGAAACAGTATTTTCTCACTTTGTTGTCTGCCGTATGTATGGGGCTTTGGAGTTGTGCCGATACGGGAACGACAGCGAATCAAACCGCAAACTCAGCAACAGCCAAACAACCCGATTATTATGTAGCGGCCTACATCTGGCCATCCTGCCACGATGATTCTTTGGCTCATGCCTATCTTTGGGCGGATGGCGAAGGTGAATGGGAGGTGATCAAGAAGGGTAATCCTCGATTTGAGGGACACTACCAACCGCGTCAGCCGCTGTGGGGCTATGAACACGACGATGACCCGCAAGTCGTTGAGCGTTGGATCGATACGGCCTTGAAGCATGGCGTTAACACGTTCGTCTATGACTGGTATTGGTTCATGGATTATCCCTATCTCGAAGGAGCATTGAACGACGGTTTCCTGAAGGCGAAAAACTGCCAGAAGATGAATTTCTACATCATGTGGGCGAATCATACGGTGGCTCATAACTACTGGAACTATCACCGTTATGGCGATGATACCTCGATGCTCTTCGATCCCAAGGTGAACTGGGATCAGTTCAAGGTGATCGTGGATCGGGTGATCAATCAATATTTCAAGCAACCTAACTATGTAAAAATAGATAGATGCCCTGTGATGGCAATCTTCGATTACGACCAGCTGATCAAAGGCTTTGGTTCAATCGCAGAGACACGTAAAGCACTCGACTATTTCCGTTACAAAGCGAAAGAGGCGGGCTTCCCTGGTATTTATTTCCAGATGAACCCCGGAGGCGGATATTTTCTGAATCCTGACAACACAAAATATCTGAAAGCCATGATTGAAGGATTAGGTATCAATAGTGTTGCCTTCTACAACATGGGAGGTTTCAACTGTGACTATATGAAACATGGAGCCGATGCGATTCAAATCCGTAAACAATGGGATGAAGCTTTAGATATTCCGGTTTTTCCGACCGTTTCTATCGGATGGGATGATACCCCTCGTTTTCCGGCAAAAGGCGCACAGGATGTAAGCCGGTTCCATCAAACGCCTCAAGCTTTTGCGACCTTCTTGCAAGCTGCCAGAGAATATGCTGACGGACATTCTGATCAACCTAAGTTTATCATGATAAATGCTTGGAATGAATGGGTTGAAGGTAGTTATTTGTTGCCTGATCGCTTGAATGGCTTTGGATACTTAGAGGCTGTTCGTGATGTAATTATAGAAAGAAAGTATAATAAGTAAATCTCATCATACATAAATGGGTTTTTAAAGTTAAGTTTAGGTCAGCAAATGACCTGAAATCATCGCTGTCTGTCCACTCGGGGGATTGGAAGAGCGAGTTCCTTCCACTTCATAAAGAGCAATCCTTCCTGCTTGGGGATAGTAATGACGCTTATGAATAATAGTTATGCCATTTGGTTTTTTAAGAAGAAAATTTTAGTAAATTTGTTTTCTAAAGCGAAGAGAAAGCGATTTATCATTAATAATATTAAAACTCAGCTTTATGGCAGAAAAAAGAAAAGGCAATGCGCTAGCCATTGCGATCATGTTCTTCCTGTTCATGATGATATCATTCGTGACAGGCCTTCAAAATCCTTTCGGAATAATCGTTAAACAGCAATTTTCGGCTACGAATTTCATGTCTCAGCTCGGCAATGCGGCGAATTTCATCGCTTACGCATTCATGGGCGTGCCTGCCGGCATCATTCTTTCTAAGAAGGGGTACAAATTCACGGCTTTGCTTGCAGTGCTTGTGGGTTTCATCGGAGTAGGAATCACCTTCCTTTCCGGTAAAGCTGGCAGTTTCGGAGTTTACCTTCTAGGAGCATTCGTGTCAGGCTTCTCCATGTGCATGCTGAACACGGTCGTGAATCCTATGCTCAATACCCTTGGTGGCGGCGGAAACAAAGGCAATCAGCTCATCCAGCTTGGCGGTTCCTGCAACTCTCTTGCTGCGACGATTTGCCCGGTGTTTGTCGGATACCTGATTGGCGACGTTACGAAGGATACTCAGATTGCAGATGCTAATCCTGCGCTTTTCATAGCCATGGGCATATTCGCACTAGCCTTCTTCATCATCCTCTTCTCTCATATTCCTGAGCCAGAGCTTGAGGCAGAGAAAGCAGCAGCGGCAGAAGGAAAGACGGCAGAGGAGAAGCCAAAACTCGGTGGAGCTTTTTCATTCAGGCATTTCGTATTCGGTATCATCGCCATATTCCTGTATGTTGGCGTTGAGGTTGGAATTCCTAACTTCGCTAACCTTTATATGACATCTGAAGGCGTAGGCCTTTCTGCGGCAGTCGCTGGAACTATCGTCGGAATGTACTGGTTTCTCATGCTTTGCGGCCGTTTGATTGGTGGAGCGATTGGCGGAAAGGTATCCAGCAAGGCTATGCTTTCTGTCGTTGGTTCTGTTGCCATCATATTCGTCCTTCTGGGCATCATCCTTGGCGATTCTGCTACGGTCAGGTTCCCTGCGATCACATCCCAGCTTAGCTTCTCGCTTGAGGCGATTCCTATCGGCGTGATGTTCTTCATCCTCTGTGGTTTGTGCACATCTGTAATGTGGGGTTCGATTTTCAACCTGGCTGTTGAAGGGCTAGGCAAATATACGTCTCTCGCTTCCGGGCTCTTCATGGTCATGGTCTGCGGTGGCGGCATACTTCCTCTTATTCAGGGAGCGGTCGCAGACGGCGCTGGCTATCTGATGAGCTATGTCGTCATATTGATTGGAATAGCATACATTCTCTGGTTCGCCCTTATGGGATCCAAGGTTCTTAAAAGAGCAGAAAATTAATTATGAATATCATGGATAAAGATCTTGTTATTGGAGTGGATGTCGGTGGTCAGTCCGCTAAATGCGGCATAGTGGACATGATGGGAACAGTGCTGAAGCAGACAGTGATGCGTTCGGAGAATTACACTGATGCTCAGCAATATGTCGATGATCTCGCGACAACATTGAAACAAATCATTAAGGATGCTGATGTGGCAGGCAGAATTCGCGGAATCGGAATGGGCGTTCCTAATGGGAACTACTATACCGGAGAAATCGAGAATGCCGTAAATCTGAAATGGGCTAACAAAGGCAAAGTGAAATTTGCTGACATGCTTCAGAAGGCAATGGGCGGTATTCCTGTCAAGCTGACGAATGATGCGAATGCGGCTGCTTTAGGAGAGATGACCTACGGCGTAGCCAAGGGAATGAAGGATTTCATAATGATCACCTTAGGAACTGGCGTTGGAAGCGGCATCGTCATCAACGGCCAAGTGGTTTACGGCCATGATGGCTTTGCTGGCGAGCTTGGCCACACTACTTTAGTCCGCCACAACGGCCGTCTTTGCAACTGTGGCAAGACAGGATGCCTTGAGACATATTGCTCGGCTCTTGGAATAGCCAGAACAGCTCGCGAGTGGCTTGAGATGACAAATGAGCCATCTCTGCTCAGAAATTACGAGGAAATCTCGGCAAAAGATGTAAAAGATGCCGCTGACGAGGGTGATAACCTGGCCAAGAAGATTTTCGACTACACAGGCACCCTTCTCGGCGAGGCTTTCGCCGATTTCATTGAATTCTCTGCGCCGGAGGCTATAATTCTTTTCGGTGGAGTGGCAAGGAATAAGGAATATCTTGACGAACCTATCAAGAAATCAATGAATGCCAATGTGCTGCCTCTTTGGAGGAACAAGGTGAAGCTGCTCTATACTGCCCTGAAAGAGTCCGATGCCGCCATTCTTGGAGCATCAGCTCTCGCATGGGAGATTAAATAAAGCCATTTACGGATATATTTAAGGCGCGCCTTTAACGGGTGCGCCTTTTTGCTATAAGACTTCTTTCAAGAATGGGCCTGTTACCGAATCCGGGTCTTTTGCCAATTGTTCCGGAGTACCTTTGGCGACAATCTGACCACCTTTCCGCCCGCCTTCCGGACCAAGGTCGAATATGTAGTCCACGCTTTTGAGCACGTCCGGGTTGTGTTCAATGATGATTACCGTGTTCCCTTGATCGACAAGCAGCTGCAGTACGCCAAGCAAAATCTTTATATCCTCGAAATGCAGGCCGGTCGTAGGTTCGTCCAGGATGTAGAGCGTGTTCCCAGTGCCCTTCTTAGAAAGTTCTGCGGCCAATTTCATCCTCTGGCTCTCTCCACCCGAAAGAGTCACTGCGGACTGGCCGAGATGCACGTATCCTAATCCGACATCTACCAGAGCCTTCAGTTTCTGGGCGATTTTCGGAATCGGCTTGAAGAACTCGTATGCTTCGCTGATAGGCATCTCAAGCACGTCGCTAATGTTTTTGCCCTTATAATGAACGGCCAGCGTTTCCTCGTTGTACCGTTTCCCGCGGCACTCGTCGCAGACCACGTTCACGCTTGGCAAGAAGTTCATCTCTATAACCTTTATTCCGGCCCCGGCACAAGCTTCGCAGCGGCCACCTGGCACGTTGAACGAAAACCTTCCAGCCTTGAAGCCACGCGCTTTCGCATCAGGAGTATCCTCGAACAGGCTCCTTATGTCATTGAATACCCCGGTGAAAGTTGCCGGATTAGATCTGGTCGATTTCCCGATTGGGCTCTGATCAATTTCAATGAGCTTATCAATATTCTGAATACCTTCGACAGAATCGTATGGAAGCGGCTTCTGCTTAGAATGGTAATATCTCTGCTTCAGAATCGGCATCAGAGTGTCGTTGATGAGCGAAGACTTTCCGCTTCCGCTCACCCCGGCGATTCCTATGAAACAACCTAATGGGAAATCAATGTCCACGTGCTTCAAATTGTTCCCGCTTGCGCCCCTGAGGCCGAGAAACAGCCCGTTGCCAGGCCTGCGTGTCACAGGAACAGGGATGGAGTTCCGGCCTTGCAGATAGTCCAATGTGATGGATTTCCCGAATATGCAGTGAGATGCCGTGTCCTTGTCCAGGCCGCTCGGGATCTTTGTTCCATCATATTTCATCAAGGCTTTCAAAGGAGCGTTCAGGCATATTCGTCCGCCTTCCTCGCCTGCCCCTGGCCCAACGTCCACAATCCAATCGGCATTCATCATCGTCTCCATGTCGTGTTCAACCACCATCACGGAATTACCCTCGTCTCGCAACTCTTTCAGTGAATTGATGAGTTTGTGGTTGTCCCTCTGGTGCAGTCCGATGGATGGCTCATCAAGAATATACAGCACGTTAACCAGCTTGGAGCCTATCTGAGTGGCCAAACGGATTCGCTGGCTTTCTCCACCCGAGAGCGAGCCTGTGGCACGATTGAGGGAAAGGTAGTCCAATCCGACGTCCAGCATGAATTTCACTCTTTCAGAAAGTTCCTTCAATATATCCTTAGAGATGGCATTCTCCCTTTCCGATAGTTTGGAAGGCAGAGTCTGGAGCCATGAATATAACTCCGTCATCTCCATTGCAGCCACCTCGGAGATGGTTTTCCCATCTATCTTGAAGTATTGCGCATTTTCGTTGAGGCGTGTTCCATGGCACACTGGGCACACGATTTTGTCGTCGATGTCATCTGCGATTCCAGGGAAGGCAACCATCTCTGACATATTTCCATCACCTACTCTGAACAGCTCATCGCTTCCGAACACGATCAGCGAGACGACTTCATCTGGCAATGTGGCAATAGGATCATAGAGCGAGAAATTGTATTTTCTTGCTATAGACCGAATTATATCGAATTTGCGTGTCTGTCGAACCTTTCCGAGGGGAACTATTCCGCCATCAGCGATTGAAACATTCTTGTCCGGAATAATTGTGTCCATATTCACGTCCACGATCATTCCCAGGCCCTTGCAGTGAGGGCAGTAACCCTCAGGCGAGTTGAACGAGAACGAATGCGGAGCAGGTTCCTGCAAAGAGATGCCAGTCTCAGGATCCACCAAGTGTTTCGAATAGTGTTGCAGCTTGTCAGAGGCGAATTCCATCATTGCTACAGAACCCTTACCAAGGTTCAGGGCGGTCATCACAGAATCTCGAACCCTTTTGAGGTCTCCTCCTGAAGGTTTCATCTTATCTACCACAAGCTCTATGAAATGCCCCTTGTAGCGATCTAAGGCATCGACTTCGTTCAGCGGTTTTATCTCCCCGTCAACCCGAACTTCTGTGTAGCCACGTTTGCGAAGCTGGTCGAAAAGCTCGCGGTAATGTCCCTTGCGGCCTCTTACCAGTGGAGCTAGCAGATAACATTTCTTGTCCTTGAAATTCGTCATGATCAGGTCCACGATCTGCTCGTCAGTGTAGCGGACCATTTCTTTTCCTGTCACCGGAGAACAGGCACGCGATGCACGAGCATACATCAGTCTAAGGAAATCGTAGATTTCTGTAATCGTTCCCACGGTGGAGCGAGGGTTGTTCCCTGTGGTTTTCTGTTCTATGGCGATGATAGGGCTCAGGCCGTTTATGCTTTCGATCTCAGGCTTCTCCAATATGCCCATGAAGTGCTTGGCGTAGGTGGAGAGCGTGTCGATGTATCTGCGCTGCCCTTCGGCGTAAATTGTGTCGAAGGCCAGCGAGGATTTTCCGCTGCCGCTAAGACCGGTTACGACCACGAACTCATTGCGTGGAATGTCCACGTTTATGTTCTTGAGGTTATTCGCCTTCGCACCGCGTATTTCGATATATTCTTTTTTATCTTTCATAGGACTAGCAAATTTAGCAATTCCCTTTTTTGCGGACAAATCCTTAACTTTACGAACTGAATATGAAAGCAGTAATTCAACGTGTGTCCCATGCTTCCGTCACGATAGATGGGGCAGTGAAATCCAAGATAGGCAAAGGCTATCTCGTGTTCGTCGGAATTGGCTCCGATGACGGCGAAAGCGATATCGATTATCTCGTGCGCAAAATCGTGAATCTGAGAATATTCCCTGACGAGCAAGGCGTGATGAACGTCTCCATTCTGGATGCAGGCGGAGAAATCTTGGTCGTCAGTCAGTTCACGCTCATGGCGCAATGCAAGCACGGCAACAGACCTTCTTATATAGGTGCTGCACCTCACGAAATCTCGATTCCGCTTTACGAAAAATTCTGCGAAAGGCTCTCTGCGGCTCTTGGAAAGCCTGTCCTGACAGGGGAGTTCGGTGCCGACATGAAGGTGGAGTTGCTGAATGACGGCCCCGTCACCATCTGCATGGACACGAAAAATATGGAATAGGTACAATTGTTATATTTGCAAAAAAGACAAGATATTCATGACAGAAGAAAACCTCAACATAAAAATTTTCATCTGCAACCCTTTCAAGGAAAACTGCTATCTTGTGTGGGATGGCAGCGGGGAGGGGGTGATAGTGGACCCTGGGTGCTATGATGATTCTGAATATAAAATATTAAAGGAATATATTGCCTCGGTGAATGTTTCCATCAAGGCAGTCTGGCTGACGCATGGGCATTTCGACCATATATTTGGCGTCGCTCACGTCCTGAAAGATTGGAATGTGCCTGTATACATGGATGCTGCCGACAAGCTGATCCTCAGCCATGATGCGGAGTTTGCTTCTGGGGCTGGCCTGAATATTCCTGACGTCACTTTCCCGACGCAGGATATTCATGAAGGCGACATCCTTCGCTTCGGCAATTCTGCTTTCAAGGTCATTTCCACTCCTGGACACACTCCTGGCGGGGTCTGCTATAGCGGAGAAACCTGTCATGTCATATTCACTGGAGACACGCTTTTTGCTGGGGCGATTGGTAGGACGGATCTTCTTGAAGGGGATTATGACAAGCTTATCGTCGGCATCATGGATAAGATCATGGGGCTACCCGGAGACACGGACGTGCTTCCGGGACACGGTGGGAGATCGACCATAGCGCGGGAGAGAACGAATAATCCGTTCCTCCAGCCGTTCAATGAGCCGGGCGAGGATGAGGATTTTGAAGATGAGGAAGGAATAGAATTGAATGGGAATATATAATATTCATTGATATGCATATTGGTGTTGCTGGAAATATCGGCAGTGGGAAGACCACGCTTACCAGGATGCTGGCCGAGCATTATGGCTGGACACCTAGATTCGAGTCGGTCACATATAATCCGTACCTGGAAGATTATTATAAAAATATTCCGAGATGGTCGTATAACCTTGAGACATATTTCCTTGCTCAAAGGTTCAAGGATCTGATCGAGATTTCTAAGAGCGACAAGGTGATCATCCAGGATAGGACGCTCTATGAAGGCGTTTATATATTCGTGGCAAATAACTATGCCATGGGCAATCTCTCGAAGCGGGATTATGAGACCTACATGGATCTTTTCAACGTGATGGCTTCTCTGGTGCATGAGCCGGATCTTCTGATTTACCTTAAGTGCTCCATACCGCACTTGGTGGGGCAGATTCAGAAGCGTGGGCGGGACTACGAGCAGAGCATGAGCCTGGAGTATCTGAAAGGCCTGAATGACCGTTACGACAAATGGATTTCGGAATATAAGGGCAAGGTGCTGACCATCGACAAAGACGATTTGGACTTCGAGAACCGCCCCGAGGATTTCGCCGTCATCACAGACAAGATCGATGCCGAACTCTACGGCTTGTTTCCGCAAGAATAGATTCCTGGTCGGATCTAAGTCTTTCGGAATAGCAAAAAGAATATTAAATTTGTCACTAGCTAAATTATCTCGATATGCACATAGCTATAGCAGGCAACATCGGTAGCGGCAAGACTACCCTGACGAAAATGCTGGTCTCACATTACGGGTGGACTCCAAAATATGAATCCGTTGACTTTAATCCATATCTGTCAGACTTCTATGCTGATATGGAACGCTGGTCGTTCAATTTGCAGATATATTTCCTGAACAAGAGATTCAAGGATGTGGTGGATATCTCCAGAAGCAGTGACATAATCATTCAGGACAGGACAATCTATGAAGATGCCAAGATTTTCGCTCCGAACCTGCATGCCATGGGGCTTATGAGCACCAGGGACTTCGAGAACTACACCGACTTGTTCAATCTTATGATGTCTCTCGTGAGCAAGCCGGACCTTCTGATTTATCTGCGCTCCAGCATCCCTAACCTGGTTGCCCAGATCCAGAAAAGAGGGCGTGAATATGAAAGGAGCATCAGGATCGACTACCTCACCGGCCTGAACAAGCGCTATGAGGATTGGATAAAGGAATATGACGGCAAGTTGCTCATCGTCAACGTGGACGACATCAAGTTCGAGAATCGCCCCGAAGACTTCCAGAAAGTCACCGACAAGATAGACGCCGAACTCTTCGGCCTCTTTCCCGACGTGAAAAACGTTCCGGAATAACCTAAGTAATTTTGCAATTCTACTGCAGATCTACATAAAAACGTACAGAAAACTATTTTGTATCGCAACCTTCACCCGGGAAATCACCCGCCCATCTCCCATGGCTCACCCGTCATCCTATGTGCTATTTTAATATCCTCATCCATTTGTCAATCCATCCTGCCATAGAAGATGGGCAGCTAAGAAGGCCTTGATTGAATTGCAGATTCAGTGACGAGAATCTGATGCGGACTCTCGGCTCATATTTCTTATTATATTCCGAGAGACTGTTTCCACTTATGTTCCCTTCGGCTTTCACTTCCACAGGAATGATGTCTTCATCCCACTGAATTACGAATTCAACTTCAGCTTTTGCCTTCGAGGTCCAGTAACAAGGAAGCTGACCGTCTAAGAGTGGCAGCAGTGATTGCAAGACTACGTTCTCGGCCATGGCTCCTTTGAATTCAGAGTAGTTCGCTATTGGGTCTATGATTACGGTAGCGGGAATGTGAGCAAGACGTCGAAGTAGCCCGCAGTCGCATGAATATACCTTGAATGCGTTAGTCTCCATGTAAGCTGACAATGGCATGCCGGGTTTGCTGATATTGAATATTCTATAAATCATACCTGCCTCTTCCAGCCACATGAGTGCGTCTTCATAATCTTTTGATCTGGCGCCAGGCTGCACGACTTTGAATATGAATTTTCGGTTTTCCTTTGAAAGCTGTGTCGGAAGAGAGTGCCAGATTGCATGAATGCGCGGTATCTCTTTAGGCTCGGCATACCTTGAAAAATCTAGTTCGTAGAGGTCCAGAATGCCCTGGAGTCTGTCTTCTACGGCTCTGATGCCTCCATTATCGAGCAGAACACTTGCTACTTCAGGCATTCCTCCGCAGACTTGATAGCGTCTGTATTCGGTAAGAAGCTTATTGAGAATGATTTCTGGAAGATGCCCTATCTCTTCCAGCGAGTCTATGTAGTCGTAGGTTTTTCTGTCAGAAGCTCGAAGGAATTCCTTAAATGTGAGAGGGTACATTCTCATCATCTGTACCTTGCCCACAGGAACAGCCATTCTCCTCTGTTTGACTGCCACTCCTAGTAGTGAGCCCGCAGCTATGATGTGATATTGTGGGGCATCTTCGCAGAAATATTTGAGGCTGTTGAGAGCTTCTTCACATTCTTGGATTTCGTCGAAGATGATCAGTGTCTTTCCTGCAGTGATTGGATCTTCACAATAAAGAGATAGTTCTTTGATGATTCTCTCCGGCTCCTTGCTCTTTTGAAATGCCGACTTGAGTTCCGGCTGTCGGTCAAAATCGAAGTGTACGCTATATTCAAAGCATTCTTTTCCGAATTCTTCTATGATCCACGTCTTCCCTATCTGGCGTGCGCCATGTAGCAGGACGGGCTTCCTCTCTGGGTCGTCCTTCCACTTTTTGAATGTCTGGATTATGTCTCGTTCTATTTTCATCTTATTATTAAACAGTTTGATTTTGTGTGTTGTTTTCGCATTTTTTTGAACTATTTAATGCGAAAATATGCTTTTCCCTTGGTATTTCCAAATAATTCGTCCGGTATTTTCGCCTAAGCAGCCCCATGTCAATTTGCAAGAGTGGAGTTGATAGGTGGAAGGCGGAGCCACGAAGATATGGATTGAAGCCACCGAAGACATGGATTAGTCAAATCAACGCCGAATAAATACCTTTGACTTATTTTGAAGATTGCCGATCTTTTTTGATAGATTTGCGCTATTATGAGAAAGACGTTGATATTTTTGCTCGCGGCCATGCTGCCGTTGCTTGCTTCGGCCCAGACCATCAAAGAGAAACATTTGCCGTTCTACGCTACTGGGGAGGCTCCGCATTTGGAGAACATTCTTCCGGCTCCTCCTGGCCTTCAGGATCCGCTATTCTTCAATGACTGGTGCCAGTACCAGTGGGGAAAGTCAGTGCGCAACACTGAGCGTGGAAAGCTGGCTGTAAGTGATGCCAGGATTGGCGCAACCTATTTCTTCAAGCGTTTTTCTCCAGCGATGCATCGTGAGCTTACAGAGGAGAAATATCCTATTCTGCACGAACTTCTTTACAAGGCTCACATGACTGAGATGCAGGCTGGGTCTAGTGCCAAGAAACATTTCGCCAGGGTTCGTCCTTACCAGCAGTTCAAGGAGGAGAGCGGCGTGCCGTCAGCAGAGAGCCATACGGATTTCACGAGTTATCCTTCCGGGCACACTCACGCTTCGTGGCTTGCTGGGATGATTCTGACGGCTATCGATCCTGATCACACCGAGGAGATAATGAAAGTGGCTTATGAGCTTGGCCAGAGCCGCGTCATCGTGGGATTTCATTATCAGAGTGATGTGGATGCGGGACGCATGGCCGCAAGCGTGACTTTCGCTCGCCTCTGCGCCATGCCAGAGTTCCTCGACATGCTTGCCGCCGCCAAAGCCGAATACAAAGCAAACTCTAAATAACTAACTCCGCGATTTAGGGACTAAGACTGTCATCGTTTCGCCCCTGCCTCCTAGCCGCTGACGCTCACAATTCACGGAAACGTAAAGCCGACTAAAAATCACTTTTCAGTCGGCTCCATGTTAGGTCACACTCCAATGAATATTTTAACCGAGCGTGTGTATGGCGAGGCCGGAGCGGAGCTTCGGTTCGAACCATGTCGTCTTAGGCGGCATTATGTTGCCGGTATCTGCGATGTCGATGAGCTGCTGCATGGAGACAGGGTAGAGGGCGAAGGCCACCATCATTTCTCCGCTATCCACGCGGCGCTTCAATTCGCCCAGCCCTCTGATCCCGCCAACGAAATCGATTCTGTCATCCGTGCGCAAATCTTTGATGCCCAGAACCTTGTCCAGGACGAGGCGTGACAGTATCGTCACATCCAGCACCCCAATAGGATCTGCGTCATCGTATCTGCCAGGCAAAGCCTCCAGCGAGTACCATTTGCCGTCGAGGTACATCGAAAAATTGTGCAGGTGGGCAGGATGATAAATCTCAGCGCCCATTTCTTTTACCTCGAAGTCTAGTTCTAGGACCCTCAGGAATTGTTCTTTGGTCCGTCCGTTGAGATCTTTGACGACTCTGTTGTAGTCCAGAATCTTCAGCTGGCTTTCAGGAAAGCACACCGCCATGAAGAAATTATATTCCTCATTCCCGGTATGGTGAGGGTTCTGAGCCCTTTTCTCGGCTCCCACGCGTGCGGCAGCGGCAGTGCGGTGGTGACCGTCAGCTACATAGAAAGCATCCACGTGACTGCTGAACTCGGAGGTGATGCGAGCTATCGTGGCATCGTCATCTATGACCCAGAACTTGTGTCCGAAGCCGTTTTCGTCGACGAAATCGTATTCTGGATTCTGCTTCACGGTCTCTGCAATAATGTCCTCAAGCACTTTATCGTCCTTATAGGCAAAGAACACGGGCTCGATGTTGGCGTTCTGAATGCGAACGTGAATCATGCGGTCATCTTCCTTGTCCTTGCGAGTGAGCTCGTGCTTCTTGATTTTGCCCGTGGCATAGTCATCTGTGTGAGCACAAAGAACCAGACCATACTGCGTCCTGTCACCCATCGCCTGGGCATAGACGTAGTAGCATTCTTTCGGGTCCTGCCGCAGCCAGCCCTTAGCCTGCCACTCCTTGAAATTCTTCACTGCCTCATCGTAGACTCTAGGGTCGTGGTCTTCAAGAATAGGGTCGAAGTCAATCTCTGGCTTGGTAATATGCAGAAGAGACTTCTCGCCTGCCATCTTTTTAGCCTCCTCAGAGTTCAGCACGTCGTACGGCGGAGCCGCAACCTCTGTCACGATATTCTTGGGCGGCCTTATCGCCGCAAACGGTTTTACTCGTACCATTTCTATTTATTTACTTGGAATCTGGCATTTCCTGTCTTGAAGAAATCGACGATCTGGCGGGCAGCGGCGAGACCGGCATTCATGTTGGCTTCAGCGGTCTGAGCCCCCATCTTCTTCGGAGTGGCGAATATGCGAAGCCCGAACTTTTCTTTCAGGGCGGCGTAATTGTCCGGAGCCACGTCCGTGATGTATTTCAGATCCTCTCTCTCTGCGAGAGCCTTCTCCAAGCCTGCCTCATCGATGACCTCCTTGCGTGCCGTGTTCACCAGGCAAGCGCCTTTCGGCATCTTGGAGATGAGGTCGTAGCCGATTGAGCCTATGGTCTGCGGGGTGGCAGGAATGTGGATAGAGATGAAATTGCAAGAAGAATACATGTGTTCCAGAGAATCGGCAGGCTCAGCCCCCGCCTCGCGAATCTTCTCCGCAGGAATGAACGGATCAATTGCCATCACCTGCATCCCAAGAGCCTCAGCCTTCTTGCCGACCAGCCTTCCGACGTTGCCGAAAGCCTGGATGCCAAGCTTCTTGCCCTGAACTTCCGAGCCAGTGGCAGGAGTGAACTGATTGCGGCTCATGAATATCATGAAGGCTATGGCGAGTTCAGCGACAGCATTGGAGTTCTGTCCTGGAGTATTCATCACGACTACATTGTGAGCCGTGGCTGCGGCGAGGTCGATGTTGTCGTAGCCTGCGCCTGCGCGAACCACGATCTTCAGGTTCTTGGCAGCGTCCAGCACTTCAGGCGTCACTTTGTCGGAGCGGACGATGAGGGCGTCGGCGTCAGCGACGGCAGCGACCAGTTCCGATGCGTCAGCATATTTCTCAAGCTTTGCGAACTCGTAGCCTGCGCTTTTCACTATCTCTTCGATTCCAGCCACAGCTGCGGCTGAAAAAGGTTTCTGTGTGGCGACTAGTATTTTCATGGCGTTTATTTCTTAAGATCTTCGAATTCTTTCATGCAGTCCACCAGAGCCTGAACGTCGGAAAGCTCGCATGCATTGTACAGAGATGCCCTGAAGCCTCCCACGCTGCGGTGACCCTTGATGCCAATCATGCCATGGCCTTTGGCAAAAGCCATGAATTCATCTTGCAGAGCCTCGTGGCCAGGAGCCATCACGAAACATACGTTCATTATGGAACGGTCTTCCTTTGCTGCCGTTCCTACGAATAACGAGTTGCGGTCAATCTCGCTGTAAAGCAGGGCCGCCTTCTCCTCGTCACGTTTGCGCATGGCCTCAACTCCGCCCATGCTCTTTATCCACTTAAGTGTCTCGTTCATGACGTAGATGGCGAACACAGGAGGCGTGTTGAACATGGAACCTTTATCTATATGGGTACGGTAGTCAAGCATCGTAGGAATATACCTAGTCACCTTTCCGAGGGAGTCCTTGCGGATGATGGCGAATATCACGCCGGCAGGGCCCACATTTTTCTGTGCGCCACCGTAGATGAGCTGATACTTGCTTACGTCAACCGGGCGGCTCATGATGTCAGATGACATGTCTGCGATGAGCGGCACCGGGCAGTCGTAATCTTTCTTGATTTCTGTTCCGTAGATGGTGTTGTTGGTCGTGATGTGCAGGTAATCCAAGTCGTGAGGAATCTCGTATCCCTTAGGAATATAGGTGTAATTCTTGTCTGCTGAGCTGGCGATGGCGTAGGCATTGCCGATGCCGGCGGCCTCTTTAAGAGCCTTCTTCGCCCATACGCCAGTTTCCAGATATGCAGCCTTATGCTCCAGATAGTTCATGGCTACATAAAGGAACTGCAGGGAAGCGCCGCCACCGAGGAATACAACCTCATGTGTGTCAGGAATATGCAGAAGCTCCTTCCAGAGAGCTCTGGTCTCTTCCATGGTTTCTTCCCATTCTTTAGTCCTGTGAGATATGCTTAGTACAGAAACACCCGTACCTTTGAAGTCCCTGATGGCCTCAATTGATTTTTCAAGAGCGACCTCAGGAAGCAGGCAAGGACCTGCATTGAAAACGTGTACTTTTGCCATATGATTGAAAAAAATTAAGTATTATCAAGTAATGTAGTTTTAATTCAAAACTAAAATCGTTGTAAATATAAATAAATTAAAAGTGATTTCCAACCAAATTCGGGAATATAATAATTTATCTGTATCCTAGGAGGTAGGAAATGATGGCCATGCGTACGTACATGCCGTTCCCGGCCTGCTGGAAATAGTAGGCGTACGGGGTCGAGTCCACGTCGGTCGCGATTTCGTTCACCCTAGGGAGCGGATGCAGGATCCTCATATTCTTTTTTACTCCGCCGAGCATCGAGGCACTCAGCCTGTAAACCTCCTTCACTTTGTTATATTCATCCATGTCGGAGAATCTTTCCTGCTGCACCCTGGTCATGTACAGGATGTCGCAGTCATTCAAGGCGTATTCTATATTGTCGGTCTGGACATAAGGAATATGCCTGGAGTCGAGCAAGTCGAGATATTTCTGAGGCATTTTCAACTCTTCCGGCGCAGTGTAGACGAACTTCGTGTCGAAAAGACTTAGAGCCTCTGTCAGGGAATGCACCGTGCGCCCGTATTTAAGGTCTCCTACCATGTCTATGACCAGGTCATCCAGGCGTCCCTGGGTCTTCTGGATGGAATATAAATCCAGAAGAGTCTGGGTAGGATGCTGGTTTGCCCCGTCGCCTGCGTTGATCACTGGCACAGATGCCACGCTGGCAGCCACGTCGGCGGCTCCTGCTTGAGGATGGCGCATCACTATCATGTCCACGTAGTTGGAGACTATCTTGATGGTGTCTTCAAGCGTCTCGCCCTTGGTCTGGGACGTATTCCTGTTATCTGGGAAACCGATTACCCTTGCCCCGAGGCGGTTGACAGCGGCTTCGAACGAGAGCCTCGTCCTGGTTGAAGGTTCGAAAAACAGGCAGGCTATTACCTTGCCGGCCAAGAAGTTCTGTTCTCTGTCGGCCTCGAATTCGCGAGCAATGTCCAGAACATGGAGCATCTCATCCTTGGAGAAGTCCCTGATCGAAATAAGATTCTTTGGCATATTCATTAATATATTAAAGTTCGTTAGTCCAGCCTTCGGTTTTCCCTCTGTCATGTTGCCTCAACAGTGCAGCCCTCTATCTTGGACAAGCGCATGATAAAATCATTTTCAATGGAGAGCCTCACCCTTACCTCCAGAGAGCATGCGTTCCCAAAATCCTGCCTACGCTGAGCCAGCCCCATATTCTTAATCAATTCCATCACGGCATTCATCTGGGCATATCCAAAAGACAGCCTGAACCATTTTACCGCGATTTTCTCCACGATGCCAGCATTGTCCAGAGACTCGGCGGAAGCTGTCTTGTAAGCCCTTATGAGTCCTGGAATGCCCAACTTTATGCCCCCGAAATACCTTACTACGACGACCAGCACGTCACTCAGCCCTCTGGAGTCAATCTGTCCTAGAATCGGTCTGCCAGCCGACGAAGATGGCTCTCCATCATCGTTAGCGCGGAACTTGTCGCCCTTGTAGCCCAGCCGGTAAGCATAGCAATGATGCCTGGCGTCGTGATATTCCTTTTTCAGGCTGCTCACGATGTCCTTGACCTCTGCCTCACTTTCAACTGGATAAGCAAATGAAATAAACCGGCTGCCATTGTCTTTGAACAGCCCCTCGCCACGAGCTGGAATGCTCATGTACGCATCTTGGATGATATTATCGGAAGTGCTCATTCCAAGAACACGAATATACCGAATCCAAATGGAAATTGCAACATTCAATGCCTTAAGGTTCTCTCGAAAGTATTTTTTCATATCTTTGGGAAAATTTACGAATATGAAAAAAGACATTGCCGAGATATTGAAAGAGACAGTCGCTGTGCTGAAAGACGGCGGCACCATTCTTTACCCTACGGACACAGTCTGGGGGCTTGGCTGTGATGCGACTAATCCTGAGGCTGTGGCGAAAATTTACGACATCAAGCATCGCTCGGACAGCAAGGCCCTGGTTCTGCTGGCCTGCGACTTGGACATGGTTGCTAAATACATCAAGGTGGTTCCTCAGATGGCTATTCAGCTCGTGGAAGTGAACGATAAGCCAATGACGATCATTTACCCTGGAGCCATCACCTATCCAAGGTCTGCCGAGGGGGAGGCTCAGAAGGCGGACAGATTCCACCTGGCATGCAATGCGGTGGCGGAAGACGGAACGGTTGGGATCCGCATCCCGATGATGGATTTTTGCAGGCAGGTCACTTTCAAGCTTGGCAGACCGATCGTCTCTACTTCTGCCAACATCTCAGGCGAACCCACGCCGAAAACATATTCAGATATTCCCCAGTCCATAAGAAATGCTGTTGACTACATAGTCCAGCCTTCATTGGAGGCAGGGGCCACAGGGCTTTCCTCCCAGATCATCAAGGTGGGGCTTGACGGTGAAATTCAAATAATACGAAAATAAAATCGGAGTCTGCGCACGTAGATCCCGATTTCTTGACAGGCAGGTCCTCTTTATCGGATTTCCATGACGTAAGGCAGCCTTGCGAACATGATTGGCTGCTCGGCAGAGCCTTTCATCCAAGAGCGACCCCAATGCCATATATTCCTGGCTTCGTTCTCGAACATCGTGCCTTTGAACATGGCTATCGCAGCTTCTTCTCCGCTATCCTGACTCAGCCCAAGCTGATCCATGATTTGCTCTATTTTAGATTTAGGTGAAGGATAGGTCACGATGCTCCAAGAATCCAGATCATCATCCCCAGCAGCCGATGCGGCATATTCAAGAGCATCATAAAGCCCCCCTATTTCATCAACAAGTCCGATTTCTATGGCATCTGCTCCGGTCCATACGCGGCCTTGAGCTATGCTGTCCACTGCGGCAGGCTCCATCCCTCTGCCTTCTGCCACGGTGTTCACGAACAGTTCGTAAATGTCTTCGATGCTTCTCTGCATGTAGGCATGCTCGGCCTCGTCGAGCGGACGGGTGAATGAAAGTGCGTCGGAATGCTCGTGAGATTTCACGCTCACTACATTCACGTGAGCTATGTCTTTCAAGGCTTTGCTCAAGTCAGGTAGGGCAGCGAAGACCCCGATGGAACCGGTCAGGGTTGTCGCATCAGAGAATATCCTGTCGCAGCTGTTGGAAATCCAGTAGCCGCCGGATGCCGCATAAGACCCGTATGATGCGATGACAGGCTTGTCGTTTCTCAGGGCATCCACCTCCTCTTTGATTTTGTCGGCGGAGAGAACGGTCCCCCCTGGAGAATTCACCCTGAAGACCACGGCCTTCACCGTAGAGTCAGCCCTGACCTTTGCCAGAATGGAGGCGAACCTGTCTCCTGGAATATTGTTTTGGTCGTTGCCTTCCACGATATTGCCTTGGGCATAGACGATGGCTATTTTGCGTTTTGCGCTGGAATTGTCGGTTACCTTGGCTGCGGTGTAATTCTCGAAAGGAATCAGGCTGACGTCCTTGTAGGAATCTTTCTCGGCGAGGTCGGCAATCTTGTCTTTGTAGTCCTCGATGGACAGGGTGCCGTCGACGAGATTATGTTTCACCATGTCTTCCGGAGTCACCAGCGAAAGATTGTCGATGAAGAAATTGAGAGAGTCGAGCGAGATGCCTCTGGCATCTGCTGTCTCGGTGCCGATGGTCTCCCAGATTGAGGAAATCATTTCTTGATTTTGGTACTCGTTCTCAGGGCTTGGGGCATTCTTGACGTACATTTCGCCGGCACTCTTGTATTTGCCATGGCGAATCAGCTGCACGTTGATTCCCAGTTTGTCCAGAAGGTCTTTCAGGAAAATCATCTGGCTGCTCATGCCCAGCATGAACACGTTCCCGCCATGATGGCTCGTGGTGTAGATTTTGTCGGCTACCGATGCCAAATAATAGGATCCGGACGTGAAATTCACTCCATAAGCCATCACAGCCTTCCCTCCTGAGCGGAAGTTCGTGAGCGCTTTCCTGAGCTCTTCTATGTTGGCTATGCTGGAAGATATTCCGTCAACTTTCATCAGAAGATATTTTATGCTTGGATCCTCAGATGCAATATTCAATGCCTTTATGGCTTTTCGCAGGCTTACGTTCGGCACCTCATGGCTCTGGAGAGGTAGGCTGAAGCTCTCGTTTTCGCTGTCCGTAAGCTGGAATTTGGACATATCCATAAGCAGCACCCCTTCCTTCGGCAGCACCGGGGCTTGCTGCGCAGACATAGTCTGGAGGGAAGCCGCCATAGATCCGAACACCATGAAGAATAGTATGACTTTAATGATGCCCCACACGAAAAGGCCCAGCAAGACTGCGAGCACCCATTTGATAAAATCTTTCATGTTCATAACTCTGGTAGTCTGATTGATGCAAATGTAAGCAATTTTGCTAACTTTGCATCCAAAGAGATGAAAATGTCACAAAAACCTTCAATACCAAAGGGGACGCGCGATTTCGGCCAGGCAGAGATGGCTCGCCGCAACTATATCTTCGATACGATCAAAAGTGTCTTCAAGACTTTCGGATATTCCCAGATAGAGACCCCTGCTATGGAGAATCTTTCCACTTTGCTGGGGAAGTATGGGGACGAGGGCGACAAACTGCTTTTCAGGGTGCTGAATAGCGGGGATGCCTTCGGCGGAATCAATTTCAATGAATATATTGACGAGGCTTCTGGTTCAGTGAACAGCACCGCGCTTTCCAAGGCAGTGTGCGAAAAAGGGCTGCGATATGACCTCACGGTGCCTTTCGCTCGTTATGTGGTGCAGCACCAGAGCGAGATTTCTTTTCCATTCAAGAGGTTTCAGTTGCAGCCGGTGTGGAGGGCGGACAGGCCTCAGAAAGGGCGCTATCGTGAGTTCTGCCAGTGTGACGTGGACGTGATTGGCTCCAAGTCGCAATTGAATGAACTGGAATTGGTTCAGATAGTCGATAAGGTTTTCAGCCTGCTGGACGTAAATGTTCTCATCAAGATTAACAATCGGAAGGTGCTGACGGGCTTCGCTGAAATCTGCGGTTTTCCGGATAAGGTCGTGGACATAACCGTCGCAATTGACAAGCTGGACAAGATTGGTTTGGAAAGCGTGGAGGCAGAAATGCGCGAGAAAGGGCTCACCGATGGGGCAGTAGCAGTGATAGAGCAGATTCTGAAGCTGTCCGGAACCATTTCTGAGAAACTCTCTTCCATGCGAGTCCTCATGAACGGAGGTTCGGCTTCGGGCATTGTGTCCGAGACTGGACTCCGAGGCTTGGCTGAGCTTGAGGAACTCTTCGGGCTCATCGGTGCGGCTGGGGTTCAGAGTCGTATCGAGATGGACCTCTCTCTGGCCCGCGGCCTGAACTATTACACTGGCGCAATTTTCGAGGTCAAGGCACTAGACTTCCAGATAGGGAGCATCTGCGGCGGAGGACGTTACGATAATCTTACAGGAATATTCGGCCTTCCGGACATGTCCGGAGTGGGGATTTCTTTCGGGGCCGACAGAATCTATGACGTGCTGACCGGACTGGACAAATTCCCGAAAGGGCTGGAATCTTCCACGACCCTGTTGTTTGCGAATATGGATGCGGCCTCGCTGAAGTACATATTCCCGATTGCCAAGGCTCTGAGAGACAGGTCCATCTCGGTCGAGGTCTATCCGGATGCCGCCAAGCTGAAGAAGCAGTTCGAATATGCCGAGCGCAAGTCGATACCATTCATCTCTATAAATGGAGAGAATGAGGCTTCTTCAGGTCAAGTGAACATCAAGAATATGTCCACTGGCATCCAGCATACCTTTTCAAAAGACTACATTGAAGGAATCACGGCGTTCCTGGAGGCTCGGTGAAAATAAAATTTGGATATTTAAAAAATATCCGTACCTTTGCATTCCCAAAACAATATCGCGGGGTAGAGCAGTTGGTAGCTCGTCGGGCCCATAACCCGGAGGTCAGAGGTTCGAGTCCTTTCCCCGCTACTTGAAAGAGGCAGTCCATCAGGGTTGCCTCTTTTTGAATATGTGAGTCCGGAGGCGCTTACTTAAGACCGTCAGGGGGTGCGGGTGATGGTGCTGGCGGCGATGGCGAGGGCTTGGATGAGTCCGAAGGCGATGACTAGCTGGGCAGTCATGGCGTCTAGTGATTTGATGGTTTCGGGGTGGTCGGTCGAGCGGGCGGAGGAGATGCATTTCATGTTCCTTATGGCTATCGGTGCGGTGAGAACCACGGAGACGCAGGTCCAAGGCAGTATTCCAAGGATGCAGCATGCCAGAATTCCAGCATATGCCAGGATTGTGTAAACGGCATATTTATATTTACTGCATTTCAGCCCTAGCAGCATCGCCTGAGTCGTGATGGAGGCCTTTCCGTCGTCGCGTATGTCTCTGGTGTTGTTCGCATGCAGGATATTCACGATTAGCAACCCTATTGGCGCAGTGACAGCAAGAATATGCCAGTCCAGAGTCGACAGCAAGCTGTAAGTCACGCCGAGGGGAACCAGAATGCCGAATATTATGAATATGCATAAGTCCCCTAAGGCATGATATTTAAGAATATAATAGAAGTAGGTGCCGATCACTCCGAGCGACCCTATCCAAAGAATATGTGGCCCTGCGAAGAGGAATATCAGCATGCCTATGAATATGCCGATTGCTAGTGCCATTAGCCCGAAATTCAGTATCTGGCGAGGCGTGAAAACCCCATTCACGAGCATGCGGCTGGAGCCGAAAGTGCCAGCGCGATCGACCCCATGATTGAAATCGTAGTAATCGCTGATCAGATTCCCCGCAATCTGGAATATTACAGCCCCACAGACGGCGAATATTCCCAATAGCCAGGAAGGAACGCTCCAGGAAGACAATGGTTCGTGCCAACCCATTCCGCCATGGTAGGTGATGCCGGACTTGACAGACCAGAAGGCGTAGGCGAAGGCTATAAGAGCCGGAACGAAAGAGGCCGGCAATGACCAAGGACGGGTAGCAAGAATCCAATTATTCATGAAGGCATATTCTCATTTTGATTGCTTGCAAAGATAATATCTTTCCTTGCGAAACTAAATAATGTGATATTTTGGATGATTGCTTTTTATTACTAATTTTACAATTAGTTATTTCAAAACAAGTAATTCTAAAAAACAAGAATAGATGGAATTTATCGACAGGGAAAGGGAACAACGCAGGCTGGAAGAAGCATTATCGTCCGACGCTCCTGCATTCATCGTGCTTTACGGCCGTCGGCGATTAGGCAAGTCAACGCTTGTCCGTAAGGTGCTGAACACAAAAGACGTGTATTTTGAGGCCAGTCAGAGCGAGGCGGCAACACAAATAAGCATGTTGTCAAAGGCAGTTGCGATGGTCTATGAAGGTTTCGACGGGCCAATTTACCCAAGTTGGGAAGAAATCATCCTGGCTTTCAACCACAGATGCGAAAATAATGCTACCCTTGTACTTGATGAATTTCCATACATGGTGTCTGAGGATTCCTCACTGCCATCAACCTTACAAAGGATTGTCGACAGACGTGTGATTGGTGGCGATGGCCTTCGTTGCAATATTGTTATTTGTGGTTCATCACAACGTATGATGCAGAGTCTCATTCAAGGCTCAGAGCCTTTATATGGCAGGGCGGATGAGGAATTCTGCCTAATGCCAATCAGACTGCCACATTGGAGCAAGGCAATGGCAATGGAAGCAAAGAACATTATTGAGGAATATAGCGTATGGGGCGGTGTACCGCAATATTGGACGCAGAGGGAGAAGTACGGCTCTTTTGAGGAAGCCTTGAATGGCCTTGTCTTGAATGAGCATGGGCTTTTGTACAATGAGCCTTCGAGGCTCTTTATGGACGATGCCTCCGACATCGCTCCCTATTCATCAATCATGACGACCATAGGCAGTGGACGTCACAGGTATTCTGACATTGCCAGCACTGTTGGTAAGAGTACAGCTGACCTGTCCAAACCCATCAAGAACTTGACAGAAATGGCATTTATCCGCAAAGAAGTGCCGTTTGGCGAGAGCGAGAAGAAGACAAAGAAGACTCTCTATTATATAGACGACCCATTTATGGCATTCTATTATAAGTTTGTAGAGCCCTACAAGTCGACCATTGCCATGGGACGTACCAACATCGTAAAAAGGATGCTTGAACAGTCGTTTTACGACCATGTTGGCGGCATTTGGGAGCGCATTTGTCAGATAGCCGTTTCCGGCAATGACATTTCCGGTCATACTTGGAAAGTGGCAGGCCGTTGGTGGGGCAAGGTTCCTGTTTATGAGGAAGGCAAAAAGACTCCGGTTGGGTATGAGGACTTGGAGTTTGACGTGGTTGCGGAGGATCAGAATGACAGCGATACAATTCTTGTAGGCGAATGTAAATGGACGGGGGCTGACTATGCTGACAGGCTTCTTGATAAGTTGAAGAAGAAAGTAAGCATGGCACCATTTGTAAAGGGCAAGAAAGTGGTTTATGCATTGTTCCTTCGTGAGCAACCATTGTCTGCTGCAGATTGTGTCATACTGTTTCCAGAGGATGTCATACAGCAACTTCCAGAATGATTAGAAGAAGAAATACGTGATCATGAAGAAAGTCTTAGTCGCTATATTCATCGCATTCTTGCTTTGGTGCCTGATGTTCTCTCCTTGGACTGCGCCTCACCTCAGTTTCTGGGCGTGCATGACAACCGCGGCAGTCATCCTGATAGGCATCAGCCTTTGCCTCGTGCCGGATTTCAAGGCGCAATGGCATTTTTCACCAAAAGAAATCGCCATCGGAGTGGCATCTGCCGCCATTCTGTGGGGAATATTCTGGATTGGTGACAAATTGTCATCCATGATGTTCGCATTCGCAAAACCGGAAGTGAATGCGATATATGGCCTGAAAGGCAATGGTAATCCGTGGCTCATTGGCGCTGCGCTGCTTCTGGTCATCGGCCCGGCGGAGGAAATATTCTGGAGGGGCACGGTTCTTTGCGCGTTCCTAGGCCGATTCAGATGGCCGCTGGCAGTGATGCTGGCAGCGGCGATATATTCATTAGTCCATATTCTTTCCTTGAACTTCATGCTTGTCATGGCCGCCTTACTATGCGGCATATTTTGGTCCCTGCTCTATGCATGGAGGCGCGACCTGGCGGCTGTGACGATCTCGCACTGCCTCTGGGATGTGTCAGTCTTCCTCATATTCCCTATCTGATTCGTGCATAGAGCCTTAATGGCAAATCCCCTCTAGTCCGAATACGCCATGCCTGTAATTTTGGCGTGTTTGGAATTTTACAGTCTCTTGAAAAAATTGGATAACTTATGGAAAATGGTAAATTTAAAGCGTTGTTTCGTCTCCCGTTATGCCTTTAAAATATATACGGGGGGTAAAAGCAAAATGATTTAATCAATAATACTGTCTCTCTCTTCTCTTATAATAGATTGTTAATTAATATATTGGCTGATGTGGGTTAATTTTTTAGGCACTAGTATTGCAAATATAACAATAATTTCTTATTTTTAATAGGGTGTCTTTATCTCTCGCATTTTTCTTCGAAATGTGTACGAGAGGGGGTAAGAAGCATTACATAATTAATAACATCGATACTCCCGATAACTACTAATTAACTCTATTATGTTTAAGTCCGTTTCAATTGTTTTGGCGATTCTGCCATTACTACTAATCTCTTCTTGTTCACATTCTATTTGTGAAGACAGTCAATCAAGTCCTGTAAACGATTCGGAACTTATCACTCAACTTCAGGCTTATAACGATTTAATGACGGAAGGTGTTTCTGGTACCAGAGGTTTCGGCCGTTTTTGTGCAATTGCTGGTGCTGATCTTTTGGGTGCATATGAAGGTGGTAAAATAGGTATTAGAATTGGAGGTGCCATTGGTGGGGTTTGCGGAGGACATGCGGTGGAAGGAGCTATCATTGGAGGAGTCGCTGGGGGTGTTATCTGTGGAGTAGGAGGCTCATATGCAGCATATTGTAGTACGAGAGCTGCATTGACGAGTAGCCTTGACACACAAGTATTATTGTTAATGGTAGAGGAGGGCGTCTCTAATATTTCCGAAATTCGAAATCAAATTAATCCTAATGTGGTTGGAAGTGATGATCTTAATTTACCACAAGAGCCTATTGACGTTGGCGTTCTTCATAATTATATACTTAATGATATTCTTAACAATGATACAAATTCATTGGACGCAAATTCTGATACCGATATTTCTCCGTTAGATTCTTTAATTTTTAACTCGTCAGAACTTCTTGCTGCAACTGATTCTACAATAAGTGTATATGAACGGGAAGGTGTTTCAATCGAATCTAAAGATCTTCCAGATTTAGTGATGAATCTTTACCAAGATATTTTCAATAAATGCTCTGATTCTTATGAAGATGTAGTCGCATGCATTAATAGTTATTATGAAATAATTAAGAATTCAGATGAACTAACAGAAGATGAAAAACTTTGTATATATACTGGTTTATCAGTATCATTATATAGTTTAAATTATTGGAATGGGAATGGAAATTGATGGTAAAATCGAATCCTTTAATCGTATTGCGGCGGTTGCGTTGCTTTCCGGCTATACCGTAGGACTGGAGACGGTATGGGGCAGGATATTCGCTATCGTCGCAATTTGCAGCATTGCCGTCTCATTGTCTTTCATTGTTTATCTAATCGCTAAAAAGAAATTATTCGGCACTATGCTAAGAGGACGGCAAGATCCGGTTTTCTGGCCTGGAATTGTTCTGCTATGGACAGTCATCGCTTATTCGAAAGGTTCCGCCATCAAGCTGAACATAATTTTATTGTGCGTAGTAGTCGTGCTTCAATTGGGCGTGCTGCTTACGAACGTGAAAAAGAGGTAGCTTTCCTAGAAAACGAGAGGGCGGCTGGAGAAATCCCGTCGCTCTTTTGCTATTTTAAAATTCCTGATGTCAGGGGGGTGTCGGTGCCTGATTTTTGTTATATGTGGGGAGAGTTAGTATATTCATAAAAAATTCTGAGTATGAGTGAAGGTGACAAGCCATTATATCCTTTCCACCTCATCGATGAGGGTGAAGGCTTGCCTTGGGGGCACGTGAGCTACAAACTGGCCGACCTAGGCTTCAAAGATTCCATGATAGAAAGCGGCTGGCTAGGCGGAAACACGCTTAGCGAACTCATCGGGACGTATTTTGAGAGAGTGGTCGGGGACAATTCCTTTGAGTTCTATGGCACGCAATTTCCTGTGATGCTGAAGGTAATAGAGACGAAGGCATTCCAGCCGCTGCAGGTGAATGTCGCCGATGATGTGGCCCAGCAACGTTACGATTCTTTCGGGAAGACAGCGCTTTGGTATGTCGAGGAAGCTAGACCGGACGCTGAAATGGCTCTTGGGTTTAACAAGGACGTGCCTGCTGAAGAATTCTATCGCCGTTGCAAGGAGGGCACGGTTCGGGAAGTCTTGAACATTTTCACGCCAAGGAAGGGTGATGCCTTCCTCATCAAGCCTGGAACCGTGTTTGCAGCTGGCCCTGGGCTGAAAATCCTTGAGATAGCTGAGTCGTCCGAAATGACGTTCCAGCTGGCATCTCTCTCCAACCAGCAGGTAGAAGGAGCGGAGCTTATGCTCGATGAGGCTTTCGATTTGGTAGATTTCAAGAAATACTCTCCTGCGGCTCTGCTGAACCCTCTGCGTAAGATTCCTGCGCAGTCGCCATACTCGAGTCCAATTTCTTCTTGCGATGAATTCTCGGTTTCGAGGATTGACTTGCAGAACGTTCTGCATGTGTCGGTCGAAGGCGCAGTCGGCTTCACGGTGTATTATTCTTTATCAGGGAAGGCCTCCGTTCAAGTGCCGAAGGCAGGGTCGGAGCCTGTCCGTGCAGGAACGATGCCTCTTCCGGAAACCTTGGACCGTTACGAGCTTAGGGAAGGGCAGGTGATTCTGATGCCTGCCGAGGTCACGGATTTTTACCTTGTCCCGGCAGAAGATGGCACAGACCTTCTGGAGATTGTTGTGGATAAGCGGAAAGTCAGGGATTCATATACGAACGAAAACGTGGAGCCATCCAGCTTCGGAGATGTTCGGCGAGATGATTCTACCGACGATAATGCTCCTGACCCGCATGTCGGATATTGGAATTAAATACCAATGAATATGAGTGATGCTGAAAGAATAGACAAGGTTCTTTGGGCTTTAAGAATATTCAAGACCAGGACCGATGCCACAGATGCCTGCAAGGGAGGGAAAGTTAAGATTGGCGGTTCGAACGCGAAGCCGTCCCATCTGGTGAAAGTAGGAGATGTCATCAATGTTCGCAAGGGTTCGGTAACATACACTTATCGGATCAAGAGACCTTTGTCGCAGAGGGTCGGCGCCAGGCTGGTGCCGGATTTCGCAGAAAATCTCACTCCGCAATCCGAACTAGATAAGCTCAAGGCACCTGTGGAGACGTTCTTCGTGCATCGTGACCGTGGTCTTGGGCGTCCTACGAAAAAAGATCGTAGAGTCATGGATGAGGCCTGGGAGGAGCTGGACCGCAATGAGTCTGCGGCCCCAGGCAACCTGACGGTCATCGAGGACATTCCGGACGACATCGCCGAGAAGTTCGGCCTCACCGACGACGACTTGGAAAGTCTTTAGGCGCAAATGCTCTGGTCCGGATAATTTAATGCTTGCCGGAAAAAAATAAGCCATCGGGCATTACGCTCGGTGGCTTTCGAATTCCGCCTTCCTTGATTCTGAACGACAAAAAGAGTCGTCAGGATGATAGTGGGAGGCGTCAGATTATTTGCCGAAGTAGCGTGTCAGAAGGCCGTAGAAGCCGGCACCGTGGCGAGCTTCGTCCTTAGCCATCTCGTGAACTGTGTCATGAACGGCATCGTAACCGAGTTCCTTGGCTCTCTTGGCAATCGCCAGCTTGCCTTCGCAAGCCCCTGCCTCTGCCTGATAACGTTTCTCCAGATTAGTCTTTGTGTCCCAGACGATGTCCCCGAGAAGCTCTGCGAATTTAGAGGCGTGCTCTGCCTCCTCGAAAGCATATCTCTTGAAGGCCTCAGCTATCTCTGGATAGCCTTCCCGTTCTGCCTGACGGCTCATCGCAAGGTACATCCCGACCTCGCAGCACTCGCCGTTGAAATGATCATGCAGTCCTTGGAGAACCTCAGGGTCGTCAACTTTCCCGTCTCCGAGATGGTGCTCGCAAGCCCACTGAGGTTTGCCTTCATCTTCTTTGATCTCTACGAATTTGCTAGCAGGCGCATGGCACTGAGGGCATTCTGCTGGCGGGTTCTCGCCTTCATAAACGTAACCGCACACTAAACATCTGAATTTCTTTTTCATTGTAGAAAAAAATTTAATCGTTAACGTAATTTTCAAACTATCAAAATAGCTGCCACAGTCATTTCTGACTGTCTGACAGAGTCTCTTTCTGTTTTGACGCTGCAAATATAGCCATAGTTTTTAAGTATTCAAATTTAAATTAATTTTTTTGGCAGAAAGTTCTTGTGTGCCTTGTTTTGGTACAATTACCTATTATATTCGTAGCAGATTTGGCGCAAAAGAAATTAATGAATATATTCAAACGGATTTGATAACTATATATGCAGTTCCTAAGACAAGTAGTTGAGTATTATTTCGACACGGACGGCTTCTCGTCTCTGTGCTTCGTGTTCCCGAACAGGCGTAGCCAGGTCTTCTTCAAGAAGTATCTCGGAGAGGCAGTGAAGGCTGCCGGAACCCCGATCGTGTCGCCCAAAATGCTCACGATCAATGATTTCTTCTTTCAGGCCGCTGGTTCTTCTTCCGCGGATAGGATACGGCTCCTGCTGATTTTATATGATTGCTACTCAAAGCTTTATAAGGAGCCGGAGCCACTTGACGAATTCATCTTCTGGGGCGATATATTAATAGGTGATTTCGACGATTTGGACAAATATCTTGTGGATGCCAAGATGCTGTTCGCCAATGTTACGGACTTCAAGGCCATTCAAGATAATTATGAATATCTTTCCGAGGCTCAGCGCAAGGCAATTTCTCAGTTCATGTCGCATTTCCGTGGCGCCGAGGGAATGAGGGTGGATCTTGACTCTAAGGATCCTGACGTGAAGGAACGTTTCCTTAGGATGTGGCAGATTCTGTGGCCGTTGTATAATGATTATCGTAAAACCCTGACAGATAAAGGGATAGCCTACGAAGGCATGGTTTACAGGAACGTTGCGGAAAGGCTTAAGGGCGAAGCGACTGCAGACGTGCTGACAGAGGCATTTCCAAACACACGAAAATTCATATTCGTCGGCCACAATGCATTGAACGAGTGCGAAAGGGCAGTGATGAGGAAGATGCGGGACGCAGGCCTGGCAGAGTTCTGCTGGGACTTCTCGAGCAAGATGATGAAAGATAAGCATAACAAGGCCTCGCTTTTCCTCTCCAAGAACGTCGAGGAATTCGGGCAGGCATTCAATCTGGATTCGGAAGGCTTGCCAGAACCCAAGTTCGAGGTCATCAGCGTCCCATCCTCGGTCGGGCAGGCAAAGCTGCTGCCGGAACTGCTCTCGGAAAAAGCTTCCGAAGGGCAGGCCTTGGAAGGCAATCTTGGGAGTCTTTGGAACGATAAGGACTACAGTGACATGGCGGTAGTTATTCCAGATGAAACCCTTCTAGTGCCCGTGCTAAATTCCGTGCCTCCTGAAATACAGGATATTAATGTGACGATGGGGTATCCGATGCGTAGCAGTGCATTCTATGATTTCCTGTCGGTCGTGGATTCTCTCCAGCTGCATCTTAGGGAAAAGGATGGCAAATGGTACTTCTACCACAAGCAGGTCTGGGACGTGCTGTCTTCCGGCATATTTCAGAAAATCATCACAGAAGACGATGAGGCTGCGAAAAAGGCAATGGACATAAAGAAAGATTCGAGGTACTATGTCTGTGAGGACGACCTGCGAGGCAATCCGCTTTTCGATTTGGTGTTCAGGGCAGCCGTGAAGGATCCTAAAGCCATTGACAACAAGCAAATCCTTGCAATAGAAGAGTATCAGCTGGGCATGATAGCCGGCATTGCTGAAATACTTTCCGAGGGTGGCGGGGCTTCGATAGACCTGGAGTTCGCGAAGGCCGCCTACAATGCCGTAAACCAGTTGAAAACAAACAACCTGGCCGTACTGCCACTTACGTATTTCCGGCTTTTCGAGCAGCTCATCGGCCCAGTCTCGGTGCCTTTCAATGGGGAACCGCTGAAAGGGCTGCAGGTCATGGGACCGCTTGAAACTAGGGCGCTGGACTTCAAGCATATATTCCTGCTCTCTTGCAACGAAGGCATATTCCCTCGAAGAAGTGTCAGCTCTTCATTCATCCCTCCGGAGTTGCGAAAAGGCTTCGGCTTGCCAACATACGAGTTACAAGATGCCGTGTGGGCATATTATTTCTATAGGATGATTCAGCGAGCGGAGACCGTGACCATGATTTTTGATTCCAGGACCGAGGGATTGAAGGTCGGTGAGGAGAGCCGCTACATCAAACAGCTGGAATACCATTTTGGCGTGCCTCTGAAAAGAAGTTTCGTGAAAGCCTCAGCGAAAAGCCACATAGAGATATCAGACATTCCTAAGACGGAGAGTGATGTGGCAGCATTGCGAGAGGTCAAGTTCTCGGCTTCCACGATGAAAAGCTATCTGGACTGCCCGGCAATGTTCTATTTCTCCAGCATAAAGAAACTCAGTGAGGAGGAAGAAGTGACTGAGGATGTAGATGCCCCAACGTTAGGAAATATATTCCATTCTACTATGCAGGCACTTTATCTAGGGGAGGCTGCGATGGATCCGTCATACGACATTTCAGATAGGAATCGGAATGATAACTTGCCGGGGCGGCTGACGGAGGTGACAAAGGAATATATCGACCTCTGGCTGAAGCGCCAAGATGATATTAAGGCAAGAATCAGGAGCTTGATACTCAGCCAGATGCATACATTCGAAGTGAGCGGTCGCGACCTCGTGACCGAGAACGTCATCCTGCAATATGTCTTGAGGACTCTGCGGCGCGATAGAGAACTTCTCGAAAAACACCACGTCAATTCTTTCAAGATACTAGGCTTGGAGGAACGTGTGGAGGCAGAAGTGGACGGATTTAAATTCGTGGGCTACATAGACAGAAAAGACAGCTTCCTTCCTGGCCAAGTGCGAATTGTTGATTACAAGACAGGAAAGGTGGCGGACTCCGAGATGAACATAAACGATGATAACGCAGAGGCAGTTGCAGAGGCTTTGTTCGCTCCAGACAATGATAAAAGGCCTAAAATCGCTTTCCAGCTATTCATTTACGACTACATGGTTCTCCACGACCCGAGTTGGAGCGGGGGACAGATAGTGAACTCTATTTACCAGCCGCTCAGCATGTTCAAGAATGAGGTCCTGGAAGTACCCATGAGCCATAAATTCAATGAATGCACCGAGGAGCTCCTGCACTCGGCGCTTGTCCAGATGCAGGACTTGAACGTAGGCTGGCGGAGGACGAATGCCACTTCGGTGTGTGCTTGGTGCAGTTTCAAAAATATTTGCGGAAGATAAATGAATATTTATGATTAAGATATTGAAAGCATCAGCTGGTTCAGGAAAGACTTGGAACCTTGCCAAGACATATATAGAGCTATTGCTGAAGAACGACGATCCTTACGCCTACAGGCACATCCTAGCCGTCACTTTCACGAATAAGGCCACCGACGAGATGAAGAGCCGAATCTTGAAAGAGCTGCACACGTTAGCCTCAGATACAGAAAATTCCAGCTACCTTAAAGAGTTCGTGCCTTCTGAATTTCAGACGAAAGAGGCTTTGAGGGATAAATCTGCTGCCGTGCTATTCAATATATTGCATGACTATAGCGCATTCGCCATCAGCACCATCGACCGCTTCTTCCAGCAGAGCCTGAAATCGTTCTCTCGCGAGATAGGCCAGTTCTCTAACTATCAGGTCGAGCTGGACAAGGATTCTTTGGTCGAAGAGAGCGTTGACCGGATTCTGGACTCGCTCTCCGAACTGCAGCCAGAATTGCTGAGATGGGTGTCCGACAGCGTTATGGAGAGACTGGAAAGAGGCCAGAAGTACAGCTTGAAAGACGATCTTCTGAATATGGCTTCTCAGCTTGAGTCGGACGAGCACAGAGCAGTGACCGAACAGTATGGGGTGGATGACTCTAAGGCATATTCCAAGGAAAACCTGAAAAGGATGAAGGTCGTATTGAGAAAGGTGATGCAAGATTTCCGTCGCGGGCTGAAAGATGCCGTGCAGGCGGTTAAGGACGCTTTCCTTTCGGCAGGCGTCGATCCTAGCGTAACTTCGCGGTCGTTCATGTCCAAGACACTGGAAAAATTCGATGACATGGATCCTTACGGAGGCATCCCTGGCTTCACCGACTCTTTCAGAAGCAAGGCAGAGGACTTCCAGTCTTGGTTCAAGAAGGCTGACGTGGAGAAATATGCCTCTCTAGAAGGGGCTCTGCTTCCCCCTGTGCTGCACCTTATAGCGTATTACGACGGAGGCATAAAGGTGTTCAATACGGCCGCTCAGATCGAAGGCCAGATAAACGATCTTGGTATCGCCAACGAACTTTCGACGGCCTTCATGGATGTGATGAGGGAGCATAACGTGCTCTGCATAGAGGAATCCAACGTTCTGCTGAAAAACATAATTGATGGCTCTGATGCCCCTTTCGTGTACGAGAAAATAGGTGTCAGGTACGAGCATTTCCTTCTGGACGAGTTTCAGGATACGTCTCGGATTCAATGGGAAAATTTTCGTCCGCTCATAGCCAACAGTAACTCTCAGAACTTCGAAAATCTGCTCGTCGGGGACGTGAAGCAGAGCATTTACAGATGGCGAGGCTCTGACTGGAACTTGATGGCTAGGGAAGTGCAGGCCGAATTTCCGAATGCGCAGCCAAGCGGGATGACAGGCAACTGGCGGAGCCTGAGGAATATCGTGGAGTTCAACAATGCCTTTTTTCGATATGCTGCCAAGGTTATCGATGCCGTGGATGGCTCGGATCCTGCGAAAGCGGATTCCGTATCGGCGATTTACGGCGGGCTAGAGCAAGAGGTCCGTACGAAAGATATTCAGGAAGGTAACGTGGAAATTGTTTTCTGCGATTCCGAGGAGGAGCTTCCCAGGACGTTGGAGACGATTAATAAAGTACTTGAAGCAGGGGCGAAACCTGGCGACATAGCCGTCTTGGTAAGAAATAATCAAGAAGGTTCCTGGACGGCTGGTTATCTTATAGAAAATGGCTTGGACGTAATCTCTGACGATTCATTGAATTTGAAGTCGTCGTCGGTCGTCAGGAAGCTTGCATCGCTGATCTCTGCGGTGAATAATCCGGAAGACAAAATAGGCTCGTATATAGCAGAGGAGGCAGGGCTGGATGCCAGGAACGTTCAATTCCACAGCCTCTTGGAACTATGCGAGATACTGCTCAGGAAAATCCGAGAGAAAATGAGCAAGGAGGATTTCGAGGATGAAGTGCTTTATATTCAGTCTTTCATGGATTACGTGCAAGATTTTTCGGCCACGAACGGCAATTCCCTGAATGCTTTCTTGAAGCAGTGGGGCGAGGATTCTCCGAAAGTCAGTTCCCCAAGAGACGAGAATGCGGTGCGGGTCATGACCATCCATAAATCTAAAGGCTTGGAATTCCCATACGTGATATTCCCGTTTGCCGAAAAAGTGGGCTTGTTCCGAAAGACGGACCGCTGGATAGTTCCGAGAGTAGATGGAACCCCATTGGAGGGCATAGGAAAGGCTGCGTTCAACTTTATGCTCTCTGGTAGCAGTTCAGACACGATTTTCGAAGATGAGTATAGGAACGAAGTCTTCCTGCAGCATGTAGACAACATCAATACGTTCTACGTGGCTCTTACTCGTGCTTCAAAAGGACTTACGGTCATAGCAGAGAGTGGCGGGACCATGAAGGATGGCAGCTTCAAGAGCCTTGCCGGAATATTGGAGAGTTTCATGGTATCCGATGCTCAAGGATTCACGAAGAGTTCGGAAGGGGAAGACATCATATTCATGAAAGGAGCTAGCTATGATTTTTCCAAGATGGATAGGGATGGCGAGAAGTCGCAGGTCAGGACTCCTGGCTTTCCTTCCTTCCCTCTTGATTTTGACGAGGGTAGTGGCCGTGGTGACCTCAGGCTTCGGCTCAGCATGGATTCATCAGATTTTTTCACAGAGGAAGCGAAGGCTCGCGACGAGGCTGTCCGCAATGGCACTGTCCTGCATAATATCCTTGCCTCTGTGATAACCCCTGGTGACGTTCAGTCGGCTGTGGAAAAGGCTTTGCAGTCTGGGGATGTAGACAAAGAGAACGCAGAAGCGGACATGAAACTTCTCAAGGAAAGAATCGCCGCGCATCCGGAGTGGTTTCCTGAAAGAGGGGCGGAAATCTTCACCGAGACATCCCTATTCGATGCTGACGGAGAAGAGTGCCGGCCAGACAGGGTCATCATCCATGATGGGAAGGTGGCCATCGTGGATTACAAGTTCGGCGAGAAAAACACTCGCCACAAGTCTCAGATGTCAAAATATATGAATATCTATAAGCGCATGGGATATTCGCAGGTCGAAGGGGCTATTTGGTATGTGCCGGCAGATGAGGTAGAATAATTTTCTTATATTTGCAAATTGACAACAATTTATGAATATGGAGTCTGGAAAAAATACGATAAAGCTTTATTACAACACTGAACGTGAGAAGCTTGAGATGCCTGAATATGGTCGCAATGTCTTGGAAATGGTGGAACAGCTGAATAGAATTCCAGATAAGGCGAAGCGTTCCGAGCAGGCAAGGGCGGTAGTGAAGGTGATGGAGTTCCTGAACCCGAGCGTTAAGTCTCAGGAGAATTATGAGCACAAGCTCTGGGATTTGCTCTATATGATAGCTGATTACGATTTAGACATTGATTCGCCATACCCTATGCCAGAAAAAAAGGCGAAGGAAGTTCCCCCTATGAAGATTCCTCTGAATAAGAAACCTATTCGCGCAACTCATTACGGCAGGAACATAGAAAGCATAATAGACCTGATCGCAGAAGAACCGGAAGGCGAGATGAAGAGGGTTATGCTACGCTCTCTGGCAATATACATGAGGCAGCAATACCTTATTTGGAACAAGGACAGCGTGGCTGACGAAACCATATTCGCAGACATCGAAAAGCTTTCTAATGGCCGCATACGTGTTCCTGCGGACTTGGAGCTGTCGAAGATATCAGACGACGCTAACTTCTCGCGTCCAGGCCTGAATCTTGGAATCGGACAGAATCATAACAAGAATCAGAAGAAACATAGGAATAGGAAATGAGGTTATTCACGTTCTGGAGAGATTTAGACGATGACGACAAGGAGAGGGTTATAAAAATCACGGGACTTCTCATTGCCGTCTTCGCCATATTTACTCTCTTGGCCAACGTCTCATACTTATTCACTTGGAAAACAGACCAGAGCCTCTTGTCTACAGAGATTTCTGATAAGTCGATAGAGGTCTCGAACATCTGTGGCAAGCTAGGCTTCAAGTGGTCATATTTCCTAATCACTCAATGTTTCGGGCTTGGCAGTTTCGCCCTTATCCTTATTCTCTTTGCCATCTCTATGAGGCTTTTGCTTAAGCGCTGGCATTACTCAATGCTGAGAACAATTCTCTTGACGCTCACGGGGGCTCTCATAGCATCTTTCATTCTGGCTTTCATCTCGAACCTGACTGGCTTCAATAATGCTTTCGGTGGCGGCTTAGGGGGGCAATGCGGGGCTTCTTCTGTAAGCTGGGTGACGAACCTGCTTGGGAATATCGTGACGGGAGTCATTCTGGTTACGGCGGTAATCCTCTGGTTGCTCTTCGCAAGCTCCAGGTTCAAGCATTGGATGGCTGGCATTGGAAAAGATAATCCAGAAGACGAAAACGAGCCAGAACCGAGCGAAGAGCCAGTGATCGAGAAGAGAAAGAAGTTCTTCAAGGAGCCAGAAGAAGTAAATGGATATACCGACAAGGAGCCAGAAGCAAATCCAGAACGAGATTCTTCAATCAATCTCTCAGGATTCGATGGCCAGCCGGAGGCAAAGCCGGAACCATCTGAAGAAGCCAAGGCAGAGGGAACTTTAGAAATCCAACGCGGCGAGGGTCTTTCCACGGAGATCAAGAAAGAGCTGGAGCCATACGACAGCAAGAGCGAGCTGCCTGATTACAAGCCGCTCAGCCTGGACTTGCTGGAAGTTCACGAATCTACTCGCAGGGATGTCTCCAACGAGGAAATAACTCGCAATAACAATAAGATACGAGCTACGCTCGAGAACTTCAAGATTCAGGTGCAAGACGTGAAAGCCGTCGTAGGCCCTACGGTGACGCTTTACATGGTCTATCCTGCCCCGGGGGTGAAGATTGCCGGCATCAAGCGGATTCAGGAGGACATCGGAATGTATCTTCATGCTAAAGGCGTGCGCGTGATCACATTACCAGACTCTGTCGGAATAGAGGTTGCGAATGATAATCCATCAATAGTGCCTTTACGTGCCGTTCTGAACGATGAGGCTTTCAGAACAAGCAAGGCGGAGCTCCCGGTCGCCATCGGTTATACGATTCAGCAGAAAGTGAAGGTGTTCGATTTGGCTGAGGCTCCCCATCTGCTGGTCGCCGGTGCGACTAAGCAGGGTAAGTCTGTCTGCCTGAACGTGATTGTTTCTTCGTTGTTATTCTCAAAGCACCCTTCGGAGCTTAAATTCGTGTTCATCGACCCTAAGATGGTGGAGTTCAGCGCTTACGAGCGCCTGCTGCATCATTATCTGGCTGTCCTTCCAGATTTCCATGACGAGGAAGAGGAGAGGGTGAACGCCATCGTGAAGAATCCTAAGCTGGCGGAGAAAGTCCTGCGCTCTCTATGCAAGGAGATGGATAACAGGTACGAGCTGCTGAGCAAGGCATACGTGCAGAAAATCAGCCAGTATAACGATAAATACAATCACCATCACTTGAGGTCTGATGAAGGGCATCGTTTCTTGCCATATATCGTCGTGGTGATTGATGAATATGCTGACCTGACTATGTCGGTCGGGGCTACCGGGGAGGCGAAAACCATTGCGAGAAGCATCTCCACGTCCATCATTCGTCTGGCTCAGAAAGGACGTGCGGCTGGCATCCACGTGATTATCGCTACTCAGAGGCCTTCTGTTGATGTGATTACTGGTCTCATTAAATCGAATTTCCCTACTAGAATAGCGTTCAGAGTGGTTTCGAGGATAGATTCAGCGACGATTCTTGATTCTCCCGGAGCCGAGAAGCTTATCGGAAGGGGAGACATGCTGTATTATGCCGGAGTTGAGACAGAGCGTGTCCAGTGTGCCTTAGTCTCTAACGAGGAAATAGCGAAAATCACCAAGGCTGTCAGCGCGCAGGATGGTTACAAGAAAAGTTATAACACTCCATATTACTTACCTTCCGTTGACGAGCAGTCGGACGAGAGTGATGGCGGCATGATAGACATGAAGAGTCTCGATGAGCGTTTCGAAGAGGCAGCCAAGATGGTTGTCACGACCCAGCGAGGCTCAACTTCTGACTTGCAAAGACGCTTAGGAATGGGTTATGCTAAGGCTGGCCGAGTAATGGATCAGCTGGAGGCTGCCGGAATCGTTGGCCCTCAAGAGGGCTCCAAGCCTCGCCAGGTGTTGATTTCAAGTCTGGAGGAACTTGAGAAAGTGCTGGAGGCATATCGTCAGCAATAGGCACTTTCTGGCATAACTTCTGTAATTTCCATCGTTGCCATGAAAACAATATATTCAAGAATATTTTACGTCATCGTTTTCGCTGTAGTCTCTTTGGTTGCGGATGCCTCCAGCAAGTCACTCTCTGCATTCCTGGCCAAAGTTTCTCTCTCGCAGGTCTCGTTTGAATATTCATTCGTGACGAACAGGGAGGGTTCGAAAATAACTGGCAATGGGAACGTTACATTACAGGACGATGCTTTCAGGCTCAATGGCAACGGCCTCGAGATATGGTGCGATGGCTCCACTAGCTGGACGGTTGACAGGTCGGCGGAAGAAATTCTGATTCAGCCAGTCGAGGATTCAGAGGAAGATTTCGCATCCAATCCGGCTCTGTTGGTGGCTTCTTTGGACAAGGGCTTCTCCGAGACATCAGGAGGCACTTCCAAATTCAATGGCAAAGTGGTAACCACGTCAATCCTTTCTCCGAAGAGCGAAGTTAGTTCGATGACAGAGATTTCCTTGCTGAAACTTTATTTCAAGGAAAGTACCTTGGATCTTGTGGGGCTGGAAGTCAAGCTGAATGACGGTTCCGTGTGCGTTTTCACTATTTCCGGATTCAAGACCGCAGAAAAAAACTCGTCGAGAGCAGCATTCCGCTTCGACGAGGAAATTCCTTCAAATTATGTAGTGACAGATTTGCGTTAGTCCTTCACGCAGCGCACTGAAGCATAAAATGTCTTATCCATTACTTGAGAATGGACATCTGGCTCATCTACGTAGATGAGACGCAATAAAGCCGTGCCATCATCAGGGCTGCTTGATGTCCAGAACACGGCGTAATTATTTATTCCTTTGAACGTGTAGGAGTTGTCCCTTGCGGTAACGTAGCCTACAGGTATCACAGACATTCCGCTCTTATTCGTGATGTTCACCTGCGGCCAATATTCCCACATCTTGCTGCCAAGGAAATAGGCATTAGCCATCATGCCGCCAGAGGCGTTCTTGAAATCTTTTCCTTTAGTGAAGATCGTGCCATCTGCTATTACTGAGTCTGCAAGCTGGCAGAACTCTTCGTCGGAAGGCAGGTGCCAGCCTGAAGGGCAGGCGGTCCGGGCATCATTCCAGGTGTAGTACCGCCCGAAAATGTCGTCCATGATTTCGCAATTGTAGTATGAAATGCTTCCTGCCGCTTTATATCCAAGATTCTCCCTCATCCATGTGTTGCCGCCGAAGGTGGTCGTGAAATACGTCTTTCCATCTCTTGAGTCAGTGACATAAGGGGAATCCTTGAACCCGAGGCCTGATACGGTAGAGTCGATGGTTGGATCTACTACGTAAATGGTTTTCGTCGCCGACGTTGAGGAGTAATCGTCTGCGAAAGCGGAACAAGAGACGGTGTACTTGCCGACCGCTGAAGGGGTCGTGCAATCCCAGCTTCCGTCCCCTGTGCCTTCCTTCGTCTTCGTGGTGTCTCTGGTACTGCTCCATGAAGGCTTCCAGCTGTATCCTATTCCAGATGTCGGAGATTTGATTCCGGTCGGGGTGAGGGTGAGCGTCTCTCCCTTGCCTACAAAATCCGGAATGGAGAAGGTCAGCGTGCCGCTCATGTAATTGGCGTCTGTGCTGGTATCTTTTTTATGATGGCAAGAAACCAATACCATTGGCAGCAGCATGGCCATCAATAATATATTCCTTAATTTTCGCATATCGTGAACAAAGATAGTCAATATTTTTTTAGCAAGCCGATTCAACAACAAAAACTAGTCCAACATCTAATGAAGATTACGGCAAAATTGCTAATATTGTAAATTCGCGGCCGTAAATCCGCTGCGGATGTAAGAATATGAAAAAATTATCGTTGATATTCCTCATGGCGTTATCAGTGTCTTGCTCCAAGGGGCCTGAATATATTCAGGTCACCGGTCAGGCGCAAGGAGGGACATATTCAGTGAAAATGAACATCAGGGGTGTCAAGGCTAAACCCGAGGCTATTCGCTCTTCTATTGACTCGATACTCACCCTGATTGATACGACGCTGTCTGGCTACAATAAAAAATCTATCTTGAGCAGGCGCAATGCGGGGGAGGCGGTCGTGCTTAATGAGATGTTCAAGGATGTATTGAAAAGGTCCCGGGAATATTTTGACGTGACAGGAGGTGCTCTTGATGTGGCTGCTGGACCGCTTTTCGATGCGTGGGGCTTCGGGTTCACCACCGATTCTCTGCCGTCTCATGAGAAGATTGACAGCATTCTGTCAGTGTGCGGAATGGGGCATTTGGACGAGCATGGCGTTTTGAATTTCAATGCCATTGCTCAGGGCTACTCGGCTGATGTGGTGGCTTCGTACTTGCATTCTATCGGGGTGAGGAATATGCTGGTGGACATCGGAGAGATATATTGCGAAGGGTTGAATCCGAATGGGAAGCCGTGGACGATTGCAATCGACAGGCCTGTGGATGGGAACGTGTTTCCTGGTCAGGATATTGATGGTGTATGGCAAGGGAATGGTGCTGGATGTGGGGTCGTGACTTCTGGAAATTACCGGAAGTTCTATGAGAAAGACGGAAAGAAATATTCCCACACCATCGACCCGCGCACAGGCTACCCGGTGAGTCATAACCTGCTGAGCGCTACCATCGTGGCTTCGAATGCGACAGATGCCGATGCCTTCGCGACATATTGCATGGTTATCGGCTTGGATGAAGCCAAGTCTTTCATCCTCTCTCGTCCCGATCTCGAAGGTTATCTGATTTACGACAACCTAGGCTCCATGGCAGAATGGGCATCGCCGGGATTCAATCTGATTAGTAAATAATCGATTTTCAATGATAGCCGTCGTCAATATAATAATAGGATGGCAGCACGGCCTATCGGCCATTCTGCCATCCCTCTTCGAATGTGTGCTATTCTTGGATGAAAGCTATAGATTAGTCATCATTGGTGAAACCAGTGTACCGCCAGCCTGATAATTTGAGATATTCATATTTGGCAGGCGCATTCTCGTCATCGCTGAAACGAACCAGCATCTCAATGTAGTCGGCAGGCTGACCGCTTGGGGTTTTTGTCCCATTTATTACAATCTTTCCTCCGACGATCGTTACCTCTGACTCATATTTCAGATTTGTTCCCTTATCGACGCTGAACGTCATCGTGGAAAGATCACATTTTGTCTTGACCTTGAAGTTCCAGAATTTTTTAGGATCATCTTCTACGAAAAGATCCGTAGTGGTATTCTCCGACGTGTTGTATGTAAGAATGCGGAATCTTCCATTGCCATAAGGATCCTCGGATATTACCTTACCGTCGCTGTCCACGGCATCAGCCTGCACATACCATTGCCCGGCAAGTTTCTCAGTCGCAGTTCCGCCAATTTTATCTTTTGCGCAAGAAGCCATTGCAAATAGCGCAAAGGCGACGAGCAGTATATTAAAAAGTCTTTTCATGATTTTATTTCTTTGTCATTATAACATAAAAATTCATGCCGGCATAGACAGTGCAGATATCGAAGGTATTCGTTTCCGCATTGAAAGTTCCGGTCATGTCAGTGGCGGAATCTCCCCATCCTGACAAAAAGCTGCTGATGTACTTCACGTTTCCGCTGCCATCAAGAGAGAAAGTGCCTGCCAATGCGTATTTGGTTCCATAGTTTTGCCTCTGGCAGTAGTAGCCACCGAGCAGGTCGTCACAACTGTAGGTACCGTCGCCATTGTTTGTGACGAGAATTTCAAATGAACTGCCATATTTGGTGATTGCACCTTCCCTGTCTCTGTAAGAATCCGCGGAAGTCAGATATAAGCCTTCCACAGCATCTTTCAGGTCAAGAACGATGACCTTACGGCTTGCAGTGGCGCTGAAACCATCGGAGTTTACGCATTTGTAAGTCACTGAATAGACTCCGGACTTGCTGGTGTTCAGATTGGTTGCCACTTCAACGCTGGCTGTGACATCCTCTCCGTTCAGGACAGCAGTATAGCCAGGTTCGTTGTATTGCGTACCTTTCTGAACTATTATTTGAGAGTCTCCTTCAAGCGTGATGACGGGATAATAAGTTATTCCAGTTACGCCGTCCGTGGTAATGTTCTGGCAACTGCCAAAGGCAATTGCAGAGAGAGCGCAAAATGCTATGTAAAATATCTTTTTCATGATGCTTTCGTTTTAATTAGCCCAGAACACTGGTACCGTATAACCTTTGAATGCTGGAGTGTTGGTGTTGCGGGACTGGGATGCCTGTGCGTATGGCCAACGCGCAAGCAGGTGATTGTCACCTACTTGGGCAAATGCCTGATAAGGAGTGTAAAGGGTGCCATAAACATAGTTGGAGACCTTTACCGTATTGGCGCCGTCCCACATGTCACTTCCCTGCACGGTTCCGAAGGCAGGATAGCCCAGACGACGAAGCTCGCAATAGGATTCGAAATTGTTGCTTCCGGCAAGTGCGACCCATTTTGCCACACCGATCGACTGAGCATAAGATGCGGAATTGAACGGATGCCTTGCGATGTAGTCTTCCGCTCCATCTACTCCAGCGGAACTGAATGATGCGCGGATTGCGGCGGCATAGTGATCTGCTGCGTCCGATGCGGAACCATAACGAGCATAGTACTCGGCCTTGAAAAATTCAACTTCTGCCAGAGATATCACGGAGACAGGAGTGTCGAATGCTATCTTTGGGCGGCACAGGCCGGCTGCCGAATTGTAAGGGGCAGGTGCTGTTGCGGCAAAGTTGGTACCTGAAATGCCACCAATAAAGGCATTGCTGCTGTTTTTTTCAAAATAGGTCTCAAGACGTGGATCTTGATAGAGGACGTTGCCATCGGAATCATATTCGATCATGGTTCTGATGAGCGCCACGTTTGCGCAGACGTTGTCCTGAGAATGCCAAGGGGCGAATTCTTCCGAGTAGTACGGGCTTGCCTGATTCTGAGCATTGGACCAGCATCCGGCATACTGGGCATCCGACGTGATGAAATTGTTCTCGCCTATCAGGGCAGCCAGCTGGCTCTTGACATCCTGGGTACTGGACATGCGCATCAGAATCTTGAGCTTCACTGTGTTGGCGAAAGCTATCCACTGAGAGGAAGAGCCTGAAGGATACAGCAGGTTGGTGGCGACGGACTGATCCGCCTTGGCTTTTGAAAGAGCGTCGTCCAGGTCGGCCAATATGCCATTATAGACTGTCAGTCCTTCATCGTAGGCTGGAGCCAGATTTGAGTCATTCAGAGCCTCTTCGTAAGGGACCTCGCCATAGCAGTCCACAAGAACCTGGTATGTAAAGGCCATATAAGTTGTTGCTGCAAGGTAGGTTCCCCAGTCTTCTTCCGCAGAAGCTTTTTCCCTGATGGTCTTGCAATTGACAAGAACTTTCTGAAAGAGCTGTGAATATGTTCCGCTTGAGCGCGTGGAGCTCATCGTGAACTGAGAAAAATCGATATAGTTTGATGTACCGAAGAGTTGCGCATACTGTTCTGAGAAGTAGCCTCCGGTTATGCGTAGAAAGTCCCCATAGCTTGTCGCAAGAGCTGCCTCGACACCAGGGAGAATCATGCTGGTCGAAATGTTAGCAGGATCCGGAAGGTTAGGATTGGTGTTGATGTCAAGATAGTCGCGGCATGAACTGATGGAAGAAGCAACTGCGAGAACAGATATTATGTATATTATCTTTTTCATGTTAATTGTCCTCCTTTATTAGAATTTCAAATTCAGGTTGAAGCCCCAGATACGGCTTGCAGGATTGGAGTAAAGTTCTCCGAACTGAGCCGCAAGGTCTCCATAGGCATTATAGGAAGTAGTCTCAGGGTCAATGTAGTAGTTGTCTTTCGCAGTCCATACAAATGCGTTGTTGCAGAATGCGCTGACCGAGATCGCAGAAAGACTTGTCTTGCTCACCCATTTCTTTGGAAGATTCCAGGAAATGCTGATATTACGCAGCTTGGCGAATGAACGGTCGATGAGATAGAATTCCCCTTCTTGTCCTGCTCCATGCTTGTTGAAATAATTCTGGTAACTACTGTTGAACAAATAGATAGGAGAGGTATTCGGAGTGCCATCTTTGTAAACTGAGTTTGGAATCACGAAAGGATTACGGTCGTTGTAAGTGGTGACGATTCCGTTGCCGGTGAACTGCATGAGGTTCTTGGTACGAGAAAACATGTAGCCACCCATGCGCACGTCAAGGACTGCACTGAGAGTTATGCCCTTCCAGCTCAGGTTGGTGCTGATTCCGCCGTTCCAGTCATTCTGGAAATTTTTCCCGGTATTTTGTACTTCTGTTCCCTTTATTGGATAACCGTCAGAATCGACAACAATCTGTCCCTTATCATTGTAGGTCGGGAGGTAAGTATAGAACTGTCCCAGTGGCTTGCCTACCTCGGCAAAGACATAAACTGCGTCATCGCCAGCGGAGAAGCGGGCAATCTGGCTTCTGCCACCCTCAAGGCCCTCAGGGAGGGAATTGACTTTATTCCAGTTCTTGGACCAGTTAAAATTGAGTTCCCAGGTGAAGTCTTTGGTTCTGACAGGAACCGTGTTCAAAACCAGCTCCACACCCTTGTTGGACACCTTTCCGAAATTAGTTACCATGGAGGTGTAACCCGTCGCCGGTTCGGTAGGGAGAGTGAAGATCTGATCATCGGTCTTCCTGTCGTAATAGGTGGCATCGATGCCGAAACGTCCATTGAAGAACTGGAGATTTGTACCGACCTCAAACTCAGTGGTCATTTCTGGGCTTAGATTGACACTACCCTTAGATGCCGCTAGGATGAATGAATTGAGATTGTTAAGAGGGAATTCAAGTCCGCCTCCAGCGTAGTAGCCGTTGGAAAAAGCCTGGGTGTAGTTTGCCCGGGTCTGGTAAACTCTGGCATCGTTACCTGTCTTTCCGTAGGCAAGGCGAAGCTTTCCGAAAGAAAGAGGCTCCCATTTCAACCTGTTGGAGAAAATCCAGCTTAGGGTTACTCCAGGGTAGAAATAGCTGTTGTCATCGATAGGAAGAGTTGAGGACCAGTCATTTCTGGCAGTCACATCCAGATATAGCTCGTCATTCCAACCCAGAGTGACATCTGCGAACAGACCGATGAGGCGTCTCTTAGTAGCCAACTCAGAGATTGAGGTCTTATCCGCCCCATTGCTAAGGTCCCAGAAACCAGTGTTGAACGTGAGTGTGCTGGTGGTAGCGCCCATAGAGGAGGTGCCCCTTTCATTGATGTTCGCACCTGCAAGCACAGTGAGGTCGAGCTTGTCATTGAGGAACTTCTTGTTGTAATTGGCAAGGAAGTCGTGGTTGATCTCGTACAAGGTTCCGAAACTTGCAGTAACTGAACCATTCTTGTTCATGTGGCTAGGGGCATAACCCATGTCATCGTTGATGAGGGCGTCATCGAGCTTAATCTGCGGGATGCCACTCTTCCTGTTATAGTTGGTGTAGTCGAATCCCATTCTGTAAGTAAGGACAAGATTCTCGATTGGAGTGATGTCAAGCTGAATCTTTCCATTGATCTGCTTGGACTCGGTCTTGTCATAGTTGTTCTCGAGAGCCCAATATGGATTGGTGATTCCGTAAGGCGTCAAATATGCCTCTGGAGTGTTGAACGCGACAGAAAGGTCTTTCATGTCCACCAGAGAAATGTCACGAGGGAACTCATAGAGTCCGTCGATTACGGAAGTACCCTGGTCGGTATCGACGACCTTGCTTATTGATCTTGCGAAGTTGATGGAAGATGAAATCTTCATCCATCTTGTCGCCTCGAATGAGCCTCTCGCAGCTATGGTGTTCCTGTTGAAGACATCATGGTCATCAGGCATGATTCCATCGTCATTGTTATATGAATATGACAGATAGTAGGAAACCTTGTTGTCGTTGGAGACTCCGCTGAAAGCGACATTGTGATTCTGGGAAACGCCAAGCTCGAAGAAATCCTTGATGTTGTTCTTTTTCGCAGAAAACTCATGAATGCGCTGCTGGTGATTCCAGACAGGACCGTAGACCTGGGTGGAACCGTCGAGCCTCGGTCCCCATGAGCCGTTCTCGATGTAAGTCTGGGTGCCGTTCCAGCCTTGGCCGAAGTTATTCTGCAAAGTAGGCAGCGTTGAAAGCTGACGAAGCTGAAGGCCGCCGCTGTACTCTAAGGAAAAGTTTCTCGCCTCTCCCCTCCTGCCGGACTTGGTTGTCACTACAACGACGCCATTGGCTGCACGGCTGCCATAAAGAGCCGTGGCGGCCGCACCCTTGAGGATGGTCATGGACTCGATGTCCTCCGGAGAGATGTTCGAGATACCGGCTATTTGCGAAGATTTGTCTTCAGAAGCGGACGAAACGCTTCCGCTGCTGAGAGGAACGCCGTCAACTACATATAGCGGTTGATTGGAACCATTGATAGAACTGAAGCCACGAATGATGATGTTGGTTGAAGAACCCGGATCGGAAGATGTGCTTTGGACCTGTACGCCGGCAACTTTTCCAGAGATCGCGTTCATGACATTTGTCGTCCTTGCCGCGAGGAGTTCCTCGCTCTTCATTGTGGTAGCAGAGTAACCAAGCGTTTTTTCTTGGCGGGTGACGCCCAAGGCGGTGACAACCACCTCATCGAGGAGTTCATTGTCCTCTTCAAGGACAATCTGCAGCACTGTGCGGTCACCGACCTTAACCGCGACATCTTTGTAGCCTATTGAAGACACATTGAGAGTCTTATCAGAAGATGCATTGATGGAGAAATGTCCATTTGCGTCAGTAATCGTGCCAACAGAAGAACCTGAAACAACGACTGATGCACCAGGAACAGGAGCTCCGCTTTTGTCGACAACCGTACCGGTCACCTGCCTTTGAGCGTAAGCGACTATACCGATACTCAAGATCGCGATAAACGATAGTACTTTTTTAAACATAACGACATTGCTGAATTTAACTTGACAGTACAACTCTGCCGAGTTCGGATTTATACAAATTATTTAACAACATTACGCACTTGAAGCGCCATTCAATTGTATCTTGGCGCCAACCACGGATGCTCCTGAATTGGAGTCTGCTGCTGTTCGAGACGCTTCTATTGTCCGAATCGTTATCGCACTCACATTTACGTGAATGCACAAAGAAAATTTTTTTACCCATAAGCTTAAAACTTAAGGACATATTGGAGTGCCAGGGTAGTAGGAATATCTCTGTGGAGATGCGAATTTCGTAGAAAAG